>NZ_JAASRM010000001.1:138-609276 GCF_011761565.1 Rhizomicrobium palustre | reverse complement strand
GTGCCCGAGAGCGTCTTCCTCTGGCTGGGAAGGTCGGCGAGATAGGATATAATCGCCGCGCGCTTGCCCTTGATGTCGAGGGCGAGGTCCTTGGCTCCGCCGATCGCGGGCAGGGCAGAAAAAGCCGTCAAGCCCGCAGCAATCAGAATGGCCGAAAGCCGCATGGCGCGCCCCTTCCCAAGGTTTGTTCTATGGACGAAGTTTAGCTATACGAGCCCCGCCAGACAACGCTTACAGCGACGAGAGGATACGCGATGATCGCCTTGACGGAACGCGGCAAGAAACGGCTCGCCTACGGGTTTTGGCGCTACCACGAAGGCCAGGTCGAAGAGGCGCTCGCCATGGTTTCCGCCGCGCGCGAAGCTGGCATCGACCATCTCGACACGGCAGACGTTTATGGCGGGGTCAGCGGCTATGGTGGGGCGGAGCGCCTGCTCGGAACCTTGCGCAAACAGGCGCCCAAGCTGTTCGATGGCGCCTTCATCGCCACCAAGGGCGGCATTGATGTGAAGTCGCCCTATTGCTCGTCGCAGGCCTATCTGCAGGAATGTGTCGACGGCAGTTTGTCGCGTCTCGGCGTGGCGCGGATCGATCTTTTCTACATCCACCGCCCCGATATCCTCACCCATCCGGCGGAACTCGCCGCCACCCTCGATGGCTTTGTTGCGGCAGGCAAAATCGCGGCGGTCGGCGCGTCCAACTTCACCGTTGGCCAGGTCGATGCCTTGAAACGCTATTTGAAGGCGCCGCTGGTGGCGCATCAGCTCCAGCTTTCGCCAGGGCATATTGAGCCTATCTTTGACGGCACGCTGGATCAGGCGATGCGCGAGAATATCGCGATTGCGGCTTGGTCGCCGTTGGCTGGTGGACGCCTCGGTGCCGATGGCCCGGTCGAGTTGCAGGCGGTGCGCCAGGTGCTCGTGCGCATTGCGGCGCATCATGGGGTGGCGCCTTCGGCCATCGCCATGGCGTTCCTCTTGAAGCATCCGGCTTGCATCACCCCGATCATCGGCACCCAAAAGCCCCAGCGCCTGACCGAGATGTTGGCGGGGCTGACGGTGCAGCTTTCGAGCCGCGAGTGGTACGATATCATCGAAGCCGCGCGTGGGCACCGAATGCCCTAAAGCGTGCTTTGTGCGCGTACCCGGCGTAACATGATCCATCATGGCTGATGAGATCGAAATCAAGCTTGCCGTTCCGCCCGAGGCGCTGAAAGCCGTCACGAGGCTGGATTGGCTGAAAAACACGCGGCCAAAGCGTAAAACGCTGCGTTCGGTCTATTTCGATACGCCGAAGCTGACCCTGCAGGGTAAGGGGCTCACTTTGCGCGTGCGCCATAGCGGTAAGAAGCGCCTCCAAACCGTGAAAGCGGAAGGCGAGGGTGTCTTCACCCGCCGGGAATGGGAATGCGAGATCGCTAGCGACAGGCCCGATATCACCGCGCTGCCACCGCTGAAGAAACTTAAAGACGCCAAGCTCAAAGCGGTGTTTGAGACGGTGGTCACGCGCAGCATCTTCCTTCTGAACCTCGATGGCAGCGAGATAGAACTCGCCCTCGATCACGGCACGCTGAAAGCCGGTCGGCGGCGCGCGCCCATTTGCGAGATCGAGCTGGAACTAAAAAGCGGCAGCGTTGAGAAGCTGATCGCGGCAGCAAAGCGGTTGGCCGATGCAGTTCCTGCCGCTTTCGAGATGCGCGCGAAATCTTCGCGCGGATATGCGCTTGCCGCGGGTGAAAAGCCCGGACCGGTGGGCGCCAACGACATCGCCCTTGATGAAGAGATGAGCTGCGCCGCCGCTTTTCGCGTTCTCGGCAAGGAGACGCTGCGCCACATCACTGCCAATGAGGATGCGGTGCGTCTTGGCCAATCCGAGGGGGTGCATCAGATGCGCGTGGGGCTGCGCCGGTTGCGCGCCGCTTTTTCGCTCTTCAAGGAAATGCTCGCCGATCCGCAGAGCCAGGCAGTGAAGGCGGAATTGAAATGGCTCACCGGTGAGCTTGGCCCGGCGCGCGATCTCGACGTCTTTGTCCGCGAAAGCGTCACCCCGCTGGAAGAAAGCGCGCGCGAGATGACTCTGCTTAAAAAGGATATGGAACAGCGCCGCGATAGCGGTTTTTCTCGCGCTAAGGCGGCGCTGGCGAGTGAGCGTTATCGCCGCCTCATACTGGACAGCGCGCTTTGGCTGGAAGGCGGGGCGTGGCGCCGCGATGGCGATCTCTTGCAGGCCGCACGGCGTGACCGGCCGGTTCTTTCTTTCGCGCGCGAAGTCCTGACGGCGCGTCACAAGAAGATTGTAAAAAATGCAAAAGCTCTGAAAACCTTGGATACCCTCCAGCGCCATAAGCTGCGCATCGCCATCAAGAAACAGCGCTACGCGGGGGAGTTCTTCGCCGCGCTCTTTACCGGAAAAAAGAAGATGGCGGCGGCGCTGGAAAAGCTGCAGGACACGCTCGGCCGTCTCAATGATTTCTCCACCCATAAAAAACTTGCGGGCGAAATTGTCGGAAAGCGTAATGCCCAAAAATCCTATGCCATCGGCATTGTCACCGGGCATGAAGGCGTCAAGTTTGCCGCCTCAATGCGCGCTGCCATCAAATCCGCGCGCGTCGTGAAAACGCTGAAGCCGTATTGGGCGTGACTGAGCACATTCCCTGAAGTCGCCACTGGAACCACCCAGCCCTGAAGCCGTTCCTCCCGGGACAAGCGGGAGAATTCACATGAACGGGATCATTTATCTGGTTGGCCTTGTTGTCGTCATCGTCGCCATTCTGTCCTTCTTCGGACTGCGCTAACGATGGGCGCCGTTCCGCAAACTTCGACACCCTTGCCTGAAGGCACGGTGCCGCATGTGCAATGGTCGTCGGTAATCGCGGGCGCGATTGCCGCCTCCGGCGTTTCCTTCACCTTGCTCGCTTTTGGGGCCGGGATCGGGCTTTCGGTGGCATCCACCGCGCCGACATGGCGGGATTCCTCCGCCTGGCTTTGGATTCTGTCCGGCCTCTTCCTCATCCTGGTGGCGCTTTCGGCCTTCGGCTTGGGTGGGTATATCGCCGGCCGCATGCGTTCGGCCTTTCGCTCGCCGAGCGTCGGCGAGGGCGAATTTCGTGATGGGGTGCATGGGCTTGCCACTTGGGGCCTCGCCATCCTCGTCACCGCGATGCTCGGCCTTGCAGGGGCGGCGGCGATCACCCCCATGATGGCACCGGGCGGCGGCGGCCAAGGCCCTGCGGCCTCTACCTCAGGTGAAAACATCATCGCCTCGGAACTCGATGAATTGTTCCGCAGCGCTCGCAACACCAACGATACCGCCATCACCTATCAGCGCTCGGAAGCCGCCCGCATTCTCTTGAAGAGCAATGGGCATAACGGCGTCACCATTGATGAGCGCAATCATTTGGCCAATGTGGTGGCCAATCGCACCGGCATGCCGGCCGATCTTGCCATGTCGCGGGTGGATCGGGTGATTGTCGCCTCGCAACAGGAGCTGCATCGCGCCCGCGTTGCCGCCGTGTTGCAGGCTTTCATGATCGCGGCGGGGCTTTTGCTCGGCGCGGCGGTGGCGTGGTATTCCGCCGTCGAAGGCGGGCGGGATCGTCAGCGCGGTACCCTGCCAGCCTGGAGCTGGGGCAATCGCGCCACGCCGGGATCGCCAACACCGACGCGGCTCTAAACATTCACGGCCATGGCCGGGCTCGACCCGGCCATGATGATTTTAGCCGGTCTCACACCGCCAAAAGCTTGGGATCAATCGGTAGCGAGGCTACCCGCTTTCCCGTCGCCGCGAAGATGGCATTGGTCAACGCCGGAATGATCACCGGCATGGGCGGCTCGCCAAGCCCGGTGGGGCGGTTGTCCGTCAGCACGAATTGCACCTCGATCGGCGGCACTTGGGCGAGCATCAGCGGCGGATGGCCGTCGAAATTGCTCTCCACCGTGCGGCCCTTGGCGAAGGTGATCTTTTCGTTCAGCGCATGGCTGAGGCCGTCAATGATGCCCCCTTGGCACTGGTTTTCCGCCCCCATCGGGTTGACGATCTGGCGGCCCACATCCACCGCGGCCCACACCTTGTTGATGGTGATGGCGCCGTCTTTGGCGACAGCGGCTTCCACCACCAGCGCGGCATAGCCCAGATGGCAGAAGGCGAAGGCGATGCCGAGGCCAGTGCGCGGCGGTACCGCGCGGCCCCAGCCGCTCATCTGCGCCACCTTTTCCAGCACCCCGCGCGAACGCGATGCCGAAAGCCGTCCCGGCTGCTTTTCCGCCGTGGCCAGAAGCTCAAGCTGATAGGCAAGCGGGTCTTTGCCTGCTTCATGCGCCAGCTCATCGATGGTCGATTGAAACACCCAGTTCAGCGCGTTTTCGCTCGGGGCCCGCAACGGCCCCATCGGCACACCGGTTTCGATCAGCGAGGCGCCGAAGGTGAGGTTGGGCACGCGGCCAGCCGGATAGCTGTCCGGCGGCATGCCCGCGCAGCTCGCGAATTTGTTCGCCTTGCCGAAGCTGACGAAATGATGCTTCCAAGCTACCGGCTTTCCGCTGGCATCGATCCCGGCCTCGATTTTGTGCCAGCCGCCGGGGCGATAGAAATCGTGATGGATATCGTCTTCACGCGTCCACAGCAGCTTCACCGGCTTGCCCACAGCGCGTGAAATCCAGGCGGCTTCCACCACATAATCATTCATCAGCCTGCGCCCGAAACCACCGCCACAGCGCGTCATATGAATGGTGATGTTCTTCAGCTCCATGCCGAGCGTCGTCGCCACCAGCCCGCGGGCCGCTTCCGGCAATTGCGTCGGCGCCCAGATCTCGCATTTGCCGTCCGCGACATGGGCGGTGCAATTCTGCGGTTCCAGCGTGACATGGGCGAGGAAGGGATAATCGAAGCTGAGCGACACGGTTTTCGCCGCGCTCTTCAGCGCCGCATCCGCATCGCCATCCTTGCGCAACGGCAAAGTGGGCGCGGCGGCGAACATCTTCTTCGCCGTGGCGGCAAACCCCTCGCTCGATTGGTTGGCATAGGGGCCTTCGTCCCATTCCACCTTCAGGCTCTTGCGCGCCTTGTTAGCCTGCCACCAGCTCTTGCCGACAATGGCCACACCCGGCAAAAGCCCTGTGGAGGCGGTGCCGCCTTCGGCTTCGAACACTTGCGTGCTGCCGCCCTTCACGACGAAGGCATCTACCACGCCGGGCAGCTTCTTGATCTCGTCAAGATTGGCCGATTTTACTTTGCCCCCGAAAACCGGGCATTTCTGGAACACAGCATAAAGCATTCCCGGCACTTCGACATCGATGCCGTATAGGGGCGCGCCCTTCACCAAACGCGGGGAGTCGATCCCCACCGTCGGCTTGCCGATCAGGGTGAAATTCTTCGCATCCTTCAGCACCACACTTTTCAGCTCTGGCACTTCCAGGCCGGAAGCCGCTGCCGCCAGCGAACCATAGCTCGCCTTCTTGCCGCTCGCCTTGTGCGTGATCGTGCTCTGCGCCGTGGTGCATTCGCCTTCCGGCACATTCCATTGCTTGGCCGCGGCTTTGATCAGCATGGCGCGGGTGGCCGCGCCCACCTGACGCATCGGCGTATAGTTTTCCGTCACCATCATGCTGCCGCCCGCATACTGGCCTTTATAGGTGTCGGTGTTGAGGTCGGCTTGCTCGATCTTCACATGGCTCCAATCGGCATCGAGTTCCTCGGCGATCAGCATGGCGAGCAGCGTTTTCGCGCCTTGGCCGATCTCCGGATTCTTCGCCATGATGGTGATGCTGTTATCCGGCGTGATCTTCACAAAGGCATTGAGTTCGCCATTCTTGCGCGCCTCTCCTTGGGCGCAGCCATAAAGCCCCAGCATCAAGACGCCGCCCGTGGCCGCGCCAGCTTTCAGGAAAAAGCGGCGGCTCGCACCGGTCTTCGTGCTTTCGATCACATCCTGCAATTGGCTCGGCAGCATGGTTCAGCCCTCCGCGGCCAGTTTGATCGCCGCGCGAATGCGGGTGTAGGTCCCGCAGCGGCACAGATGGCTTCCCATCGCATCGGTGATCTCGGCATCGCTCGGCTTGGGCGTTTTGGCCAGAAGCGCAGTCGCTTCCATGATCTGCCCCGGCTGGCAATAGCCGCATTGCATCACATCGATCTTCAACCAGGCTTCCTGCACCCGCTTGCCCACCGCGGTGGTGCCGATGCCCTCGATGGTGGTCACCTTCTTGGTGCCGAGCGAGGAAATCTCCGTCATGCAGGCGCGCACCGGCGCCCCATCCACATGCACCGTGCAGGCGCCGCAGAGGCCCGAGCCGCAACCGTATTTCGTGCCCTTCAGATTCATTGCATCGCGCAGCACCCACAGCAGCGGGGTGTCGGGATCGACCTCCACGTTGTGATCGGCGCCGTTGACGTTGAGTCTATACTGCATGGGAACCTTCCTGGAGGCTTTAAGAGGTATCACGCCTCGCCCCCGCCCGCAAAGAATGCCCGCCCCGGGCACAGCGAATGTCACTGGCGGGCCGGGGGTTAAATTTTCAAAATCCCGTGATGAAAAACCCCAGAATTCGGATCGGGATTTCAGGCTGGCGCTATAAACCCTGGCGGGGCGTCTTCTACCCCAAGGGTTTGCGCCAGAAGGACGAGCTTTCCTTCGCCGCCTCGGTGTTCAAATCGCTGGAGATCAACGGCACCTTCTATGCCTTGCAGCGGCCGGAAAATTTCGCGGCTTGGTATGCGGCGACGCCCGAGGATTTCGTCTTCTCGGTGAAGGCGCCGCGCTACATCACCCATATCCTGCGCCTCAAAGAGGCCGAGCAAGCCGTGGCGAACTTCCTCGCTTCCGGCGTGTTGGCGCTGGAGGAAAAGCTCGGCCCCATCCTGTGGCAAGTGCCGCCAAGCTACCGCTTCGATCCCGAACATCTCGAAACATTTTTTGCGGGGCTTCCGCACAGCACCAAAGAGGCTGCCAAACTCGCCCGCCGCCGCGATGCAAAAATGGAGGGGCGTAGCCTTACCAAGATCCAAGAAGACCGGCCCCTGCGTCACGCGCTGGAAATCCGTCATGAATCTTTTCGCGATCCCGCTTTCATCAAGCTTTTGAAGACATACGATATCGCCCTGGTGGTGGCCGATACGGTGGAGTGGCCGCTGCTTCTCGATGAAACGTCTGATTTCGTCTATTGCCGCCTGCATGGCTCCGAACAGCTCTATGTCAGCGGCTATACCGAAGAGGCGCTCGATCTCTGGGCTACGCGGGTTAAGGCGTGGACAGAAGCTGGCATCGCCGAAGGCCCGCGGGTCGGCAAGCCTGGCGCGAAGAAGAAGCGCGAGGTCTTCGTTTACTTCGATAACGATGCCAAGGTCCGCGCCCCCTTCGATGCCCAAAGCCTGGTGGCGAAAACAAGCACTACTGCGCGCTGATGGTGTCCAGGCGGAAGGAACGCTTTTGGAAACCCAGCATTGCCGCAAACGTGACTTTCAAATCCGGGACACCTGCGTCATTTTGTCAGCGAAACATCACCGGAAACGTGACCATGTCCCAATACCGCCGCTTTGCCGCAAGTTTTGCTTTCGCCGTGCTCACCGCCACGGCTGCTTTCGCGCAAGCCGCGCCCAACACCGATCCGGCCAATGTCGTGCCCGGCCAGTATCAGCTTGAATCGAGCCATGCTCGCGTGCTTTTCGCCGTGAACCATATGGGCTTCTCCACCTGGTATGGCGATTTCTATGGCGCCACGGGCAACCTCAGCCTCGACACTAAGAATCCGGCCGCCGCCAGCCTTGAGATTTCGATCCCGACCGCTTCGGTCCTGACCCCGAACGACAAGCTCAATGGCGAGCTGAAAAGCGCCGATTGGTTCGACGTCCAGAAATTCCCCACCATCACCTTCAAGTCGACCAAGGTGAGCCTCACCGGCAAGGCGACCGCCGATGTTACCGGCACGCTCACCTTCCACGGCGTCTCCAAGCCGGTCACGCTGCATGCCGCCTTCCTCGCCTCGGGCACCAACCCGATGAGCAAGGCCGTCACGGTCGGCTTTGAAGTGAAGGGCGTCTTGAAGCGCTCCGATTTCGGCGTCGGCAAATACGTGCCGCTCGTCGGCGACGAGGTGGAACTCACCATCTCCGCGCCGTTCGAGAAGAAGTAAGGCTAGCCAAAATCAAAATCGAGTTGATTGGGCGCGGCGGTTTCTTCCTCCGGGAAGTGGGAGACCGTCACGCCCACCAGCCTGACTCCATTCTCCACCGGGAAAATGCTGCGGGTTAGCGCCAGCGAAATCTCAAACAACTCCTCGCGCGACTGCACCAGATGGCCGAGCGTGCGCGAGCGGGTCACCTGATGAAAATCGGCATATTTTATTTTCACCGTCACGCTCTGGCCGAACATCTGGGCCTTTTCGCACCACGCCCAAACTTCCTGCGCCTGCTCCAGCATCGCCTTTTCGATCTCGGCGGGCTCACGCAAATCGGTGAGGAGCGTGATCTCTGAGCCAGAGGATTTGCGTGGCCGGTCGGGCTCCACCGGGCGGTCATCCTCGCCGCGCGCGATGGCGTAATACCAGGGCCCGATCTTGCCGAAATGCTTGACCAGGAATTCGAGCGGCTTGGCCTTCAGATCCGCGCCGGTGAATATCCCCAGCCGGTTCATCTTCTCGGCGGTGACTTTGCCCACGCCATGAAATTTCTCGATCCGCAAGGCTTCGACAAACGCCGCGCCCATATCGGGGCGCACCACGAATTGGCCATTCGGTTTCTTGTAATCCGACGCCAGCTTGGCGAGGAATTTGTTATAGGAAATGCCTGCCGAGGCGGTCAGCCCCGTCCACTCGAATATCCGGGCCCGGATTTCTTTCGCCGTTTCCGAAGCCGTCGGTACGCCGCGCAAATTGCGCGTCACATCGAGATAGGCCTCATCCAGCGAGAGCGGTTCCACCAGCGGCGTGTATTCCAGGAAGATGGAGCGGATCTGCCGCGACACGGCGCGATAGACCTCGAAGCGCGGCCACACGAAAATCAGCTCCGGGCATTTTTTCAGCGCGGTGGTGGAGGGCATGGCCGAGCGCACGCCGAATTTGCGCGCCTCATAGCTCGCCGCCGCCACCACGCCGCGCAAATTGGGGCTGCCCACCGCCACCGGCTTGCCCCGTAGCTCCTCCCGGTCGCGCTGCTCCACCGACGCATAGAAGGCGTCCATATCGATATGGATGATTTTTCGTACGGGCGGGGACATGGGATGTGTGAAGCGAGGCTCAATGAGACGAGCATAGCTGTCTAGCACATCAGAGGGGAGGGGGCTGTTCGTCCCGCGCATAGCTCCTCGGGGGAACAGGCATGGAGGGAATAAACAAACGCCCCGGTCTCCTTGGGGGGAGAAGACCAGGGCGCTTTAGCCGACGAGGGGGGAAGGGCTATGCCGGCTTATGCTGATCGATCTTCACGCCCAGACGCCGCGCCACGCCTGCGCCGTATTGGGGATCGGCGCGGAAGAAATGGCAGAGCTGGCGCATCACAATCGCTTCCGGCACGCCTTTCATGGCGCCCGCGATGGTATTCATCAGCCGTTCCTGTTCGTCCTTGGGCATCAGACGGAAAAGGGCGCCTGCTTGGCCATAATCGTCATTGCCATCGCGATGGTTATAGCGATCCGCCTCGCCGGAGATTTTCAGCGGCGGTTCCTTGAAACGCGGATCCTCCTTCGGCCCGTCATAGGAATTCGGCTCGTAATTCACCGACCCGCCGCTATTGCCGTCAAAGCGCATGGAGCCATCGCGGTAATAGTGATGCACCGGGCAGCGCGGGCGGTTCACCGGCAGGGCCTCGTGATTGGTGCCGACGCGATAGCGCTGCGCATCCGCGTAAGAGAGGAGGCGGAACTGCAGCATCTTGTCGGGGCTGTGGCCGATACCGGGCACGACATTGCCAGGCGAGAAGGCGGCCTGTTCCACTTCCGCGAAATAGTTTTCCGGGTTGCGGTTCAGCTCCAAGACGCCGACCTCGATCAAGGGATACTCCGCATGCGGCCACACCTTGGTGAGGTCGAAGGGGTTGTACGAGGTCTTGTCGGCATCGGCTTCCGGCATCACCTGCACGCAGAATCTCCAGCGCGGGAAATCGCCTTTCTCGATGCTGTCGAAGAGATCGCGCTGATGGCTTTCGCGGTCCTCGCCGATCAGCTTGGCCGCTTCCTCGCCTGTAATGGTCTGAATGCCCTGCATGGTCTTGAAGTGGAACTTCACCCAGAAACGCTCGCCAGCCTCGTTGATGAAGCTATAGGTGTGCGAGCCATAGCCATTCACATGGCGATAGGATTTGGGCAGGCCACGGTCCGACATCAAAATCGTCAGTTGGTGCAGGCTTTCCGGGCTGTGCGACCAGAAATCCCACATCGCGGTGGCGCTGCGCATATTGGTCTTGGGATCGCGCTTCTGGGTATGGATGAAGTCGGGGAATTTGTACGGATCGCGCACAAAGAAGACCGGCGTGTTGTTGCCGACCAGATCCCAATTGCCTTCCTCAGTATAGACCTTGAGGGCGAAGCCGCGCACATCGCGCTCGGCATCAGCGGCGCCTTTTTCCCCGGCCACGGTCGAGAAGCGCAGCAAGCATTCGCTGGCGGCGCCCTTCTGCAGCGCCTTGGCCTTGGTGAAGCGCGAGATATCGCCGGTGATGGTCAGCGTGCCATACGCAGCCGAGCCCTTGGCATGCACCACGCGCTCGGGGATGCGCTCGCGGTTGAAATGGGCGTGCTTCTCAAAGAGCTGCCAGTCCTGCGCCAGCAAAGGCCCGCGCGGGCCTGCGGTCAGGCTGTTTTGATTATCGCCGACGGGGGCTCCCGATGCGGTGGTGAGGGTCTTAGTCATTGCTCGTCCTTCCCAAAATCTGGGCAGACGATGCCGGGCTGGGCGTCATTTGTGAAATGGATTGTTTCCACCGTTATGATAGATGCTGTCTATCATTTATCGCGCGCGGCAGTGCGGTGAATCCCCAGGTTGGGGGCGCAGGGGATTCACCATTGCGCCAGGGGTTACTTGCAGGCGGCCGGAACGTCGGCGGCCACGGTGCAGCCCTTACCGTTCGAGGTCAGGTTGATGGTCTGGGCGCTGTTGTCGATCGTGACTTCATAATTGCAACCCGCGCCTGCGCCAGCGTTCCAAGGGTTGCCCGAACTGTTCAAGGTGCAGGTCTTTCCCAGCGCCTTGAAGATGATCTTGTTGGTGCCGGGGTTGAAGGCGGTGCCGCTCTTCGAGCTGATTTTGCCCGCCGGCTGCACCGTGTCGGTGGTCGAGGTGATGTTCAGGGTGTCAGCGAAGGCCATCGGGGCCAGCAAAAAGGCGGCTGCGCCCGCGAGAAGCAGATACTTCATGATGTTCTCCCTCCAGTTGAGTTCTGGTGAGGGCAACCATAAGTCCCATATCTGCCGGAATGCAACTACAAATATAGTTTACACGAATAGTGCAACTTTTACTTGATGACCCCGTGGCTTAAGGTGATGTCCTTGGGCAGCTAAATGCGATCTATCCACATTTAGCGCCCCGCGACGACAATGCGCGCCCACAGAGTCCTTGAAATCGAAAGGCAAAAGAGGCTAGAAGCGCCGCCTCCGTTGGGGGATCGTCTAACGGTAGGACTGCAGACTCTGACTCTGCCTGTCTAGGTTCGAATCCTAGTCCCCCAGCCATCCTTCGCTTGCTTCGCAAGCTACGGATGGCTGACGCCCTGCAAAATCCTCGAAATGCGAAGCGAGCGAAGGGTGGCTGTCCTCCGAAGCCTTGGCGTAGGAGGACGGGTGACGTCTGGCACATACCCCTCTCTCCCCAATTCTACTTTAGGTTAAGGTCTGCCAACAATGCGGTGGGGGCAGCAATGTTCTACGTCTATTTACTGCAGAGTCTGGCTGATCCGGCACAGCGCTACACCGGGTTCTCAACGGATTTGAAGGAGCGCCTCAAAGCACATAATGCTGGCCGCTCCACCCACACCGCCAAATACCGTCCCTGGGAATTGGCCGCCTATTTCGCCTTCAAAACCGAACCCCGCGCCCGCGCCTTCGAGCACTACCTAAAATCCGGTTCCGGCAAGGCTTTCGCGAATAAGCGGCTGTGGTGAGCGCGCCGCATCGCCCCGCCACAGCGTCTTCGTGGCCGCGCGCCTAGTGCCGGGCGTTCACATACAGTGTGTTGAGGGCGCGCTGCTTTGAATCCAGAGCCGGATCGAAATCCCGGCGTTCGACGGCGGTAAAACCGGCCTCGTGCAACAGCTTTTCCAGGGTCTCGAAATCATAGGCGAATTGATGCTCGCCGGCTTGGCGGGTGTGATGGTGCAGATGCTCCATGCGGGTCTGGCACCATTTGGGATGCCACAGCCGTTTGGCGATCGCGAAGACGTCTTCCTCGGCAAAGCCCGCGCGCGTCCGGCTCGGATTGGCCACGCCACAATAATCCAGCATGTACCATTCGGTATCGGGCACCCCTAAGCTGAGGACGCCCTCGGGTTCGAGAATTCTCGCGCATTCCTGCAAGAACTGCAGCGCCTCACCGGGATATTGCAGGTGCTCCAGAAAATGCTCCGAATAGACCATCGCGCAGGATGCGGAGTCGAAGGGGAGCGGGCGGCGAAGATCCAGCGCCAGATCGGCCGCCTTGTTGAGATCGACATTGATCCAGCCCGGCTTGGCGGCGAGGCCGGAGCCGAAATTTATCTTGCAGCCATGGCGCCCGCTGTAGCGCGCCGCGCGCTTCACCCCGCGGTGATGGCGATAGGCTAGCCCAAGTTCGGCGCGCAGACCTTTGAGGGCTTGTGCAAAGCCCGGTGAGATCGCCGCTGAAATCGCTTTTTCAAGGCCGATCTTCATACTCTACCCCGGTAGAATCCCAGCAGAGATGCAACTCTCGGGCTTGTGACGCGCGGTAAGTCAATGGCGGGCCACGGCAAAGCTCTTCGGCGGTATTTGCTATCAGGAATTGCGGCGCAATGGCGCAGGGCTCCGCCTCAACCTCACCCCACCGGTGTTGCGGCAGAAAAATCGTAGGCCCGCTCGCAACACCATGGAATTTCTCTAAACTGACCGCTGGCTGTCGCTTACCTGTAAAGAAAACCTCGCGGCACCACCCCTGCGTGCTAGTTTGCCTCTGCTGCTTCACATTTTCGTTAGGACACCTTCAGCCCCATGGACCAACCGGTGAAAAAGCAAAGGCGGCGGCGGCATTTGGGCCGCAAAGCCCCGCCGGTGCTGGCGGCTTTGGATCTGGGCACCAACAATTGCCGTCTGTTGATTGCCTCGCCGGGGCGTGAGGGCAGCTTTCGCATCATCGATTCCTTTTCCCGCATCGTGAAGCTGGGGGAGGGGGTGGCCCATTCCGGCCAGCTTTCCGAAGCCGCGATGGATCGCACCATTGCCGCGCTCAAGGTCTGCGCCCAGCGGATCGAACGCCATGGCGCCCGCTTTGTCCGGGCAGTGGCGACAGAGGCTTGCCGGGCGGCGTCCAACGCCGGGGTGCTGGTGGAGCGGGCGGCGAAAGAGGCAGGGATCACCCTTTCGGTGATCTCGGCTGCGGAAGAGGCAAGGCTCGCCGCGCTTGGCTGCGCGCCCTTGATCGGGGCCCATTACGAAGGCGCGCTGGTCTTCGATATCGGCGGCGGCTCCACGGAAACCATCTGGCTTGGGCGCGATCACGGAAAGCCGCTGATTATCCATTTCGATTCCGTACCCTTGGGGGTGATGACCCTGTCGGAAGGCGCCGCGATGGCCGGCACGCCGATGGACTACCAAACCATGCGCCGCGATATGCGCAACCGCTTCGAGGCGGTGAAGCGCGATATGGATTTGAAGGGCGGCTTTTTCGATACCACCCGCCATCATCTTCTCGGCACCTCCGGCACGGTGACGACGCTCGCCGGTGTCGCGCTGAAGCTGCAACGCTATCTGCGCTCGCGTGTCGATGCCTCCTGGCATGATTGCAATGCCATTCAAGGCGTGGTGGAAGAGCTTGCCGCCATGGATCGGCCCGCGCGTGCGGCACAGGGCTGCGTCGGCAATGAAAGAGCAGACTTGATCGTGCCGGGATGTGCGATATTTAGCGCCATTCATGACGTCTGGCCTTGCGCCCGCCTGCGTGTCGCTGACCGGGGCCTGCGCGAAGGCATTTTACGGGAATTGATGGCAGAGGCACGCCGATGAATAATGAGAAACGGGTGAAGAACACCCGCGGGCGCACCGTGTCGTCCAAGCGCTGGCTGGAACGTCAGCTCAACGATCCCTACGTCGCGCAGGCCAAGCAAAAGGGCTATCGCTCGCGCGCCGCGTTCAAGCTGAAAGAGCTGGATGAAAAATTCCGGCTCCTGCGCCGCGGCGGACGCATTCTAGATTTGGGTGCAGCCCCCGGCGGCTGGAGCCAGGTTGCGCGCGAACGCGTCGGCGATGACGGCAAGGTGGTTGGCGCCGATATTTTGGAGATGGAGCCGATCCCGGGCGTGGAGTTCCTCCATCTCGATATGCTCGCCGAAGAAGCCCCTGGCCTGATCAAGGCGGCGCTGGGCGGCGAAGCCGATCTTGTTCTCACCGATATGGCCGCGCCCACCACGGGCCATCGCGCCACCGATCACATCCGCACCCTGGCGCTGTTCGAAGCCGCGCTCGATCTCGCCATCGAGGTCCTGCGCCCCGGCGGCGGTTTTGTCGGCAAGGTGTTTCAGGGCGGGGCGACAGGCGATGTGCTGAATACGGTGAAAAAGCACTTCTCCGACGTCAAACACGTCAAACCGCCGGCGAGCCGCAAGGAGTCGGTGGAACTCTACCTCGTCGCGCTGGGGTTCAAGGGGCGGAAGGAATAGTGCGTGATCTCACCCTCCCCTTGAGGGTGGAGTAGCGGCAGCGTGCGACCGGAAAAATCGCAGCATTGCTGAGATTTTTCGGGGAGGGGTAAATCGAGACACGGGGCGCGACAGACCCCTCCCCGAACGATTTCGCTGCGCTCTCTCGTTCGACCCTCCCTCAAGGGGAGGGTAAATGGCTTCCCAATAAGCATTTCCCACGAATGTATTGCGCGCTTTGGCCGCGCTTATGTGCCTTCTGTTGGCCTTTTCCCGCAACTAAAGACGCGGGCGAATTCAAGAGCGTGATCTCGTATGGGCGTTGAACCGGTCTCATCCCAATCCTTCGGCTCTGATTGCTTGTCACCGCAGGAAATCGAAGCCTTTGTTGAAAAGCTCGGCGTGAAAAAGGCCCATTCGCCGATCATGGCGAGCCTTGGTCAGGCGTTCCTCGCCGGCATGTATATCGGCTTCGGCGGGTTGTTCTTCTGCATCGTGCTGGCTGATGCCACGCTCGGCTTTGCCGCACAGCGCCTTCTGGGCGGTCTTGTCTTCGCGCTCGGCCTTGGCCTGGTCGCGATCGCGGGCGCCGAACTCTTCACCGGCAATTGCCTTCTCACCATGGCGTGGTTTCAGGGCCAGATCAAAAGCTGGGAGCTGGGCAAGAACTGGGTGATCATCTGGGTCGGCAATTTCATCGGCGCGCTCACCCTCGTGTTTCTCGTTTACATGTCGCATCACTATGCGATGAATAACGGCGGCATCGCCAAAGCGGTGATCACGCTCGCGATCTCCAAGCTGACGCCGGATGCCGTCACGATCTTCTTCAAGGCCGTGCTCTGCAACATCCTGGTTTGCCTCGGCATGTGGATGAGCTATGCGGGCCGCTCCGTCGCCGACAAGATGGCGGGCCTTGTGCTTCCGGTCGCAGCCTTCATCGCTGCGGGCTTCGAGCACTGCATCGCCAATATGTATCTTCTGCCGCTCGCTTATGTGCTCGTCGCGGCTGGCCATGCTCCGGCTGGTCTCGATGTCTCGGTCGTGACCATCCCGGCCATCGTGCACAATCTCATCCCGGCCACGCTGGGCAATATCGTCGGCGGCGGCATCTTCGTCGGCGGCGTCTACTGGTTCATCTACCGCAAGGCCTACAAGCACTAAGTCTCCTGAAAGCCTGTAGTGTGAAGACCCCGGCAGCATCCCTGCCGGGGTTTTGTTTTGCCGCTCGACAGCTTTGCGCCCCGCGCGATAGCTTATGCGCAGAAGAGGGGATGTCATGAAAACCTGTTTTGCCGCCGCTTTCGCGCTGGCCACCGTTTTTCCCGCGATGCATGCCGCCACCGCGGATGCGCAATTAAAGACGCTCTACACCTCGGAATGGGGCTGGCGCATTGCAGAGTTCCAGGATGATGAGGACAACACCCGTCCGGTCCCGGCCCATCTTCCCCATGTCGATACGGTGAGCCAGGAAAAGCGCCTTGCCCGTTGGCAGGAAACGCTCGCCGCGCTGGAGAAGATTTCCCCGACCGAGCTTTCACCCAAAGAGCAGGTGAATGCGCAAGTTTATCGCGTGCAGCTTCAAAGCATGATCGCATCAGAAAAATTCCGCGATTATGAGATGCCCGCCAATTCGGATTCCTCCTTCTGGGGCGAGTTCAACGATCGGGCGCGCAGGCCCTTCCGCACCGAACAGGATTATCGCAACTGGCTTTCCCAGCTCAGCGAGCTGCCGCGCTATTTTGGCGAAAACATCGCCAATATGCGCGCCGGTTTGAAGCGCGGCTTCACCCCGCCGCAAGTGACCTTACAGGGGCGCGGCGATGCCATCACCAAAACCGCGTCGGCCAAGCCCGAAGACACTGCCTTTTTTGAGCCTTTCAAGGATATGCCGCCGAACATCCCTGCATCTGAGCAGGCCGCGTTGAAGGCGAAAGCGCTGAAGCTGATCATGGGCACGGTCCAGCCGGCTTATCGCGATCTCGATACATTCTGGCGCAATGAATATCTGCCGCACACGCGCAAAACCCTTGCCGCCGAGGATCTGCCGGATGGCAAAGCCTATTACCGCGCGCAGATTTTGAACTACGCCACCGTCACCACCCCGCCGGAGGAAATTCACCGTCTGGGCCTCTCCGAAGTCGCCAAGCTGCGCGGCGAGATGGAAAAGGTGATGAAAGAGACCGGCTTCAAAGGCTCTTTCGCCGAATTCCAGCGGATGCTGCGCACCGATCCGAAATTCTACGCTAAGACCCCGCAAGAGCTGCTGGATCGCGCCGCCTGGATCGCGAAAGAGTTCGATGGCAAGGCCAATCTCTGGTTCGGGCTTTTGCCGCGCGGGCGTTTTGCCATTCGCCCCGTGCCGGACGACATCGCGCCGTTCTATACCTCAGGCCGTGGCGGGCCAGGCGTCTATCTCGTCAATACCTATAATCTGCCGCAGCGCCCGCTTTATAACCTCACGGCGCTGACCTTGCATGAAAGCGCGCCGGGACATGCTTTCCAGATGCCGCTCGCGGCGGAAGATACCTCCCTGCCGGATTTCCGTCGCCACTCTTATATCTCGGCCTATGGTGAGGGCTGGGCGCTTTACAGCGAATGGCTGGGGCAGGAAATGGGCATGTATCACACGCCCTATGATCGCTTCGGCATGCTCGGCTATCAAATCTGGCGCGCGGCGCGTCTGGTGGTCGATACCGGCATTCATTCCAAGGGCTGGACGCGCGAACAGGCGATTGCGTACTTCCGCGAGAACACCGCGCTGCCCGAGCATGAAATTGAAACCGAGATTGATCGCTACATAGCTTGGCCGGGGCAGGCGACGTCTTACTATCTCGGTGAGATGGCGATCCGCGCGGCCCGGGCCAAGGCGGAAAAGGAACTCGGCCCGAAATTCAACATACGCGCCTTCCATGACGCGGTGCTGGCGACTGGCTCTGTGCCGCTTCCAGTCCTTGAATGGCAGGTTTCCAAATTCATTGCCGGTGGCGGCAAAGGGCCGTACCCGGAACTCGAGTAATCACGGCCCCGCCATATAGATGATCGCAAACATCAGGATCACCAGCACCAAGCCAATACCCAAGACATAGCGCATCCGCCCCAAAGTTTGCGCTTGGCGGGCGCTGTGGCTGTTGAGCTCGCGGCTGTTGTTGTCTTCGCCTTGCGGCAGATACTCGGCCTCTTTGTCGGCCATGGAACGCTCCCCGGCAGGCGTGAAACAGAAAAGGGCCGGTAGAACGCACCGGCCCTTCTTGTTTTGGTGCTATTGCGGCGTATTGGGTCCCGTCGTCGTGCTGTTGCCGTTCGGATTGTTCGTGCTCGAGGGCCCGTTCGGTCCCATACGGGGATCGTTGGGCGCGCGTGTCGTGTCCGAATTGGGTGTGTTCGGATTGGTGGTCGGCGGGGTTTGATACGTGCTGCCCGGCGCGCCCATGGTGCTGCCGCTGTTGGTGCCCGTGGCGTTTGTTCCGCTCGAGCCAGGCGCGCCGGTGGGCGAACGCTGGCCCGCCGAATAGCCGCTGGTGGAAGAACCGGTACTGCCTGGCCCCGTCACGGAATTCGATGTGCCATAGCTGCCGCTGGTCGAGCCCGATTGGCCGAGCTGCTGGCGGTTCAGGTCATCCGTACGCGAACTTTCCTGAGAGGACATGTTGCTCTTGTGATGCTTCTTAGCCTTCTTTTTGCTCGCGTGGCTCATCGAATTATCGCTGGAGCCGCCAGAGCTTGAAGGATCGCTGCTCATGGAATCACTCGAGCCGGTCTGGCCGGGATTGCTGCGGGTACCATTGCTTTGCGTGTTTTGGTTGTTGTTGTACTGGCCTCCGCCGCTCTGATAGCCCGTGGTCGACGAACTGCCGGGCGAGGAACCGGTGGAGGATGGGCTCGTACCGGTCGATTGCGCTGCCGCCAGTGGCGTCATTACGGCCAAGCTGAGAACTGCGATACCCGTTAAGAGGTGATGCTTGAGTTTCATGGAACTCTCCTTCCAATCTTCTTTGGCCAATTTTCTTGGCCTGGTTCCCCTTGGCGGCTGATTTTTTCTGAGGGGCTTGTGCCGCTTGCGAGGAAAAACGTCGTTTCCCGTTGGCCTGTTCCTAACCGTGCGGGCGCATCACCACTTTGATGCAGCCATCCTTCTTGTCACGGAAGGTCTTGTACATTTCCGGGCCATCTTCGAGGCCGCAGCGGTGGGTGATGACAAAAGACGGATCGATTTTGCCTTCCTGGATGGCACGGATCAGCGTGGGCAAATAATTGAGCACGTTGCATTGCCCCGCTTTGATGGTGAGACCCTTCTGCACCGCCGCCCCGAAAGGAAAGCCGTTGAGATAACCACCGAAAACACCCGAAACCGAGACCGTGCCGCCCGCCCGCACATTGCGGATGCAGTCGCGCAAGGCGTGGATGCGGTCGGTGCCAAGACCCGTGGCGGCAAGCGCGCGGTCCCCGAATGCATCCCAGCTTCCGGTTCCATGGGCTTCCATGCCCACCGCTTCAATCACCCTGTCAGGTCCGCGCCCCTTGGTGATCGCGTTGAGGCGGTCATAAACATCTTCCTGTTCGAAGTTGATCGCCTCGGCACCTGCCGCTGCCGCCATGGTAAGGCGCTCCGGCACGCGATCAATGACGACGACATGCCCGGCACCCAGCATCTGGGCAGAGCGCAGCGCCATTTGGCCAACCGGCCCCGCGCCCCAGATCGCCACCGTCTCGCCCGGCTCGATCTGCGCATAGGTCGCGCCTTGATAGCCGGTCGGCAGAATGTCCGTCAGGAATAGTAATTGTTCGTCTGTGAAACCCTCTGGAACTTTGGTGGGCGCGACATCGGCGAAAGGCACGCGCACATATTCGGCCTGTCCGCCGGGGTAATGGCCGGTAAGATGGGAATAGCCGAAAAGCCCGCCACATTGATGGCCGAACATTTCGGCCGCCTTGTCGCTGTCGCGATTGGTGCGTTCGCAGCAGCTCCACAGGCCTTTCTGGCAGAAGAAGCATTCGCCGCAGCAAATGGTGAAGGGCACGATCACCCTGTCGCCGACCTTGAGCTTGGAATTTCCAGAGCCGACCTCGACCACCTCGCCCATGAATTCATGGCCCAAAATGTCGCCACTCATCATGGCCGGGATATAGCCGTCATACAGGTGCAAATCCGAACCGCAGATGGCGGTGGAGGTGACTTTCACAATTGCGTCGCGCGGTTCCTCGATGATGGGATCGGGAACCGTATCGCAACGAACGTCGTTTCGGCCGTGCCAGACTAGCGCGCGCATGGACCTCTCCGTGGTGGTGCCTGCACACAACTGCGCCAAACACCCTCCCGTTCCCTCTAAAGAGGTGCAACCTTGTTCTCGCTCGGCTTTTCCGCGCTGCCGGGTTCTGTTTGGGCGCGGTGCTGTTCGGCCAGGACCGAGGCGGGCATCACGCGCGTCATGGCGACTTGCACCTTATTCATCAGGCCCGTGATGACGCCGCTATCGCCCGACATCATCGCTTCATAGCCTTGGTGTGCCACTTCTTCGGGCGACATCTTTTTGTCGGTACCAAGCTTGGTGTCGGTGAGACCGGCGCGCTCGAAGAATTTGGTATCCGTCGCCCCAGGCATCAAACAGGTCACGCTCACACCGCTATCTTTCAGCTCGTTGCGCAATGCGGCGGCGAAAGAATCCAGGAACGCCTTGGAGGCGTTATAGACCGCCTGGAAACTGCCGGGCATGAACCCTGCGATGGAGCCGGTGATCAGAATGCGCCCATGGCCTTTGGCTGCCATCTGCCGTCCGATCTGATGGATAAGATAGAGCGTGCCGGTGACATTGGTCTCGATCACATAGCGCACGTCCGCGAAATTCTGTTCCAGAAAGCTGTGGCCCAGCCCGCGCCCCGCATTGGCAAGAAGCGCATCCACGCGCCGCCCGCGCACCGCATCCACCAGCTTGTCGACGCCTTCCAAGGTGGCGAGATCCGCTTCCACCGCCTGCACCACGCGCCCGCCTTCGCCGAGTATCCGTGCGGCTTCCTCGATTTCAGGTTCATTAGCGGCGATCAAAAGATCAAAGCCTTCATCGGCGCAGCGCTTGGCAAGCTCGAAGCCGATGCCAGAAGAGGCACCGGTCACAATCGCGAACGGTCGTTCCATATCAAAATCTCCGGGGTATCACCCAAGCAACGGACCGGTAGAGGCGTTGTTCCCCCCGTGACGCTTATGTTAGGAAGCGGCTATGCTCGCCGCCGTAAAACCTCTCGGTTCCGACGATTTCTCGCTGATTGAAACGCTCGCCTGCCGCATTTGGCCGAGCGCCTATGACGGGATTCTCTCGCCCGAGCAGATCGAGAACATCCTCTCGAAAATCTATAATCCCGCCAACCTTGCCCAGGAACTTGGCGATGGTCACCGCTTCTGGGGCGCGTTCATGGGCGCGGCGGCGCTTGGTTTTGCCTCGGGCTATCGCAAAGGGGCGGTGATCTGGATCAAGAAGCTCTATGTCCTGCCAGAGGCACAAGGTACTGGCGTTGGGAAGCTCTTGCTGCAGGCGGCGATCGACGGGTTCTCGCCGGGCGAAGAGGCCCGCCTTTATGTCAATGGCGGCAACACTTCCGCGCAAGGCTTTTACGTGCGCCAGGGTTTTTCCCATGCTGACACGGTGAAGGTGCGCATGGGCGATTACGACTTCACCGATTTTATTTTCGCAAAAAAGCTGGTGTAGGGCTCACAGAAACGGCGGGGCGCCGTCGCCGATTTCGAGCGCCCGCGCCTCTTCGACATAGCTTTTCCAGCGACGCGGATTCAGTCCCATCTTCACCGCCAGATCGCGGATTTGGGTGAGATCGCGTGCGCCATGGCTGTTCAAGAGCGTGCCGCTTTCCCAGATCTCTTTCCAATAGGCATTGAAAAAGGTTTTCACCGAAGAGCCGGAGAGCCGCAGTAATGGCCGTCCTGTTACTGGAAAACCGCGCCAATAGGCGCCCAGGAACACTTCATCCTCATCGAAGCACCAGGCTCCTAAGAACGGACCAATCTCTTGAAGCCCGATACAATAGGCTTTGGCGTAATAGGGCCGCCCGTCATAAATGAGGATGTTGTGCAGCACCTCTTTCAGCCGGTCGAGCGTGTAGAAA
Source organism: Rhizomicrobium palustre (assembly GCF_011761565.1). Taxonomy (NCBI): domain Bacteria; kingdom Pseudomonadati; phylum Pseudomonadota; class Alphaproteobacteria; order Micropepsales; family Micropepsaceae; genus Rhizomicrobium; species Rhizomicrobium palustre. Next base: position 587,379 of record NZ_JAASRM010000001.1, on the reverse strand, counting down.
ATCTCGGCGCGCTCAACGGAGATCTCGCCCTTTCGCAAACGCTCGCCCATCACCGCGCGTGCCTCGCGCTGCACATTGCAGGTGGTGGAATAGGGTGAGCCCAGCCTTGCGCTGCGGATCATCTTCTTGGCGCGGCGGGCGCAGTCGGCCAGCACAGCGGGAAAATCTTCGGCCACATCCAGCACCGCCACGCGGGCCGGGGCGAACACTTCTTCCTCCGGCGACATCAGCGCGGCAAGGTCGAAATCCAGGGCCTTCGCCAGCTTTGTGCGCACCGTGTCGCGCGGCAGCCGCTTGCCGCTTTCCCATCCCGCGATGGAGGAGACGTCGACGCCGATTTTGCGTGCGAGTACGGCCCGCGAAATGCCCTTGGCTTCGCGCAGCCTTCTGATGCGTGTACCGACGATCATAGCGGGAGGCGCGTTCGGGGGCGGAGATTCACGAAAATTCACGAATATGCACTCTTCCCGAATTAGCGGATCGCCCATAGCCATGGTGTGGGCGTGAAGGAAGGCGCCGGGGGACGCCATGACACGAAAACCCAAAGCGCTGAAATCGCTCTTGGCTGAAATCGATACGGCAATCAAGAGTACGCGTGCCGCTGGCCATGTCGAAACCGCTGCGATGCTACGGCTGGCACGGATTGATCTGATGCTGAGGGCTGCCGGGATTTCGGCGAGCGAGGTGCCGCTCGATCTCGTCCACGAGGCGGCAAAGACCGCAAAAAGGGCTCCTAAGCGCCCGCGCGGATGATGTTTTCGCCAGTAGATGGAACTGTCACGCGGCAATGTCCGCGGTCACGGCATTCAGTATACGAACAATGTCGCCGGGCACCATTTCCACCTGCAGCCCTCTTTGTCCGCCATTCAGAAACACCCGCGTCTCATTCAGCGCCGCCGCGTCTAGCACTACCGGTACGCGTTTCTTCTGGCCGAAGGGTGAGATGCCGCCGACATGATAGCCGGTGAGTCGCTCGGCCTCTTCGGGCTTCATCATCGCGGCGGATTTGCCTTTGAGGGCGGCGGCGAGTTTCTTCATGCTGACTTCGCGGTCCGAGGCAAGCACGGCGCAGACCGGTTTGCCGTCCAGGATCAGCATCAAGGTCTTCAACACCCGGTGTGGCTCTACCCCGATTGCCTCAGCGGCGGCGAGCCCGATGCGATCGGCTGCGGGGTCATAGTCATATTCGCGTAACGCGAATTCGACGCCTTGGGATTTCAGAAATTGTGTCGCGCGGGTGGAATGCGCCATTACTTGGCTCCATTGAGCTTCTTGACCACCACGGCAGGGTTGCCCACCGCCAGGCTGTCCGGCGGGATGTCCTTGGTCACCACCGCGCCCGCGCCGATCACGCTGCGATCGCCAATCGTCACGCCGGGGCAGATGGTGACATGGCCGCCGATCCAGCAGCGCTCGCCGATCACCACGGGGGCCACGTCTTCCCATTGCGCGCGTTCCTCCACGCCCAAGGGGTGGCGAGCCGTGTAGATGTGCACGCCCGGCGCGATCAGCGTGTGCGCCCCGATGGTGATGGTGCCGCCGTCCAGGAAGACGCAGCCGAAATTCACAAAGACATGCTCGCCGGCCTTGATATAGACGCCATAATCGCAGTGGAACGGCGGCTCGAGGTAAAGATCCTTGGCGGAGTTCGGGCAAAGCTCGTTGATGACCGCCTGCATATTGTCCGAATGATATTCGGTCACGTTCAGCCGGTGCAGGATCTTCTTGACCTTCTTGCGTACCGCGATCAGCTCGGGCCCATGCGCATCAAAGGGCTCGCCCGCCAGCATCTTCTCTTCTTCGGTCTTCATCGCCGACTCCTGCATGAGCCAGCAACAGAGCACTTTACAATCTGCCTGTCATCCCGGACGCGCCCGCAAAGATCGCGTCGTCTTGCACTTGGGCGCAAGCCGGGACCCACTAGGAAATCTGAACAATGTTGGAGTAGGTCCCGGCTCCGCGCGCCCTCTGCTCTCGCAGAGAACGCTTGGCCGGGATGACAAATTTGCTGACTCTTTTCACCGCGCCAGCGGCAGGTAATGTTTCAGCTTGCCGGCGGCACTGCGGGCGAGGGTGTCGATTTTCTCCACAGAGACCTCGGGGGCTTCAAGGCCATAACCGCGCAAGGCCTCTTCCATGCGGCGCAGCAGCCGCGCTTCGTCGACGGGTCTGTCGGCGCGATAGAGAAGATGGGCGCCGTTTTCGGTCTGGCGGAATTGGTATTCCAGGATATCGGGCTGCTCCAGCACCGAAAGCTCGAGCGTCGCGGGCAGTATCGCGACATCCTTATAGACGAAGCGGTCGGCGGTGCGCCCATGCACCTGCACCACCTTGGCATGCACAGACCCGCAAGGGCAGGGCTCGGTGGCGAATTCGAACACGTCGTCGATCTGATAGCGCAGGATCGGCAGCGCCTTGTTGTAGAAATTGCTGAAATAGATGCCCGCCGAAAGCTCACCTGGCGCCACTGGTTCACCCGCCGCGTTCACTGGCTCGATGGCGACCAGATCCTCGCAGACATGATAGCCGCCAAAGCGGCAGGCAAAGGTCCCGCCGCCTTCGGTCGTGCCCCAGCAGGTCAGGATATCGGCCTCGGGCCAGGTCTCTTGCGCCAGCGCCGCGATGCCGGGATGAAGCTGTTCGCCGCCGAAATAGAAGGCGCGCGGGGCGATGTTGATCCGCCCATGCCGCTGGGCTTCCGCCAGCTCGGCCACCAGGCTTGGATAGGCGAAGACGAAATGCGGCTGCAGCGCGTTCAGCTTATCGAGATTATCCGGCAGCGAGCGCCAGCCCGATAAGAGCGTGGTGGGATTTTTGGGATTGGAGAAAATCCGCCCCAGAATGAACGAGCCATGATTGGAGGCCTCGCCGCCGACCGACACCACCTTCACCCCATCGGGAATAGAGATGCCCTGTTGGGCGAGCGGCAGCATAGAGGCGAAGAAGCCGCGCGCCATGCTCGCCCAAAGCCGCGCCAGGGAATCGAAATCATAGACAAAGATGCCGGGCCGCCCGCCGGTCCCGCCGGAGGACATCAGAACATGGTCCTCCCAGATATAGAATTGGTCACGATGGGTGCGAAGCGCGGCCTCCGCCTCGGCGCGGCTGGCTCCGGGGATGGTAAGGATGGAGTCCCAATTCTCCATCAGATCGTTCTTGGTCATCACCGGAATGCGTTTCAGGTCGTCAAGGGTCGCGGTCTCGGCGTCAATATGGGCAAGCCGGTCCTTCCACCAGGGCGAATGGGTCTTGGCATGGGCGAGCATGTCACGAAAGGCCTGGGTGCGATGCAGGTCCAGCTCGCCGCGAGGCCAATACATGCGCTGGATCATCTCCGGCAAAAGCGCATATAAATGTTTCAGATGCGCCGCGCGGCGGGCTTCCACGCCGGTATCTCCGCGAAAATCATCAAGACTGATTGCTTCTGCCATAGCCGCCCGCCCCCATTGCACCAGCGTCTCAAGCTTAGGGTTCGGGCCGGGTGTTGAGAAGGCGAGGGGCTCAACGCATATGAAGGCCCGCCCTACAGAAGACGAACAGCGCTCCCCGGATTGTGAAATGGGTGGGGACCGAGCCGGGGCCGCCCCCGTGCGAGCCCTGCGTTCCATCTCCGCTGATTTTGCACCAAATGCATAGCTCAGCGCTAGTGCGCGCGGGCCAACGGGTTTGCTAAGCTGAAGGCCAGCTTTCAGGAGCAGCCATGTTCGGCATCATCACGGCCTTCTTCGCCCTCATCGCCGCCTTCATCGGCGGCATCTTCCGCCTCATCACCAGCATCCTCGGCGGCTGCTTCGGCATGGTGATGCTGGGAATGATCTTAGCGGTCGTGGTGCTGGTGGCCGTGCTGCATGGGTTTTGAGATCAGCCTTTAACCCTCCCCTTGAGGGAGGGTCGAAAAATGCGAAAGCATTTTTCGGGGAGGGGTATGTCGAGGCGCTATCAGCGTGACACGCCGTCTCTGCAGCGACTAACCCCTCCCCGAAATTCCCGCCGCTGCGCGGCAATAATTTCGACCCTCCCTCAAGGGGAGGGTTAGAGGGTGACAAAATCCGTCACTTCAGCGCACCGCACACGGCGGTTTATCGGGCTGGGGTTACTTTGAGCGTTTCTTTGTCTGCAATTTGGGTTTCTTTGTCGATTTGACGGTCATTGCGTTAAGCATGGCTCTGTCACCTGCTTCGGTGAGCCCCCACAATCGATCTTTCTCGCTATCCCAATATCTAGTTTCGATAAATCCATAAGCTGTGAACTGTGCTCGAATAGTATCAAACGTTTCGTCAGGTAAGTAGAATGTCCCGAATTGTCCTGCTGCAAGGTTTGAACACAGTTGCTTCCGCAACCATGATTCCCATGCATTTTCCGCTATGCGCGGTGCGATTATCCTGAATAAGTTCGACCAGTTCTCGGACACTTCGTATTCGTCACCCTCTGAATACAAAACGAAATCGAACGCTTCATCCATATCTGCCAAGCGCTCCGTGGCGGCTTCGTTCTTTTTGATTTGTGCGTCTATCCTGTCTTCAAGGGCTTTGATTTCGCCTTTTAAAAAGCGGTTTTCCTTGGCTAGAGCGTTGATGTCGCTAAGGGCTGCGCTCGTAGCGATCTGATTTGCACGTACCCAACCTTCGGCCGGATAGGTCTTAATCATTTTTGTGAGGGCTAGGGCAACTAAGCCCGGCAATTCGGAAGCGGAATTCCAGAATTTGACTAGGCGATTACTGCAGACCTTTTTTCGAAATTCGCTAAGTCTATGGCGCAAATCTTCGCCAAGCTCTGAGTGTTCTATGCTCAGTTTTTCGGGCGAGCCATGAACAAACGCGAGAATTTTTAGAGGCTTCGAAACTGCATAGTCAAATTCTCGCTCCGTGAAGCTCATGCCGCTTGCGGAAATCGAGCCATATCGCCCGCCGAGGATTAGAACATAATAATCGCAATCATCGATAACCTTTTTGATGAAATCCCATTGTTCATCATCTGAAGCTGGAAACAGCTCCATTCCGGCGGGAATGCAATCCATCTCCATGAGCGTCTGGATGACTTTGTGACGCTCATCTTTAAGGTCTGCATAAGTCGAGCTTACGAATACCTGATATCTTTTATTCATATAAAGAACTCGGTCGATCAATTACGGGAATCAACCGAAAGTATATTTCGCTTCCTGAGTATTCAGAAGAGTTTCAAGATCCCCCTCACGCCAGCTTGCCAAGCGTGCTGGCAGCGAACAGCATTACGGCGATGAGAACGCCCCATTTGCCGGCGATCAGATACGCCATCGATGCGAAGAAGATCAGAAACCCGAACCCAGCCATCCCCGGTACCATACGCTACGCTCCGCCGCCGCTTCTGCGATGCGGGCCGCTTCTTCGGGCGGCTGATGGCCCAAGCTACAGGGCGGGTGGTAAATCCTTGGTTCGCCAAAATGGTTAAGCAGGCTTGAAAGCGCGCGGCGCGCCACCCATGTAAAAGAATCGCGCAAAAGTAGCGCGAGAAAATTGCTCTTTGAAAATGGAAGGTGAGGCCGCCGCCGCAGGTGTCCCGATACTGCCCAGGGCGTTTCGCGACGCCCTCCTAATAAGGCGTTTTTTCTTATTATTCATCGAGTTACCGGAAAAATCGCCGATTTGTTTTCACGTTTTTTGTTTTCGCGTTGCCCTGCTTTTTCGCCGCGCGGGCGCCAAGTCTGCTCCTGCGCCTTGCTTCCGCCCCGACTCGCTGCTACAGGCTCATGGCTCCAAACACGATGTTGCTCGCACCGACCGGCCCCACCCGGCGGCGTTTGCGCACATCAAGAGTTCCGGCGTCTTCGGGCGCCACAGAGATAAAAGGCAGGGCGCGCCGGCCCGCCGAAACCCTTCGAAGGGGGCGCGCTCCGAACGAAAGGACGCGTGCGCCATGACCGAGATCCGGCAAGCTCTCACTTTTGACGATGTGCTGCTGGTGCCGGCGGCGTCGGATGTCCTGCCGGCCGCGGTCGATACCCGCACCCGCCTCACCAAGAGCATCGAGCTTGGCATTCCGCTGCTCTCCGCCGCGATGGATACGGTGACGGAATCGCCGCTTGCCATCGCCATGGCCCAGTCCGGCGGCATGGGCGTCATTCACAAGAACCTTTCCATCGAAGAGCAGGCCGAGCATGTGCGCCGCGTGAAGCGCTATGAAAGCGGCATGGTGGTGAACCCGCTCACGATTTCGCCGGATGCGCCGCTCTCCGACGCGCTGACCCTGATGGAACGCCACAACATTTCCGGCGTACCGGTGGTGGTGGGCGCAAGCGCGGGCCAGCCGGGCAAGCTCGTCGGCATTCTCACCCATCGCGATGTGCGCTTTGCCATCGATCCCAATCAGCCGGTTTCCGAGCTGATGACCAAAGATAATCTGTGTACGGTTGAACCCGGCGTCTCCATGGGCCGGGCGCGCAAGTTCCTGCACGAACGCCGCATCGAAAAGCTTCTGGTGGTCGATGAAGAGTATCGCTGCATCGGCCTCATCACCGTGAAGGATATCGAGAAGGCACAGAAATTCCCCAACGCCTGCAAGGACGAGCGTGGCCGCCTGCGCGTTGCCGCCGCCACTTCCACGGGGCCGGATGGCATCAAGCGCGCCATGGCGCTGATCGAAGCGGAAGTCGATGTCGTGGTCGTCGATACCGCGCATGGCCATTCCAAGGGCGTGTTGCAGACCATCGAAGCGATCAAGAAAGAATCCAATTACACGCAGGTTCTGGGCGGCAATGTCGCCACCGCGGAAGGCGCGCGGGCGCTGATCGAAGCGGGCGCGGATGCGATCAAGGTCGGCATCGGCCCGGGCTCGATCTGCACCACCCGCATCGTCGCGGGCGTTGGCGTGCCCCAGCTCACCGCCATCATGGATGCGGTTGGCGAGGCCAATAAACACGGCGTTCCGGTGGTTGCCGATGGCGGCATCAAATATTCCGGCGATCTCGCCAAAGCGATTGCCGCGGGCGCCTCGGTTGCCATGGTGGGCTCGCTGCTCGCGGGCACCGAAGAAGCGCCGGGCGAGGTTTTCCTCTTCCAAGGCCGTTCCTACAAAGGCTATCGCGGCATGGGCTCCTTGGGCGCCATGGCCCGCGGCTCGGCGGATCGCTATTTCCAATCGGAAGTGAAAGACAATCTGAAGCTGGTGCCGGAAGGCGTTGAAGGCCAGGTGCCGTATAAGGGCCCGGTCTCGGGCGTCATCCATCAGATCATCGGCGGCCTGCGCGCGGCCATGGGCTACACCGGCTGCCCGACGGTCAAAGACTTCCACGAGAAGGCCAAATTCGTGCGCATCACCGGCGCGGGCCTTTCCGAAAGCCATGTCCATGATGTGATGGTCACGCGCGAAAGCCCGAACTATCCGGGAGTGCATTAATTGACACCAGCCGCGCGCCTTCAAGCCGCCATCGAGGTGCTCGCCGCCCTCGAACAGACGGCGGAACCCGCGGATAAAGCCTTGCGCGATTTCTTTCGCGCCCGCCGTTATGCGGGTTCGAAGGATCGCGCGGCAGTGGCCGAGCGCGTCTACGACGTGCTGCGCCATTATTATTCCTATTCCTTCCGTATGCAGAGTAGCTGGCCGCGCCGCTTGGTGCTCGCCTCGCTGCTGGCCGAAGGGGCCGATCCTGCGGCGCTCTTCACCGGCGGCCAATATGCACCGGAAGCCCTCGATGCGGGCGAGCTTGCCGCCATTGGTGCCACGCCTGGCGATGCGCCCAAGCATGTGCAGGGCGAATTCCCCGCATGGCTGGAGCCGGAACTCACCGCCGCATTCGGTGAAAGCCTCCTTGCCGAAATGTCGGCGATGGGGGCTCGCGCCTCCATCGACATCCGCGCCAACACGCTGAAGACAAGCCGCGAAAACCTCGCCGCCGCTTTGGCCGAAGAGGGCTTCGAAGCCCAGCCCACGCCGCGCTCACCTTCCGGCCTGCGCTTATCCGGCGCGACCACCGCAAAACTTTCCGCGTCAAAGCTCTTTCTCGAAGGCCATTTCGAATTTCAGGATGAAGCCGCGCAAGTCTGCGCCGAGCTTTGCGCCGTCAAACCCGGCCAGCGCGTGCTGGATTATGCCGCGGGCGGTGGCGGCAAGACTCTCTCGCTCGCAGCTCTGATGCAGAACAAGGGCGAGATCATCGCCCATGATATCTCCGCCGCGCGTCTCGCCATGCTGCCGCCCCGCGCCGAGCGGGCAGGTGTCACTATCGCCAAGACCAGCACCAACAAGCCGTCCGGCCTTTTCGATGTCGTGTTGCTCGATGCGCCCTGCAGCGGCACCGGAACCTGGCGCCGTCAGCCCGAGCTGCGCGTCCGCTTAACGCTCGAACGCCTTGCCGAGCTAGCAGCGCTGCAAGCCGAGCTGCTCGTAAAGGCCGCGAGCTTCGTGAAGCCGGGCGGCAAGCTCGTTTACGCCACCTGCTCGGTGCTGCCGCGCGAAAATGAAGAGCAGATCGCGCGCTTCCTCGCCGCGCATCCGGCCTTCACGGCAACGCCCTTCTTCCACGCCACGCCGCATCGGTCCCAAACCGATGGCTTCTTCACCGCTGTTTTGAACCACGCCTGAAAGAGAACGCTCATGTCCGCACCCGTCCTCGTCCTCGACTTTGGTTCCCAGGTCACGCAGCTGATCGCACGGCGCGTGCGCGAAGCGGGCGTCTATTGCGAGATCGTGCCCTATAACAAGGCGGATGCCGCGCTGGCGGAAAAGCCGCGTGCCATCATTCTCTCGGGCGGCCCGTGCAGCGTGCATGAGGATGGCAGCCCCCGCGCCCCGCAAGCGGTGTTCGAAGCGGGCGTGCCGGTGCTCGGCATCTGCTATGGCGAGATGACGATGTGCGAACAGCTTGGCGGCAAGGTGGAAGGCGGTCATGCCCGCGAATTTGGCCGCGCCGACATCCTGTTGCAGAAATCCTCTCCGCTCTTGGAAGGGTTGGGTGATGATCTCGGTCGCGAGCCGGTGTGGATGAGTCATGGCGATAAGATCGTCGCCATTCCGCCGGGCTTTGTCGTTGTGGCGTCGTCCGAGCACTCGCCAAACGCCGTCATCGCAAATGAAGAAAAGCGCTTCTATGGCGTGCAGTTTCATCCCGAGGTGGTCCATACCCCGCGCGGGAGTCAGCTCCTGAAGAACTTCGTCACCAAGATCGCCGGCATCGAGCCCACCTGGAACATGCATGCGTTCAAGGAGCGCGCCATCGCCCGCATCCGCGAGCAGGTCGGCACGGGCCGCGTGATTTGCGGGCTTTCGGGTGGTGTGGATTCCTCTGTCGCTGCGGTGCTGATCCATGAAGCGATTGGCGATCAGCTCACCTGCATCTTTGTCGATACAGGCTTGATGCGCGCGGGCGAGGCGGACGAGGTGGTGAACCTTTTCCGCAACCACTACAACATCCCGCTGCTCCATGCCGAAGCTGCAGATCTCTTTCTCGGCGAGTTGGAGGGCGTTTCCGATCCCGAAAAGAAGCGCAAGATCATCGGCAAGGCCTTTATCGATGTCTTCGATTATGAAGCGGCCAAGGTCGGCGGCGCCGAGTTCCTCGCCCAAGGCACGTTGTACCCTGACGTGATCGAAAGCGTCTCGGCCACGGGCGGTCCCTCGGTCACCATCAAAAGCCATCACAATGTCGGCGGTCTTCCGGCGCATATGAAGATGAAGCTGGTCGAGCCCTTGCGCGAACTCTTCAAGGATGAAGTGCGCGCGCTGGGCCGCGAGCTCGGCTTGCCGGAAAGCTTTGTCGGCCGTCATCCCTTCCCGGGGCCGGGCCTTGCGATCCGCTTACCCGGCGAGATCACGGGCGAGAAGCTCGAAATCTTGCGCAAAGCCGACACCATCTATCTCGAAGAAATCCGCAAAGCCGGTCTTTACGACAAGATCTGGCAGGCTTTCGCGGTGCTGCTCCCCGTCAAGACGGTCGGCGTGATGGGTGATGGCCGCACCTACGATCACGTCTGCGCCTTGCGCGCTGTGACCTCCAGCGATGGCATGACGGCGGATTACTACCCCTTCGAGCACAGCTTCCTCGCCCGCGTCTCGACCCGCATCGTCAATGAGGTGAAAGGCATCAACCGCGTCGTTTACGACATCACCTCCAAGCCCCCGGGAACCATCGAGTGGGAGTGAGGCCCGTCTGACGCGTCGTGCTAGGCAGCTTGTCTCCAGTGGATGATATTGTCCTCGTGATTTGGGTATCGATACATGAGCGACATTTTCCTGATCGAAGACGAACAGAACCTTGCCGATTTTGTCATCCGAGGGCTGACCAAAGAAGGCCATTCGGTCGATCATGCCGCGCGAGGGGATGTGGGGCTCGAGCGCGCCTTGCGCTGCCGTTATGACGCGCTGATTGTTGACCGCATGCTGCCAGGGCTGGATGGGCTTAGCCTCGTCAAGGCATTGCGGGCCAAGCAATGCGCCGTCCCCGTCTTGTTCTTAAGCAATCTTGGTGAGTTGGATGATCGTGTGCTGGGGCTGAATGCGGGCGGCGATGATTATCTGCCCAAGCCTTTCGGCTTCAGCGAGCTCCTGGCGAGGGTGAATGCGTTGTTGCGCCGTCCTGCCGTTTCTGTGGAGCAGATTGTGTTGCGGCTTGGTGAGCTTGAAGTCCATCTCGTCAAACGAGAAGTAAAGCGCTGTGGACAGGACATCGACCTCAAGCCGCGAGAGTTCACTTTGCTCGAATATCTCATGCGCCATGCCAATCAGGTGGTGACGCGGACGATGCTGTTGGAAGGGGTCTGGGGCTATCACTTCGACCCCAAGACCAACATTGTCGAAACCCATATCAGCCGCCTGCGCGCCCGCATCGGCAGCGATATGATCCAGACTGTCCGCGGTTCGGGATATATGATCCATGCGCCTCGCACAGACGCTTAGGTCGGCTAGCTTCAAGCTCTCGGCCGCCTATGTCGGTCTCTTCACCGTTTCGGTGGGCGTTCTGGCAGGGCTCACCTATTTGCTCGCCGTCTCGCGCCTGGAAGCGGATTTCCGCACCCATATCGAAGCAGAGACCCATATGCTGTCGGGAGAGTATGCTTCTGGCGGGGCGCCGAGTCTTCTCCATGCCATCAGCGAGAGGCTACGCAACCGGCTTGCGGGCGGCTTGGATTATACGGTGATCGACGCACAAGGTCGGCGTTTGGCCGGTGCTTTGCCGCCCGGCTCATGCGATGCCGGCTGGAAAACCATCTATGGCCCGCCGGACGGCGACGAGCCTGCAGGGCAGCTGGAAAATCTCGCTGTGCTGGTGACGCCGCTGCCGCAGGGCTATTGCCTGATGATCGGCGACGATTTCGGCAAGGTGAGTGGTTTTGGTTCGCTTATTCTGCGCACCTTCGGCTGGGTGATCCTGGTTTCCCTAACACTGGCCGTAGCGGGTGGAATTTTCCTGTCCTCGCGTTTTCTCAAGCGCATCGATGCTATCAACCGCACTGCGGAAGCGATCATCGAAGGCGATATCCGCCAGCGCATTCCGCGCCGGGCCGCTCCTGATGACCTCGACCGCTTGGCTGCCACGCTCAACCGCATGCTCGACCGCACTACCGAGCTGATGGAGAGCTTGCGTCATGTCACCAGCGACATCGCGCATGATCTGCGCACGCCCTTGGGCCGCCTGCGCAACCAGCTCGAAGACGCGAAAGCCACTGCGGCCACTCCGGACGAATTCCGCGTAACCACCGAACGGGCGATTGCGGAAGTTGATGGGCTGCTTACCACCTTCAGCGCGATCCTGCGCATCGCGCAAATCGAAAGCGGCAGCCGCCGCGCGGGGTTCAAACCGCTTTCGCTCAGCGCCTTGGTGAACGATATCGGTGACAGTTTCGAGGACGCCATTGCCGAAGCAGGAAAGTCGCTTCGGATCGCCGTAGCACCGGATGTTGTTGTGCAGGGGGACGCCGAGCTTCTGAGCCAAGCCTTGATCAATCTCCTCGAGAACGCTGTCCTGCATACGCCTCGCGAGACGGCCATTACGATCAGCCTCGAGCTATGCGAAGGCCAGGCTTGTCTCTCGGTATCCGATAATGGGCCAGGCGTCCCAGAGGCAGATCGCGAGCGTATCTTCAAGCGTTTCTTCCGCCTGGAGCGCAGCCGCAGTTCTGCAGGCAATGGCCTGGGGCTTTCGATTGTGTCGGCTGTGACACAGCTTCATGGCGCGCAGATCACGGTATGCGATAACAAGCCGGGATTGAATGTAACATTGCGGCTGCCGATCTACAGCGATTGATGCAGCTTGCGACGACACCGGTCGCATTTTCCCAAATACGACAAAAAAGACGAGTTCCGGCAATGTCGCCTTAGCCTGCGCTTGCTAGACATCAGGAACATCAAAAAACGCCTTTAACTATCAAACGAAACGGACGGAACATGGGCTACCGCTCCATGCAGCGGCTGCTGCTGTGCCTGATGGCAGCAATGACGCTGGTTATGATGCCGGCTAACGCGGCCGATCTCGATCTCAGCGCTTATAAGGGCAAGGTTGTCTATCTCGATTTCTGGGCCTCGTGGTGCACTCCGTGCCGCCTATCTTTTCCATGGTTGAACGAACTTCAGCGCTCCAATGAAACGCGCGGACTGGTGGTGATCGCCGTTAATGTCGATCACGACAAGGCGCTGGCCGACGAATTCCTCAAGCGCTTCGCCCCGCAATTCAAGGTCGTTTATGACCCAAGCGGCGACATCGCCAGGAAGTATGGGGTCAGGGAAATGCCCACCTCTTTCGTGATCGACCGCAGCGGGCATGTGCGCTTCACCCATGCCGGCTTTTTCCCAAATCAGACCAGCGCCTATTCGGCCCATATCGAGGAGTTGCTGCATGAGCAATTTCGCTAAACGCACTGGCCTGCGGATTGCCGCCTGCCTCGTGGCGGCGACCTCACTGACGAGCTGCACCACCTTCGGTCCGGAGCCCTGGGAAAAGGACTTGATGGCAAAAAAACCGATGCAGATCGATGCCTATGCTTTCGAGAAGGCCGCGGCCGATCACATTTTCTTCAGCAAAGAGGCTTCCAGCGGTGGCCGCGGATTTGCCGGCGGGGGCTGCGGATGCAATTGAAGAAGAGGCAAGGCAAGATTCGCGCGAAGCTCTCGACGCTCTCAGCCAGTCTGATCGCCGCGACCGTGGCGGCGCATGTCGAGCAGGCGGATGCGCAGGCTTACGGCTCGGAATATTACAACACAGTCACCCGTAACGACGATTTCGGCCCGGGCATCGCTTACAGCCAGATTGATGCCGCACTGCTGGTGTATTTCGAACAAAACGGGCGCATCACTGCGATTGAGCCGACCGCAGCTTTGACCGTTCATGGCGCCAAGGATCAGCTTCTGACTTTGGAACTCACAGCCGATGCGGTATCCGGCGCCACGCCGAACGGCGCGGTACGGGCCAATGTCGCACAAACATTCTCGACACCGGCAAGAACCCCTGACTCTTCCTATTCTGTCAGCGGTGCTTCCGGCGGTTCGACCATCGTGCATGTCGCTGGAAACACTTATATCCGGCAATACACCGTGGCGGCCGGGCAGTTGCCGATGGACAAAGGCTTCGAGGATCACCGCGGCGCCTTCAATCTCGGCTATTCTCAGCCTTGGGGATGGCTCACGCAATTCGGCGCGGGTATCGGCTATTCGATGGAGTCCGATTACAGTTCCGCGACCGGCGATGTGCATGCCGCCAAGACCTTCAACAGCAACAACACGACCCTCAGTCTCTCGCTGAATACCGAATATGACACCTCATCGCCTTATGGCGGCGTGCCTGGTGCCTTCGCCTTGGCAGACGGTGCCTGGCGTTCAGAAAAGTCACGCAGCAAGACGCAGCTCGGTTTCGTGTTGGGCTTGACCCAGGTCATGACCAGAAACTGGCTAATGCAGCTCAACTATGCTTACGACCGCCAGAACGGTTATCAAAGCGATCCTTATCGCATCCTCTCCGAGGTCGATTCCGCCAGCGGCGAGCCGCTGCGATATGTCTATGAGAGCCGGCCCGCCAAGCGCAGCAGCCAGAGCGTGTTCTGGGACAATAAGATCAGTCTAGGCCCGACGCTCACCGAGATTTCGGCGCGCTATTTCACCGATAGCTGGGGCATTAAGTCGGTCACCGGCGAGGTTTCCGAGCGCGTCGATCTCACCTCGCGCTTCTTTGTCGAGCCTAGTTTGCGCTATTATCATCAAACAGCGGCGGATTTCTTCCATTACTATCTGGTGAGCGGCCAGGCGCTGCCTGCCTACGCCTCATCCGATACGCGTCTGGGCAAATTCACCTCGATCACCTATGGTGCCAAGCTCGGCTATGCCTTGTCGGGCCGCACTGAGCTCTATGTCCGTGGCGGCTATTATGTGCAGACCGGCAACGGTCATCCCGCCGACGCCATCGGGCAGTTGCAGGGTCAGGATCTCTTTGGCGGTACTAAAGCCATGTTCGCCTTTATCGGCTATACTTGGAACTTCCACTGAATGGGGTTCGCCATGGCCTTAGAGGATAACGCGGCTGAAGAATTGTCCGGCATTGTCCGGAGCGGGCGCGATATCCTCTGTATCTTCAAAGCCATGGCGACGCCTTGTGAGGTGCGGCTGGAAACCAGCGATGAGGCGCTCGCCAGCGGCGTATTCGAGGCTGTGGAAGCCGAAACGCGGCGGATAGAGCAGAAATACAGCCGCTATCGCGCGGACAGTGTCATCAGCCGAATCAACGCGGCGGCAGGTGAGGCTACTCCGGTCGATCCAGAGACTGCGATGCTGCTCGATTTCTCGGCCCAATGTTATGCGCTGTCGGATCGCCTGTTTGACATCACCTCGGGTATCTTGCGTCGGGTGTGGAAATTCGATGGTTCAGACCGGTTACCAAGCAAGGCAGATGTCTCCGCGGTTCTAGCTTATGTTGGCTGGAAAAAAGTAGTTTGGGAAAAGCAAGCCATCACCTTGCGGCCCGGCATGGAGATCGATTTTGGCGGTGTGGCCAAGGAATATGCCGTTGATCGCGCTTTAGCTATGGCAACGCAAATCACGCCAGCGCCGATGCTGATCAATTTTGGTGGCGATCTGCGCGTTTCGGGGCCACGCCAGGACGGCGCGCGCTGGAAGGTCGCCATCGAATCTGTCGATAAATCTGGTGGTATGGAAGGGCTGGTGGAAATCGCCCAAGGCGCACTGACCACCAGCGGAGACGCCCGGCGCTTTCTCTTGAAAGATGGGGTGCGCTACGGACACATCCTGAATCCCAAAACCGGCTGGCCTGTCGAAGACGCGCCGCGCTCCGTCACGGTCGCTGCCGCCACCTGTCTGGAAGCTGGCATGACCTCGACCATCGCCATTTTGCAAGGCAAGAAGGCCGAACGCTTTCTCAAGCGCGAAGGTGTCAGAGCCTGGTGCATCAGGTAACACATAATCCGTAACTCTCTGTGTGGTATTGTTCATGGCTTTGAAGGATAGGTGCCCGATAGGTGCGTGAATTTATAAGCGAACTTGTCATTGCTTGCGGTCGAGTTGGAGCCAGGCCGGCTTAGTAGTGATTGGTATCCGCTGGCTATTCCGGCGTGGAATGATGGATAGTAGCGTGAGATAACTGCCCCATCGCCTTGGGGCGGCGCATCTTCTGTCCGTTAACCCAATGGACGAGATACGCCATGACGCTTCAAGCTAAGCTCGACGCCTTCAAAGCAGATTTCGAGGTCGGATGGTCTGGATGGACGGGCGATAGCTTCGGCAGATCTGCTTGCCAGGGGGCGCTTGTGGTGAGCTTCTATCACGGTGTTTGCATCCTGAAACTGGAATTGCGGTTGGCACTGGCAACGGATAGCGGCGCCAAGCGTGCTATTCGTAGGCGTTCTGCATCTTTGCGGACAGAGCGCACCAGGATCAGCACAATAGCCCTGAAATGCTGATCGACTTTCCACAGCGAATACGCCGCCATTTAATTGGGCACGCACCCGTATGGATATGCGAGCATCGTCCCGTCCCTATTCATCCGCGCTTTTACCTATCGAACTTGTCGGTGGTGGCTGCTTTGCAAACGGACGTGCCACGGCTGGCAACAGCTTCGCTGCGAGGATGAAGCCGGAGAGAAACAGGCAGATCGTATTGGATGCGATCAGCGCCCATTGCGTGGTCATCAGCCCATAGCTTGTCCACAAGGCAAAGCCGCACACCGTCAGCACATACATCCATAGCGATATGTCTTGAGTCTGCTTCAGGCGGATAACCTTGATAGCTTGTGGTACAAAGCTCACGGTTGACATCAGCGCCGCGGCGGATCCGACAAGAAGCTCTATATGCATATATTGTCCCCGACTTTTCAGCGAAGAGTGGCGGACCTCAATTAGATGAGGCGCGCTTTTCAACACGCGTTTTGCCTAAAAGTTCCCGCGCATCTTGGTGAACTACCAGGCAGTTACTTCAAGTTGCCGGAGCGGTGGCGTGGAGAACCCATCGGCATAACTCTTTCAGAGACTGCCGGAGCCATCATTAGGGATAGAGACCTCGGCCGAATGACACTCGGCGATTGACAAAAGGTTCGCGGCGGGCAGGGATAGATCATGCTGCCTTTCGCTGCCACGCTGGTTTTCGCTGTCGCGCTCGATTGGAGTACCAAAGCGCTGGTCATGGCTGGATATATGCCCAAGCTGGGGAGGCGCTGTTTTCGTCATCCTTTGGGGAAGTTTCCACCTGGGCTCACAGCGGCGCTCATTATCCTCGACGTGAGCTTAGCTTTTGCGGCATCCTTCATTTCTTCACCTGCGCTGCAGGTGGCGCTTGGTCTTGCTGCCGCTGGGGCGGTGGGCAATGGCGTCGATCAAATCCGCCATGGCGGCGTCCTCGATTTTATTGATCTGAAAGTCTGGCCGGTTTTCAACATCGCAGATGCCGCCATCGTGACGGGTACGGTACTCGCGTCCATAACGTTGATATAGCCATGCATCCAATCCTCTTTCGCTTTGGAAAGTTGGTCATTCACAGTTATCCGGCAATGCTTGCGCTTGGGATCGTGACGGGCCTATGCGCGCAGCAATGGGGCTCAGCCGAGAGAGGATTGGATGGGCGGACCGTCATGATCGCCAGCCTGCTCCTGCTCATTCCTGCGCTCTTGGGGGCGCGCCTTCTCTTTATCTTGCTGCACTGGCGGGCATTTAAGGCAAACCCGAAGCGCATCTGGCGTGGCACGGAAGGTGGGGCAGCGCTCTATGGCGGGCTGATCTTGATGGTGCCGATGTCGCTACCGCTGCTTATGATTTTGCGGCTTCCCTTCGGCAGCTATTGGGATACAGCAAGTCTTATCATACTGGTGGCGCTCGCTTTGACGCGTCTTGGCTGTTTATTGAATGGCTGCTGTGGCGGGCGGGTTTCCCGCAGCTTTATCGCCCTCACCCTGACTAACTACAAAGGGGTGCGTGAGCGGCGGATCCCGGTCCAGCTGTTCGAGGCCGGGGCAGGTCTTGTGCTGCTCGGCATAGTCCTCCTGGTTTGGAATGAGGTCCCCTTTGGTGGTGCGATATTTCTATTTATTCTCGCCGCTTACGGGGCTGTGCGTTTCGTTCTCGAAGGATTTCGCGAAGAGCAGGACCGGATCGGAAATATATCCCTCCATCGCGTAATCTCGGCTGTCTGTTTCATTGGAGCTAGCGTCATCTTTGTAATCGCGACCGGGCGTTGATCTTTCAAGCCACTTGCATCTGTATGTAAACAATACCAGTCTGCATGGCGATGTGATTGCGAGGTCTCGGGATGGGTAATGTCTTCACCGGAGATTTCGAGGCCGTACTCCAGGTGAGCGGCAAAACGCTCAACCGCCTTGCCGCAAGCATGCACCAGAATGCGGGGGGAAATCCTGACACGCCGAGTTTTCCACACAGCCTTTGGCTGCGCATGGGAGATGACGGTATGGTGGATGGCGTGCGCGGTACTCTGCAGGCTGAGATCTGCACACCGCAAATTGAACTCGTCAACGCATCGACTGATCGCTTCTTTCTCTCCGCTGCGATCCGCGCTTGGTTTCAGGCTGATCCCGGCACAACGCCTTTTCCCGCCTTTATTAAGGGCGCCTTTCGGGCTGAATATCGTCTCACCGATATCGATCAGAAATGTCTCGGCTGGGCATCGCGTGCGGCCGATTACCTTTGGATACGGGTTGTTCCCGAAAGCGTCACGTTTGAAGGCGGGCTCAGTGACGATACCAATTTGATGCTTATGCTACCTGATCCGGGTGCCGAAGCTGCAAGGCACGAACTTTTCGTGCGCCAGATTGCAGCGGCGCTTGCAGGTCCATTCGAGGCCACCCCGCACCCCGTCTCCAAACGCTTTCGCAACGGATCGCTGATTAGCCTCGCTGGTCCAGGTGAATCCGGGCTGGCCTTGCCTTTGGGAATTACCGGCAACCCGTCGGGCGCGATCACGAGCATCGCCAATCTCTTCCTCGCAGGCGAGGATTTTGCGTTTGCGCTCCGCGAGGATCTGTTGATGGCGCTTCTCGCACCCAGCATTGCGGCAATTCAGGACTATAAGCCGAGCGTGCATGTGCATATCAGCACACCTTGGCCCGCCCCCGACATTGACACCGACTATAACGGCAGCCTTGACCCTATTTCCGTCTCCTGGCAGCCGCATGGCAGTTTCGCGGTGATCCACATCCATGCGAGGGGGCATCTGCATACCGGTTCGGTGTTGGCTGATGCGAGCTTCACCGTGGACCAGGATATTTTCGTCAATTTCAACGCGGGGGACGAGACCTTATGGCTTTCAGTCGGCTCGCGCAGTGTAACGGCCAATGCAAGCGGGTTGGGCTCCGGCGCCATTTCCGACGGCGTGAGCGGCGCAGTCGATGCGGTAGTGAAAGCCTTCGCCGAAGCGGCATGTACGGGCGCGCGGAGCCAGCTCGATGCTATGATCGCGCGCAAGCAAGAACTGATCGACCAACTGCGCGGCTTGGATGGCGGGGCCGGGGCGCGGTTTACCAACGCGTCTTTCGAGCCTGATGGCATTGTGCTGCGTGGCCGCATTACGGTCTCGAGCCGTCATGCGGGCAAGCCCGCCTTCGAGCTCACGCAAGCCAAGGATGGCTACAGCGCGCTTGCGAGTTGGTTCCCCGGCGGGCGCATCGACAAGTTCGAATGGAGCTGGACTTGGCCTGATAACAGCACCAAAGCTACCACGCTTTCCGACCGCTTTCTTCTGCGCCGGCCACATCCTAAGCCTGGAAAATGGGGCACAACCTTCAACCTTACCGATCCCCTCCCGGGGCTCGATGGCTCCGGCACGCTCTGTCTTCGTATTTCGGGGGCGCAGATTGATGCGGTCACGGGCGATTGGGTCCACGTTGAAAGCACGCGCATATGCCATCGCTATGGCTTCGCTATTCGCCCGCTTGCCAATGGGGCAGTGATACGGCCTTTGTCGCGCGAGGTAGCTCAGACCAAGCCGCATATTCCACATCCCGAATTGGCGCTGACCTCCTTGGGTGAAGGGGCTGCGAGTAATGCCTTGGTCGCCTATGTGGGGCCCGATTGGGACGAGGAAGCCACGCGTGCCTTGTACCATGCGCTTGAAGCCACGCACCGTCACGACGCGGGCTTGATGTTGCTGGCGCTGTTTTCAGAGGGCGAAGCGGGCAAGGGCGAGCATCTTGCGCGGCAGTTTCAGGAGATGGGGCGAGCGCTCGGCCTTGTAACCCTGGTGCAGGAAGACGTTGATGCAAGCTGGGCTACCAATCTTGCGGTGCCGCAAACATGCCGCGACAGTGTGTGGCGGCTTATTACACCAGAGGGCGGCATCAGTTGGGCGCTTACGGGGGCTATATCAGCAGATGAGCTGAGCAAGGCCCTGACGCACTGCCTGTTGCCGTCACAGGCGCCATCGCTGCGTCCGGTTGAGCCAAAACTGGCCATCGGCGCACGCTTTGGGCAGGGGGCGTTCCGCGGGGCATGGCCGATCCGCCTGGCGCATTGTCCGCCGCCGCCCTTCAACCGGCTTGCGAAAGCCGCAGGATCGCTGGTGAGTTTTGTGCGCCAAGACTCCGCGGCCTCGCGGGCGCATGTGCGGCGGCTGAAAGCGGAATACGGCCATGAAACGGGACCGCTCGTTGCGCTCATTCTTGAAGGCGCGGACGCGCATAAAGCTGCGCATTTCAGCGAAGAGGTCGGTCTGCCGGTATTGCCCGATCCAGGTGGCGCCATCACAGACCGAATGGGTATCTCGGTCTGGCCGACCACTTTCAGCCTCGACAAAAGCGGAATCCTCCGCGCCATCGATTACGGTCCGCTGACCGAAGAGGAGGGGCGTCGTGTTTGATCCGTTCTTGTGGCTTGCCCCGCTGGCGGTTCTGCCCATCGTGGCGGCGTTCGGATTCGTCGGCTGTACTCCTTTCTCGACGGCTGAGCCACCCGTGCCCCCAACACCAACGCCGGCCCCGACACCCAAAACCTATCCAGAGATGATCTCCGCCACGCCCAACCTTGTTGCGTATTGGCGGCTTAGCGAGGGTGCCGTCGCGGATGTCGTGGCCAAAGACAGCGGCCCCAATAAGAAGGATGGGGAATACAAGAATCCCGTCGGGGTGACGCGTAGCGTTCTCGGCGCCTTGTCGCTCGGCCCCGATGCGGGCGACCTTGCGGCTGAATTTGATGGCACTCAGGGCTATGTCGAAATTCCGTTCGATCCGCTCATAAATCCGCAAGTTTACTTCAGCCTGGAATTATGGGTGCGCCCGCCAGACAACCCCATCGCGCGACATGTCATTGCTGGGGCTTATGAGCTGGATGGCACCGGTAAGCTCCTGCATGGATATGTGCTCGACCACATTCCCGGAACGCCGCCGAAATTCCGTATCCGGCTCGGTACAAATAACGTGGCCGCGCCTGTCGCCTTGGCCTTCGATTATGGTGATGGTCTCGATTTCGATAAATGGCGCCACATTGTGGTCGTTTACGATGGGTCTATTTCGACCTTATCGGCTTACGTCAATTGCAAAGATGGAAAGCCTGTCGCGACGATAGCGTCGATGCCGGGCAAGCCTGTCGTGCTGCAGGGAAATCAAACATCACTGACGCGGTTGGGTGTTGGGTTTGATGAAAAACCGCATCCAGCCCCCGTGTTGGGCTTCTTCTATAAGGGACGCATTGACGAAGTCGCGCTCTATAATGGTGCGCTCAGCGGCGCCACAGTGCAGGCTCACTTTAAAAAAGCTACCGCGCTATAAGCTAGTGCCCCCATCTGGAAGCTGTGTGGCTACGGTTTGTCCTCAATCCCTAAGTGGCTCCTGCTGATAGTTCGCTAGTTCTCCATCATGGTCTTCACCGGTGATGGACATAATTTTGGTGCGTCAATAAACTCGATAAGTTCGGCTGTTGATGTGAACATGGCTCGAATTTGGGAGTGAGGCAAGGCCGCGCTGATCACGCGATCCCGTGATCAGAAGTACAGGCTGATCGTGGTGCCGCCGCCCGCTGTGTCGGAGATGCGCACTGTGGCCCCATGCAGGGTTGCGATTTGGCGCACCAAGGTCAGGCCCACACCACTGCCTTGCCGCTTGGTCGTGTAGAAGGGGATGAATACCTTCTCCCGCATCTCGGTGCTGATGCCGGGACCGTTATCTGTAACGGAGATAATGACTCTGCCGCCACTGTCCTGCACCGCCTTCAGAGCGATCCGGCCCTGCTGCCCGTCGCGTAAGGCTTCGACGGCATTGCGCAGCAGATTGATCAGTGCTTGGTCGAGCAGTTCCGGGTCGGCAGATATCTCCAGCGTCTCTGGCATGACAGCGGTATCGAGCGCGATACCACGGATGGTGAGTTCGTCCGCCAGAAGACGCTGCAAACGGGCGAAAACACGCCACATCGGGACGATTTCTATGCGCGCGAGAAGCGGCTTGGTCAGCCGGCGATGATTCTGGACGAAATGCAGCAAGCCCTCGCTGCGTCTGGCCAGGGTTTCCAGCGCTTCGCTGATATCCGTGAGCGTGGCGCGATTGGCGTCGGTATGGGGGAGCTTAGCCAAGACGTCGTCAGTAAGGCTGCGAGCGGTAGATGCGAGCGAAGAGATCGGCGTCAGCGAGTTCATGACCTCATGAGTCATCACCCGGATCACGGCTTGCCATGCGGCGAGTTCCTGTGCCGACAATTCCGTCTCGATATTCTGAAGCGAAATCAGTCGACGGCGCAGGCCGCCGACGCGCACGTCTGTTGCGGCCGCCTTCAGCTGAAGGGTTCCGGATGATCGCGCCATGCGCAAGATCGCCGTTTCTCCCGGTTTGAGGGTTTCGAGCCCGGCAGCGAACGGTTCCCCGTACCCGACGAACTGCGCGGATTTGGGACATGGTCCTTCAAACAGCCGGCGCGCCGCTAGATTGAGCATCTCGACCGCACCATTCTCGTCCACGGATATAAGTGCCACGGGCACGTGCGCGATCAGCGACTGGAAGTAAGAGGTCTGCTCTTCGCGTTCCAATCGGCCTTTGCGCAGCTGCTCGAGCACGCGGCCCATGGCGGCGCCCAGCTCCGCGAAACTTGCGTCACTGGAAAATGCCGAGAAGCTCGCGCTGGTATCGTCGAAAGCGACCGCATCCAGGAAGCGTGCGATCTCCTGCCCGGAATGGGTGGCAAATTTAACGATCTCCACGATCTGGAATACGATGGTGGCTGCGATGAGGGCCATGGCGACGTACCAATGCGTGTTGGCCGCGGCCCAAGCCAGCAATGCCATCGTGGTAGCAAGCGCGCCGACGCGCAGGGCAATATGGGTTTCGAAGCGGCTAGAGGCCATATTTCTCCATCCGGCGGTAGAGCGAGGTGCGGGTCAGGCCAAGCGCCTCGGCGGCCTTGCTGACATTGTTTTTGTGGCGCTCCAAGGCCCGCTCGATTGCCGCTTTTTCGATGTCGTCGAGGCGAGAAGCGTCTCGCATCGCTTCCTTGCGTGGCTCGGCTTTTTCAAGCGGGAAATCTGAGGTGGTCAGCACTTCTCCCTCACTCAGAACAACCGCGCGTTCGACCGCATGGCGCAGCTCGCGCACATTGCCCGGCCATGTCCATTCCATCAGCCGTGCGATCAATGCTGGTGCCAGGCGTTTGGTGGGAAAATTGTATTTGCGGCAATAGGCCGTGGTGTAGTGCTCCAGCAGGGGTGGAATGTCGTCTTTGCGGTCGCGCAGCGGTGGCAAGCGGATTTCCACCGTATTGATGCGGTAGAGCAGATCCTGGCGGAAGCGGCTTTCGTCGTTGAGCTGGGCGGGCGACAGGTTGGTAGCACAGATCAGGCGGACATCCATCGGCTCGGGCTTTTCGGTTCCCACCGGTACGACTTCACGCCGCTCCAGCGCCGTTAGAAGTTTGCTCTGCAGATAAAGCGGGACATTGCCGATCTCATCGAGAAATAGCGTGCCGGCCGTGGCGGCGCGGAAATACCCGGTGCGGTTCTGCTTGGCATCTGTGAAGGCACCGCGGCAATGGCCGAACAACTCACTCTCGAACAGCTGTGGTGAGATCGCGCCCATGTCGACACGCAGGAAAACCTCTCCTGGCCGCTGCGATTGGCGATGGATCTCGCGAGCCACCAATTCCTTGCCGGTACCGTTTTCACCTAAGATGAGGATGTTGGCGTCCGTTGGCGCCGCGCGACGGATAGCATCGAACACCTTCAACATGGCGGGCGAGGTGCCGATCATGTCGCTACTGGTATGGGTGGCAGCCGCCAAGCCGCGATTGCGCTCGCGCAGTTCGGCTGTTTCAAGGCGCGATCGCCGCAGATTTAACGCGGCAGTCAAGGTGGCCACCATGCGGTCGTTATCCCAAGGCTTGGTGACGAAATCGGCGGCGCCTTTTTTCATGGCTTTCACCGCCAACTCGACATCGCTGTAGGCCGTGAGCAAAACCACCACGGCCTGGGGATCGAGTTCGAGCACCTGAGAAAGCGTCGCCAATCCTTCAGCGCCGGTATCGGCACCCAGTGTGAAGTTCATGTCCAGCACCAGCACGTCGAAGCTGTTCTTGCGGATCAGCGTCGCGACTTGTGCAGGATCGCTCACGGTTTGGATCACGCCGAAGTGCCGTTTCAACAGCAGACGGGCGGCTTGCAGGACATCTTCGTCGTCATCGACGATCAGGATTCGGCCTTCGGGCATGTGTACGCATTCGCACAGGTGTCCGCTCATGTGTACGCCTGCGGACAGTCCTTCGCCAAGCCTTTTCGACAACTGCTTGAATTTGCGCGAAAAAAATTCTGGCCCGGGCCTTGCTAACCAAACAAGCGGATCGCCCGGAAAACGTGAGGCCTGCACGATGCTGATGAGAATGCGGTCAGAGACGGATCAAGAAGACTCGCTACCCGGATCTGGAATGGACCAGATCATTGCCCGAAAATCGCGTTGGCCTCTTTACGGCTCGCTGGCCGGCATTGCTGTGCTCGCTGGTGCGCTCGCCATTTGGCTGATGAGCGGCACTGGCGGCAACACGTTGCGGGTCTCGACCAATCAGCTCACCATTGGCACAGTCACGGAAGGCCCGTTTGAAGATTACATCGCCGTGCGTGGCAGGATCGCGCCCTTTATGGTCGCTCACCTCACCACCGACCAGGGCGGGACCGTCAAGCAGGTGTTGGTCGAGGATGGAGCGATTGTCAAAAAAGGTCAGGCGCTGCTGGTCCTCTCCAATCCTGCCTTGCAGCTTCAAGTCGCCTCGCAGCAGCTCCAGTTCGAGCAGACCCGATACAAGTATCAGCAGGACCTGCTCGACATTGAGCACAAACTCAGCCAGCTCAGGAATAATCTGACACGTGATAAGATGTTGCTCGATGCCAACGCCATAGCGCCCAGCACGTACAAGCAGGAACAGGACGATTACAATTACTACCTCAAGCTTCGTGCCACGACCGTAGCCTCGCGCGACGTCCAGCAGCGCGTCCTTGCCGCGCCTTTGATCGGCCAGTCCTCGGACGGCAAAGGTAATATCGATATTTCCAACGCTGCCGTGGAAGCACTCACCATTCGCGCTCCAATGGATGGTCAGCTCACGGATCTCGACGCTGAAGTGGGGCAGTCGAAAGTGGTGGGCGCCGTGCTGGGGCAAGTCAATTCGGCTGATCATTTCAAGCTGGTGGCCGACGTCGACCAATTTTACCTGAACCGGGTTTCCAACGGTCAGGAGACGCTGTTCTCCGTGAGCGGCCGCGATTACCGGGCCAAGGTGGCGAAGGTCTATCCGCAGGTCACCAACGGCACCTTCAAAGTCGACTTCTATTTCGATGGTGCCGCTCCGCAAGATACCCATGTTGGCCAGGAAATGGACATGAAGGTCGAGCTTGGCGGCGCCTCCCGCGCGCTTATGTTGCCGAGCGGCCCCTTCTATCAGGACACCGGCGGCAGTTGGGTTTTCGTAGTCGCCTCTGATGGCAAATCCGCAGTACGCCGCAGTGTCCGGCTGGGCCGGCGCAATCCCGATCATGTCGAAGTGCTGGATGGTCTCAAACCCGGCGAGAAGGTGATCGTCTCTGGCTATGAAGCCTATCTCAAGATGGATCGTCTGGACCTCACCAATTCCAAAAGCGACAACCTTTAGGATTCGAAGATGATAACGCTCAAGAAACTGACCAAGGTCTATCGCACGACGGAGGTCGAAACGACGGCCTTGCGCGACATGGATCTCGAGGTGCGCAATGGCGAGTTCATCGCCGTCATGGGGCCGTCAGGTTGCGGAAAATCCACTTTCCTCAACCTTGTTGGGATGCTCGATCGCCCGTCCTCCGGCGAATACTGGTTCGACGGCCAGAACATCTCTCATTATTCCGAAGCCAAACTCACCAAGCTGCGCAAAAGCGCGATCGGCTTCGTGTTCCAGAGCTTCAATCTGATCGACGAACTCAATGTTCTGGAGAATGTTGAGCTCGCATTGCTCTATCACACCGACATTTCGGCGGGCGAGCGCCGCAAGCGCGCCAAAGAGGCTTTGGAGCGGATGAAGATCGGCCACCGTGCCAAGCATCGCCCGGCCCAGCTCTCCGGCGGTCAGCAGCAGCGTGTCGCCATCGCGCGCGCGGTGGTAGCCCATCCCAAGCTGATCCTGGCCGACGAACCGACCGGCAATCTCGATTCCGCCAATGGCGAAGAGGTGATGCAGTTGCTCACCCAGCTCAACGACGAGGGCACCACCATCGTGATGGTCACCCATTCGCACAGCCACGCCGAATACGCCCATCGCATCGTCAATCTTCTAGACGGCGCCGTGGTCACCGAAAGCATCCGTCAGGTCCTGTAGGAGCCGTCATGTTTCGCAATTATCTGACTGTCGCCCTGCGCAATATCATCCGCCACAAGCTGTACAGCTTCATCAATATCGCGGGGCTCGCTGTAGGTTTAGCTTGCGTCATCTTCGTGATCCTGTTCGTGCGCGACGAGCTGTCTTACGACAAATGGATTTCAGACACCGAGAATCTCTACCGCCTCGAACTCACGATCCTCGTTCCTGATCGTGCGCCGATGGCCATGGCAATGGTGCCCTACATGGTGCCGGAAACCATGCGTGATGAAATCCCCGGAATCTCTGGGCAAACCCGTCTCCATATGGAGGGTATGACTTTATCGGCGGGAGATCGGCAGTTCTCCGAGTACGTTGACGTGGTTGATCCCGGTTTCTTCACGCTGATCCGTTTGCCGTTCGTCATGGGCGATCCCGCGACGGTCTTCCGCAATCCGCAATCTCTGGTACTGACGCAATCGGCGGCGCGCAAGTATTTCGGCGATGCCAATCCGATGGGTCGCGTGCTTCAAACCGTCAGATCAAATTGCGCCCAGACCGATACGGTATGTCAGCACACAATGATTTCTCTCACTGTTACCGGCGTCATTCGCGATCTGCCGCACAACACCCAGCTTTCCGGCGACATATTCTTGCCCAACACATCGATCGTGGACACGATGGGGCAAGAGATCAAGCACATGTGGCTGGCGAATAATGGCTGGGGGTTCATACGTTTGGCTCCCGGTGTTACACCCGACAGCGTGATGGCCCGCATCAACCCGATCCTTGATCGCTATGTAACGCCAGAGCTGAAGAAATTCGGGGTCTCTGGAATCTCGGGTAGCGCGGTCTACAAGATGCATATGACGCGCTTTGATCGCGTTCATCTTGATGGGGCAAAATACTCGTTCAATCAGACACCTCCAGGAAGCTGGACGACCGTGTATGGCGTTGCTGCCATCGGGCTCCTCATCCTTCTGGTGGCTTGCTTCAACTTCATGAACCTTTCCACGGCGCGTGCGGCGCTCAGGGCGCGCGAGATCGCCTTGCGCAAAACTATGGGTGCCGCCCTTCGGCAGGTGATGGCGCAGTTCCTGGGAGAGGCCGTTCTGATGGCACTTCTGGCGCTGGTACTGGCCTTTGCAATGGTGGAAATTCTTTTGCCGGCGTTCGGTGGCTTCCTGCAGCGGCCTATCGGCTTCGATTATGCGCACGATTGGCCGCTGTTCCTCTCGCTGATCGGGTTGGCGGTTGTGGCGGGATTGATCAGTGGCTTCTATCCGGCGCTGGTTCTTTCCGGCTTCCGTCCCGCTACCACGCTCAGAACCAACAGCGCTGGACAGGTTGGTTCGGGCTTGCTGCGGAATGTCTTGGTGGTGCTTCAGTTCGCGGTCTCTATCGGATTGGGGATTTCGGCCGCGGTGGTGTTCGGCCAGATCAACTATGCCCGCAATATCGATCTTGGCTTTCGTCACGATAATGTGGTGACGATGGGTACGGGCCGGATGACCAATGAGCAACGCGAGGCCTTCGTCCGGGCGTTGAGGAGTTATCCTGGCATCGTCAGCGTGGGCGAGTCCGATCGCGTTCCTTTCCAGCTTGGCCAAAACCTCACGCTGTTTCAGGTGCCGGGGCAATCAACTTCCGCAACCCTCAACGGCATCCGGATCGATCCCGATTTCCCGAGAGTCTATGGCATAAAGGTTGTGGCAGGGCGGGCCTTCTCAGAATCGCGCGCCGATGACCGCCTCCATAGTCTTGGCGGCGAGACCGATCCGCAGAACGCGGGAAAGAATATTCTTCTCAACGTAGCGGGGGCGCGCCGCCTCGGATTCTCGCCTCAAGAAGCAATCGGAAAGACGGTGCTCTACAACAAATCTCCCGTGCGTATCGTCGGTGTCCTGGCGGATGCCAAGGTTCAAGGTGCACGTCAGCCGGTTCAGCCTAGCGCTTATATGTATATCCCGACCGACTGGATGCAGTTGCATGCGCGGCTGCGGCCAGACATGGTTCCTCAAACACTGGCTTTCATAGACAAGACATGGCGTTTCTTTTCCCCGTCGGTCTCGATCGATAGAGACTTCCTGGATGCAAGCTATGCTAAATTCTATGCCGCGGATGAACGTCAAGGCATCATGTTCGCCGCTTTTGTCGGGCTTGCAATCTTGATCGCCTGCCTGGGGTTGTTCGGGCTTGCCGCTTTCACCGCCGGACGGCGTACCAAGGAAATCGGTATCCGCAAGGTGTTCGGGGCGCAGACGCGCAATGTCATCTTATTGCTGCTGTGGCAGTTCTCTATCCCGGTCTTGATCGCCAATGCCATCGCCTGGCCGCTGGCTTGGTACTATCTGCAAGGTTGGCTCGAAAGCTACGCCTATCGCATTTCGCTGAACCCGTTCTACTTCATCGGTGCTGGGCTGGTGGCGCTAGTGATCGCCTGGGTAACGATTGCGGGGCACGCGATTGCCGTGGCACGCGCCAATCCCATCAAGGCGCTGCGTTACGAATAGGGAGACCGTACCATGACGACGGCTGGAAAGACATGGCGGCGCCGAAAACGGGAACGCCCTGACGAAATCCGCGCCGCGGCGCTGATTGAATTCTCCGAAAAGAGCTTCGGTGAGGTGAGAATGGAGCTCATCGCAAAGCGAGCTGGCGTTACCAAGGGAACGATCTATCTCTACTATGCCAGCAAGGCGGAGTTGTTTGACACGTTGCGCGGCAGCGAGACCTGCGAGAGCAGGGTTGGTATTGCTGATTAACCTGTGCCGCGATGTCCCTGCTCGCCTAATTGAATTCGCCTACGCTGGCTTGCCCTCTTAGGCCAATATTCAGAACACAATTATTTATGGGTGAATTCGGGAGATGAGCAGTGGGCGTTTTTGTTGCTGTAGCACGCCTGGGCAGTGGAATGGCAAATGGGCGAGTTCATCGTTCCACTTCTATCCCGCAACAGGTGAAAACCTGCCATGGTATTCTTCGTGGTATTGCGACGGTTATTGATTCCAACTTACGGCGACGAAAGAGGAGGCTGTCAGAACACCATCGAGTGGAGTAACGGCTATCGCAGTTTTTTCAGGCTGAAATGTCGTGTCGATAGTGTTGTGCATCCGCTTGAAGCGCCCAAAGCCGAATTTAAAATGACGACGCGTTAAATTGATCGCCCAGTCCCTTGCTGAGGACATCAGAGAGATCGCACATCGCGCTTTGCGAAGTACTGAGCGGGCGTGCTCCCCAGCGCTTTTTTGAACATCGTGATAAAGGCGTTGACCGATTCATAGCCGAGCCCGGCTGCAACATTCTGCACCGCATCGCCACTCGCCAGATCGCGAAGGGCGACTACGAGATGGAGCTGCTGTCGCCAGCGTCCGAAGGTCAGCCCGGTCTCGCGGATCAAGAGACGCGCCAATGATCTTTCACTCATCGCGACCCGCTTCGCCCAATCGTTCAACGTGCTGCGGTCCGATGGATCGGCGGTCAGGGCATCCGCAATCGCGCGGATTTTGGGATTAGAGGAAATCGGTAGATTGAATTGCTCGCGCGGCATTTGCGCAAGTTCATCCAGTAACACGCGCGCAATCCGGGCGACATGGCCCTCCGCCCTATAATCCGCACGCTCACGCGCTAATCGCTCAATCATCTCCCGGATCATGGCTGAAATCGAAAGCGTACAACTGGTTTCAGGCAGTTTCGCCGCTTCGGGCTCCACAAAGAGATAGGTGAGCCGCGCATTTGCGGTGGCGCGGGCGCTATGCGGCACACCACCCGGAATCCATACTCCGCAATTGGGTGGGACGATCCAGATTTCGTTATTCGCCGTGCAGGTGACGGCGCCGTGCAGCGCCAAGATCAGCTGCCCCTTGCGGTGCACATGGGAAGGTACTTCCGCCTGATGCTCCGAGAAATCGAGCTTATGAGCAACCGCAGGCAAATCCGTCAGGTCGGGGTCAAAAACGGAAACGGCAGAGCGCAACATGGGAATGGCTGTTTTTAGATATTTTATGTCATAATACTGAATTTATTCGTTTTTGCAAACAGTTCACAACTGGTGGCATGAACACGACGCCGCCCGTCTCTTTCGGCCTGACCACACCCTTCGCCGCAGCGCTGCGGGTTCGCACGCCCGCGATGAAGGTGGATCGGGATGCGATCCTTTTTTCGGCGAAGAGTTTCGCGGCCGCGATGCTGGCTTATTACATCTCGTTGCGCATAGGGCTGCCCAAACCGTTTTGGGCCATTGTTACGGTCTACATCGTTTCGCAAACCTCCGCCGGCGCGTCCCTCAGCCGTGGTGTGTATCGCTTTATGGGGACGTTCGTCGGCGCAATAGCGACCGTAGCGATCGTTCCGAGTTTCGTGAATGACCCGCTTCTGTGCAGCGTCGTACTCGCGAGCTGGATTGGCTTGTGCTTGTTCTTCTCGCTGCTTGATCGCACGCCACGCGCATATGCCTTCGTCCTTGCTGGCTACACGACAAGCCTGATCGGATTTCCGAGTGTGGCTGATCCTGGCGCCGTTTTCGATACGGCATCCCTGCGCGTTCAGGAAATATCCATCGGAATTCTCTGCACCGTTCTTGTCCATCGTTACGTATTTCCGAAGCCGATGACGGGACAGTTTACCGGCAAGCTCTTGGCGATATTGCAGGACGCTCGCCGGCTTGCGCGCGATGCGCTGGCGGGCACACCGGAGGAAAACCGTTATGATCGCCACCAGCTCTCAGCGGATCTCCTGGCACTGCGCGGGCTTGCTACACATCTGCCTTACGACCCCGCAGCGGTGACGCCACCGCGCGAAGCCTTGAACCTGATGCATGATCGTTTGGCGCGGCTCCTTCCCCTCACGGCCGAAATCCAAGACCGGATAAATTTTCTGCGAATAGGCGAGGGCGATGCGACCAACGAATTAACCGCATTGGTTGGAGAGGTACAGGCCTGGATCGCAGCCGGTGCGGCGGAAGACGAGGCGGCGGCACAGTTGATCGCTTGGGCGCGATCACTCCAAAAATATCTGGGCTCAAACCCGGCAACATCAGACGAAAGAGTTGAGGCAAATCTCGCCGGTCATCTGGCTGAAATGATTGGCCTGCTGGCGGACTGTGCCCGGCTCGGGCAATGTGCCAACTCCGGGCGGCGTCCACAAACCGCGATATCGCTTCACGGATCGGCTCGGGCAAAGGGCTATGTCTATCACCGCGATCCCTGGATGGCGGCCCGCGCTGCAATGGGCGCTATCATCGGCATCCTCTGCGGCTGCGCCTTCTGGATTTGGTCGGCCTGGCCGGAAGGGGGGATGGCGGTCTCCATTCTCGGCGTCTGCTGCACCTTATTCGGAAACTTCGACGCGCCCGCACCGTTTGTCGTCAAATATATCGTCGGCACGGTCTTCGGTGTTCTGACCAGTCTCGTCTACAGCTTCGCCATCCTGCCTCAAGTCACCAACTTCGCGGGTCTTGTTGCGGTTCTTGCCCCGGCATTCCTGTTTGCTGGTTCACTTCAGGCCAGACCGCCGACAACCTTCATGGCGATGGGCATCACCCTCACCATTCCTATCCTCTGCGGGCTGGGCACCCATTACACGGGGGACTTTGCGGTCTCCCTCAACACCGTGGTTGCGCTCTTTGTATCGGTCGGGTTTGGGGCGGCCAGCATGTCTTTATTCCAGACGTTTCCCAGCGATATTGCGATCAATCGGCTGCTGCGCTTTAGCCGGCGTGATGTCTGTCGCCGCGCACTGGGGGACGCGCCAAACGAAGCGCACTGGATGGGCCTCATGATAGACCGCACGGCGCTGCTCCTGCCAAAGCTAAAAGCGTCCGGGAAAGCCAGCCCAGATCTTCTGGACGATATGCTGCGCTATCTTCGCATCGGTTATGCCGCCGGCGAGCTTCGCAAGAGGGCACCGTATGCGGGGCGCGAAGCCGGTGCTGCGCTTGTCGAGCTTCTTTTTGACGTCGCCACAGGTTTTGGCGGCAGGAGTGCGCCAACACAAGCTGCTATTGTCGATCTCGAACAGCGCATCGACTCCTTGATCACACTGATGGCGGAAAATTCTCAAAAAAATGGGTCACGAATAGTCGATCTGCTCATCGATCTTCGCTTCGCCTTCGGCTCCCGTGGAACCCCGAGGGGAGCGTCCTGATGATCGTTGATCTTAGTATATCGGGCGTCTTCATCCCCGGTCTGGTGATTTTCGCGTTGATCGCGCTGTTCGCCGCAATGGTCATACTGCGCGTTCTCGCCATTACCGGTATTTCGCGCTTATTCGCGTGCCGGCCGCTGGCCGAAATCGCCACCTTCCTCATCATCTATGGCCTGCTTGTGCAGTGTTTGCCGCTGATTGGATTATTGTCGTGAAACAACTCCTCTGCCTCATCAGCCGCTATGTCTTGACCCTTTGCGTGGTGGCTGTATCCGCTTTTGTCGCCATGCAGGCGTGGCGCCACTATGAGCGAACGCCTTGGACGCGCGACGGGCGCGTTGGCGTCGATGTGATACGGATCGCACCGGAAGTCTCTGGCACCGTTCGCTCTGTTCCAGTCGGCGATAATCAGCACGTCAAGCGGGGCGATATTCTCTACGAGATCGATCCGGAGCGGCTTCGGCTGGCGGTAGCTTTGGCAAAGGCTGATGTCGAGGCCAAACGCCACGATATGAGCGTACTTGAAGCCACGGCGCGGCGGCGCCTCCAACTCAAAGACGTCGTTTCACAGGAAACCGTTGATCAAACACGCGGGGCGGCCGCCGTAGCCGTTGCGGCCTATCAGGCGGCCTTGGCGACGTTGGATCTGGCCAAACTCAATCTCGCCCGTTCGATCATTCGTTCGCCGATCGATGGATATGTCACTAATCTGAGGCTTCGCCCTGGCGACTATGCAACGGCGGGCGTGACAAATATCGCCGTTCTCGACGCGTCGAGTTTCTGGATCACCGGCTATTTCGAGGAGACGAAGTTGCGGCAAATCCGGGCTGGAAACTCCGTCAAGATCAGGCTGATGGGCTTCGATCAACCAGCGCTTGGTCATGTCGAAAGCATTGGACGCGGCATCGAGAACAGCAACGACGCGCCGGGGCCTTTGGGGCTGCCGAATGTCGAAGCAACCTTTTCCTGGGTCCGCCTTGCCCAGCGCATACCGGTACGCATTCATATCGATCGGGTGCCGTCTGGCATCGAATTGGCGGCAGGGATGACGGCAACCGTCGAAATCATCCCCACAAATCTCGAAACGACCAAGGCGATGCGGTCGTGAATACGGTCCGCCTTGCGCAGCCGGGATTGCGCCGGCAAAAAATGGAGACAGCTCATGGAAATTGAAAACAGCACTTCCGCATCGCCGCGGAAATGGCATCGCCGCAAGCAAGCGCGCCCGGATGAAATTTCCAAGGCCGCGTTGATCGCCTTCGCGCAAAAAGGGTATGCCGCGGCGACCATGGCCGATATCGCCAAGCTTGCCGGCATCACCAAAGGAACGATCTATCTATATTTCAAGAACAAAGAAGATCTCTTCAATGCATTAGTGCGCGAACATATAGTCGATAGGCTCGCTGCACATTTTTCGGGGATGGAAAATAGCGAGGACGTCATCTCTGCCATCAACCATTGTTTTGACGTGGTGAGCGATATGGCTCTGACAGAGGAAGTGCTTGTGCTAGGGCGCGTCATCACCGCAGAGGCCCGCAATTTTCCAGCTATAGCCCAGTTCTGGGGTGCTGAAGTCATCGATAGTCTTTTGGATCTCGTCACGGCTTTGCTGCGACGCGGTGGCGCGCAGGGCACCCTTGGTGCGGTTAATCCGGAAGCGGCCGCCCGGCTTTGCCTGGCACTTGTTCTGCAAGAGCTTATATGGCACCCGTCCTTTAATGTCGGGGATCGCGAACACTCTGATCCCAGAAGCATGATGGAGTTGCAGCGCGCCATCATCATCCAAGGAATAAGAGCGGCCCAGGTCTTCGTATAGAGTTTCGCCAGAGATAATCAGATGAATACCGTCGCCGCGGGTTTCTGGTGCTGTTTGTATTACGAAATATCGCTATTTGATCACGCTAGACATCAGAAGGGGAAATAGCCGTAAAATTAGTACATATGAAATCGGGGGGGGGCGAACCGACAGCAGATAGAAGCGGAAAGCCTATTTTTATGGTTTCGCGGGAGGCGCTATTTGACAGTATCGACCAGAACTCGCCCGCCCTCGTGCCTCTCCATGAAAAGCGGCTTTTCCTTCAATTCGCCATTGCTGTCGAAGCGATATTCGCCGTTGGCAACAACCCAGACGGGCTTGTAGCGAACGGTGAAGGCAAGATCGAGCGGGTTCAATGTTCCCGAAACCCGAACCGCCTCCGCCAGGATTTGGAGCGCATCATAGCCCTGAGCTGCGGAAGTGTCGGGGTCATAGCCATAGCGCGCCCGGTAGGTGGAAACGAATTTGCGGTTTGGTGGCGTGCCAGCAGCGACATTATAGAGCCTGATAAATGTCGTGTTCTGCAAGGCCGCTTCGGGGATGTCGGAAAAATCCGAGCTGCGATCGCAGGCGACCAGGATTGGCGTGGTGATTCCGACTGCGCGCGCCTTGCGCAAAAACGCCGCCGTATTCGCATCATTACCGGACGAGAACATGATGACGTCGGCCTTGATCCCCTTCAGTTGATTAACCGCGACGCGGAAGTCGGGGCGACCGGCCGGATAAGGGGCTTGGTAGACCATCTCACTGCCGAGAGCGTCCTGTGCGATACGGTATTGATAGGCGATGTCTTGTCCATATGCGTCACCTTCCCAAACCATCGCGTATTTCTGGGGCTTGCGGCCCATGGGCGATGATATGGCGAGAAAGCGGGAAATCTGATCGGTCGCCTGAACCGTGCGGACGATATATTTATAGCCGTGCGAGGTCATGGCTCTGTTATTGGCGTTCACCACGAAATGCAGGAGGCGGCTAGCCTCCAGTATTTCCGAAGCGCGTATTCCTATGCCGTCCTCATAATAGCCTATAACAGCGCTCAT
Source organism: Rhizomicrobium palustre (assembly GCF_011761565.1). Classification (NCBI taxonomy): domain Bacteria; kingdom Pseudomonadati; phylum Pseudomonadota; class Alphaproteobacteria; order Micropepsales; family Micropepsaceae; genus Rhizomicrobium; species Rhizomicrobium palustre. Next base: position 552,184 of record NZ_JAASRM010000001.1, on the reverse strand, counting down.
CTCGGGCGTGTTGGCAAATTCGAGGGCGATTTTGCGCGCAATCTTCCAGTCATTCTTGTCGTCGCGGATAATCAAGCGAATTGGCGGATGTCCTGGCAGCCTGCGGGCGTTAAGCTCGTCGCGTGCCAGCTCCAGGCCATTGATCAAGCCTGGTCCTTCCTCGGCTATGGGCCAGCTTACGCCCACCACCAATACATCGTGGTGCTTTTCGAGATAGGCGAAGCGATGCTCGCCCATTTTTGCGGGCGACTGCCATTGTGGCGTCAAAAGTAGTAGCAAAGCTCCAAGCCCCACCGCCCAGAATAGAAGCTTTTTCATGCCGTCAGTCCTTTCCGAGAATGATCGGCAGGCCAGATTTTCCAGATCCAATGACGACGGTCTTCGCGTTGGGCGATTTGGCGAGCTCTTGCGTCGCCTGGATGCCGTACCAGCTCAAAACAGACGGCGTGAGGCTTTTATTGACCGTATCATTATACTGCTTCAATCCGTTGGACTCGATGCGGCGGCGCTGAGCCTCCTTTTCCGCAATCGACAGCTTGTAGATGTATTCGCCCTCGAGTTGCTGATAAGCCATCTTGCTTTCGATGGCTTGCGATATCCGCGGCGGCAGGGTGATGGTCTCGAGCGGCACATCGTCGAGGTCGATGAAGCGCGCTTCCAGGCGGATTTTCGCCAGCTCGCTGACCCGCTCCTGAATGGCCTTCTGGGTGGTGTAGATTTCCTCCGGCTTATATTGCCCGAACACGGCCCTAACGACCGAACGCATTTCCGGCCTGATCACCACGTCGGCGTAGTCGGGGCCCACGCGCTGGTGCAACAGGGGCAGGGTTTCCGCCGGTAGGAAATAGCGAACAGAATAGCGCACGCGGACATTCAATCCGTCCACGGTCAACGCATCTATCGTGTCTCGGAACTGCTGGGTGCGGACGTTGTAGACATACATCTTGTTGAAGGGCAGGATCAGGTGAACACCTTCGCCATACACCGTGTCGATAACTGTGCCGCCACCAAGACGCCGCCATAATATTCCCAATTGCCCAGAATGAATCGAAACCAGGTAGGTGTCATGGAAGAAAACGGCGCCGAAGACGAAGAGAAAGCCGCCAAGAATCCAATATGGTTTTTGACGCCGCAGATGCGCCTTGAATTCTATGCGTGCCTCGGCAAGCCACTGCTGGATTTTTTCCAAGAGCGTTTTCATTCGCTGCCCTCCTTAGGGGGCGCACTGCGTCCGGCTGAAAAATGAAGCTTGGGAGCATCGGGGTCTAAGGAACGGGGAACCTCGCGGAGGGTGCCGTAGTCCATTTGCAGAACTCGATCGGCGATATGGTGATAGCGGTCGTCATGAGTTACGACGACGACTGTCTTGCCAGCTCTTTTTAGGTCTGGAAGGAGGGTCTCGTAGAAATAGCGGCGGAAATGCGGGTCTTGATCCGCTGCTACCTCATCGAAAACATAAACCGCCTTGTCTTCGAGATAGGAGACTACCAGCGCCAGTCGCTTGCGCTGTCCGGTGGAAAGATGGGTATTGGAGAAATAACCGTCGACAAAGGTCGTCTTGTGGGAAATCTCCATCAACTTCAGAAGCTCATTGATGCGCTCCGGGGCGGCATCGCGCAAACCATGCAATTTGTCGAATAGGTGGAAGTCCGAGAAAATGGCGGAAAACAGGTCGCGGTAGGATTGGATGTTGGCTGGGCCGATCTGCTCGTCGTCGACACGGATGACGCCCTGCTGCGGCTGATAAAGCGCCGTGAACAGTTTCAGTAAAGTAGTCTTGCCACTGCCGTTGCCACCAACCAGAAACAGCATTTCGCCATGACGCAAGGTGAAATCGATAGGGCCGACTTGGAATGCCGCATTCCCGTCCGGGTCGCGATAGGCGAAGTGTAGCCCATCGAAGCGGATCGATTTGAAGCCGCGCATGTCGATAATGGGCGAGTTTTCGAAGCTGGTTAATTTTTCCAGCGTGTCGTCTAGTCTCGCTTCCAGGCGCTGAAGATTGGCGATGGTGACATTGACCTGTGAAACGACCGGAATCATGGTCACGACGTTGCCGAGGGGGCCAAAGAAAAACAAAATCGCGGCTACAATCTTGGTCGCCGAGCCGGTGAAGGAGCCCGACAGAATCGGCAGTACAAAAACCATTGCCCCCAGAAGCAACACCAGGAACATCTCGATAATAACAATGTTATTCGAGAACAGGATCATGACACGGGTGCGCACGTCACGCACGCGGCCTGCGGTTTCCGCAAAATCGCCGAAAACATCATCGCTCTTCGCACGGTTGATGCGAATCTCCTTAAACCCCGCCAGTAGCCCGGTGAGCGACGTGAAAAGCCGGTCTTCCTCTTCGGAGGAGGTATTTAGCCCTTCTTCGTATTTCTTGCGGTCCTTCAGGTAGATCGCGGCGCCGCCTGCGATAAGGCCAATGCACAAGAACATGGCAAGCGGCGAAACCGTCGCGATATAACCAAGCGTGAATGCGATCATAACGGCTGATTGCGCTGCCGAAAACAGCGGCCGCGCGGATTGCGCTATGGCTGCTGTGTCCCGGCTGATGCGGGCATGAATATCGGTCGCGCCGATGCTTTCCAGGGCGAGGAGGTCGGATCGGCGGATCTTGTCGGCCAGCCGCACCCGTACGCTGCAAATCGCATTTTCGGCGATCCGGCTGGATTCATAAAGCACATAGCGCAGGGAATAAACGAACAGCGCGATGGAGAGCCCGAACCATAGAAAGTGCTGCCAGGATGGCCCGCCGGTTTTCAAGGCATCGACCGATGCGTTGATGACGGCGAGATTCATAGCATTGGCGACGCCGGATACGGCGGTTAGCAGGAACAGCTTCTTGTTGAGCGCGTGTGTTTCCTGCTGAAGAAATTCGAGTATGCCGATGCGTGACGGAATATTCATGGGGCCGCCAGTTTTGTTGGAGCAAAGAGCTGTGTTGCCTGGGCGAGCGTGGCCTTTCGTCCTTCTCCGGGAGTATTTGGCCAGGCGAGACCCAGATGGATCAGAAGCATTTGGGTTCTTGCGGAGGTGATTTCCAGCCGCCTCGATCGGGGCTGCGGAGCGATACCGCGATAGATACCCATATTCTCGAGTGTTTCCGTCAGTGCCGCATCAGTGTCCGGCTCGTCGAGGGCGGCCTCTAGGCGGTCGAGGAAGCTGTCGAAACCGGTTACGCGGATCGGGGCTGCCTCGGCGATGAATCTGGCGAGTGTGCGCTTGCGGCTGCTTTCCAAGTGGTGCGTTTCATTGGTCAAGGCTCTGCTCTCGGCCAGGCGTACCAATCCGCGCGCCACCACATCAACATGGCAGAGCCATGTATGAGAATCGTTCGGCACCACGCCTAGCTTCAGGAAGGCCGCTAATTGGCGGAAATAGGCATTCTCTTTGATGTCGCGTTGTAGCGCATTGCCGTCCGCTGCGTAGACAAGATTGCCGACGCGATGGATTGAGGCATTGGGTAAATATTGGCGGGCGGCGACTAGGAGCCTTTCGGCATCCTGCTTGCTACGGACATAATAGTTTTCGTCCGCGATGTCCGGCACGGCGTCATATTCGGTAAAGAGCAGGAATTCGTCTTCGGGTGCTTTCCCGGCCGCCGATATGGTCGAAGCAAAATGAAAATCGGCCCCGCGATGTGCGGCGAGTTTTATGAGCCTTGCGGTGGCAGCCACATTATCGGCTTCGAAATCTCTGTAATGGCCGAAATGCTTGACGTTGGCAGCGCAGTGATAGACCGCCTGAATCTCCCGCGCGATTTTGTCATATGCCTTGGACGTAAGGCCAAGTCTGTCGCAGCGCAAATCCGACGCGAGCACGGTAAGGCGCTCGGTTTCCAGTAGCGCCTTTCTTTGCGATTCGCCAAAATAATGCTGCAAGACTTCGCCCAGGCGCTGGCGGGCGGCGGTATCGTCGGCAGCGCGCACCAAGGCTGTGACCCGGCGCTGGGGATTGCTCAAGAGCTCGCGCAACGTATAGCTGCCGAGATACCCTGTCGCCCCGGTCAAAAGGGTATTGGCGTAATCGCGGCGCTCTTCTACGGCGATATTCCGATAGGCGGCGTTCCTGACCGCATATGCCCGCCATTGGGGAGCAAGGGCTTCGGCGCGTTCCGCTTCATAAGCGGCGCGTGTTTCCTGGTAGGCTTGCCAATGCATTTTGGCGGAGCGGATCAGGGTGTGAAGATGCTCCGGGTGATACTGGCAAATCGCTGCAAAATCGGCGAGGCGAGGGTGTTCGTAAAGATCGGTAATGGCACAGCGGAAGGTCCGGCGCAGATGATTGACTGCCGCGATAGCTCTCAGGCTATCGCCGCCCAGATCAAAGAAATTATCTTCGCGGGCAACGAAGCTTCGTTCCAGATGCTCAGCCCATGTTTGAGCGATGCGCTGCTCGATTTCAGTGCTCGGCGGGGTGCGTGAACGTCCGTCCAACGCAAGGCCGCCGTTGTGTGTCAGGGTGATGAGCGCGCCCTTGTCGATCTTTCCTCCATGGGTCAGGGGAATTTCTGCAACCCGAATGACCGCCGTTGGGAGCATATAGGACGGAAGTTTGGCGGATAGATAGGCGTGCCAAGCCTCTTGGCTCGGCTCGTCAGCGCCGGGCTCAAGGTGCACAAAGCCCCACAGTGTTTGGCTGCCATCGGGGTTGGGGCCGACCAGAACCACGCACTGATGCACCAGCGGATGCGCGCTGAGCAGATGTTCGATTTCGCCAAGCTCGATCCGCTGACCCCGGAGTTTTACCTGAGCATCGGAGCGGCCAAGAATTTGCAGATCGCCGTGCGGCGTCCAGCGTCCTAGATCGCCAGTGTCATAAAGCCGGCCGGAGCTCGTTTCGATAAAACTTTTCGCGGTGAGGTCGGGGCGATTGAGATACCCCGTGGCTAATCCTCTCCCGCCAAGCCAGATCGCGCCGACGGATCCCGGAGGTACAGGAGCGCCCTGCTTGTCACGAATATGCACGGTGATATTGGCGAGTGGCTTTCCCGCCGTCAGCCGCGGCGCGCCCGGGATGATCGCCCCAACCGTCGCCGCGGCGGTATTCTCCGTCGGTCCGTAGCCATTGATATAGCGAAGGCGTGTTGCGTAATGCAGGGCATCGGCTGTGATGGGGGGCTCACCAACCGTCATCAAAATACGCAGCGTCGGAAAATCGGCTTGGGCGAACAAGCGCAGATAGGATGGCGGCATGGTCGCCACGGTAACGCCCAGCCGCGCTAACTTGGCACGCATTCCGGCAATATCATTCATCTCGCCGCGCGTTATTGGGACCACTGCAGCCCCAGCCGCCCAAGCCATGGCAAGATCGGAAATCCAGGCATCAAAGGCTGGCGAGGCCATCAAGAGCACGCGATCTTCTGCAGTAATCTCCAAGGCGCGGCTAAGCGAGACGCCAAGATTATTCAGCCCCTCATGCGAAAGAACCACGCCCTTAGGAACGCCGGTCGAGCCGGAGGTGTAGATAATATAAGCTGGGCCGGAGCATGCGCGGTGTGGTGTTTGATCACCGCGTTCCAGCGGCAATGCTTCGGGGCGCGTCATCACGCAGCCAGTTTCGGCCAGTGCCGCCGGAAGTGAGCACCCATCGAGAAGGACAAGCCGCTTTATCCCTGCGTCTTCAATGATGAATTTCAAACGTTCATCAGGAAGATCATTCGCCAGAGGGACATAGCACCCGCCCGCCTTCCAAATGGCGAGAACCGTTTCCGGCAAGGCTGTGGAGCGGCTGGTGTAAACGCCAATCGGCTCTTGCGGCGCGCATCCGTGTTCGATGAGGTGCTGAGCCAGAGCCTCGGCGCGAAGGTTAAGATTGAAATAGCTTCGAACTTGCTCATCGCTCACGAGGGCCGGGCGATGGGGGTGCTCAGCGCACCATTGTTCGAAATAGGCAGGGAAGCTCGGGGTGGGAGGCTCAATGCGCGGGCCATATTCCCAAGCTTTTAGCAAAGCCTCTTCTGCTGGCAGCAAGTTGGGAATTTGCACTGACCGATTTCCGGATGCGAGCAATTTCGACCTCGCGACCAGCGCTTCCATCCACGCCGCCGCCGTTTCTTTTTCATATAGGGCGGCATTTGCATACCATTGTAGGATCAAGCCGCCATCAGCGCACCCTTCATGGACTAGAACCATGTCCTGCGCTGGTGTATTGGGGCGCAAGCGATATGGTTCGTCTGAGCGTAAAGCTTCGAAATGGAACTCGCTTTTTTCGTCTGAATTACCGGGATTTTCCGCCACGGCAAAATCGAACACAGGGAAGCGCGCCGGATGCGGTGAAGTCGTCTGGAAGCGGCGCAAATCCTGATAGATGCGTGCGAAGGGATAGCGCGCATGCTGCAATCCCTCCGCCAGGGCGGCCTGCATGTTCCGCAATGCTTCTTCAATCGTCGTCTCTCTGCTGATCCGGCAGGCAAGCGGCAGCATGTTAACGAAGTAGCCGACAAGATCTGCCTCATCGGCTGTCTCACGGGTCGAGGCCGCCGTTCCGATGAGAAATTCCGAGCGCGCTGTACGGCGGAAAATTTCCAGTGCTAAAATGGTCAAGAGCAGGGTGTGAAGGCTTGCGCCATGCTGGTGAGCGAAAGTGCGCAGCCCCCGGGCTGTCGCCTCATCCAGGCTGGCGCGGAAAATATGGGCACCTTTGATATTCTGCGCCGTGCGTCCGCTGGGACGTGGGAAATCCAAGGGCCATTCGTCAAAGGCATCGCCGGGCCCCGCGCTGATGTCAGCCAGCATTTTTGCCCAATAGCACGCGTCATGTTGGCATGCGGTACTGGCGAGATAAGCCTCTTCCCGTCCCGCTGCGAGATCGAGTGACGCACGCAGTGGCGGCAAAGCCTCTCCGCTCAGGATGCGAGCCAGATCTTCCGCTAGAACACCAAGAGAAACACCGTCACCCACCGCGTGATGCAATGCCATCCAGAACAAGGTTTTCCGGGGTTCGGCGATTTGCACGATCCCTGCGCGCCATAAGGGCAGCGTTGCCATGCTGATGGGTTCGCTCTGACGCGCTTGGCAATGGTTCTGGGCTGCGGCGAGGTCGGGGTAGTGGCAAAACTCGAGGTCGGGGGGGGCGGATTCATCGATGAAGCGCCCAAGAATGCCGTTTTCGTCGCTTCGAAATCCCGTGCGTAGCGCTTCGTGGCGGGCGACTACTCTGCGCCATGCATTTCGCCACTGCGCTTCCGAAACACTTTCAGCATTGCGCGCGATCAGGCTTAAGGGAATGACGAAGCCGCTTGTGTCGAGCCCGGCCTGCTCGGATACCCAGAATTCGCGCTGACCTTCAGTTGCCCGCGCAGAGGCCGCCGCATTTATGGTCGCTGCTGCGCAATGACGTATGCGGGCGGCGAAGCCCTGCAACGTTGGTTCGACGAAAAGCTCTCGAGCTGGAACCGGATGGCCTAGAAGTTTTTCCAGACGATGCGCCAATGCAATCGCCAACAGGCTGTGCCCGCCCAGAGCAAAGAAGTTGTCGTCGCGCTGAAGCTCTTGCACACCCAGAAGATCTTTCCAGATGTGGGCAATATTGTTTTCCAGCTCGTCTTGAAGGGTTTCCTTGGGGCTGCAGGATCGCCCACGTAGCAAGTTCTTCAACGAGCCTTTATCGACTTTTCCGGACTCGGTGAGTGGAATGGCATCGATAGCGATGACCGCGGCAGGTATCATGTACGCCGGAATCCGTGTCGCAAGATAGCTCCTCCAAGCGTCTTCTAGGGGCACCTCGCTGTTCGGGCGGGGAAGAATGAATGCCCATAGGCTATGATCTATGCCACTCCCCTCCAGAAGGACTACGGCTTGCGCCACGTCGGGATGTGCTCTGAGGGCGGCTTCAATTTCGCCCAGCTCCACACGGATGCCGTTGATCTTCACCTGATCGTCTGCGCGACCGATAATCTCTAGCTCGCCATTGGCTCGCCAGCGCCCGAGATCACCAGAGCGATAGCGGCGGCCCTCTCTCGTCATTACAAAAGCTGTGGCCGTCAGATCGGGCCGCCCGATATAGTCCTGCGCCAACCCGCGGCCGCCAAGCCACACCTCACCGATTACGCCTGGCGGAAGCGATTGTCCCTCCGCATCGCAAATGTGAATGCTGGTATTGGGCAGCGGACGGCCAGCCGACAGAAATGGCGTATCGGCCGATAGCAGCGCCATCGTGCTGCTGATGGTGTTTTCGGTGGGGCCATAGGCATTGTAATAGCGAAGACGGGACGCATAGGTCTGAATGTCAGCCTTCGCGGGCGCTTCGCCGCCGGTGACGAGAATGCGTAAGCTCGGCAGATCGGCGCCTTCGAACAACCTCAGATAAGACGGCGTGACATCTGCGAGCGTGATCTTGAGCGTTCGCAAGAAATCCTGAAACGCCGTGGGCGAGCTTAGAACCTCATAAGGAAGCGGGCAAAGCGTTGAGCCGAAAGCCAGAGGTAAGCCGATATCTGATAACGAGACGTCGAAAGACGGGGACGCAAACATCAAGCTGCGATCATCCGGCGTCAGGCCATAGATTTCGCCCGCGCTCAGAACCAGATTGACATAGGCACGATGAGTTATCCGAGCTCCTTTGGGCCGTCCGGTTGAACCTGAGGTATAGAGTATGTAAGCGATGTCGTCCGGGGACCCCGCCACAAGCGGGCGGTCTTCAATCCCGCCCAGCTCTAGCATCTCGGGTCGCAGAATATGGGGTGTCACCGCAGAAAGTTCAGGCGGCACCACCAGCCCATCCAACGCGATCAGAGCCGAAAGTCCTCCGTCTTCCGCCATGAAGGCCAAGCGTTCTGGCGGTAGATCGGCGGACAGAGGTAGATAGATCGCGCCCGCTTTCCAGATGCCCAGAAGTGCAGCGGGAAGGGCAGCGGATCGCCCCGTCAAAACTCCCACTGTACAGCCCCGCACAACCCCAGCACAGATTAATGCCTGCGCTAGAATATTCGCGTCGTGCTCGAGCTCGGCATAACTCCGTATAGAGGTTTGCGTTAAGACCGCGGGATGCGCACCCCTTTCGGCAAGGCGTTGCTCGAATACCTCATGGAAGCGCAACGCCGGTCGCTCCGCCAGCGCTCCATATTCCCACCTTTGGAGCTGGTCTATTTCCGGTGGCAAAAGCTTTGGCAGTGGTACTAGCGCCCTGTCGCTGTCTTCCGCCAGCCACTGCGCCCAGCCTGTCAACGCCTTCAACCAGTACTCCGCCGTATCGCGGTTATAGACCGCCGCATTAACATGCCACTGCAGCAGGCATTGTCCGTCAGGCGTCATTTCATGGCTCAGCACCATATCCTCGCCCGGCGAGGTCTCCCAATATTCATATTCGGCCCCGCGGTGCCGCATGTAGCGCACATTGGTGGTGGGGTTTTCTGTGACGGCGATGTCGAACAACGGGTAACGTGTGGGATGGCGTGCGTGCTCATGCTGGTTACGATGGTTTTGATATATGCGCGCAAAAGGATAACGGGCGTGCGCCAAGGTTTTTGCAAGACGAGCACCTGTCTCGCCAAGCACATCTGTGAACGAAGCTCCCCGTTTGAGATGGATGGGCACGGGCAGCATGTTGACGTAATAGCCAACGACCCGTGCCTCTTGGGCCGTTTCGCGCGTGGAAACCGTAGTGCCGATGATTATGTCGCTGTGTCCCACGCGCCTGCACGCCTCAACGGCTAGAAGGCTCAACATCACCGCATGCAAGCTGGTGTTATTAGCGCGCGCCAAAGCCTTTAAGGCATGGGCTGTTGTCGCATCGATTGTGGTTTCAAACCGATGCATGCCCGCATGGGCCGTCGCGGATCTCGCGCTATCTAGCGGCGCCTCGTCAAACGCGGTCTTGGGTGTGGCGGTTAGAAGATCTTCCCAATAGCGCGCATCTTCCTCGTATTCGGGGCCCGCGAAATATGCTTGTTCACGCGCGGCTGTTCGCGAAAAATCACCCGTCATCTCCGGCAGGGCGTTGCCATGCAGCAGCATCTCTAATTCTTGCATCAGAACGCCGAGGGATTGCCCATCGCCTACTGAATGATGCAAGGCGAGCCAGAAAAGCTGTTCGCCATTCTCTCCAACTGCGACTAGGCCAATGCGCCACAGAGGCGCAGTTGCCATTGTAAAAGGCGCTTCTTGACGCTGCCGGATATAGGCGATGGCAGAGCTTCTGTCGGGCTGGTTACAAGATTCAAACGCGGCCGCGTCGGCTTCTAGGGGCGCGATAGCACGGCGGAGGGTTCCATCCGCATCCAGGGCAAACGTGGTGCGCAAACTCTCATGCCTTGTCACTAATGCAGCCCAGGCTGCGCGCCAGCTTTCGAGGGGATAGGTATCGACGATGCGGATTAGCGGCATCGTAAAGGCGCGTGTGTCGAGCCCTGTGGCTTCGGCGACCCAGAACTCGCGTTGGCCTTCGGAGGCAAGATCGCTTCTATGCGAGACCGCTCCCTCACGAGCGATCTCGCATCGCATGCTATCAGCCACGCGCTTGGAAAAACCTGCCAAGCTCGGCGCTGCAAACAAATCGCGCGGCGCTATTGGGCATTGTAAGTCTTGGGAAATCCGGTGCGCTAATGTCACTGCAAGCAAACTGTTTCCGCCAAGGGCGAAGAAATTGTCTTCGCGGGCGACTGTTTCGCCCAGAAGTTCGTACCATATGGTAGCGATGCGTTGTTCCAGTCCTTCTCGGGGCGGAGCTTTCCCGTCCTGTGTTTTTGGGGCTTTCAGCATCGCCAGAAGTGCGCTCTGGTCGCGTTTCCCATTCATCATCAGGGGAAACGATGCTACCGGCGTGATGGAAGCCGGAATCATGTACTGAGGAAGATGGGTTGAGAGGTGTGCCCGCCACGCGCTTTCCTCTGGCATTGCCGCGCCCGGGTGTAGCCGGACAAACCCATGCAGGATTTTGGTGTCGTTCACTGCCGGCATCATCAATACCTCGGCGTCCGCGATGGCAGGGTGGCATTGCAGCACTCGCTCTATTTCGCCAAGTTCGATGCGCTGGCCATGCAGCTTCACCTGTGTGTCGATGCGGCCGTGCAATTCCAGCTGGCCATCTTTGGTCCAGCGGCCCCAATCGCCAGTCCGGTAGAAACGCCCCTCAGCCGTTTCGACAAAGTGTTTGGCGGTCAATTCCGGCTTGTTGAGATAGCCCGGCGCGAGCCCGACGCCGCTCAGCCAAACCTCTCCAATCATTCCGGGCGGAACGGGGGTGCCGCCTTCCCGGCGGATGGATATGCGGGTGTTGGGAATGGGGCGGCCGGCCGTAAGGGGAGGCGCATCCATCGGGTCTTTCGCCACCTTGCCAAGGCTGACAATGATCGTCGTCTCGGTTGGGCCGTAGGGATTCCAGAACTCGAGATAATGATGATCGCGGGCATCTTGATGGCTTGGGGCTTCGCCGCCGCACAACAGAACCCGCATGCCCACAAAAGGTATCGTGCGCGAAATGCGCAGATAGGATGGTGTGTGAAAGGCGATTGTGACGCCGCGCGCGGTATAGGTTCGCTTCAATTCCCAGGGATCATCACGCAAGGCGCGCGACACAGGCACAATCGCCATGCCGTTCACTAGCCCTGTTGCAAATTCCCATATCGATGCGTCGAAGCCGGGTGTGGCGACAAAGGCAATCCGATCCTCTTCGGTCAGGCCGGTCGCCTCTGCTGTGGCGTAGGCGACGTTAACGACCCCCGCATGCGGCAGGACAACGCCTTTGGGCTCACCTGTCGTTCCCGAGGTATAGATAATAAAGGCGGGGTCTTGTGGGCTTCCGCGCGGCTTTGAGTGTTCGGTGGATATTTGCGGCGACTTATCTGGGCGGATTATCTCTATCTGAGAAAGTGTGGCTGGCAGTGCAAGGCCATCCAGCGCCAGCACGATCTTTGCACCCGCATCTTTGATGATGAAGGCGAGGCGCTCGGGCGGCAGTTCGACGGAGAGTGGCAAATAGATAGCCCCGGCCTTCCATACGCCGAGGATGGCGGCTGGGAGTGTGATGGAGCATTCCGTCAGAACGCCCACCACATCCCCCGACGAAACACCATGGCTTAGAAGATGCTGGGCGATGCGGTTCGCTTCTTTATCCAATGCTGAAAAGCTTTGTCCACCGCCATCGGAGACGACGGCGAGCCTGTCGGGATAGGCCTCAGCGACCTCTTCAATTAGCTCATGAAGGCGCTTTGCGGGGCGCACAACGGACGGGCCATTTTCCCATTGGCTAAGAGTCGCGATTTCGTCGGGCAGTAGCGCTGGGGCTGGCGCTTCGATCCGCACGCTATCCTCTGCAAGCCAGCGCGCCCAGGCCGCGAAAGAGCGGAGCCAAGCTTCGGCGGTATCCTGGCGATAGACATCGGGATTCCATACTAGCGCCAGTTCCAAGCCGCCGTCCTTCAATGGCTCGTGGCTGAAGGCAAGGTCTATCCCGGCCGCGGGGGCAGTGAACTCACCCGGCAGAATGCAGGGCGAAAGGGAAAAGTCACTTTCGGCATCACCGCAGTTTCGCGATGGATTGGCGGTAAGGGATATGTCAAACAGCGATGTGCGTGCCTGCGCTCTTGCTTGGGGATGGCACTGGCGGAATTCGCGATAGATCTCGCCAGAGGGATAGGCGGCATGCTCCAAGGCTTCAGTAAAAGCGGTCTGGGTGGTGCGAAGATCGGCCACAAGAGACTGGGCGTCCCCGCTGGGCAATATGAGCGGCGGCAGATTGACGAAATAGCCCACAGCCGCTTCGGCCCAAGCCGGGCGCACCGACACGCTGGTACCGATGAGTATCGTTGATCGCCCGCTGCGACGCCTCGCTTCCACGGCCAACAGGCTCAGTAGAAGTGTGTGAAGGCTCACTTTCTGGGCTTGTGCCAAGCGGATCAGGGCTGCGACCGTCTGCGCGTCGATCTGTTCGGTCAAGCGGAGGCTGGACTTCCCGCTGGGATAAGGTGGACGGCTATGATCGGTCGGAAACTCGCTAAAGACGGAGTTGTTCGTGTCCCGCGCAAAGCGATCTAGCAGATCGCGCCAATAATGGCGATCGCGTTGGGCCTGCAGAGAGGTGAGGTAGTTTTGCTCCGCATCGCTCGCAATAGCAGGGCCACAGAGGCTCTCCGGCAGCAGGTGGTCGAGCAGAATGCCATGCATCTCTTCTTGCAGGATGCGTGCAGAAACACCATCAGCTACCGCGTGATGGAGCGTGAACCAGAACAGCATCTCTCCACCACCCAAACGCACCACGCCCGCTCGCGCCAAGGGGGGCTCTGTCAAGGAGAGCGGAGCGGCAACCCGAGCAACGATTAGTCGCTGGGCCTCGTACTTGCTGGTGCAGGTATCGATGTAAAAGCCAGTACCAGGTGTAAGGCCCTCGGGCTTTAGCGTGCGCCATAGGACTGCGTCATCGGCCCCGGCAAGGAATGCCGTGCGCAAAGCTGCGTGACGCGCGATAAGACTGGACCATGCTGCCTGCCATTGCTCGGGCGCCGGAATTCGTCCATTGATGCTCAAAATCCGCGTAATCTGGGCATCAGCAGTGGCAAGGCCCAGGCTTGTCGCAACCCAGAAATCTTCCTGTCCCTTGGTGGCGATGCCGTGCTGCTGTTCACTGCGTGATGTGGCGCCTGTGGGAACTTTGACGATTTTTTCAGCCAAGGCGGCAATCGTTGGGGCGGTCAGGATCGCACGCGCCGCCACAGTCATGCCTAGGGCTTGCAGTTTTTGGCTGATGCTGATCGCCAGAAGGCTTGTACCGCCTAAGGCGAAGTAATTGTCTTCGCGAAATATTGGGCTCGTATCAAGAACTTCCTCCCACACACCTGCGATGTCTTTTTCTACTTTTCCCTGGGGAAGTAGGCCTCGCGTGTCATTACTGTTGGCTTGCAATGCTTCCGCCATGGCCAACAGGGCTTGGCGATCACTTTTGCCCGCCGCGTTAATGGGCATCTCGGCAAGTATTTCGACGTCTGCGGGCAGCATATAGGAGGGCAGGGTTTTGCATAGGAACGCATGCCAGTCTTCAATCCGCGAGGGGAGTGGTGCGCCATCCACAAAAGCGATAAGGCGGCCGTGATGTTGAACCACGAAAGCATGCTTGACTCCGGGATAGCGTAGCAGAGCTTGTTCGATTTCGCCCAGAGAAACCGCTTGGCCAGAGATTTTGACCATATCATTGATACGGCCGAGTGTGAGGAGATATCCATTTGGCGTCCACCGCCCCAAGTCTCGTGTGCGATAGAGAAGGCCATGGCGTGTGTGTACAAAACTTGCCGCTGTCAGGTCGGGCTGGTCAAGATAGCCTCGCGCGATGCCTTTTCCCGTGACATAGATTTCGCCCCTCTCCCCCGCGCGAACGGGCTGCCCTTCTTCATCCAGCACGTGAACCGATGTGTTGAAAAAAGGCCGTCCGCTCGGTATGGGGCCTTCATCGTCCGGGGCCACCCGCATCATGCAGATGGTGCCGCACATTTCTGTTGCGCCATGGACGTTCCAAACCTCGACCGATTTTGCGTAGGTCTTTGCATCTTCGGGATTCGGGTGTTCGCCCGCGGTGATCAGGCAGCGCAGACCGTCTGGAACGACGCCATTGAACAAACGCAGATAGGAGGGCGTAAAAAATGCCACGCTGACGTGGTGGCGAGACATTAAGTCTAGAAGTTTCAAAGGCTGATCGAGAAGTGCACGCGAGGCTGGAACAAGCGCAGCCCCGGCCAAGAGGGGAACGCAAAGCTCGCGAAAGCCTAGAATGAAGCCAGGCGCGGTGGCGAGCAGAACGCGGTCTTGTGCTGTGATCTCCTGTGCCTCGATATGCCCAAGGGCCATATTCAAGACCGCGTCATGCTGTATTTGCACGCCCTTAGGGCGGCCAGTCGATCCAGACGTAAAGAGGATAGCGGCAAGGTCGGACGGCTTACCCAAAGTCTTAAGGCGCGCTCCATTGCGGGCGATAAGATCTGGTCCAATCTCCTCGGGGCGCAGAATGGGAGCACACTCTCCTGAGGTGATGTTCTTTCGAAGTCCATGCAGCACGTCTGCGGGTGGCTCCAACCCCTCCAATGCGATCAAGCAGTGCATCTTCGATTGCTGGATCATACTGACGAGGCGGTCGGCCGGAAGATCAGCACCCATCGGGACATACACACCTCCCGCCTTAAAGATCGCAAGCAGGCTGACGGCGAGCATGCCAGACCGTTCAGTGAAAACACCTACAGGCTGCTCCCGCGTTACCCCGTTCTTGATCAAGGCGCGGGCGAGCGCATTAGCCCAGACCTCGATTTCCCAATAGGTCAGAACGGATGTGTCGGAAATGAGCGCAGTCGCGCGCGGGTTGCGATCTGCTATCGCTTCGAAACTCTCGTGAAAGCGTTTCGGTGGCCAATACCTGTGCGGACCATAATCAGTCTCGCAAACAATATTGGGGGGTGGGGGTGTGGCTACCATGGCATTCGCTGATCAGTGCCGGGATAACGAATATCAATATTAAACGTCGGCTCGCGCGATTGAGATTGATGATCGAAGATGTGGGCGAGCTGATCCACGATGCATGTCTTGTTCACATTTTATCAGCAAAGCATATCATGTGATTGTGCTGTGTGGTATTCATATTCCGTCAGTTGTAGTGCTTGCCTGTGTGCGAAACGTTGCTTGTAAGTGTCATCTCGTTTTTCGAAACATAAGAGGCCGCGGCAATGTCCGAAAAAATAAGCAAAAAGCCCTCTGATTCCGCGAAAGAGTCTTCAGTTGATCCGGCTGCTCGTGCGGCGCGTGTTGAGACGCTGTCAAGGAATCACATTCTCATGGCGATGGGCGTCTCACTGGTCCCGCTTCCTGTGGTGGATATCCTTGGTGCGATGGCGATTCAGCTCGACCTGATCAAGAGACTCTCTGCTGAATATGATCTGGAGTTCAAAGAAGAGCGCGGCAAAGCCATTTTGACGTCGCTTCTGGGCGGGATCGCGCCCATGGCCGCGGGAGAGGCTATCGCTAGTCTGTTGAAGTTCGTTCCGCTGGTTGGATCGACCTTCAGTGTGGCAATGATGCCTGTGGTGTTTGGTGCTTCCACCTATGCTGTCGGCAAGGTGTTTGCCCAGCATTATGAGGCTGGCGGTACGATTCTGGACTTCGATGCGGCCAAAATGAAAAAGGTCTTCCTTGAAGAGTTCTGCTCTGGGAAGCGGGTGGCGGCCAACCTTAGTGGGAAAAAAGAGGCTGCCGGCTAAGGCGGCTTGATTTTCTGAGACGATGTATTGAGCTCCCGGCCGTAGCGGTTCGGAAATGCTTGTGCACGCGTGTTATACGAAGTTCATTGTTTCCGGTATGGAGGGGCTGTCTTGGAAGCATTTCTTCTGTGTGCCGTGGCGAGTCTGGTCGTCGGCTGGTTTGGTCGTGACCGAAAGTTTGGCTTCTGGGGGTATTTTTTCTGTTCCTTGGCGCTCACCCCAATCGTCGGGGTTATCATCCTCTTGGCATCGGATGCCAGGAAGGCGACGAGCCAAGATAGTGCCTCCCAAGCTTCGTCGTGACCCATGCCACAGGTTTACACTGTCGATCTGGCCGGACTGGAATATGCAACGCCGGGGTGGCTTGGCTTGCTTGATAAAGTCGAACGTGCGCGCGCCGACCGTTTTTTTAAGGCTAGAGATCGCTTGGCTTTTATTGCTGCACACACTTTGAAGCGGGTAGCGCTGGCGCAAGCTCTCCCTGGAAGAGACGCGAAAGCGCTTCAGTTCGACGTTGATCCATACGGCAAACCTTTCCTGGCAGAACAGGATAGAGTGCCCTTCAGCTTGTCTCACACGAATGGATTGGTTGCGCTCGCCCTGTCGTCGCAAACGGATTTGGGAGTTGATGTAGAGGCGCTGGGGTCACCAATTCCGCATAAAGATGCGATGCGTTCTATTCTGAGCGCCGCCGAAAGTGCGGCGCTCACCTATGCGGCCGATCTAGAAAACACATTTCTCGTGCTTTGGACAGCCAAGGAGGCTGTAGCAAAAGCTGAAGGCAAGGGCTTTTCCCTCCAATTTTCCGAAATAGAGGTTCACCACGATCACGCGCAGGGGCTATCGCTGCGATGGAAGCTGTGGTGGTCCCGGCCTACGCCCGGCCACATCTTGGCTTTGGCTTGGGATGAGAGAGAGGGTGCGGTCGACATGCGAGCCCTGCGTGGCGATGAACTTACGGCCTGGGTAGAGTGCCAGGGCGAGGGTGTTGGACACAGAATGGCTTAAGGCCAGAGCATCGAGGATATCGGTATGCCAACCTACACTGATCTGGAAACGCATGGCGACGCGCATTGTCTGCCGGGATTCAAGCCTTTGTTGGTGGATGATGCGCTGATCGAGTCCCTTGGTCTTCCATATCTAGTTTCGGCTGAGGTTCGCGCTGCGCTCGCTACAGGCTCTCAGCGCTACAAGATGCTTTTTGATAACAACGCGCTTCAACCCAGCTCGACCTATTTGGAAGAAAAGGTGGTCGTTGATCAGGAGCTCGAAGTTCACAATTATACCAACATCTGTCCGACCAATGTCTTTGAGATCACGCCGTCCTCGGGATCGTGCTCCATTTCGTGCCAATATTGTCTGGTAACGGACGGCAATCAGTGCAAGCCAATCACGGTCTACACCAATTATACCGAGAAGCTGAGAGCCTCGCTGGAGCGGAACAAGGACAAGAACGTCTTCTACTATTTCTCGCCCAAGACCGATGCCTTTAGCGAGCCGCTGCTGTTCTCGGGCATTTCTCACGACATCTTGCGGACGTTCATCGAGCATAATCATCGCCATCCCGATACCCGCATTCGCCTCTTCATTTGTTCAAAGGCGGGAATGAAGCATGTCAGCGTCGCTCATCGCGGCGATACCATCTTGTCGCTGGCGGGGCAGTTGGCCGGAAGGGCGCAGTGGAACGGCTCGATCGGAATTATGCCAAGTTATCTTCGTAATATTTTGGAGCCGCATGCCGGGACAATCGCTGATCGGCTGGAAGTGATGCAGCACTGCCAGGAGATGGGCTTGGTGTCGAACTCCGTTTTGTGCCAGCCGCTGATCCTGCCTTACCTCACGCCCGAATGTGTCGAAGACTATATTTCGGATTTGGCGGGCGCGGGTGTCATCAATATCAAGCCGGAATTTCTCACCGCGGAACTGGCGAACCTTTCTCTTATTGCTCAGTACATCAATTATTATGATCCAGACCGGCTGGCTGAGTTCTTCCAATCCTATCTCATGCAGGAGAACCAGACCCATCTCAAGCAGCGGTCCCGTATGGCGCCGGAGAAGTCAATTTGTATCGAAAAGCTCGCACTGATCCGGGATACCGCGCAGCGGCACGGCATCTCCATCAGTATCTGCAACTGGGTGCGGCGCGAGTTGATGCAGGAGGCTGATTGGGTCAACTCCATCGCCAAAGATACGGGATCAAAGGCCAACGGCTATGCCTGCCTTGGCTACTACGTTGGTTTCTTCGGAGATAACGACGATCAATCGACCGTACGCGTGAGCGCAGAATAGGCTGGCCCACGCCAACGGTCCACCGCACTTGACGATGTGCCCTATTGTCGAGGGTAACGCCCTGTTCCGCAGTTAGATCTTTACCCCTTGCGGCGCGGTGAAGGTTTCGTCGACGACATTGCCGGTGTTTCGGGTTTCCGCAGGCTCAAAGATGATGACCTCGGCTTCCGTATCGGCGGCGGTGCGATGCTCCACGCCGCGCGGCACGACCACATATTCCCCTGGCCCCATCTCCACGATCCGATCGCGAAACTCCACCCGGAAGCGGCCCTTCCATACCAGGAACATTTCCTCACAAGCGTCGTGGACGTGCCAGGGAAATACACCCTGAACCTTTACCACCTTCATCTCCTGTCCGTTCAGGCTGGCAATGACCTTAGGCCGCCAATGCTCCGAAAAAGCGGAGAACTTCGCGTCGATTTCCCCTTGCTGAATCATCCTTGGCTCCTTCCGGTCGGGCTTCGTGGGCAGCTGTAACACTCTATAACCGTGTGATGAACACCGGCCTGTCACATGGTTGTTACATATTTGCTCTTCGTACCAGTCCGGTGTCCCCATTGAGGCCTTTCGGGCATCTTCATATAGGCGGCTGGGTTCGGTTAGGAATGAGCGACGGCATCTTTCGGTCTGAGGAGGTTCGGCGAAGGCTGCTGGCGTACATCTCCCGCCGTGACCGCAACCCTGCTGCATCAGAGGACATTCTGCAGGAGACGCTTCTGCGCCTGCTCGAGCAAAGCCGCAAGAAAGCTATTCTGGACCCCATGGCCTACGCATTCCGCATCGCCGATACCGTGATTTTTGCCCGGGCACGCCAGCGCAAGCGTGAAACCGAACTGGGCGATATGGATTTTGAATGCGAGGCCCCGCTGGGTGAGCAGGTGCTCGAATACAAGCAGCGCGCGGCCATGTTCCGGACGGCCTTGCTGGCGATGCCGCCGATGCGCCGCACGGTTTTTGTCAAACGGCATCTGGAAGGCAAATCTCGCGGCGAGATTGCAGAAGAGACCGGCCTCAGCCTGGAAGCCGTGAAAAAGCACCTGTTGCGCGCTATGGCGGAACTCGCCAGCCTCAATGACGCGCTGGAACGCCCCATGGAGCATGGGGCTGAGAGTTCAAGCCATGACGAATAGCGCGATAACCGGGGATGTGATGGAGGCGGCAGCCGATTGGTGTGACCGCCAGGGGACGCTTTCGCATAGCGAGCGGGTGGCCTTTCGAGCCTGGCTTGCGGCTGATCCTGCCCATGCGCGCGCCTTCGATCAGATACGCCGCGTTATGCTGGATGTAGCCTTGCTCGATGTCGTGGCACCCGGGAAGGCGGCGACGAAGTTTTCCTGGCGCGAATGGGTTCGCGGCGCCTTCGAAGCCAAGGCGACCTACGGTGTTCTCGTCGGTGCTGCTGCGACTTTCTGCGCCGTGATCGTCTTCTGGCCGAAAGCGCCGGTTCAGGTGCCGGGCGCGCCCACCGAGCAAATTCTGGCAACCGCCACCGGTCAGCGCACCAACGTCGCCTTGACGGACAAGTCGATGGTCTATCTCAACGCCGCCACGCAAGTTTCGGTGCGCTATACGGATCATGAGCGCCGGTTGCAGCTCGCGCGGGGGGAGGCCATCTTCCTGGTGTCCAAGGATAAGGCTCGCCCCTTCCGGGTGATCACGGGCACGGCCGTGGTCACGGCGGTTGGCACGCGCTTTGGGGTTGATCGCGTTGGCGATGCTGTGGAAGTGCGCGTCTATGAGGGCACGGTGAAGGTTGAGGGCAAAGGCGTGGCGGGGCTGGCGGTCACGCATGGCGAGTGGCTGGTCGTCGATCCTCAGCGCGGTGTCCGGTCCGGCCATTTCTCCCCCGCCCAATATGAGACTTGGCAAAAGGGCTGGCTTGAGGCTGATCGCATGCCGCTGTCCTATGTCATTACCCGGCTTAATCGCTACACGGAGGATAAGATTGTCCTCTCTGATGCGAGGCTAGGCGAAATCGGGCTCAATGGGCGTTTCCGGCTGGATCGTACCGATGACACACTCAAGCAGATCGCTGCGATTCTGGATGTAGAGGTCGTCAAGCATGGGCACAGCGTCGTGCTCATGCCTAAGCCCCAGCCATAAGCGCGCGGGACGACATAAATCAGTCGCGTTAGTGTCGTGAAAAATTCACGGCATTCTGGCGTCCCCATTGACGGCTTAGAAAGCTCCCCCTTCCCGAGCGGCCAACGTGCCGCGTGTAACGAGGGGTGATCATGAGTAAGTCCGTATTGATGATGTCAACGGCTTTGGCCGTCTGTCTGACGCCGCTGTTCGGTGCCGCAGCTGAGGATGCCAGCACGCTGGAAACCATCGTGGTGTCCGGCTATCGCGGCAGCTTGCACGCTGCCATCGATCTGAAACATCAGACGGTCGGCAATTCCGATACCATCGTTGCTGATGATATCGCGGCCTTCCCGGATCTGAATTTGGCCGAATCCATGCAGCGCATTCCCGGCGTCGCCATCACGCGTGACTCCGGCGAAGGCCGTCAGATCACCTTGCGCGGCCTGGGCCCGGATTTCACGCGCACTCAGCTCAATGGTATGGAGACGCTCGCCAACACCGCGTCGGGCATGGACAATCGCGGCCTTGTCAGCCGCTCGCGCGCCTTCGATTTTTCGATGTTCGCCTCCGAACTTTTCAACCGTGTCACAGTGCAGAAGAGCTGGGAAGCCAATCAGGATGAAGGCGGCATCGCGGGCACGGTGCAGCTCACCACCGCGAAGCCCTTCGATTATGATGGCTTCAAAGCGGTGCTTACCGCGAAGGGCATTCACAATACCAATGTCTCGGGCGTGACCCCGCGCGTCGTCGGCTTGATTTCCGATCGCTGGGGCGCTTTCGGCGCGCTGCTCTCGGTTGCTTACTCGACCAATGATTCCAACGAATATGGCTATCGCAACTGGAACTGGGGTCAGATCACGCTGAAGTCGCCCGCCAATATTGGCGCGGGTGTTTCGGCATCGGATTCGGCGCGTCTGCTCGGCACTAGCGGGGCCAATGTGTGGTCGCCGCAGGCCCAGACCTATTCGACCTGGTTTGATCACCGTGAACGCCTCGGCATCACCTCGGCCCTGCAATATCACCCGTCAGAGGCGTTGTCGGTCGATGTCGATCTGCTCTATGGCCGCCTCACCAATCATCGCAACGACTATGCGCTGGCCAGCGCCGGTTCGCCGGGCGGTTTGACAGGTAATGTCTCCGGTCCCCAAGTACTCAACTCCGTGACGCTAGACAGTTTCGGTACCATGGTCGCGGCCAATTACAGCCACATCGATCTGCGCAGCGAAAACAACGAAATGCGCGATACGACCAAGTATTATCAGGGTGTCACCAACGTTACCTGGACGCCGGTCGATGCCTTGACGGTGCACGGCATGTTCGGCGCCTCGCGCTCGGAATATGCACTGCCGGAATTCGACAAGGTGTTCATGGAGTCCAAGAACCACAACGTTGCGTGGGATTATACGGGCAAGATGCCGGTCAACACCTATGATGGTGGCCTGACCGACGTAACCAAATGGCAGCTCATGCGCATGGATACGCAGGAAAGCGCCATCACCAGCGAGTACGTCACCGCCAAGTTCGATGCCGATTACAAGCTCAACAGTGAAAACGCCATCGAAGCGGGTTTTGAGTACAAGCGCTTCCTCAACTCCGGCTGGACCCGTACCAACAAAGTCAATCGGAACGCGGGCAATGTTGACACGGTGATCCCCGATACCCTGAAGATCGTGGTGCCGTACAAGTCGATCGGCAAGTATGTCGTTGGCGATATGGATCCGGTCTATGCCTATATCGGCCAGATTCGCGATCTGACCCCGGCCTATGACGTGCCCGGCTCGAACTTCAACGTCACCGAGAATACCCTGACGGGCTATCTGCAATACGACGTTAACACTACCCTGTTCGGCATGGGGCTGCGCGCCAATGCGGGCGTTCGCTACTTCTCGAGCGATCTGGTCTCCTCGGGTGTCGTAACCCAGACCATCACCAACCCCGACAAAACCACCCAGACCGTGCAACTGCACATCGCGGTGCCGCATCATTACAACAGCTTCCTGCCGGCGGCGAATATCGCACTCGACCTTTCGGATCAGTTCGTCACCCGCTTCTCTATCAGTCGCAACCTGTCGCGTCCGGCGCTGGGCGATCTTGCCACGGCGGCGACGCTTTCCACAGCGCCCTTCGGTGGCTCCATCAGCGTTGGTAATCCGGGGCTGAAGCCCTGGATGGCGGATAGCATCGACTGGTCGATCGATTACTACGAAGGCAAGACCGGCTATGCCTCTTTTGGCGTGTTCTACAAGAATATGGAGAACATGATTACCTCGGCCACCAAGACGGTGCCCTATAACACGCTGGGCTTCCCGATCTCCTGGCTGTTCGATCCGACAAAGCCTGATGTGCCTTATAACTATTCGACACCCATCAACGGTCGCGGAGCCCATATCGCGGGCTTCGAAGCGGCGGTGCAGAAGGATTTCGACTTCCTGCCTCATCCTTTCGATGGTTTCGGCTTCACCGGCAACGTGACCTATGCCGATGGCAACAACCCGATCACCTATTCGGGCACGGCCGTCAGCATGCCGATGATGAACCTGTCGAAGTTCTCGGCCAATGCCACCCTCTATTATGAAACCGCGGAGTGGGGCGCGCGTCTCTCCACCGCCTATCGCTCCAAATATCTTGTTGGCGCGGGCGGCAACGGCAATCTCGGTGAAGGCATGAAGCCGACCAACAATGTGGACTTCGCTGCGCATTACAATGTCAACGATCAGCTCAAATTGGTGGTAGAAGGTATCAACCTCACCAATCAGCCGATCACGCAATATGCGGATAAGTATGCCGACCGTCTTGAAGTGCGCACCAAATCGGGTGTGACCTTCACCTTCGGTGCGACCTACGAATTCTAGTTTTCCCCGTGACAGTCGATGAGACTGTCACGTTTAGGTGGAACAGTCCCGGTTTCCCCACCGGGACTGTTTCTGCACAGAAATGCGAGGCCATGGATAGACGGCGGGTGATGGGTTTGTCGGCTGGATTGGCCTTCTTGGCGTCCCGCCAAGCCAAGGCGGAGGCGGCCATGTTCAGGATTGGGGTGATCGCTGATGCCCAATATGCCGATAAAGACGATGAACCGCCGCGGCTCTATCGCCGTGCGCCCGCAAAGATTGCAGAAGCCGTCGAAACGCTGAACCATGCCGGCATCGATTTCGCCGTACATCTGGGCGATTTCATCGATGGCGATGCGAAAAACTTCGATACCGTTCTGCCGCTCACGGCGAAATTCACCTGTCCCTTGCATTCTGTGCTCGGCAATCACGATTTTGCGGTAGCCGAGGATTTGAAGCCCAGCATAGCCGCGCGTCTCGGCATGCCGACCCGCTATTACAGCTTCGAACATAAGGACTGGATATTTGTCGTGCTCGATGGCAACGATCTTTCCACCTATGGCTGGCCGCATGGCAGCGCAGAGGATGTGGCGAGCCGCAAGCTTAAGGCTGAGAGATATCCAGATGCGCCCAATTGGGATGGGGGCTTAGGAGCGGCACAGCTTGCCTGGCTGGAGGGTATTCTCGCCGCCGCGGACCGCGCGGGAAAAAGAGTTGCCTTGCTTTGCCATTTTCCGATTTTCCCGGAAAATCCGCACAACCTCTGGAATGCCAAAGACGTTATCTCGCTTATCTCGCCGCATCCTTGCGTGAAGCTTTGGCTGAATGGGCACAACCATGACGGCAATTATGGCGTGGTTTCGGGTATTCATTGCGTGAATCTCAAAGGCATGCTCGATACCGAGGAGACCGCTTACGCCGTGCTCGCCTTTTATGCAGATCACATCGCCTTGAAAGGTTATGGCCGCCAGCCCGATCTGACACTCGCCTTGCGCTGAACCCATAACATTTGTGACATGCGGCTTGGCTAATGTCCCTTGGGATAAGCCGAGTGCGTATTGTGGGACGTCGGAGGGTGGCAGGTTGGGTAATCGGCCTTGGCGCCGGTGCGGCCGCCATTTCGTCCGCGCTTTTGGCGGAACCGCTGGCCCATGACTTCGCCATCGAGGCGGGTAATCTCACCAGCGCCATCCAGGCATTATCGCTCCAGGGCGATGTGCAGATCATGACGGCGGTCAACACCGCCCGTCTCAAGACGCCGCCTGTGCATGGCATGATGCGCGCCAGCGAGGCGCTAGCCCGGCTGCTCTCAGGCCTGCCCATCAAGGCCGAATATGTGGCGGGAGGGTATGTGCTGAAGCACGCCGCGCCGGAGCCGGTGAATGTCATGGAGGAGGTGGCGCCGGAGGAAGTCGTCATCACCGGGTATCGCGGCAGTCTACAACGCGCCATCGATCTGAAATTTGCAGCGGTGATTTCCCAGGACAGCATCGTCGCCGACGATATCGCGGCCTTCCCCGATATCAACCTCGCTGAATCCATGCAGCGCATTCCGGGTGTTGCGATCACGCGCGACTCAGGGGAGGGGCGGCAGATCACCATCCGCAGCCTGGGGCCGGATTTCGCCCGCACCCAGATTAATGGCATGGAAGTGCTGGGTAATACGGCCTCCGGCATGGATAACCGTGGCCTTGTCAGCCGCACCCGCAGTTTCGATTTCAGTCTCTTTTCCTCCGAACTCTTTTCCAGCGTGACCATAGAGAAATCCTATGCCGCCGATCAGGACGAGGGCGGCATCGCGGGCACGGCAAAGCTGCGCACGCCGAAGCCGTTCGATTTCCCCGGCTTCAAGATGGCCGTCTCCGGCAAGGCGATGGTGAACACCTCCAGCGCCACACCGACGCCGCATCTGGCCGCGCTTGTCTCCAACCGTTGGGGAAATTTCGGGGCGCTCGTCGCTATCGCGGCCTCCACCGCCAATTCGGTGGAATATGGCTATCGCAATTGGGGCTGGCATCAGGCAGTTTTCGGCAGCGCCAATATCGGCGTGAATATCTCCCAAGCCGACGCGCAAACCCTGCTGGCCGGGAAGATATATCTTCCTATCGCCGAAACATACTCTTCCTGGTTCAATCACCGTACCCGCATCGGTGCCACCGCCGCGCTGCAATACCGCCCGTCGGACCATCTCGATTTTGATCTGGATGTGATGTTCGGCCACCTTTCCAATAACCGAAAAGATTATGCCCTTGCGGCGGCGGGCACCAATGGGCTCACGGTGGACATCACCGGTACCCAGCGCCTCGACGACGCTTTCATCACGCAGAACAGCCTTCTAAAGGCCGGTTTCTCGCATGTCGATCTGCGCAGCGAAGCCAATGAGATGAAAGACGCGACCGATTTCTATCAGGCCGCGCTGACGGGAAGGATGGAGGTCAACGAGAGTCTCACCTTGCATGCCTTGGTCGGTGTTTCGCGCTCAGCTTACGGCCTGCCGGTTTTCGACAAGGTGTTTCTGGAAACGCAGAACCGGAATTTTCAATTCGACTACACCACACCTAATCGACCCATCAATGGTTATGGCGGAACACTGACTGAGCCGGGCGAGTGGAATCTAATGCGGCTCGACAGCCAGGAAGAGGCGATCACCAGCCGCTATTTCAACGCCAAGCTTGATCTGGAATGGCGCGTCTTTGATGGTGTGCGGCTTTCCTCTGGTATGGAGTATAAAAGCTTCAGCAATGGTGGCTGGAACCGCAGCAACAAGGTTTTCTATAACGATCCCGCGGATCGGCCGCTTCTCGCAGACGATAAGTTTGTTCTCACGCAAAGCACGGTCGCGCCTTATGTGGTCGGCGCTGTTGATGCGACCTATAACACCATCGGCCAAGCCAGGGCGCTAACCGTCGCCTATACTGTGCCCGGTTCCGATTACAGCCTCGGTGAGGATACGCTCGCGGGTTATGTGAAGCTCGATGGCGAGGCCTCGCTGTTCGGCTTTCCTCTGCGCGGTAATATCGGGTTTCGCTATTTCTCGACCTGGATTTCCTCGCGCGGTACCCTGAACAATGGCTCTTCGCTCGCGCCGGTGGCGATATCCTATCGCTATGATGACGTCCTTCCCGCCGCCAACCTCGTCATCAGTCTTGCAGATAATCTTCTCACCCGCTTCAGTGCAAACCGCAATATCTCGCGTCCGGCACTGTCTGATCTTGCCGCCGCCGGCACGCTCACCACTGCGCCCTTTGGCGGCACGGTCTCGACCGGAAACCCGTATCTCAGGCCCTTCTTTGCCGATTCCGTGGAGGCTTCGCTCGAATATTATGATCGGGGCTCGAGCTATGCATCGCTTGGCGTTTTTTATAAGAACATGGAAGACTTCATCACCACCGCCACCACGGTGATGCCCTACAGCCAAACCGGCTTTCCCCTGTCTTTCCTGCTGCCGCATCAGAATCCCGATGTGCTCTATAACTACACTGCTCCGGTCAACGGCAAGGGCGCGGACTTTGCTGGCATGGAAGTGGCCATCCAGCATGATTTCAAATTCCTTCCAGCGCCGTTTGATCGCTTTGGTGTGACCGGAAACTTCACTTATGTCGATGGCAACAGTCGGGTGATTTTCAACGGCCGAGCGGTTTCTCTACCGCTGCTCAATCTTTCCAAGTTCTCCTATAATGCCACGCTCTATTATGAAGGGGATCGCTTCAGTGTTCGGGTGTCTCAGGCCTATCGCGGCGGCTATCGCGGCGGGCCGGGGGCTAACGGCAATGTCGGCGATTACTATGCGGCGACCAGCAATGTCGATTTCGCGCTGCACTACCGCATCGGCGATCATCTGAAGGCAACGCTGGAAGGCATCAACATGACCGACCAGCCGATCATTCAATATACCGACGCTACTGCGAAACGTCTCGAAGTCGTCACCCGCAGCGGGCGAACCTTCACCTTCGGAATAGCCTATGAGACTTAGGCCCCCGCCGGTGTAGCGGAGGCCCTGATTATTGCAGATATTAGAACTTGTACTTCGCACCGAAGCTCACAATACCGTCTATTTGGTTGGCACTGATCCGGCCGCGCGTATCGAGCGACAGCTCCAGCCTGTTTTGCAACGCTGCCGTCACCCCAGCGCCAACCAAGGCGCCGAAGCGTGAAGGCGAGGGGGCGGGGGCAAGGAAGTTCGTGGAAGCGAAGGTGATCGCTGTTTCCCGGTTGACCTCGCCGAACTCGTTTTCCATGCCGATCTGCAAGCGCGGCAGGATACGCGTGCCGTTTTCAGTCAGGAAGGTATGGCTGGCTTCCAGGCCCAGACTGCCGCGGACCGAAATGCGTGTTTGCGATGCCACTGCGAAGCCCAGTGTTCCGGCCTCCGTGAAAGACTCTGTGCCAATGCTTGCCACGGTGAGGCGAGCAAAGGGCTGAAGATCGCCATTGCCACCGGAATACTTGGCCTGCAGCGAGCCGCCACCGACAAGATTGTTAGTTGAGCCCGCGGCATCGCCGATCCCGCCCTTGCGGCGCAGCGTATCGACGACGTTGTTCTGCAGGAATGCCGAAACATCAAAGGTAAAGGCATTGGCGGGAATGTGGCTTGCCAGGGCGAAGAAATAGCCTTCGACGGACGCCTTGTCATTCTGGTCATGCACGCCGATCTGGTTATGCGTGTAGGAGAAGACGCCCGACAGCTTGGTCCCGCCACTGAACTGGTAATCGGCACCGCTGATCACGCCCCAAAGCTGCGCATTGAAGCTTCCGACACTCATATCGCCGCTGGTATGGCTCGCGCCAGCCAGTGTCTTGCTCCACGCGCTCCAGCCGGTGGCCGTCGAGCTGTTCAACCGCTCAAGGGTGGTGTTGTTCAACTCCACCGCCGTATCGAGGCTCTGGCTAACAATATCTCCATAGATCTGACCCGAGGCTTTCGGAGTCACGGCGAGATCGACCTCCTGCGCGCCATACATGACGCCATAGGCCATGTTCGCATCGCCGCCTGTGTAGGTAACCGTGGCGAAGGTGCCGCTAATACTGCTCGCGGTCAGCACCGGATACAGGGTCGTGCCGTATGTGCCGGGCAGCAGGGATATCGCTAGCGTGCCATCAAGCTGCGCCTTTCCTTTGACCAGCAGCTTGTCGCTTGCGGTGGGTGTGACTTCGATCTTGAGCGTTGAAGCGGAGCTCTGGGAATAGTTGCCCGAAACAGTGAGCGTGCCGATCGAGTTGCCGGGGCTTACGGTGCCTCCGCTAGCCAAGAGATTGCCGCCGATCAGGCCATAGCCGCCAATAATGGCATTGTTACTCACCGTGACACCGCTCAGAACCGTCGCCGATTGGTGGGTGCTGTCGCCGATGATCAGCGATCCCGCTGTAACGGTCGTCGGCCCGGTATAGGTGTTCGAGCCGTTGAGGATGACAATGCCGCCGCCACTGACAGCCAAACTGCCTGCGCCGGAAATGACGCCGCTATAGGTTGTCGTTGCAGCTTGGCCGTAAACCACCGTGGCGTTGTTGACGATATTGCCCGCCACGGTGCCGGATGTGCTGCCATTGCCGATTTGCAGCGTGCCGGAGTTGACAATGGTCTTTCCGGTGTAATTGGTCGTTACGATGACTTTGCCGGTGCCGTTCTGCACCAGCGTGCCACTTCCAGTGACATTGCCATTGAAGGTGACATTGTCGCTGCGATTGAAGGCCAGAATACCCTGATTGATGACATCGCTAACGATGGCGCCCGTGGTGCCGCCATTGCCGATCTGCAGGGTGGATCCAGCAGCGATGGAGGTCTGACCGGTATAGGTGTTGTTTCCCGTCACGATGACTGTTCCACCGCCGCTCACGCTCACGCCGCCGGTTCCAGAGATGATACCGCCGTAGGTGATGCTGTCGCTGCGGTTGAAGGCGAGCGTCGCGTTGTTGACGACGTTTCCCGTGATCGCGCCCGATGTGCTGCCATTGCCGATTTGCAGCGTGCCTGCTGAAACCGTTGTGCCGTCGCTATAGGTGTTCGTTCCCGTTAAGATCAGTGTGCCGCTACCGGCTTGAGTCAGTTTACCGGTTCCGGAGATCACATTGGCATAGGTGATCGCATCGCTACGGTTGAAGATCAACGCGGCGTTATTGGTGATGTCACCCGCAATTGAGCCGGATGTGTTGCCGTCACCGATTTGCAGCGTGCCAGCGGAGATGGTCGTGCCGCCTGTATAGGTATTGGCACCTGTCAGAACTAGGGTGCCGCTGCCTGCTTGGGTAAGGGTGCCGGTGCCGGAAATCGCACCAGCAAAAGTGATCGCATCGCTGCGATTAAAGGCGAGGGCCGCATTGTTGACGATATCGCCTGCGATCGATCCGGAGGCGTTGCCATCGCCGATTTGCAATGTCCCTGCGCCAATGGTCGTGCCGCCTGTATAGGTGTTGGCACCTGTCAGAACGAGGGTGCCGCTGCCTGCTTGGGTAAGGGCACCGGTGCCGGAAATCGCTCCAGCAAAAGTGATCGCATCGCTGCGATTAAAGGCGAGAGCCGCATTGTTGACGATATCGCCTGCGATCGATCCGGAGGTGTTACCATCGCCGATTTGCAGTGTGCCTGCGCCAATGGTCGTGCCGCCGGTATAGGTATTCGTGCCGGTCAGAGTCAGCGTGCCGCTACCGGCCTGGATCAGGCCACCGGTGCCGGAAATTACATTGGCATAGGTAATGGCATCATTGCGGTTAAAGATCAGCGTGCCGAGGTCATTGACGTTGCCAGCGATCGATCCTGTTGTCCCGCCGATGCCGATTTGCAGGACTGCTCCCGAATTTATCGTCGTACCGCCTGTATAGGTGTTCGCGCCGGTAAAAATCACCTTGCCGCCGCCAATCCCGTCTTTGATGGTAAGGCCACCGGCGCCGCTCATAACACCGGAGAAGTTTCCGGTATTGCCGTAAGCATCGATTGTGTTGCCGGTATAGTTTTCCACCGCGAATGCGTTGCTGATGGTTCCGGAAGCATTCAGACGCAATGTCCCGCCTTTGAAATCAGGCGCAACCGAGGAGCCCAGATTGGAGGCGAGATAGTAGGTATGGTTGGTGTCGATGGGGGATGTCGAGCCGCCCGTCACAGTACCCGCCGAAGCTCCAATATAGAGAGTCGGGACGTAGGAATTGTCTGTGTCGCCCCAGTTATAAGCGGCAAAGCTCAGCTGATATGTGCTGCTTGTGGCGACGGTGAAGGTATACGCGGCCCATTGCGTAGCGCCGTAATCGCCAACGACCACCGTTCCCGCTTGTGCGCCGCCGCCCGTACCGCCATTTGAACCGTCGCCATTATTGGCAAGAACGGACACTGTTTCAGTGCCCCCACCCGATATCGCGAACAGCACGCCATCATTGTAAGGTTTGTAGTCGCCCGCCGCATAGGACCAATAAAAAGTATAGCTGCCCGCCGCGAGCGAAGCTGTTTCCGTCATGATGCCGAAATTGGTCGCCCTTCTTGTGTTTGTGAGCGGCAAAGTGTTGAAGACCGTGGAAAGTTGGCCACTGGTTAGGCCCATAATGCTGTCGATCGCCGAGCAAGAGTTGGGGCCAGCGCATTGGGTAGCGGAGTTAAGGGGGGATATCTTCGCCATATATTCGCCCGTTGCGGGCGTCAGCTGGAATGGCTTGGTTCCGAGCGTAAGGGAGTCTGTGGCGTTCTTCGTGCTGACGGTGCCATATGTGGTCCAGCCGCTGAGGCTGCCGCTCGTGGTAAAATCTAAGAAGCCCGATGGTGTGGCCCATGCTGGGCTAAGCGCCGAGATAGTGGCAAATGAGGCAGATGCCAGAAGAAGAACTTTTGTTGCCGAGATTACCTTTGATTGGCGAGCGGCCTGGGCCATCACATTCCCCTTAAGAATATCAGGGTAGTGGTATAAATCGGCTTGCAACTAAAAGGTGTTAATGAGACGCATTATTGGTTAATTATATCGCGCTTTGCGCGTTTATCACACATGTACACGTTATAGTGTTTAAAATTCGCATCTCATCTGCAAAGCCCAAATTCGGGTAATAGCAGCTACGACCCTATCTGATTGATCTGGGGACTGGCGGTCTGGGGTACACAAAAAAAGGGCGGGATGTGAATCCCGCCCAAGTTCTAAGAGGGGTACGGAAAATCAGTTCTTGTACTTGATCGTGAAGAGGATGGTGCGGCCGGTATCGACCACATCCGACAGGGCCGAAGAATACTGGCCGACCTGGGCGCGATAGGATTCGGTATCCATCAGGTTGGAGACCGAGACGTCACCGCGCAGGGCATCGCTGATCTCATAGCCGACATGCAGATCGACGCGCTGCGTCGGCTGCACCCAGACATGATCCCAGCTGGCGCCTTTGCCGAGATAATCATAGCTGGCGACATAAGAGCCGGTGTAGTGCCACAGAAGGTCGAACTGCAGGCCGTCCTTTTCATAGAAGAGCTGCATGTTCGCAACGTTATCCGGCGCGTTCTGGACTGGTTCGCTGTTCAGGCCCGTCTTGGCGCCGAGGTCCACCTTGGTCCAGTTGTGGGTGAAGTTGCCGCCCAGGCCAAAGCCGCCCAGCCACCCCGAGACCTCATCCAGCTTCTGACGGAATTCCAGCTCGATGCCATAGATGTGGCCCGAGCCGCCATTCATCGGCTTGGTGAAGGTCACTGACGTATCGGCTGTATTACCCGTTGTGATGCTGGTGCCGTTCACGAAGTTAGTGCCGCTGTTATAGATGTAGTTCGACAGCTGCTTGGCGAAGGCCGAGGCCTGAAGATAGCCGCCATGCTCACTCGACCACTGGCCGGAGAGCTCGTAGTTGACGGATTCGATCGGCTTCAGGTCGGGATTGCCTTCCGTGATGCTGGTCGAGCCGTCCGCGTTGGTCTGCGTTCTGTTGTTCGCAGCCAGCTGAATGAAGGCGGGGCGTGTATAGCTCGTCCACACCGAGGCGCGATAGACGGCGCCATCTGCTGGGCGCCAGTTGAGGAAGAGGCTCGGGAGCACTTCATCATAGGACGTGTTGTTGGAGGTGAAACCGCCGCTTACCCAATTCGTCTTCTTGGTGGTCTTGTCGGTGACAAAATTGTCCTTCCAGAAGACGTTGTGGATTTCGCTATGCTCATAGCGCAGGCCCGGAATGGCCTCGACGTCGCCGAATTTTAGCGTCGCCATCGCGTAGGCAGAGGTAACCGTCTCACGGCCATTCTGCGTATCGCACGCACCGTAGCCATAACCGGCATAATTGCGGCCATCGCAGCTATCGATCACCGTCGGCTTGGATTGATAAAGCCCGATCAGCTTGGCCTGATTGATCTTCGGCACTGACCACGTGTACTTGCCGGGATAAGCCTGCGACCACATGCTGTCATAGATACCGAGATCGGAGAACATCACCGTAGAGAGCTGCGGCGTATTCCCGAAGTTCGGCGTTTCGGTATAGAGCGCGTCGACATGGCGCCAGCTGGTCGATTCCTTAAAGCCAAACTTGACCGACTGCAGCCATTCGTCATCCACCGCATAGCTGCCATCCAGAATGACGCCCGCCTTTTCCTGGCCGGAGTGCTGGAAGCTCATATCACCAGCGCGGCGGGCGGGGTTGGCGCCGAGATTGCCGAGGCGTGCCGCCATCGCCGGGGTCAGTGTGGCATAGGGGAAGGCGTCGGAATCATAGCTGATCAGACTCGTGCCGCCGTAAGCAAAGCCGTTGCCGCCCCCATCTTCATTCAATGGGCGGTTGGAGATTTCGACGTGGTTCGGGCGGTCGTTTTTGCCCCACGTGTAATAGACCTTGCCGTCGAGGCTCAACTTGCCCAGGCTGACATCAGTCCCGAGCTGCGCCGTGCCGAGATTGGCGTTTTCCGGGTTGGTTTCATACCAAAAGCGGGTCGAAACGTCGTTGATCAGCGGTTGATAAAGATCGGTGGTCCCGATCCGCACGCCGCTGGAGCCGCGCTTCACATTGGTCGCCAGAATCTGGCTGAAGGTGGTGTCCTGGCGGGTATGGGCGAAGGCATAAGACGCCTTGCCATAGACATGCACATTGCTGTTGACGTTCCAATCGGCCGCAACATTTCCGCCCCAGCGCACGGTGTAGCCGGAAGAGATGCCGACGCCAAAGCCGATCGAGGTGAGGTTCTTCGCCGGGTTCATGCCTGCGGGGCTATTGCCATCCGCGTCGGAAACCACGAAAGCCCACTGGCCGTCGCTGCCCGCTTCGGTCTTGCCCGCCAGCTCGCTGTTCACGAAATGGCGCTGATCGAAATAGGCGCTGGCATAAAGGCCGAATTGATTGGCGGCGCCGAATTTCTTGGAGCCATCGACCGAAGCGGAATAGCCCATGCCATCGGCTTTATAGTCGAAGGCGCGGGTTTCGGCGCGGCCACCCAGCGTAGCGCTGAAGGTCTGGTCAGCCGAGAAGTCAAACGCGGTGGGCGTGCGGAAATCAATCGAGCCGCCGATAAAGTCGAGTTCCTGATCGGCGCCACCGGTCTTGTTGACGACGATGGTCTGCAGGCCAGAGGGCGGCAACAGCGAAAGCTGTACTTCGCGGCTATAGGGCATACCCTGGGCGACGTCGACGCCATTGATCAGGTTGAGCGTGAACTCGGAGTTCATGCCGCGTACCTGGGCGAACATGCCTTCGCCGCGCGAGGCGCCGTCGATGCCGCCAAAGAAGGAATTGCCGGTGTTGGTGACGTTGATGCCGGGCAGAAGCTGCAGCGCTTCGGCGACGTTATGCACCGCGGTATGTTCGAGATCTTGCGATGACAGCACGCTGATCGTGGAATCCGCACGCAGCTGCAGCGCATCGGCGCTCTGGCGCGTGCCCACCACGCGCACGGTTTCGATGGTCTCGCTGCTCGTATCCGCGGTCTCGGCCATGGACGGCAGCACAAACAGCGCCGCCGCGCTACTCGCCATAAGAAGTGAACGCAGAGTTGTGCTTCGGTTTAACATATCTTCCCCATTTAAGCGCAAGCTGCCAGGACAGCAGCGCTTAAGGGACGATGTGGGGTGTCAAACACCTCAGCAAGAATGTTGCGAAATATTTGTGACGTCTCGCGCGCCGCGAGATGGCGTTTAAAGCGCGTATTTAAAGGTGAGAATGGCCGTGCGACCCGTTTCGGCAATATCGGAAATCGTCGTCGTGTGTTGGCCTACATGTGACCAATATGTGAAATCATCCAGCAGATTGGAAATAGAACCGTCCACGCGCAGCCCATTGCTTAGTGCATATCCAAGATGAAGATCCACGCGCTGCATTGGCTGGATCCATTCATGATCCCAGGATGCGTTCTGATGCAGAATGTCATAGCGCGAGACGTAAGCGCTGGAATAATGCCACAGCATATCGAACTGAATGCCGTCACGCTCATAGAAGAGCTGCACATTCGCCATCCCACTCGGCGCGTTTTGAATGCGCTCGTGATGCAGGGCCGTATTTGAGCCGAGATCGACTTGGGTCCAAAGGCGGGTGAAGTTCGCGCCCACGCCCAGGCCTGAAAGCCAGCCCTTGAATTCGGGAAACTCGCGACGGAATTCGATCTCCAGCCCATAGACATGGCCGTCACCGCCGTTCTGCGGCTGCACCCGTTGGGTCTCATCGCCCAAAGCAGGATTGACCAGCGTTGAACCGGAATTGTAGAGATAGTTTCTCAACGCCTTGGCAAAAAACGATGTCTGGATATAGGTGCCATCGGCCAGGCTCCACTGGGCCGAAACATCGCCGTTAAGGGCTTTGATCGGCTTCAAATCGGGATTGCCTGCAAGGATGCTGGTGCCGCTGTCATTGCGGGTGATGGTTTCGGCGCTCGCCAATTGCACAAAGGCCGGCTTGGTATAGCTCGTCCAGATCAAGGCGCGATAAGAGCCCGCCTCGTTTGGCCGCCAATTCACAAACAGGCTCGGCAGAAGCTCATCATACACCGTACGGCTGGAGGCGAAGCTGCCGCTGCTCCAATGTCCCGCTTTGTCATAGGCATCCTGCCAGAAGACATTCTTGATCTCTGTGTGTTCGAACCGCAGCCCGGGCTGAATTTCCAGGGTGTCGAGCTGCAGGTTGCCCATCACATACGTGGCCGAAACCGCCTCGCGCCCCTTTTGTGTATTGCAGATGCCGAGCAGGGCGGGGATGGCGCAGCTGTCGGAGCTTGCGGCTGTCACCCGGGCATGGAAAAGCTTGAACAGCGCGTCTTGATCGATCTTGGGCACCGACCAGCCATATTTTCCTGGATAGACCTCTCTCCAATTTTCCGTGTAAAGGCCGAGTGTCGAGAACTTGGTGCCATCGGTATAGATGGCGTTGGTGAAATCGGTGTTGTCGGTGCTGCGCCAGCTCTCCACATGCTTGCCGCCGAGCTTGATCCAGCCGCTTTCGCCGAGCGCGATTTGCGCATCCAGCATGCTGCCGAACTTATCCTGTCCTGAATGCTGAATGGTCAGCTGTCCGCCGCGCCGGACAAGATTGTCACCCACATGGCCGAGCCGGTCGAACATCGCTGGCGTCAGGGTGGGAACCGGAAAACCATCCGCATCGAATGTCGCGAGGGAGGATCCGCCATAAATAAAATCATTGTCGGGGCGCGCCGAAATCTCGATGTGATTGGGCCGGTCATTATTGCCCCAGCTGTAATAGAACTTGCCGAATACCGTGGCACGCCCGAGTGCACTTTGGCCGCCGATCTGCGCCGTGCCGAGGTCGGCCATTTCTGGATTGGTCTCATACCACAACCGGGTCGAGACCTTGCCGATTTTAGGTCGGTAGAACCCGTCGCTCGTGATAATGCCATTCACCCCCGTGGTGATGTCCGCACCCAGTATTTGGCTGAGGGTGGAGTTCTGCTCGGTATGCGCATAGGCATAGGTCACGCGCGTATAAAAGCTGGTAACTGCACTGGCATTCCAAACCAGAGACGCGCTGGTGCCATAGCGGGCGGTATAGCCGCTGGAAATGCCGACATTGAACCCCGTGGATTGCAGATTGCGCTCGGCATTATATCCGGCGGGATTTTTTCCGGCCCGATCGCCCGCCGCAAAGGCCCAGGCTTTGTCGCCGGTCAGCTCCATCAGCGCGCCCATTTCGCTATTGGCGAATTGGCGAATATCGTAATAGCCGCTGACATAGATGCCGAATTGGCTTTCCGCGCCGAATTTTTGCGAGGCTTCGGCGGAGGCCACACTGCCAATCCCGTTTTCGCCGTAATCCACCGCGCGGGTTTCGAGCCGTCCGCCCAAGGTCATCGAGAAACTGTGATCGCCCGCAAAGTCAAAGGCGGTGGGAGTGCGAAAATCAACTGCGCCGCCGATGAAATCCGATTGCATATCGGCTTGCGCGGTTTTGGAAACGACGATGGTCTGAAGCCCGAAGGGCGGCAGCAGTGAAAGCTGCACCTCGCGGCTATAGGGCATGCCTTGCGCCACATCCACGCCGTTGATCATGTTCAGCGTGTATTCAGAATTCATGCCACGCACCTGGGCGAACATGCCTTCCCCGCGCGAGGCGCCATCGATGCCGCCGAAAAAGGAATTGCCGGTATTGGTGACATTGATGCCTGGCAGAAGCTGCAAGGCCTCCGCCGCATTGTGAACCGCAGTATGTTCGAGATCGGCAGTCGAAAGCGCGCTGACCGGCGCGATGGCCTTGAATTGCAGCGCGTCGGCGCTTTCCCGCGTAGCAACCACGCGCACGATTTCGACCGGCTCTAAGGCCTCATGCAAAGTTACTGCGGGGACGACTGGTTTGGCTTTCGGCGGGCGGCGGACGACCAAGTTTCCTGCCGTATCCGCCACCACCTCCAGCGGGGTTTGCGCAATCAACTGGGATACCGCTTGCTCGGCTGTGAGATTGCCCTGAATGGCGGGCGCTTTCAGCCCTTCCACGGTATCGGGCGTAAAGAGAACGCCGCGCCCTGTCAGGCGCGCGACCTCTGTCAAGGCAGCGCCCAGCGACGCGGCCGGAATCTGTAACGATACGGTTTGTGCGTCGGCCGCGGCGCAGAACGCGCTCAACCCGGCCACGGCCACGATCAGCGCAGGAAATTGTCTGATCCGGCCGCGCATACACTCCCCTTTTCTCGACGCACTGCGCTGGAATTCAGAGCGTAGAGGTAATTTCGAAGCCGTCCCCGCGGGCTTGCGCACGCACGGGAAGGAGTAGCGTAAGTGTGTGTAAGAATTCTGCGGCCTTGCCCGCCCCGTACGCGCCGCTGATTTTTAATTGTGCCGCTTTCGCATCACTGATCGTGAGCTTGACAGGGCTATAGCGGTTCATCTCCCGCACGGCGTCGCTGAGCGTTGTTTGATCGAAAACCAAAATGCCTCGCTGCCAAGCGGTTATCGCCTCTTGCGCGGGCCGGTCGATGACGAGCTTTCCATAAGGCATAGGCGCGCGCAGATAATCACCTGGGCGCAACTTCACGTTGTCGCCATTGGCGGTTTGCACGGCAGCATCGTTCTGCTGCAGATAGACGAAGATCGCGTCCTCCCCGCGGAAGACATCGAAATGGCCGCGATGCGAGGTAACGGAAATGTCGCCGATCCGCACCACCAGCGCGCTTTCGCGCGCGTTTGTCACATCGAAATGCGCCCGGCCGCAGCCAAGGCTGGCGGTGCGCGAGATCTTATCGCAGCTGGCAGAGACCTCGCTCGCCGTGTCGAGCAAGAGGGCTGAACCGTCGGGCAGGGTGAAGCGCTTCTGTTCACCGATCGCGGTCTTGAAAACCTTGGCTTCCGCGGGCTCTGCGCGCAAAAGGAAATAGGCCGCCAGACTCGCCGCAATCGCGCCCCCGGCAAACTCGCGCCGCCCGATCATCGCATGGCGCGGCCTGCGCTTCGCCGGTACCATACCCAGCACATCCCAGGCCGCACACACAGCTTCATAGGCCGCGGCGTGGCGCGGGCTCTGTGCCGCCCAGCGGAAGAACTCCGCCTCAATCTCAGGGCTCACCGCGCTGGCGCGCAGGCGGGCAAACCATTCTGAAGCTTCAAGCCGGAGTTGTTTATCAGTGTGGGCAGATGTCATTCCATGGCCTGTGTCAGCACCGCCATGGCCTTTGCGATATGCTTTTCGACTGCGCTTGGGGTGATCTTCAATTTTGCTGCGATCTCGGAGTAGGTCAGCCCCTCGAACCGGTGCATCATCAGGATTTCGCTGGTGCGCGGGTTCAAGCGGTTCAATTCCGAGGATATGCGAAATAGTGATTGGCGATGAGCGATGGCCTCATCTTGTGCCGGGGATTTCTCGCAGCTGCGCTCGTCCGAGATGGTGTCCAGGCATTCCAGACGCCTTCGCTGCTCGCGCCGGTGCTCGTCTATACCGAGATTGACGGCGGTGCGGATCAGGAAGGCATTGATATTGCCGATTTTAGTGTCGGGCTTGCGATCGCGATAGCGGATATAGGCGGAGTGCAGAAGATCCTCGGCATCGCTGCGATTGGATAATCTGGCAACGCGGCGCACCAGATTGCGCCATTCGCTCCCATCCCACCCCAACTCATTCATGCATCGGACTTCGGTCACGGCATTCCCAACAGAACCTAGTTCGCGTGGGCCTCGCTTAGATCAAGGATTTACTTCAATCTTGTGACGGATGTGGTCTTGCAACTGAGAGTTTATGCCGCTCTTTTCCGGGAATGCAGGCTGTAGCCTAGGCCATGAAACGCTCGCGGAACTGGCGCGCACTGCGGCGGCTCATCAGCAAAGGGGCTTCAATGTTTCTCAGATACACGGCAAACCCGCCGGACTCGTGCTTTTCCAGCCGTTCGACATGTTCGCAATTGACGATGGCTGAGCGCTGGATGCGATAGAAGCTGTCGGGCGGCAATTCCTGCTCCCATTCTTTCATCGATTTCAGAACAATCCCGATTGAACCGCCATCCACCACAACTCTGGTGTAATCGCCCTCGGCGTGGATGTAGTCGATGGTGGCGATTTTGACGAAGCGAGCCTGACGGCCGACCGTAAGAAGAATCGAGTCCGACATCTTCAGACCTACTGCGGGTGCTTCAAGCCGAATGCGATGCAGGAAGCGATCGAGTGCCGCTGCAAGGCGCTGAGGGCGAACTGGCTTGGTCAAATAGTCCAGTGCGTTCACTTCAAAGGCTCTCAGCGCGAATTCCTCATACGCCGTGACGAAAACAACCCAAGCCTCGACAGGAATACGCTCAAACAACTCGAAGCCGGACGCACCGGACATCTGGACATCTAGAAAGATGAGTTCTGGCCGCGATGCCTGTATGCGCTCGACGGCTTCATCTACCGAAGCCGCTTGTCCCACGATGTCGATTTGGGGGTGATCACGTAAAAGGTATTCGAGTTCGTTGCGCGCGATGCGTTCGTCATCAACGATCAAGGCGGTATGGCGTGTCATGCCTGTGTCTCTGTCGCTGTCAGCAGAAGTTCAATTTCGGCAGTGACCCATCCATCCTTTTCTTCCAATCGGAAGTTATGCCGGGCGGGGAAGGCAAGTTCGAGTCGCTCGGTGATGTTCTTAAGTCCTATGCCGGTGTCTTCATATGAATGGTCATGCTTGGGTACGAGCTGGCCGGAATTTGAAACTCGGATATTCAGCGTCTGATCTCTCCGGGTGATCTCGATCCTGAGCTTAAGCGGCATGACCCCGGTCTTCATGCCATGCTTGACCGCGTTCTCGACCAGCGGATGGATGAGAAAGCTGGGCAGCGCGACGGAGAGGGCGGAAGGATCCGCCTGCATTTCTGCATCGAGTTGATGCTCAAAACGCGTCCGCTGGATGGCGAGATAGTTTTCGATCGCCTCGAGTTCATCTCCCACAGTGCCTTCGCTGGCACGACCATCGAGAGAATAGCGAAGGAAGTCGGCGAGTTCTGAGACCATGCGGCGTGAGCGCTGTGGATCTTCCAATATCAATCCGCGGATCGCGTTGAGGGTATTGAATAGAAAATGCGGGTTGAGCTGATAGCGCAGCATACGAAGCTGTGCTTGGTGCGCCAGGCTCTTAGCCTCTCGTGCGTTCTCGCGTTCCAGAGCTGCTTGGCGCCAATAATCTAGGCCGAAAGCGACGCAGGAAACGAGAAATAGCGTCGTTCCACTTGCCAGCCCGCCCTGGAATGTTAGCGAGATCCAGCTCATCGGCACTCCAATCCAATGTGGCAAGCCGAGCAGCTTGATGACGAAATGCGCGATGGTGATCCAGAGTGCCCCGCCGACAAAGCATAATATCGGTGGCGCGATATACAGCCAGGGCTTTGCAGCTCTTCCGAAGAGCCGCGCGTAGATCAAGCATATCGCGATATTGGTGATGCAGGCGCTGCCGTTATAAAGAAATTCCCAGGCAGCAATGTCTAATGCCTGTGCAGCAGGTGCACGGCTTATCCAATCGATGCCGTTTGAGACTGCAATTAAGAGATAAGCGGCGACAATCACCGTGATCATCAGGCGCAGATTGTGTTTGTTCAAATCGGACGAACCTGTCTGGTGCATGGTCACGTTTTCTCCGGCGTAATTTTCCTAGCCGGGTGCTGTTTCGTGGAAGCTCAATGCTGTCGCTTAAACCGGTAACGCTACCATTATCGTCTTCTTTGCTGGCGGCGAGAAGTGGGCAATGGGCTGCACCAATTGGCTCTCGAATGATTTGAGATTATGCGCGGTGATGCGTTGAGACAACAGTTCTCGACTTTCAGTAAACCTTGCGAGAGCATTTTCGATAAGCGGTCGATGTAATCGATAAGCGGTCGTTTGCGGCGCTTGATCGTGCAGCGCAGCAAGAAACTCTCGTTGCATTTGCGCCGAACGCGTCAGAAAGTGGGCGCACATATATTGTCTGAGTATTCATTCAGACAGAAAAAATATGAGCAGGGAGGGAATATGCTCGGGAAGAAACTTCTGGTTTGTTCGGTTTCCGCAGTGGCGCTGATGTCAGGCGCTGCGATGGCGCAGTCCGAGCAGATGGAAACCATCGTCGTCACCGGCATCCGGGCGACAATTGCCCAAGGTCTGGATGTGAAGCGCGAGTCGACGCAGGTCGTTGAATCGGTGATCGCGGAAGATATCGGCAAACTGCCTGACAACAACATTGTCGAGGCGTTGCAGCGCTTATCCGGCGTTCAGGTGACCAACCGCGGCGGTGGTCAGGTCGGCTCCATCTACATTCGTGGTCTTGGCGATATTGAAACCACCTGGAACGGGCGCAAGCTTTTCACGTCATCGGGCCAGTATTTCTCGATGCAGGATATGCCCGCGACCTTGGTGCGCGGATTGGATGTCTATAAGACCCGTGAATCGAACCAGATCGAAAGCGGTATCGCTGGTCAGCTCAATGTCTCATCCTATCGGCCTTTCGACTTCGAGGGCTTTAAGCTCACGGGTGCCGCCACTGGAACCTATGAGGAAAAGCGCGGTGCCTTTGACCCCAATCTTGGCCTGTTGGTGAGCAATCGCTGGAAGACCTCGATTGGCGATGTCGGTGTTCTCGCCAATGTGAGCTGGTCGGTGGTGCGGTTCCGCGATGAGAGCTCCACGCCTGGCGCCTTGGTGCCATTCTCCGTAGAAGGTCCTGCCAGCAGCTTGGCTCCAGGCAGCGGACCAGCCAACACTTGCGTCGACAATAGCGTCAAGCCACCAATTGAGCATTCAAATCCCAACGGCTGGACTCCGCTCGAACGAATTTTTAATGGCGACTGCCGTGCTCCTGGCCAGACGTTGTGGCAGCCCGGCCTCCCGGGCGGGCTTTCTGAGAAGCCCGGCTCGACTTTGATGATAAACGGCGCGGCGGTCCCTTATTACCTGGCTCGCGATGCCGTTTTCCAGAGCGACTTCACCGGCAAACGCACGCGCCCGAACGCCAATCTAGCTATTCAGTGGGCGCCGAGCGAGCATTCCACCTACACGCTCGAAGTCATGTACAATGGCTTCCGCAATGAGACCTACAATAACCTGCTGTTTAGTTTCGTAGACTGGTGGGGCGATTTCGCGGGGGCAAAGCCGGCAATTCCGCCCGCCAGCAGCGTCACGCTGTTCAGCGGTACCAACGTCATGAAGACGCGCCATGTCGGTAACGTCTACGATTTCAACAGCGGCGATCTGACGGTTTCCAAGACCAACAGCTATGTCTACGGCCTCAACGGAAAATGGGAGCTGACGGATCGCTTAAGCGCGACCGGCGATATCTCTTATCAAGCAAGCCAGTATAATACCGTTTTCACCGCGATGCGAATCGAGCGTACTGCGCCGGAAATCAATGTCGATTTCAACTCCGGTGGCGGCATTATGGCGTTCAATTTCGGCTCGACCCAAAATCGTCTGACAGATCCGAGCTTCTGGAATACCGCACAGCTCTACGACAATGCCAATCATACTAAGGGTGAGGCCTATACGCTGTCCTTCGACGGCAAATACGATACCAAAGGGATTCTCGGCATCGTCAAAGACATCAAGTTTGGCTTCCGGCATGATAACCGCAACGCCGCGGAGTCCTACCGTCAGGCCAGCGGCTACTTAAATCAGCCGTTCACCTCCGTGGATAAGGCGGCCTATCACTACAACAGCGGCTTCTTTGATGATGTGGCGGATGTGCCTCATTCATGGATCAATGTCGATGGCCGCTGGGTCTATGACAATATCGGCAAGCTGCGCACCCAATATGGCAACGATCTGACGAATGCGCGTCTGCATGAGATGTTCCAGACCTTTAAGATCACCGAAATGAACACCGCGGTGTATCTGGAAACGGATCTTCAGCAAGATGTCTTTGGTCGTCCGCTGACCATGAATGCCGGTATGCGTTGGGTCCAGGTCAAGGACAACATGACCTTCTATGACCACACCGACTTCATCGCCAATGGCACCCATAACGCGACCGAGGGAAGCAACTATGCGGCCAAATGGCTGCCGAGCGTCGCGCTGGCCTATGAACCGACCGACGACATCAAGATCAGGGCCAATTACGGCGAAACCCTGCGCCGTCCTGGCTTCACCGATCTCAACCCCACTTATATCCTGAATGCGGATGTGACCAAGGTTGGATACGCCACAGGTTCGCGCGGTAACCCAGATTTGAAGCCGGTGCATGCCAAGAACATCGACCTGACCGCCGAATGGTACTTCGCGCCGTCGAGCGCCATTTACGGAACGGTGTTCCGGCGTGACCTCGACAACATCATTGTGACGCAGAATGTCGCGAAAGTGTTCGCGGGCGATGCCATCAAG
The DNA here is from genome assembly GCF_011761565.1 of Rhizomicrobium palustre. Lineage (NCBI taxonomy): Bacteria > Pseudomonadati > Pseudomonadota > Alphaproteobacteria > Micropepsales > Micropepsaceae > Rhizomicrobium > Rhizomicrobium palustre. The sequence goes on along the minus strand of NZ_JAASRM010000001.1, from coordinate 508,637 downwards.
AAGCAGTACAACACCAACAACTTCATCATCGTCGAGCCGATGAACGCCTCCAAGGGCAACCTCAAGGGTGTTGAACTCGGGGCTGTTTACTTCCCCGACTTCCTGCCGTCCTTCCTGGAAGGTTTTGGCGCGCAGGGCAGCATGACTATCCTTAGCTCGTCGCAGAACACACCTGTGACGGACTCCACCACCGGCAACATCACCTCTTATCTTGTTGAGCCGATGTGGGGCGTGTCACCGCTTTCCTACAATCTTACGGCCATCTACGAGAGAGATGATGTCGGCGCCCGCCTATCCTATGTCTGGCGTTCGAAATTCCACTACTCCAACGAGGCCGCGTCCTTCGCTAATCCGTTGGGTATTTGGCGCCGGGCGGAATCCAGCCTGGATTTCCAGATCAGCTATAAGGCCTGGGACGGCGTGATGGTCACCTTCGATGGTACCAATCTGCTAAATGGCAAGCAGAAGCAATACTATCATGGCGCCGGTCAGGGCGATCCCGAAGTGACGAACTTCGGCACTGCGCTCTTCAGCCGGACTTTCGCGATCGGGCTTCGCTATTCGACGAACTGATGGCTAGCCCGGCTGCGTAACGCGGCCGGGCTCTTTTTTCCGTCGGGTCATGGCGGACGCGGCTGAAGCAGTCCTCCCTGTGCGCAGCCCCGATCATGGGAGCTTAGGTGTCCCGCTTAAGGCGGCAATTCGGTCCGACTGAAATCGACCGGTTGTCGCCCATTTTTTCACGAAGATCTGCTCCGAGGCAGGTCGAACATTCATCGATGTGTCGGATGACAGTCATGAGCGTAAACAACACCCTCGCCATCATCGTTGTGATGTTTCTGGGCGGCATTTCCTCCGCAGCGGCCTTGCCCGAGGTCGATATTCACGATCCCGCGCTCATCAAGGATGGCAAACGTCTTTATCTTTACAGCACGGGGCCTGGCATTACGTTTTACAGCTCAAATGATCGTGTCCATTGGAGCGGGCAGGGGCGGGTCTTTGCTGGCGAGCCGGTTTGGGCGCGCAGTGTTTCCGCCTCGTTCAACGGTCATGTCTGGGCCCCTGATGTCAGCTATGCGGGCGGCAAATACTACCTCTATTATACGGTTTCCGGCTTTGGAAAAAATGACTCCGCCATTGGCGTAGCAGTCAATAAGACGCTCGACCCTGCGTCGCCGGATTACAGATGGGAAGATAAAGGCATCGTCCTGCGCTCTGTTGCCGGTCGCGATGACTGGAATGCGATTGATGCCAATGTCATCGACGATGCAAGCGGCACGCCTTGGATGGCGTTTGGCTCCTTCTGGTCCGGCATCAAGCTTGTGAAGCTCAATCCCGATCGCATACACGTAGCCGAGCCCCAGGAATGGCACAGCATCGCGGCGCGGCCGCGCGGTGGTGCTGATGCGAGAGCGCCGGGCGATGGTGCCGTGGAAGGCCCGTTTCTCTATCGCAAGGGCGATTTCTACTACCTTTTTGTCTCGACCGGATATTGCTGCCGCGGCAAGGCCTCGACCTATCGTGTCGCTGTCGGGCGCTCCAAAACAATCACCGGGCCTTATCTCGATAAGGATGGCGTCGACATGGTCAAGGGTGGCGGCACACCGCTTCTCTCCGAAAATCCCAAATGGGCCGGATGGGGCGGGCAGGGCGTCTATAACCTGGATGGAAAGGATGTTGTTGTGATGCATGCCTATGAGGCGGCCGACAACAACTTTCATCGCCTGAAGATACTTCCCATTTCCTGGGATGCCACCGGCTGGCCAGCGGTCGATGGGGCCGCCCTAGATCGCTTTCACACCACGCTCAAGAATTGACCCCCATGAAAAGCTCCAAACTCTCCTTGGTTGAGAAAGTCGGTTTCGGTGCCGGCGATGCGGCGGTGAACATCGTCTGGTCATCGCTCGCCATCATCATCACCTTCTTTTACACCGACGTATATCGTCTCAACGTTGCCCATATCGCCTTGTTGGGCCTCCTGCCGCGGTTGATCGATGCCTTCGCCGATGTGGCTATGGGTATCTTCACCGACGGGCGCACGACGCGCTGGGGTCGCTACCGCCCCTATCTTTTTGCTTTCGCTGTGCCCTTCGGCGTCTCGATCATGCTGGTCTTCACCACGCCGGATTTTTCCTACACCGGCAAATTGATCTGGGCCTATGCCACCTACATTTTGATGATGCTCGTTTTCACCTGCATCACTATTCCATATATATCGCTGCCCGCGGTGCTGACCGATGATCCGCAGCAACGGCTCTCGGCCAATGGCTATCGCCTGTTCTTTGCCAAGGGCGCGTCTCTCCTGGTCAACACCTTCGTACCGGTTTTTGCAGCGCGCTGGGGAGAAGCCCATCTTGCCCAAGGCTATCAGGTCGCGATGGCGATCATGGCTGCGGCGGCAACCCTGATGTTCTTTTTCTGCTTCTTTACCACCACCGAGCGCGTGGTACACAAAAGCGAGCGCAAGCCTCTCGGCGAGCAGTTGAGGCTACTCGCCAGCAACAGCCAATGGCTGTGTCTCGCCGGGGCCTGTGTCACTGGCACGATTGGTTATGTCATCCGCGGCTCGGTCGGGCTCTATTACGCTAAATATTTTCTCGGTGGCGATGCCAAGCTCCAAGCCGCGTTCATCACGGTCGGTATTATCGGCAATATCCTTGCCATGGTGGCGTCCACTTGGCTGACCAAGGCTGTGTGCAAGGTTCAGGTCTTCCGCTGGTCTCAGATCATCACCTTCGCGTTAAGTATCGCGATGTATCTGATGGTTGGGCCTGGGGCGGTGGTCCCGGCCTTTGTGATGTATTTCCTGATCAACTTCATCGTCGATTTCCAGGCACCGGTATTCTGGTCGCTAATTTCGGAGAGCGTTGATTACGGGCAAGTGAAGCAAGGCAAACGGGTAGCCGGGTTGGCTTTTGGCGGGATTTCCTTCTGCCAAAAGATGGGTATGAGCCTCGCGGCGGGTATGGTCGGCCTGCTTCTGACCTACTATCATTATCAGCCTGATGTGGTGCAAAGTGCCGCTACGCTGAACGGAATCGCGCTTATGCTAACGGTCATTCCCGGTGTATTTCACCTCGGCATGGGGCTTTTGATGTTCCGCTATTTCATCACAGACAGCTACTACAACACCAACGTCCGCCACCAAGTCAGCCAAGAAACGCCCAGCCAGGAAATGTCATGACAAGAACCATCACCATCCATGCGGACAAGCCCGGCGCCGCGATTAGCCACGAAATGTGGGGGCTGTTCTTCGAAGATATCAATTTCGGTGCTGACGGCGGGCTCTATGCAGAACTCGTCAAGAACCGCTGCTTCTCTTTTCCAAAACCGATGACCGGTTGGGAGAAAATTTCGCCCAGCAAGGCGCGCGGCGAATGTTCGGTTATGAACCACGAGCCCTTCTCGGCAGTGCATCCCCATTTTCTGCGCCTCACCTCGCAAGGGGGCGATGTTTTCGGCGTTGCCAATGAAGGCTTTCGCGGCATCGGCGTGAAGGCTGGCGAGGCCTATGACCTCACCCTGCGTTTGCGCTGCACCTCCGGAACGCCGGCCTTGCGGGTTGCGCTCTATGGCGAGAACGGCTTGTTGTTGGAACAGATTAAGCTGGAAAAGCTGCCGTCGGCGTGGGAAGAGCGCAAAGCCGTTCTTCGTCCCACAGCAACCGATGCAAAGTCGAAGCTTTACATCCTGGTGGATGGCGTCGGCACGATCGATATAGATCTGGTCTCGCTCTTTCCGCAAAATACCTGGAAGGGCCGTCCCGGTGGTCTTCGGGCCGACATGGTGCAGGCTCTGGCCGACATCAAGCCGGGTTTCTTACGCTTTCCGGGCGGCTGCATTGTGGAAGGTAGCGAGCTCGACAAGCGTTATCCTTGGAAGGCGACCATCGCGCCGGTGCTGGAGCGCCCGCTGCTGATCAATCGCTGGAACTACGAATTCCTGCACCGCCCGGCCCCAGACTATTACCAGTCCTTTGGCCTTGGATTTTATGAGTATTTCCTGCTCTGCGAGGATATCGGCGCGGCGCCACTGCCGATCATAAATTGCGGCATGGCTTGCCAGTTCAATTCGGGCGAACTGGCCCCGATGAATGAAATCGACCGTTACGTCCAAGACGCGCTCGATCTCGTAGAGTTCGCCAATGGTCCTGTAGAGACCGAATGGGGTGGCAAGCGCGCTGCGATGGGCCATCCCGCGCCCTTCAACCTGACCATGATGGGGATTGGCAACGAGCAGTGGGGCCCGCAATATATCGAGCGCCTGACGGTTTTCTTGAAGGCGTTCCGGGCCAAATATCCCAAGATCCGTTTGATTGCTTCCACCGGCCCGGAACCGGCGGACGAGCGCTTCAAATACCTCTGGCCAAAGCTTAGCGCCCTTGGGGTCGATATCGTCGATGAGCATTGCTATGCGCGTCCGCCATGGTTCTTTGAGAACGCTCACCGCTTTGACAACTATGATCGGAAAGGGCCGAAGGTATTGTTCGGCGAATATGCCGCGCAAAGCGAAAAGCCGGTTAGCCCCAACAATGTGAACGATCTCGAATGCGCGCTGGCTGAAGCCGCGTTCATGACAGGTCTTGAGCGTAACGCCGATGTCGTGGCGATGGCGGCCTATGCACCCTTGTTTGCGCATCGCGAGGCTTGGCAATGGTCGCCCGATCTCATCTGGGTGGACAACCTCAGTCTAGTGCGGACGCCGAACTATTATGTCCAGCAACTTTTCAGCACCAATCGCGGTGATGTGGTGCTGCCCACCAAGCTAAGCGACGCCGGAGATGGCCGTGTTTTTGCCAGCGCGGTGCGCGAGACCAAGAGTGGAGATGTGATCGTGAAGATCGTGCATCCCGGAGAAACCGTCGAGTTCACCACCATTGCCCTGAATGGCGCTTCAGCAGTTCTGGCGAGCACCATCGTGCTGTCGGGCGAGAACTTGGCGGTGCACAACAGCTTCGAGGAGCCTAATGCGGTTGTGCCGCGCCATGCTGCGGTCACGGCGAGCGGGAACTCCGTCGATGTGCGCCTCGAGCCCCGCTCCATGACGGTGTTGCGTATCAAGACGGCCTGATAGGGCCAGAACCGCAACACAGGTATGAGGTGGCGAGTGCCGTGTTCGCGGTGCTCGCCATTTTCCTTTCGCGGTAGCGCCAAGCCGCCGAAATCTTGCTTCCCCCTATCGTTCATGTTACCTGGAGCACTAGAGCTCGCAACTATGTATTTGAAATTTCTGAGTAATTTCAAAAGGTGGGTCGAGTGGGAATGATTTCTACCCTTTTTGAGTTGCACGGACCCTATGATTCGCCTCGATAACATCTCCAAGCAGAACGGCCACCAGATCCTCTTCATCGAAGCCTCGATGGGCATTCAGAAGGGCGAGAAGGTGGGCCTCGTCGGGCCGAATGGCGCCGGTAAGACGACGCTCTTCCGCATGATCGCGGGCGAGAACCGCCCTGACGACGGCCAAGTCTCGATCGATCCCGGCACGACCATTGGCTATTTCAGTCAGGATGTCGGTGAGATGAAAGGCCAAACCGCGGTTGCTGCCGTGATGGATGGTGTCGGTCCGGTCAGCGCGCTCGCCGCCGAAATGGCCGAGCTCGAGGCCGCTATGGTCGATCCTGATCGCATGGACGAGATGGAAGCCTTGATCGAGCGCTATGGCGAGGTGCAGCACCGCTTCGAAGAGCTGGACGGCTACGCGCTGGAAGCACGTGCGCGCGAAGTGCTGGCGGGTTTGAGCTTCAGCCAGGAGCGCATGGACGGCGATGTCGGCGCGCTTTCAGGCGGCTGGAAAATGCGCGTGGCGCTTGCCCGTATTCTCCTGATGCGCCCCAGCGCCATGCTGCTAGACGAACCCTCCAACCACTTGGATCTTGAAAGCCTGATCTGGCTGGAAGATTTCCTTAAGAATTACGAAGGCGCGCTGCTGATGACCTCGCATGACCGTGCTTTCATGAACCGCATCGTCAGTAAGATTGTCGAAATCGATGGCGGTACGCTCACTACCTACTCGGGCAATTACGATTTCTATGAGCAGCAGCGCGCCCTCTCCGAAGAGCAGCGTCAGGCGCAATTCGAACGCCAGCAGGCCATGCTCGCCAAGGAAATCAAGTTTATCGAGCGCTTCAAGGCGCGTGCCTCTCATGCTGCACAAGTGCAAAGCCGGGTGAAGAAGCTTGATAAGATCGAACGGGTGGAGCCGCCTCGTCGCCGTCAGGCCGTACAATTCGAATTCAAGAGTCCGCCGCGCTCCGGTGATGATGTGGCGAGCTTCAAGGGCGTACACAAATCCTATGGCAGCCAGTCCATCTATACTGGGCTCGATTTCATGGTCCGCCGCAAGGAGCGCTGGTGCATTTTGGGGGCAAACGGTGCGGGCAAGTCCACGCTGTTGAAACTCGCCGCTGGTGCCATCACGCCGGATCAAGGCAGCGTCACCATCGGCAGCTCTGTGAAGATGGGCTATTTTGCCCAGCACGCCATGGACCTCTTGGACGGTGACGACACCGTGTTTGAATCTCTGGAAGAAAGCTTTCCTACTGCGGGGCAGGGCGTGCTGCGCAATCTCGCGGGTTGTTTCGGCTTCTCAGGTGATGACGTCGAAAAGCCCTGCCGCGTTTTGTCGGGCGGCGAGAAGGCACGTCTCGTGATGGCGAAAATGCTGTTTGATCCGCCGAACTTTCTGGTGCTTGACGAACCGACCAACCATCTCGATATGGCGACCAAGGAGATGCTGGTAGCGGCGCTGGCTGAATTTGAAGGCACCATGCTTTTCGTCTCGCATGATCGCCACTTTTTGGCAAAGCTGTCCAACCGCGTGCTGGAGCTGACGCCGGAAGGCATCCATCAATATAATGGTGGTTATACCGAATATGTTGCCCGCACCGGCCAGGAAGCGCCAGGGCTGCACCCCGGTCATTAAGAGCTAGTTTACCAAAATCGAGGTGGCTGGGTCAGAAAGCTGGTCTCATCCACCAATCCTCCACATAGCCTTGGCAGTCGCCCGACACGCGTACCCGAGATAGCAGGCTCGCAAGTTAAGGAGCCGCTATGCTGCGTGTACCGGCAAAGTTAAAGATCGGCGTGGGCTTGGCCACTTTTGTCCTCGCCTTCACCGTGATGGGGTGTGGCAGCGATACTCAAACGCCGCCGCCCCAAGTTGCGGTCGTCGTGCTGAAGCCGCAAAAGGTGGAGGTCACGGAGGATTTTCCGGGCCGCGTGAATGCTGTGCGCGTCGCGGAAATCCGCGCCCAGGTCGGTGGTATTGTTCAGCGCCGTCTTTTCGAGCAGGGCGCAGAGGTGAAAGCCAACCAGCCGCTCTATCAGATCAACGCGGCGCCGTTCCGGGCCGATGCCGATGTCGCCTCAGCCGCCCTAAAGCGCGCAGAAGCGGAGCTCTCCAAGGCCGCTGACCAAGCTGCGCGCATGGAAAGGCTGCTTCAGGCCAATGCCATCAGCGCACAGGCTCATGACGAGGCGGTGGCCGCCCGCAAGCAGGCGCTCGCCGATGTCGCGCAAACGCGGGCCACCCTGCAGCGCCGTCAGCTCGATCTTAAATTCGCCACCGTAGATGCGCCGATCGATGGCCGCATTGATCAGGCCATGATTACTGAGGGCGCGCTGGTCGGGCCGTCCGATGCAACGCCGATGGCGCGCATTCAGCAGATCGACAAAGTTTATGTCGATATCCGCGTGCCCACCTCTTCGGCGCAAGCCTTGCGGCGCACGACCACGGATGGCAAGGCCGGTGGCGCCGCTGCCGCCATTCTGCGTGACAATGGCGAGCCCTATCCCATTTCCGGGCAGATTCTATTTTCGGGCATCAGCGTGGATGCGGGAACGGGCGATGTTCTCCTGCGCATTCTTGCGGACAACAAGGATCATGCCTTTTTGCCGGGCATGTTCGTGCGGGCGCGGCTGCCTGTGGCAAGTTACGCCAACGCCTTGCTGGTGCCCCAGCAAGCAGTCACCTTCACGAGCGGCAAGACTTTTGTCTGGGTGATCGATGCCAAGAACAGCGCCCATCAGCTCAGCGTGCGTATCGGCGAGCTGGCGGACAATAGTTATCGCATCGTCTCCGGTCTCAAGCCGGGGGACAAAGTGGTGGTCGAGGGCGGTGAACGCCTCAGCGATGGTCTCGCGGTGGTGCCGCAGATCTGGGCCGTGAAAACGGCGTCTGCTCAGCACTGAATTTCAAGAGGTATCGCCCGTGTCGCGGTTTTTCATCGAACGCCCGGTTTTCGCTTGGGTGGTTGCCATCTTTATTGTGCTGGCGGGGCTGATCGCCATCCCGCAATTGCCCATTGCGCGCTACCCCTCCGTGGCGCCGCCCAGCGTGAGCATTACGGCCAGCTACCCTGGCGCCTCGCCGCAAACCATGAACGACTCCGTGGTGAGCTTGATCGAGCGCGAATTATCAGGCGTCAAAAATCTACTCTACTTCTCCTCCTCCGCGGATACATCGGGCTCGGCCTCTATCACGGCCACGTTCAAGCCCGGCACTGATCCTCAGATGGCGCAGGTTGATGTCCAGAACCGCCTCAAGGCGGTGGAAGCGCGCCTGCCGCAAACCGTGCGCCAGAATGGCTTGCAGGTGGAATCGGCCAGTTCCAGCTTTTTGCTGATGGTCGATCTTATCTCTCAGGATGGCCGGTATGACGAAGTCGCCTTGAGCGATTACATGGCGCGCAACCTGCTTGAGGAGCTGCGCCGTGTGGACGGCGTCGGGCGCGTTCAGCTTTTCGGTTCAGAGCAGGCGATGCGCATTTGGGTCGACCCGATCAAGCTCGTCTCTTTTGGCTTGTCGATGAGCGATCTCACCGCCGCCATCAGCCAGCAGAATATCCTGATCGCGCCTGGACGGATCGGTGATGAGCCGGCCCGCAAAGGTCAGCGGGTGAGTGTGCCTTTGACGGTGCAGGGCCAGCTCTCCAAGCCTGAACAGTTTGCGGCCATCGTGCTGCGCGCCAATGCAAACGGTTCGAAGGTGGTGCTGGGCGATGTCGCGCGGGTGGAGCTTGGTTCGCAATCCTATGGCTTTGTCACGCGCGAGAATGGCAAACCGTCCACCTCCGCCGCAGTGCAGCTCTCCCCGGGCGCCAATGCCGTGAAAACGGCGGAGGCGTTGGAAAAGCGCTTGGCTGAACTTGCCCCGTCCATTCCTCCGGGCATGAAATACGCGATCAGCTATAACACCGCGCCCTTCGTCAAGATCTCCATCGAGAAGGTGCTGCACACGCTACTTGAGGCGATGGTGCTGGTGTTCCTGGTGATGTACCTGTTCTTGCAGGATGTGCGCTATACCCTCATCCCTGCCATCGTGGTGCCCATCGCGCTGCTTGGCACATTCGCGGTCATGCTTGCGGCAGGATTTTCCATCAATGTACTCACCATGTTCGGCATGGTGCTGGCAATCGGCATTATTGTCGACGATGCCATTGTGGTGGTGGAAAATGTCGAGCGCCTGATGGCACAGGAAGGCCTTTCGCCCAAAGAGGCGACCATCAAGGCGATGCAGGAAATCTCCGGTGCCATCATCGGCATCACCCTGGTTCTGACCGCCGTGTTTATTCCGATGGCGCTGGCGACCGGAACGGTCGGGATCATCTATCAGCAATTCGCGCTGGCCATGGTGGTGTCCATCCTGTTTTCGGCCTTCCTGGCGCTCAGCCTGTCGCCAGCGCTTTGCGCTACGCTGCTGAAGCCGGTCAGCCATGGCGGGCATGGCAAGAATGCCTTCTTCCGCTGGTTCAATCATAAATTCGATTTGCTCACCCAGGGCTATCAAAAGCGCACCGCCGCCGTGATTAAGAAATCCGCGCGGATGATGACGATTTTTGCCGCGATTTCCGCGCTCTTGGGTGTTGCGCTCTACTTTCTGCCGTCATCCTTCTTGCCGGATGAGGATCAGGGCTACTTCATGACCTCCATTCAGCTTCCTGCCGAGGCAACTCAGCAGCGCACCCTGGAAACGGTGAAGGCTTATGAAAAACACGCCGCCACCCGCCCGGGCGTTGGCACCACCATTTCGATTCTCGGCTTTTCCTTCTCCGGCTCCGGCCCCAACACGGCCATGATCTTCACCACCTTGAAGGATTGGGGCGAGCGCCACGGCGCAACCGCGCAAAAGGAAGTAGCCGCGGCCACCGCTGCCATGTCCAACGCGACGGAAGGCGAAATCATGAGTCTTTTACCGCCGGCGATCGATGAACTCGGCACCTCGTCGGGCTTCAGTGTTTATCTGCAAGATCGCGGCAATCATGGCTATGCTGCGCTCAAAGCGGTGCAGGACAAGCTTCTGGAACTCACCGCAGGTAACAGCAAGCTTGCTTATGTCTATGGCGACAGTCTCGCCCCTGGCAGCAGCATTCACCTGACCATTGACCGGCAGAAGGCCGAAGCTTTGGGTGTTCCCTTCGCTGCGATCAGCGATACGCTGTCCATTGCCATGGGTTCGCTCTATGTCAACGACTTCCCCAATAACGGCCGCATGCAACAGGTCATTGTGCAGGCCGATACGGGGTCGCGTATGCAGATCGATGATGTGCTGAAGCTTTATGTCCGCAACAACGCGGGCGGCATGGTGGCCTTGCGCGAGGTCGTCAGCCCGGTGCACACCTCTATGCCGCGGCAGCTGCAGCACTACCAGGGTCTGCCCGCCATGCATATTTCCGGATTTGCCTATCCCTGGATATCCAGCGGCGCGGCCATGGCAGAGCTGGAGAAGCTCTCAACGCAATTGCCGCCCGGTTTCTCGCTGGCCTGGACAGGGCAATCCTTTGAAGAGCGTCAATCGGTGGCGCAAGCGCCGCTTTTGATGGCGCTGTCTATTCTGGTGGTGTTTCTGGTGCTGGCCGCCCTCTATGAAAGCTGGTCCATTCCGCTTTCCGTGATGCTGGTAGTGCCGTTGGGCCTGGTGGGTGCTGTATCGGCGGTGCTGTTGCGCGGCATGCCCAATGACGTCTTCTTCAAGGTCGGCATGATCACCATCATCGGCTTGTCTGCCAAGAATGCGATCTTGATCGTGGAGTTTGCCCGCCAGCTCTGGCAGCAGGGCCAAAGCCTTGCCGAGGCCGCGATTAATGCAGCACGGCTGCGCCTGCGCCCGATCTTGATGACCTCTCTGGCCTTTGCCTTGGGGGTGCTGCCGCTGGTCTTTGCATCCGGGGCGAGCGCTGAAACCCAGCATGCGATTGGAACGGGTGTCTTCGGCGGGATGGTCAGCGCCACGGCCCTGGCTATATTCTTCGTGCCGGTATTCTTTGTCTTCGTGCTGGGACGCTTCAAAGTTTCGCGAAAGTGAACGTCTCGCGTTTTTAAAACCCGGCTTGAAACCCGCCGCGGCGCATCACACATTAAGTTGCTGATTGGAGATGTTCTGATGAAGAAATTCGCCCTTCTCCTGGCCGCAAGCTCGCTCTTTCTGGCCGGGTGCCAAACGCAGAACGCCTATACGGATGAGGAGCAGACCTCGAACAGCACTAAGGGGGCGGTCATCGGCGGGGTCGCCGGGGCGCTCATCGGGGCGCTCGCCAATACCGGGGGCAAAACCAGCCAGACCGCGTTGATCGGCGGTGCCGTGGGCGCGCTGGCGGGCGGTCTTGTCGGCAAATATATGGACGATCAGGAAACGGAGCTGCGCCAGCGCTTGCGTGCCAGCGGGGTCAGCGTGCGCCGTGATGGCGATGATATCGTGCTGGTCATGCGCAACGACATTCTTTTCGACGTCAATTCCAGTGATCTTGATCCCGATGCCATTCACACCATCGCCGCCGTGGCCGAGGTGCTGCGCCATTACGACAAGACGCTGATCGATGTGGACGGCTTTACCGATACGACCGGCAGCTACGACTATAATATGGGGTTGTCGCGCAGCCGCGCGGTGACGGTCGCCAGGGTTCTGGCCGATAACGGCGTGGCCTCGGCGCGCATTTCTCCGCGCGGCTTTGGCGAGACGGAGCTTGCGGTTCCCACGGGCGATAACGTGAACGAACCGCGCAATCGTCGCGTCGAAATCCGCATCGTTCCGCACCGCGGTAATAGCTGAACGCTAGGCCTTTATGGGGAACAGCATCTCGAACACAGCGCCGCCGCGTTCCGAGGTGCGATACCTTGCCTTGCCGCCATGCGCTTTGGCGATGGCATCGACCACCGAGAGGCCAAGGCCTGAGCCGCCAAAGCTGCGCGAGCGCGAGCCGTCCGCGCGGGCAAAGGGGGTGAAAGCCTGTTTGGCAAATTCCGGCGGCAGCCCTGGCCCGCTATCTTCGACCCGGATGGTCGCATAGGAGCCAAGCTTGGACATGGCGATCACCACTGTGCCAGGATTGGCGTAGCGCCGCACGTTGTCGAGTAGTGCGAGCAAGGCCTGCCGAGTCCGTACTGGGTCTAGCGCTACGGCCATCTCGGAAAGATCTAGCGAGAGGGTAAAACCTGCTTCCACCAAATTGGGTTGCACCAGATCGGCCACGATCCTGATTTGCTCCGCAAGCGCGACTTGCTCGATTTGCAATTCCATGCGGCCGCTAGCGGCGAGTGTCACCAGCCTGAGATCGTCCACAAGTCGCGAAAGGCCATCCACCTGATGGAGCAGATTTCGTATGGTTTTTTCATCGGGTGCGAAAACGCCATCGTGGATGCCTTGTAACCGTCCCCGCAAGATCGTCAGTGGTGTGCGAAGTTCATGCGCGATGGCGGCATTCCACGCCGTCATGTCGGCGGTCATGTCCTGAAGCTTCTGCGCCATGGTGTTGAAGTCGGCCACCAGATTGGCGGTCTCGCCGAGGGAATGGTCACCTGGCTCCGCGCGCGCTGTCAAATCGCCTGCAGTGATGCGCCGGGCGCTTTCCGCAAGTGAATTGAGCGGCACCAATATCCGAACCGCGAGCTTCAGCGAGACCAGGAATGAAATGCCCAGCGCGATTGCTACCAACATGGCAAGTGTTGCCAGATCGGTTACATCGGGCAGCGGGTCGTCCATATTTATGAGCTGCGGGAAATACGAAAATATAATGACGTAGGTCGCGTACCCGCCCCAAAACACGATCATGGCGACGAGGACGCTGACAGTCGTCATCGACACCAATATCTGCCGGCTTAGGCCTTTGCGCCACATAGTCACCCCGAAATGAGACGATACCCAACCCCGCGCACGCCGGAGAGCATGTTCGCGGCTCCGGCGGCATCAAGCTTCTTGCGCAAATTGCTGACATGGCTGTCGACGGTCCGGTCCAACGCATCGCCGCCGGGAAGACATGCATCCACTAGCTCGCCGCGCGAAAAGACTTTGCTGGGCATGCGCGCCATATGCGCCAGAATGCGAAATTCCGTCAGCGTTAGCTGCAACGTGGAGGTGTCGCTGCCCTGATTGACCTGTACCACATAGCTATCAAGATCGATGGTGACGGGCCCCACCCGTAGCAGACCGCCGAACCTTGCAGCGCTCGCGCGCCTAAGCACCGCCTTAGCACGGGCTACCACTTCGATGGGGTTGAACGGTTTGACCACGTAATCGTCGGCGCCGATCCGCAGGCCCTGCAAGCGATCTATATCCTTATCGAGCGCGGTGATCATTATCACGGGCGTATTTCCACGCCGGCGGATTTCCGCGATCACCTCCCATCCGTCCATTTGGGGCATCTTCACGTCCAGGAGCACGATATCGGGCTTCAGAGCGAGATGCAGGTCGAGGGCGATCTTGCCGTCGGCGGCATTGACCGTTCGAAATCCCTCGCGTTCGAAATAGGCGGATAGAATCTCGCCGATTTCTTTATCGTCTTCCGCAATCAGAACCAGATCACTCATGGCTTCAGTACTTGATGGCTGCCTCTGGTGCATGCCACGGCGCAGCGAAGAGATCGAGATGGCCACAGCCTGCTTGCACGAGGTCTCGACTATACCTCCATATTCGAACAACTCAAGATTGGGCGTAGACTACCGCACAACGCTCAAGGCGTGCGCTGGAAGCCTGGAAGCTTCCATTGCCAAGTAATGGCCCCCGCGCGCAGCCCAAATCCAGCGCCAAAAGCGATGATGCCGCATAAAATGGGATCCAGCGCGGTCGCTCGCAAGATCACGAATGTCGCGGCGGTGGCAAGAGCGGCGGTGATATAGACTTCCCGCTGCAACAGTGCGGAAGGGGTCTCCGCGAAGATATCACGCAAGATGCCGCCAAAGGCAGCGGTGATTGCGCCCATAGCTACAGCGACGAGTGGGGCCACGCCCGCATCCAACGCTTTCCATGCGCCCAGCACCGCATATCCGGCGAGCCCCACTGCATCCAGCCAGATAAGCGCGCTGGAGCGCCACAAGCGATGGCCCAATAGCCAAACCAGTGTGGCTCCGATGATGCACACCAGCAAATATCCGCTCGTGTGGATCCAGAATACCGGTGCACCTATGATAATATCGCGCAGCGTGCCGCCTCCAATGCCGGTGACAAGAGCGAAAACCGCGAATGCGATGAAGTCGTGGCGGTTCCTTGCGGCGGCAAGTGCCCCGGTCATAGCGAAAACAGCCACCCCCGCATAGTCGAGCGCCATCAGTACGCCTTTGGCGCTTCCAAGCCAGGGAAGGGCGGCGCCTGCGCGAGAAAAGGCGAAGATTTGATCCATTTATAAGGTCCTCATGGCAAGCGTTTTGGCACCCGCAATTCCGCGGCGCCCCACCTGTCATGGAACCTGAGAGTTTCGTCCGCGCACGGACTACCCCTTCGGTGGATGCCTTTCCGCATCGCTCTTCAGATCGTCCTGGCGATACGGTCCTTTTGCCTGAGAGTTTCCGGGGCGGTTGCTCCTTCGGCGCCGGTGTCCCGGTCTCTCCCGTATCGTCATAACGGACGCGACGGCTTATGCACGGATCGCCGGGCTTTGCCAATGGCTGGCTGATTGGATGGCGTTTCTACTTATCCGTGCCGGGGGCGGCTTCGAGCGGGTCGAGCCCATACGGCGGTTTGCGCCAATGGGTGTGCTGCTCATAGCTATACGCAAGGCCATAGAGGCGGCCCTCGTCGAAGCGCCGTCCAAGCATTTGCAAACCTACCGGCAGGCCATCCGTGAACCCTGCGGGTACGGTGATCGCGGGCATGCCGGTGGCGGGCGAGATCAGCTGCGAGTTATCGCCTTTGTATTGGCTGGTGGCGTTTTCCTGCGCTGGCGGTGGGAAACGCCAGGTGGGATAGATCAGCGCGTCGAGTTCGGCGCCATCCATCGCCGCTTCCACATCCTTCAGGAAAGCAGCTCGGCCTGGATGATCCAGCATATAGGGGCAGGTCGTGCCGGGGTCGGATTTGGAATTCTTCAGAAAGCGTTTGAAGTCGTATTCGTTTTGCGGCGCGTAAAGCCCAGCCTGATACACGCTTTCCACGTCCTTTACCTTGGAGGGGGAATGCGCCTTGGCGAGTGTGGTGTTCACGTCAAACGCGAAGCGCGAACAATAATACCCGTCGTTGAGATGAATCTTGAGATTGGGAATTTCCACCGCTTCGACAATCGTGGCCCCTGCGGCTTTAAGCTCTTCGATGGCGCGGTTGAAGGTGGCCAGCACTTTGGGATCGGTGTCCTCCACCGGCGCCAGGGCGCGCAACACACCGATCCGCGCGCTCTTCAAGGCGTCCCGTTTGAGGAATTTTATGTACTCAACCTTGGCGCGGGCAGCTGGATTTTGGGTGATCGAATCCGCGCCATCTTCACCGCTGATGATGCTCAGAATGCGGGCATTGTCTTCCACGCTGCGGGTCATGGGGCCTGCGGTATCGCGATCAAGCTCCAAGGGGATGATACCGCTGCGGCTGACAAGGCCGAGGCTTGGGCGCATGCCAACCAGGCTCGTAAAGGATGATGGTCCGCGTACGGAATTTCCGGTGTCGGTGCCAAGCCCTGCCAAGCCGAAGCTCGCCGCTATACCGCTGGCCGTTCCCCCTGATGAACCTGCGGGCGTACGCGCGCGGTCATAGGCGTTGGCGGTAACGCCATAGGACGAACTCACCGTATTGCGCGGGCTGAAGGCCCATTCGGCCATATTGGTCTTGGCAAGAATGATTGCGCCGGCCGCTTTCAGGCGCTGAATGATCGCTGCATCCTGGGCCGGAAAATTATCGAGCAGCGCTTTTGATCCGGCGCTGGTGGGAAAGCCGACCGTATCGATATTGTCTTTGACCAGAAGCGGTACGCAGAAGAGCGGCTTCGTATTGCGCAAGCTTTGCGGCTCTTCATCCAGCTTGCGCGCATCCTCCAAAGCAGCCTGATTGATCAGGGCGATGGTGTTCAGCTTAAGCGGCTTGTCATATGCCTCAATTCTGCGCAGGTACGCTTTAACTACACGCACGCAAGTTGTGCGCTTTTCGGCGATGGCGTGTTGAATGTCTTGGATGCGCCCTTCGGTCACCAGGGCGTCGGTATTCATTGCTGCTTCTGCGGCCCGCGCGCCAAAGATGCTTAAGCTCACATAAACGGCCACGCTGGCGATCTGGCGAAGCGTCATCAACTCACGATCCTTTTATAGGCGTGATGAAAAACAGAGCGTCCTTGCGTTGCACCACCGATTGACAAAAAATACAAGCACGGCAATATCGCGACCGCTGACGTGGGAGAGACCGGTGTAAGCCCGGCGCCGAAGGAGCAACCGCCCCGGAAACTCTCAGGCAAAAGGACCACGCAGCAAAGAGACTTCTGAAAAGTGGCGCCTCAGCGTCCGCCGACGGGATAACGATCTCAGGCAAACAGACAGAAGGGGCACGACATGCTGATCATCAGCAAAGGGGCGTGCATATGAGTGTTGTACCGGCCGATCCGAAACTGTGCCCGCCGCTCAGTGTGGTGGATCTGTTCACCATCGGCATAGGGCCATCAAGTTCCCATACCGTTGGTCCGATGCGTGCGGCTTGTGCTTTCGCGGTGATGGCGCTGGAAAAAGGCACGCCGACCGGCATTCTCTGTGAGCTTTATGGCTCGCTCGCCCTCACCGGAAAAGGCCATGGCACCGATATCGCGGTGATGCTGGGGCTCGGTGGCTGGCTGCCGGAAAAAGTGGATCCCGCCGCCACGCCGCAGATGATCGCGCATATAAGGGAAGTAAACACGCTGCTTTTGGGCGGTAAGGCCGAGATCGCTTTCGATCCTTCCAAGGATATCAAGTTTCACAAAGGCAAGTTTTTACCGGGTCATGCCAATGCGGTGCGCTTCACCGCGCGCTATGCTGATCGTTCCGAGGTTGCGCAGACCTACTTCTCTATCGGCGGGGGAGCGATCCTCGCTAAGGGGCAGGCGCCGGTGGTGTCCAATGCCACCGTGAAATATCCCTTCACCTCAGGCGCCGAGCTGCTCGCCATCGGGCGTGAGCATTTGCTTTCGATCGCCGACATCGTGTGGGCGAATGAGGAAACCTGGCGCGCCAAAAGCGAGACGGTGGAGTTCATCGATTCCGTGCGTGCCGCGATGATGGCCTCTATCGATGCAGGCTGCCGCGCGGAAGGCGAGCTGCCGGGCGGCTTGAAAGTGCGCCGCCGCGCCAAGGCGCTGCATTTGAAGCTTCTGGCGCGCGGGCCACGCACCGAGCCGTCGCAGGTATTCGAATGGGTCAGCCTCTATGCGCTTTGCGTGAACGAAGAGAACGCGGCGGGCGGGCGTGTGGTCACTGCGCCAACCAATGGGGCAGCCGGTATTCTGCCCGCCGTGCTCAAATATTATGAGACCTTCATCGGCACCGCGACGGCGGAAGGCTCGCGCACTTTTCTAATGGCTGCGTCCGCCATCGGCTTTCTCTATCGCTCGCGCGCCTCCATTTCCGCCGCCGAGATGGGCTGTCAGGGTGAGGTTGGGGTGGCCTGTTCCATGGCGGCCGCTGGGCTTGCCGCGGCACTTGGCGGAACGAATGAGCAGATCGAAAACGCCGCCGAAATCGGCATGGAACATAATCTCGGCCTGACTTGCGATCCGATTGGCGGGCTGGTGCAAATTCCTTGTATCGAGCGCAACACCATGGGGGCGGTGAAAGCGATCAACGCGGCCTATTTGGCATTGCAAGGCGATGGCAAGCACATCGTCTCTCTGGATGCGGTGATCGAAACTATGCGCCAGACCGGTAACGACATGCGCTCGAAATATAAAGAGACCAGCCTTGGCGGTCTCGCCGTCAACGTCGTGGAGTGCTGATTTAGAGGCGTTTTCGCGAATATTGCCGATCCGAACATTGTGCCAACGACATTTATCGAAAGACACGCCATGCGCCGAATGCTTTCCCTCTTGGCTCTTTTGTCCGTCACTGGCACCGCCAATGCCGCCGCGCCGAAATACCTGCATTTCCCGGATGTGTATGGCGACAAGGTCGTCTTTTCTTATGCTGGTGATCTTTGGCTCTCGAGTACCAAGGGCGGCAAGGCGGTGCGTCTCACCTCAGGCGCTGGCGCCGAGCTTTTCGCGAAATTCTCGCCGGATGGAAAATGGATCGCTTTCACCGGCCAATATGGCGGTGATGAGCAGGTCTATGTCATTCCGGCAGAAGGCGGCGCGCCGCGTCAGTTGACTTTCCAGCCTTCCATGGGGCCGCTCGATCCGCGCCAAGGCTATGACAACCGCGTCAATGGCTGGACGCCGGATGGAAAATCGGTGCTCTTCCGGTCCTTGCGCGATCAGCCCGGGCCGATTGACGGGCGGCTTTACACCGTTGCGCTCAGCGATGGCAAAGTCATCGCGCTGCCGATGTATCGCGCGGGCAAGGGTGTCTATGCGCCGGATGGAAAGAGCCTCTTGTTCTCGACGCTCTCCACCGATTTTCGTACCTGGAAGCATTACGAAGGCGGGCTCGTCCAGCATCAGTACATCCTGGATTTCGGCACCAAGAAGCTGACCCAGCTTCAGAACAACAAGCGCTCCGATACCGATGGTGTCTGGAACAGCCGCGGTATCTTCTTCCTGTCAGAACGCGATGGAAGGGCGAACCTCTATCGCTACGATCCCGCTACCTCAGCCGCCACCGCTGTAACGCACTTTACCGACGCCGATGCGAAATTTGCCAGCGGCGACGCGGCCGGAAAGATCGTCTTCGAGCTCGAAGGGGCCATCCATCTTTATGACGCGACCACCGGCACGGAAACTGCGCTGAATATTGACGTGCCTGCCGAAGATACGCTGGTCCGCCCGCATGTGGTCAATGTTTCGCGCCAGATCGAGCAATCGGCGCTGTCGCCGAAGGGCCAGCGCGTGCTGTTCGTCGCGCGCGGCGATATCTTTGTCAAAACAACCGCGGAAGACGGCGCGGTGTTGAACCTGACCCACAGCTCCAACGCGCATGAGCGCGAGGCTGCCTGGTCGCCCGATGGCAACTCGATTGCGTTCGTCTCGGATGCCAGCGGCGAGGAAGAAATCTGGACGGTGGATGCAAGCGGAACTGCGCCTGCGCACCAGCTCACCCATGGCAGAAAAACCCGCTATTACGAGCCAAAATGGTCGCCCGATGGGCGCAAACTCGCGGTGATGGATGATCGCGGCAATCTCGTGATGGTGGATCGCGCCAGCGGTGCCAAAACCGTCATCGGTACTACCAAGGCCTGGTATGCGCGCCAATATGAATGGTCGCCGGATAGCCGCTATCTCGCTTATGCGCAGATTCAGCCCAGCGACATGATGGCGATCCAGATTTGGGATTCGTCCAGCAACAAGACCGAGCTCGTCACCGATCCGCAATATAGCTCTTTCCAGCCCGCCTGGTCGCCGGATGGCAATTATCTCTGGTTCCTCTCGGTGCGCGACGTCAATCTGCAGATCGCCGAGACGGAATGGAATTTCGCGGCCAACAAGCAGACGCGTGTGTTTGCCTTGGCCCTGCAGGAGAACGCGCCGCCGCTCTTTTCCGCGCCCAGCGGCAACGAAGAGGCACAAAAGGATAAGCAAGCCAAAGCCGCGCCGATCGAGTTCAAGGGGCTCGCCCAGCGTCTGATCCGCGCCCCGTTGGAGCCAGACAATTATACCGATCTCTCCGTTGGCAAGGGTCAGCTGTTCTATCGCGTCACCGACGAGGTCTATTTCGGCAATTGGGATGCCAACGGCACGCTCTACAGCTATGATCTGAGTA
Organism: Rhizomicrobium palustre; assembly: GCF_011761565.1. NCBI lineage: Bacteria > Pseudomonadati > Pseudomonadota > Alphaproteobacteria > Micropepsales > Micropepsaceae > Rhizomicrobium > Rhizomicrobium palustre. Next base: position 488,571 of record NZ_JAASRM010000001.1, on the reverse strand, counting down.
CGAAGAAGGCGAAGAAGCTGAAGGAGGGCGCCAGTTTCTATTCGGCGAACCTCACCAATACCGACTTCCTGGTGCGCGATGACAAGCGGGTCTATTCGGTGGTTCACCTGAATGGCGATCCCGATAAGATCGATATCTCGTCGCTTTCGGCGCTGGTCTATCCGCGCCAGGAATGGGCGGAGGCTTATGAAGAAGCTTGGCGGCGCTATCGCGAGTTCTTCTACGATCCCAAAATGCACGGCCGCGATTGGGCCGCGATTGGCGCCCATTATCGCGCCCAGCTGCCCGGCATCGGCAACCGGATGGATCTGAATTATCTCATTGGCGAGATGATTGCGGAGCTGGGCGTGGGCCATGCCTATGTCACCGGCGGTGCAGAGGACACGCCGGACAGGCCCAGAACCGGACTGCTTGGCGCGCGCTTTGCGTTTGACGAGACCCGGCAACAATGGGTCTTTACTCATATTCTGGAAGGCGATAACGCCGATCCGACCTATCGCTCGCCGCTCACGGCGTTTGGCACAGAGGTGAAGGCTCGCGAAGCCCTTCTCGCCATTGATGGTCAGCCGGTTGGTGCGGAGGTCAATCCTTACACCTTGTTGGCAGGCAAGGCCGAACGCACGGTGGAGATCCTGGTCGGTGATGCGGCCGGAAAAACCAGGAAAATCCGCATTAAAACGCTTTCCAATGAAGCGGCGCTGATGCGGTTTGAGCGCAGTGCCATCGCGCGGCGCACGGTGGATAAGCTTTCGGGCGGCACCATCGGCTATGTGCATCTTGCCGATATGGGGCCGACCGGGCTTCGCGAATTCGTCAAGGATTGGTTCGGCCAGATCCGCAAAGACGGCATCATTGTCGATATTCGCGGCAATCAGGGCGGTCAGGTCTCGCGTATCGTGTTGGAGCGTCTGATCCGCCAGGCCTATACGCGCGGCTACATCATGGGCCTGCAAATCCCGCAGACCTATCCTTGGGGCGGCTATACCCAGGCCTTCACGGGCGAGATCGATATGCTCGCCAATGAAACCACCATGTCCGATGGCGATACCATGTCCTGGACCTTCAAGCAGACCGGGCGTGGCCGCTTGATCGGTAAGCGCACCTGGGGCGGGGTGATCGGCATTGGCGATACCGGCTCGCTAATTGATGGCGGCACCATCTATGTGCCGCAATATGCGCTCGCCGGTCCCAATGGCGAATGGATCGTGGAAGGCGAGGGCGTCTCGCCGGATATCGAAGTCGATAACGACCAGCCCTATCTGATGGATGGCCGTGACGCGCAGCTCGAAACCGCGGTGAAGGATTTGCAGTCCCGCATCAAAGGTCATCCCGGCACGCTGCAGCCGCCCAAACCTGTTCCGCCTAAGCCGTAAGGATCGCCCGATATGCAAGCGCTTCACCTCTCCAGCGATTTCGAAGGCGGTAATGGCAAGCTCATCGCCCTCACGCCCAACGGGGCCGAGATCGAGATTGCCAAAGACAAGGACGCGCCCTGGTCGCAATGGTTCTATGTGAAGCTCACCGGCGGTGCGGGGCAGGAACGGGTACTCACCATCCGCAACGCGCATGCGACGACCTATTCTGAAGGCTGGCCGGGCTATCGCGCTTTTGTCAGTGAGGATGGCGAGGCCTGGCTACGCGCCACCACGCGCTATGAAGACGGCGCGCTCGTCATCCGTTACACCGCGCAAAGCGAAACTCTTTGGTTTGCCTATTTTGTCCCCTATACAGTGGCGCGCCTGGAGGCGTTGCTGGAAGATGCACGCGGGGCAGGCGCATCGTTGCGTGTTCTCGGCAAATCCCATGAAGACCGGCCGATCCATTGCGTCAGCCTCGGGCAGGGCGAAACACCGGTATGGATCGTCGCCCGCCAGCACCCGGGCGAAACCATGGCGAGTTGGTGGGTGGAGGGTTTCCTGCGCCGCCTCGTTTCCGCCGATCCTTTGGCGCAAAAACTCCTGCGCGAAATGAGCTTCCATATCGTGCCGCTCGCGAATATCGACGGGGCGGTGCGCGGGCATCTGCGCGGCAGCGCGTCTGGGCTCGACCTCAACCGGCAATGGGCGCAGCCCGATCCGGTCCTGGCGCCGGAGATTGCCGCCATTCTGCGCGCGATGGAGGAGATGGGTTGCGCGGCGTTGGTCGATGTGCATGGCGACGAAACCATTCCTCATATCTTCACCGATGGTGATCCTGAAGCCTCGCCTGAACGCAGTGCGGGCCTCGCGCGTTTCAACGCCGCGCTGCTGAAGGAGAATCCGGCCTTCCAGGTTGCTGTTGGGTATGATGCGAGTTATGCGGGAAGTGGCGCGCCGGGTATGTGCGCCAGAGCCATAGGCAGGCGTTTTGATGCGGTCGGGCTCACGCTGGAGATGCCCTTCAAGGATGCGGAGGAGATCCCCGCTGCTGCGCCGTGCTGGTCGCATGAAGGCGCGATGCGTCTCGGGCACGATAGCCTCGCAGCCATTGCGGCCATTTTCGGCTAGTGGTTTCCTGAAATAGACGCAGTACATACAAATCGCGCATGCGGTGATGATGGTGCGTTGCTGCGCCAGGCTTCCTACCGGAAGAGGAGCTTTGCGTGCGCATCAACTTATCCCTGCAGAAATCGAATGCAGTCACATGCATGTAAGAAAATTTTTTCACATCGCTGAGACAGATCACTGCATCTCCTTCAGGCACAGCCCTCGCCGTAAATACTGTATTCGGCTGAGATGAATTCGTGCATGCCTTTTGCGTGTGCAGGTGCAGCTGCAGAACTGCACGAAGCATCACCATTGCTCGCGCGCTCGCTCCGTTGACAGCATCTTTCAGCGATGGTGCAGTTGGCTTACCAAATTTGACCTGTATGGGAGAGATTGGTTCGCCAGCGCCGAAGGAGCAACCGCCTCGGAAACTCTCAGGCAAAAGAACCGTACAGGTTTAGTACAATCTGGAAAGAGATCCCGGGTGCAAGCCTTTTGGGGTCCGCCGACGGGGTCATACTCTCAGGCAAAAAGACAGATGAGGCGCCCCAATGAGCGATAGCTCAGGAAGAAAGGCGCATATGGCAAACAGAAAACCCTGAACCTTCGCGCAGCACGTCTGCGGTCAAGATAACGAAATCAGGCTCTCCATCATCGGAGGGCACCGGTGCCGTATTGCCTGATGGCGCGCGGCTCAGAACTGTCCGGCGGTGCGGTATGCACCTCGGCCAGGTACGGAAACTCGTACTCTACGGGGGAATAATATGCAGTATAGAACACGATTGCTTTCCACAACTGGCCTTATGGTGCTTGTCTCTATGGGCAGCGCGGTCGCCAACACGGCCGATACATCGAGCCAGGTGGAGAGTGTGGTCATCACCGGCTCGCGCCTGGTGCAGACGAATTTGTCTTCGCCGGTCCCAGTGTCGAGCGTGATCTCGACCGATATCGAAGCGGCGGGTGTCGAGAACATCTCCTCGCTCCTGCGTCAGATGCCGGTCATCGGTAACGGCCTCAACGGCTCCAACAGTCAAGGCCAGGCCACCAATGTCGGCCTTAATCTTATCAGCTTGCGCAATCTTGGCGTCAACCGCACGCTCACCCTGGTTGATGGGCATCGCCAGGTCGCGGCGACCCCGGGCTCGGCTGCTATCGATTTGAACACCATTCCGGCGGCGCTGGTGGATCGCGTTGAAATCGTCACCGGCGGCACCTCGGCGGTCTATGGCGCCGATGCGGTCAGCGGCGTGGTCAACGTCATCCTGAAAAAGGACTTCGAAGGTTTCCAAGCCCGTCTGCATAGCGGCATCACCGCTTATGGCGATGGCGCCACCTTGGGCGCGGAAGTGACTATGGGCACTAATGTCGCGCAGAACCGCGGCAATTTGGTGATGGATTTCCTTTACGACCGCACCAATGGCGTCAAGGCCACGGCGCGCGATTATGGTGTCAGCGGCTTCAATTATATCCGCAACCCCGCCAACACCGGTAATAATGACGGCATTCCGAACAACATCCAGCGCCCCAACATCCGCTTCAATGGCGCGTCGGCGAATGGCTATTTCTGCCTTTCCAGCTGTTATAATTTCACCGGCGATGCCAAAGGCGTTACGCCTTATAACAATGGCGCCATCGGCAATATGAACGGCCGCTCGATCGGCGGCGATGGCGGCTTCTACGAGCAGTACGACAATCTCTCTCTGCCACTCGAACGTTTCGCGCTGATGTCGAAATTCACCTATCACGTCGCCGATAACGTCGATTTCTTCTTCTCGGGCCGCTATGTCAAAACCAAGGTGACCTCGTCCTGGCAGCCTCCGGAAAGCCCGTTCGCGGGCGGGGCCAATCCGGTCTTCTCCATCGACAATCCCTATCTGCCGGCCTCGGTCGTCTCGCTGATGACCAACGCGGGCGTGACCAGCACCCAGTTCTGGACCAATGACGATAATTTCGGCCAGCGTACCTCCAAGGCCGATCGCAATATGCAGAGCTATACCTTCGGCATCGAAGGCAAAGTCTTCTCGGACTGGTCCTATCAGCTTTACGGCTCATACGGCGATAACATCCAATCCACCCGCCTGCTCAATGGTCGCGATTTCACGCGCTATAATCAGGCCATTGATGTGGTGATGCTGAATGGCGCACCCGCTTGCCGCAGCGCCACCGCGCGTGCCGCGGGTTGTTTGCCGCTCAATGAATTCGGCGTCGGCAATGCCAACCCCGCAGCCGTCGATTGGGTTCGCGCAAACGACATCTATCAATCCTCGACTCGCCAGCTCGATGCGGGCGCGAGCTTGACGGGCTCGCTCTTCACCCTGCCTGCGGGCACGGTGGATACTGCCATCGGTGTCGAGTTCCGTCAGGATAGCGGGCGCACCCAGCCATCCTGGACACTGCAGACTACCGACATTAACTATCCGCGCGAAAGCCCGGTGTCCGGCCATGTCGGCGTGTCCGAAGGCTATGGTGAAGTGCGCGTGCCGATCGTCAAAGACCTGTTCCTGGTTAACGACCTGACGGTGCAGGGCGCCATCCGCTATTCCAGCTACAATAATAACGGCGGGCATCTGTCGTGGAATGCGGGCGGTACGTATAGCCCGATTTCCTCCTTGCGCTTCCGCGCTATGCGTTCGCTCTCGGTGCGTGCGCCAAATATCACCGAGCTTTTCTCGCCGGTGAATCAGAACTTCACCTTCGCGCAGGATCCTTGCGATACCAGCGTGATCAACCAATCGGCCAATCGCGCGGCCAATTGCGCCGCGCTGGGCGTTCCGGCCGGTTACGTCTCGCCGCAGAATGGCGCGACGCTTCCGGGCACCGTGGGCGGCAATCCTGCGCTGAAGCCGGAAACTTCCAACACCTGGACTTTGGGCGCGGCCTTCACGCCGGATTTCCTGCCCGGTTTCACCGCTACGCTGGACTATTTCAACATCAAGATCAGCGATGCCATTGGCACCATCCCGATCCAGTCGCTGCTTAATAACTGCGTCGATCTTCCGGGACCGGTTACGGGCAATGTCTATTGTGCCCAGATCACCCGCGCCGCGAACCACACCATCACCAATGTTGCGGCGACCCAGCTTAATGTCGGCCGTCTCTCCACCAGCGGCTTTGACTTCAATGCCAACTATAATTTCGATCTGGCCGATATCTACTCGTCGGCGCCGGGCCGTCTGTCTTTGGGCCTGACGGCGACCTATCTCGATAAGCTGCGTCAGCTTACCGATGCCAAGAACCCCGCCACCGAGCTTAAGCTCGAAGGGACCTTGGGCGTGCCGAAGTGGAATATGCTCGGCAGCGCGACCTATACACTCGACAATTTCTCCTTCACCTGGCGCGCGCATTTCATCGGCAGCACCTTCATCGAAGGCAGCATGTCCAGCGCGGCCCCGCCGCCGCCGGACGCCTATGACATGCCGAATACGGGTGCCAAGGTGTTCAACGATATCTCGCTGGACTACGCCTATTCCAGCGACCTCGATATCCGCTTCAATGTCGACAACATCTTCAATACCCTGCCGCCGACCCGCGGCAACAATATCCACCAGGGCATTTATGGCGCGTCGATCTATCCGAACCTCGGAACGACCTTCGGCTTGACGATCATCAATCAGTTCTAAGCCAATAAAAAAGGGGCGGCTCAAAAGGCCGCCCCCATTTTCATTCAGCTTCTGTCAGGCACGTCCGCCGCCTTGCAGCCCTTGCAGGATAATGGCGCGCTGCTGGCCCATCAGGCTTCGGGGATCCGGGCATTCGCGTTCTGCAAAATCGAAAGTCGAACGCCATATCAGCGACTGCAGGGCTGGTGCTAGGCAGAGCAGGGCAGCTGCTTCCGGCTGAACCGCCGTAATCACGCCCGCCTCGGCCCCGCGCTGCATCAGCGTGGTGATGCGCGACAAGAGCCGGTCGATCACCTCTGTACGCCAGAACTGCGCCAATTCGGGGAAGTTGCGCGCTTCAGCGGTAATGATGCGCCCGAGGGCGAGCGCTTCATCGGTCAATACCATCTCGGTCACCACATCAAAGCAGTGGGTGATGGCTCGCACGACATCATCGCCATCGTCTTCAAGGCTATTGAATTTTTCGGCGAGCTTGTCGGCGATATGCTCACGCACCAGCGCGTTGAAGAGATCTTCCTTGTTGCGGAAGTAAAGATAGATCGTGCCCTTGGTGATGCCGGCCAGCGCGGCAATATCGGCCATGGTGGCGGCGGCATAGCCTTTTTGCGCGAAGATGGTCAGCGCTGCCTTGGAGATTTCCTCCGGGCGGGCGTGTTTGCGGCGGCGCCATTTCTGCTGCGGAGCAGTTTCGGCAGGCATGGGAATGGTGGAGGTGGTGGGAAGGATTTGCATGGTCATGGGAGCCTCGAATCTAGAAGAGTTAATGCGCGATCAGCGTGGCACAGCGAGGATGCAGAAGAAGATCGTGGGTGACACCGCCCAGCGTCCATTCCCGCATGCGCGAGTGGCCATAAGCGCCTGCCACGATAAGTCCGCAGGCTGAGCTGCCGATCAGGGCGGCTATCTCCTGTGCGTCTGTGGCGTTGGCGATTTCGACATGGCCTTCAGCTTTGATGGCTTTGCGGCGTAGCCACTGGCACACATCATCGACATTGCTTTGCGCCTTTGGCGCGGCACCAGGCGGAACAATCTCGGCGACGATCACGCGTCCGGCGAGCCTCAGAAGAGGCAGGGCCGATGAAATGGCTAGGCGGCTTTCGCGGCTGTCCCGCCAAGCCACCAGCACCGTACTAAGATCGAGCGATTTGAGTCCGCGCGGCAGAAGCAATTCCGGGCGCCCCAAATTCATGATCAGATCGCCCGGGTTGGCGCGGCGATACATGCTGGCATAGGAACCATCCGCGAAGGGGTGGGTGATGACGATATCTGCCGCGCGGGCGTTCTTTGCCAGCCAGTCGGTGGCAGAGGCGTGGGTCACCTTGGAACGCCACTCCAAGGGATCGGCCTTGCCGTTGAGCGCCTCAAAGAACGCGGCCTTGGCCTTGGCGATGCGCTTCTCGGCGTGCTCGCGCTCATCGTCGATGAGCTGTTGCGGGCTGGAAAGGCCGCCCATCCCGGCGACAGTCACCGCGACATCGGTTGCCAGCTCATAGACCGCCGCACCGATTACTGCGGCATTCATCTGCAGCGCCAGCGCGCCGGTAATCGCCAGCAGATCGGCGTCGTCACCGTTGCAGCTCAGATTGACCATCAGCGTCGATTGTTCCTGGGGCATATTCCTATTCCTTGTTCTAGTCTTCAGTGCATCATCGGCTTTTCGCCAGTACGTTCCGGTGGTTTGGGCGCCAGCCATACGGCGGCCGCCGCGAGAAGATTGAGCCCGGCCAGCATCAGGAAGGTGTTGTTGGTGGCCTGCATCACGCTTTGTCCATTGACGATCTGGTTAAGGACGCCGCGTGCGGTCTCCGTGCCCATTCCCGCGTTCTCGGCCATATCCATGAAGCCTTGCGGATTGTGCAGCACTGCGGAGAGATTGGCATGGCTTGAGGGGATCAGGTTGTTCCACAGCGCCACCACGGCAGCGGTCGCAATCGCACCCGAAAGGGTTCGGATGAAGTTGAACTGTCCGGCACCCGAGGCGATGTCTTTCTCCTTCAGCGCGATGGTGGACATGTCCATCAAGGGGATCATGGTCATGATCATGCCAGCGCCGAAGACGAGCTGTGGCCACATCAGCTGCCAGAAGGTGATCTGGTCGTTGTAGCTGACGCGCATCGTGGACGAAACGGCGGTGATAAGAAGGCCAATACAGGCCACGGCGCGTGGGCCGATCTTGGTCATAAGATTGGTGGCGATAGGTGCAAAGCCCACCATGGTGACACCCGACAGGGCGGCGTTATACCCGGCCCAGGTGGCGGTATAGCCCATCGCGGTTTGCAGCCACAGCGGCACCAGCACAATGGTGCCGAACATCGCGCCGAAGGCCAGCGCCGTCACCATCATGGTCACCGAGAAGATGCGGTTGGAGAAGACGTTAAGGGCCACGACTGGGCGCTTATCGGTGGTCTCCCAGATCACGAAGGCGAGGAAGCCGATCACCGTGACAATGAGCAGTTCCACGATCATGGAGGAGTTGAACCAGTCCTGGTCCTGGCCGTTGCCCAGCATGATTTGCAAGGCGCCAACCCACAGCACCAGGAAGCCAAGACCGACATAATCCACTTTCGCTTTTTCCGTCGCCTGCTCGTGTTGGGAAAGCACGCGCCACGCCACAAAGCCGATCAGGAAGGCGAGCGGCAGCTTGAAGTGGAAGGCCCACTGCCAGCCCCAATGATCCGAGATCAACCCGCCGAGAACCGGGCCGGCCACTGGTGCCAGCACGGTGCCCATCGACCAGGCCGCCAGCGCGGCGACACGATTTTTTTCGGGAACGATCTTCAACAGCAGGGTCTGCGAAATCGGGATCAGCGGCCCGCCGCAAATGCCCAGCGCCACGCGGAAGGCGATCAGCATGCCGAGCGAGGTGGCAAGGCCGCAGAGAAGCGAGAAGATGCCGAAGCCGAAAATCCCGGCCACGAACACCTTCACCGGTCCGAAACGGCCTGCCAGCCAGCCGGTCAGCGGCACCATGATGGCTTCGGCAACGGCATAGGCGGTCGTCACCCAGGTGCCGTTGCTCGAGGAAACCGCAAGGCTGCCCGCGATATCGGGCACCAGAACGTTGGCAATGGTGGTGTCCAGCACCGCCAGGAAGTTGCCCATGGAAAGGACAAGCACGATGGCGGCAACTTCCATGCCGCTGAGTTCGCGCTTAGGTGTCCCGATAGCGATAGCCGCACTGCTCACGACAATACCTATTACTTGGAGACGTCGATGGTGGCTTGCATGGAAAGTCCGACCCGCAGCGGATGCGCCTTGAGGTCTTCGGGATCGAGCGCGATGCGCACCGGCACGCGTTGCACGACCTTGATCCAGTTGCCGGTGGCGTTCTGTGCAGGAATGAGGGAGAAGGCCGCGCCCGTGCCGCCGCCAAGGCCGATCACCGTGCCGCGGAATTTCACCGACGAGCCATAAATGTCGGATTCCAATTCTGCATTCTGACCGGGGCGCACTTTGGCGAGCTGGTCTTCCTTGTAATTGGCATCGACATAGACATCGGCGACGGGCACCACGGTCATCACCGGGCGCCCCGCCTGGATCATCTGGCCGATCTGGACATTGCGCTGGGCGACAATGCCGGAAACGGGCGCGCGAATGATGGTGCGCTCGTAATTCAGCTGCGCGGTATCAAGCGCCGCTTTCGCTGCCAGAACTTCGGGGTGTTTTTCGACCGAGGTGCCTTGGGTCATGGCTTCGGCGGATTCCAAGGCGGCGGTTGCCGTCTCGAGGCCGGTCTTCATGGTGGAAAGCTCTTCGCCTGAAACCGCGCCGCTCTTTTGGATCTTGGCGCGGCGGTCGTAATCGAGCTTGGCGCGTTCGTAGTCGGCGCGGCGCGCGTCGGCGGTGGCGAAATATGTCTTCACTTTGCGCAGGGTGAGCGCATAGGCCGCCTGGGCCTGATCCAGCTGCAGCTTGGCGTCTTCAGGATCGATCACTACCAGGATGTCGCCCTTCTTGACTGCTTCGGCATCATGCACGCGCACATCCATCACGCGGCCGGTGGTCAGCGGGGTGACCTGCGCCGAGGAGACTTGGACATAGGCATTGTCGGTCGAGACATAATGGGAGGCGACGAAATACCAATATCCGCCTGCGCCCAAGGCCACCGCCGCAACCGCGGTCCCGAGGAGGAGGAACAGTTTCTTGCGGCGGGCCGGGGCCGCGACCGTCTCGTCTTCAATCGAATTTTGCATCTTGTACTCCGAATTTCGTTCGTGGACTGGGGCTGGCTGTTAACGTTTTGCGGCGTAACCGCCGCCCAAAGCGCGCACCAGCGCGACGTCATAGATGAAGGCTTGGGAATCGAGGTCAGTGACCGCGCGCTGCGCTTGCAGAAGCTGGTTCTCGACCGTGAGAACATCGATGTAGCGCACCAGGCCGCTGGTATAGCGCGCCTTCACCAGGCGATAGGAATTGGCGGCGTCTTTCTCCGCGCCGCGTGCATCGGCAAGCTCGCCGTCCAGCGATTTGCGATTGCCATAGGCGTCGGCAACATCGCGCAAGGCGGTGACCAGCGTCTTGTCATAGAGCGCGACCGCTTCATCGTATTGGGCGCGGGCGCCGCGATAGATGCCGGTATTGCGGCCGTAATCGAAGATCGGCAGATGAATGGCGGGGCCGAAAGATCCCATCTCGGATGAAGCTTGCGCGAGATATTTCAGATCGAAGGTCTGCAGCCCATAGGTGCCGACAAGATTGATATCGGGATAGAAATTGGCGTTGGCCGCATCGATCCGCGAGCTCTTGGCCTCGACATTATAGCGTGCCGCCACGATATCAGGCCGGCGTCCGATCAGATCTGCAGAGAGTTTTTCCGGCAGGCCTACGCTGCCGAGATAGGCTTTGTCCGTGGGCTGAATAGAAAGACCGCGATCCGGGCCCTTCCCCAGAAGGGCGGCGATCTGATTGCGGGTCAGCGCGATCAGCCGGTCCATTTCCTTCACCTGCAGACGCGCATTTTTCAGCTGCGCCTGAGCCTGGGAATAGGAGGATTCATCATCGAGCTGTGCCTTCCAGCGCTGCTCGACAAGGCTTGCGCTCTGCTCGCGAATTTGCAGCGCGCGCTCGGCGGTTTTCTTATCCGCGAAAAGCTGCATCAGCTGGGCATAGGCCTGCACCACGCCCGTGGAGAGGCTTAAGCGCGCTGCGGCTTCATCGGCCTTTGCGGCCTGCACATCGGAAAGCGCCGCGGCGAAATTCGCCCGGTTCTTACCGAAGAAATCGAGTTCATAAGAAATGCTCGCGGTCACCGAACCCGAATGGTGCCAGCCGCTCGGCATCAACGGCTTAAAGCTTTTGGGAAAGCCCTGGTTCTTGGATTGCTCGGTCTCTTTGGCCGAAGCATCTGCAGAGATGGTCGGATAAAGATCCGCCTCCGCGACATCGCCCATGGCGGCGGCTTGTTTCAGGCGCGCGGCCGCGATCTTCAGATCGGGCGAGCCCTGCAAAGCGTCGTTCACCAGCGTGTTCAGCTGGGGATCGTTATAGGCGGTCCACCAGTCTTCGCTCGGCCAGGCGATAGTGGGCGCGGCGAAGCTTTTGCTGGTCTCGAGGGTGGAGGAATCGTCGGGCGCGGCCATCGGGCCGAGATCCGGTGCGCAGCCGGCCAGAGCCACTAAAGCCAGGGCACATACCGTGCCTTTCAGGAATTTAGCGCTGCGCGGCGGAAAAGGAGGGGATTGGGTTTCGGCGGTCATGGTGCGAGGAATCGTCCCAGAGAAGGTCTGCCGCCTCTTCGCTGAGAGCCTTTTGGACAAAGCTTTCCCGTTCCCCGCAAGCTGTGTTGCGCGGCTGGTTCAGGCTTTAAAGGGCTGCCATTGTTTGCGGCGGTATGTTCAGCAATTTACGGCGCCAGCTTTGAAAGTGAACCACCGTTCTGCTAATTGGACTGCTGAATAGAGCTCAACAATCGCTTCGGCCTGTCTTAATAATGCGGTAATCACTACGGCCGACGGTTTGACCCTCTGGGCGAGGAAATATGCGCAACAGTGAACTGACCGATCTCGCAGCTTTTGTTCTGGTAGCTGAGCATCTTAGCTTTCGCGCTGCCGCCGATAAGCTGGCCGTTACGCCCTCGGCTTTAAGCCACCGTTTGCGCCAGCTCGAACAAACGCTAGGCGTGCGTCTGCTCAATCGCACCACGCGCAGCGTGTCCCCGACGGATGCCGGCCGTAAATTGCTGGAGCAGCTCGCGCCCGCGCTCGAGCAGATTTCCGGCGCGGTGGACAGCCTGCAGCATGTGCGCAGCCAGCCTGCGGGCAAGCTCACCATCCATTCCGTGCCGATGATCACGGAAATCGTCATCGCACCGATTTGGCGCAAATATCTGCAGCTCTATCCTGATGTGCAGCTCGAGATTGGCGGTACGCAAGAGATGATCGACATTGTGGCGCATGGCTATGATGCGGGCATCGGACCGCGCGAATTCGTGGCCCTCGATATGACCGCTGTGCGCGTCACGCCGACATTGCAGACGGTAGTGGTTGGCTCGCCATCTTATTTTGCGCGCCATCCCATGCCGAAAACGCCGCAAGATTTACTGCAGCATAACTGCATTCAGAACCGCCTCCGGGCGAGCCAGGCCTTGCTTCCATGGACCTTCATCTCCAAGCGCACCAGCCAAAGATCAGGGCAGACGCCTACAAGGTCCTTGATTGGCAAGGCGGGCGTGGTGCCTGTAACTGGTAATATCATCGTGGATGATATCGATATTGCTTTGCGTGCTGCCGTCGACGGGGTCGGGCTTGCTTATACGCTCGAAACTTCGGCCGAACTCTTCATCCGCTCTGGTCATGTGGTGCCTGTTTTGGAAGGCTGGTCGCCCGCCTTCGAAGGTATGTATCTATATTATCCCGGCAAGCGTCAGGTGCCGCCCGCCTTGCGCGCACTGATCGACATGGTGAAGACGACCCAGACATCCGCTGGGCATGCAGGCGAAGAATTGCCTTTCATCGAACTTTTGCCGGGCCGGGCGCATGGTCGCTCCGAAGGCGCACGGCGCAAGACGAAGCTTGCGCAATAGGCGTTTTGCGGTGTGAAATAGCTTTCTTATTTGGGGGATTTGATGCGTTTTTCTGTTGCCGCCGCGCTTACCGCGCTTCTTATGGCTGCGCCCATTTTTGCAGGCCCAGTCACTGCGGACATGGTGCAAAGAGGCTCCGACATCGCCGCGAAATGGAAAGACACCCATCCCGGCTATGATTACGAACGCCGCGAGGTGATGATCCCGATGCGCGACGGGGTGAAGCTCTTCACCGTCATCCTGATCCCCAAAGGTGCCTCTGGCCTGCCGATCCTGCTCGAACGCACGCCCTATAACGCTGGCGGGTTTGACGATGACAAGCCGCATCTGCGCGATGCTCTGCGCCCCTCCAAGCGCGAATTCGTGGACGACGGTTATATCATCGTGAACCAGGATGTTCGCGGCAAGCATCGCTCCGAAGGGGCCTATGTGATGACGCGCCCGCCGCGCGGCCCCTTAAATCCCACGAAAACCGACGACACCACCGACGCCTATGACACCATTGCGTGGCTGGTGAAAAACGTGCCGGGCACCAACGGCCGGGTCGGCATGGTCGGCTCGTCTTATGATGGCTGGGCGGTGGCCATGGCGCTGCTGGGCCCGCATCCGGCGTTGAAGGCGGCGGTTCCCGAAAGCCCGATGATTGACGGCTGGATGGGCGATGATTGGTATCATTACGGTGCCTTCCGCCAGCTTGGCATGGATTATTTCTCCGGCCAGATGGCGCGCACCGGAAGTGGCCCCAGGATTCCTCGTCCCGGTGCGGACGATTACCAGAACTTCCTCGAGCTAGGTTCAGCGGGCGCTTATGCGGAGCGCTATGGCTTCGACCAATTGCCATGGTGGAAACGCTTCGCGGCGCATCCCGATTATGATGCCTTCTGGCAGTTGCAGGCGCTGGACAGGATTGTGCCGCAGCATCCTTCGGACGTGCCGACCATGTGGTTGCAAGGCCTGTGGGATCAGGAAGATATGTATGGCGCGATCCACACCTGGGAAGCATTGAAAGCCTCTGGACACGGCGCCAATAATCACCTCGTCATGGGCCCCTGGTATCACAGCCAGATCAACCGTGCGGCCGAAAATCTTGGTCCTTTGAAATGGAAGGGCGATACCGCCGCCGATTTCCGCCATGACGTGATGCTTCCCTTCTTCAACACCTATTTGAAGGACAGGAAGCCTGCACAGCCTTTGCCGGAAGCGATGATCTTCAATGCCGCCGATAAGCGCTGGGAGAGTTTTTCCGATTGGCCCATCGCCGAAAAGCAGGTGTTAAAGCCGCTCTACCTCCAGCAGGATTTCGCGCTCGGTTTTGAGAAACCGAAAGCGGGCGAGGACAAATATGTCTCCGATCCGGCCAAGCCCGTGCCCTTCCTCACGCCGCCAGTCGATGGCGCCGATCACGACCGATGGACGACCTGGCTGGTGCAGGATCAGCGCAATATTTCTACCCGCACCGATGTGCTCTCCTATCAAAGCCCGGTTTTGACGGAAGAGGTGCGCGTGCAGGGCGCGCCGATCGCTGATCTCTTTATCAAGACCAATGGCAGCGATGGCGATTTCGTGGTGAAGATCATCGACGTTTATCCGCCGAGCTATGCCGAACAACCCGAACTTGGCGGCTATCAACTGCCCATCAGTCTGGATATTTTCCGTGGTCGTTACCGCAACAGCTTCGAAAAACCGGAAGCTTTCGAGCCGGGCAAGACAGCGGAGATCAAGTTTCGCTTACCGACGATGAATTACGTTTTCAAGCCGGGCCATCGCATTATGGTGCAGGTGCAGTCGAGCCTGTTTCCACTTTATGACCGCAACCCGCAAAGCTTTGTGCCGAACATTTTGTTTGCGAAGCCCGCGGATTTCAAACCCGCAACCATCTCGATCTTGCGCGCCGCCCCAGAAGGTTCCAGCGCAGTGCTTTTGCCGGTGGTGAAATAAGCGGATATCCGAATTAGGCTACCCTAGGTCGCATTGACCTGGGGTTGGCGGCGCGGCACAAGAAAAGATGTAAAATAAAAGCATCTTAAAAAATGAAGCTCGTCCCCGCCGCGTTTTTCGGCATGGTCTTGGGTCTTTCCGGGATCGGCCAATCCTGGCGGTTGGCTGCTAAGCTCTGGCAGACCCCACCCCTGATCGGAGAAATTATCTTAGGGGTTGCGGGGGCGGTTTGGGCCAGTCTACTTCTACTGTACCTTGTTCAAGCTATTCGTGCACCTAAAATCGCGCTCGCTGAAATCCGCCATCCGGTGCAAGGCGCCATGCCCGCGCTCATCGGCATCTCCACGCTTTTGATGGTGATGGCAGTGGTGCGCTACAACCTCATTGCCGCCTGGATTTTGGCCGCGGTTGGTGTCACCTGGCACATGGGCTTCGCGCTCTATCAAACCGGAGCCATGTGGCAGGGCGGGCGGGCCGCGAAGGATAGTGTGCCGAGCCTGTACCTTCCGACCGTAGCGGGCAATTTCACCAGCGCGGCAGCGCTTGGTGCGCTTGGTCACGCCGATTGGGGCTGGCTGTTCTTAGGCGCGGGCGTCTTTTCCTGGCTGGCGCTGGAATCTTCCATTGTGCAGCGTTTGTGGCAGCCAGAACCATTGCCCGCGTCGCAGCGCCCTTTGCTGGGCATCCAATTCGCCCCGCCTGTCGTCTGCGCTATGGCTTGGCTGATGCTGGCGCCGGGCTCCACCGATCATTGGCTTTTGATGCTGCTCGGCTACGGCCTGTTCCAGCTGCTCTTGGGCTTGCGCTTATGGTTCTGGCTCGGCGAGCAGAGCTTCGCGCCGTCCTATTGGGCCTATACTTTCGGCATCGCCTCCACCACGGTCGCCACTTTGAAGCTTGCGATTTCAGGCATCAGCGCGGCGCAAATTCTCGCGCCGGTGATTTTCCTCGCCGCCAATCTCTTCATCGGCACGCTGGCAGTGCGCACCGCGTATCTTGCGATCCGCGGCAGGCTTTTTCCCGCCGCTTAAGGCGTGCCCGGATGCGGCGCGGGATAATCGCGCGTGATCTCCAGCGGCTTGGTGAAGGGCGCCTGCCAGAGCTGATCATGCAGCGCGTTCAGCTTCGCCGCCATCGCGGGATTTTTCAGCACGATCTCGATATTGCGCGAATGGTCGAAATAGCCGCCTTCCCAATTGCTGGTGCCGACCCAGGCGATCTCGTCGTCGATGGTCATGGTCTTGGTATGGACCACGCGGGCGAAAGGAATGAAGCCGCTTTGCGCCTCGGGAATGGTGACGACGCGCAAATCCACATTGGGCAGCACCGCGAGACTCTTCAGATAAGGCTGCTTGAAGCGCGACAGGTTCCAATTGGCGACCAAGAGCTCGATCTTAACGCCGCGCTGGGATGCGGCGCGCAAGGCGGTGTCGATCACCGGGTAATACTGCCGCTTCTGCCCCAGTGGCGAATATTCCATCACCGTGATGCGGATGTTCTTCTTGGCATGAGCGATGAGGTCGACCAGCATCGCCTGTGAATCCGCCACCCCTGCCGGATTATGATCGGCCGGGCTCGCCACCAGAACAGCTTGCCCGTCGCCAATTATGGCCGCCTTTGCGTCCGTCGCCGATTGCACCGGCTTTCCCGCCGCGATGCGGGCCTGATCTTCCCAATCGCGCACGAAGATGGCGGCAAGCTCGCTCACCATCGTCTTGTCGTCAATTTTCAGGCCGGTCTCGTCGATATGTTCGAGTGCGCGCCAATCGAAATTGTGGCTGCCGACGAAAGCGCTTTTGCCATCCACCACGAAGAACTTGGCGTGAATGATGCCGTCGCCCGAAACATCGGCAAAAGCGAGTTCGCGAAACTCGATGCCCTTGATGGCTTTGAGCCTTGCCAGCGTGGTGGTATCCGACATGCGGTTGCCGACGTTCTCCATCAGAAAGCGGATTTTCACGCCGCGCGCCGCGGCAGCTTCCAGTCGAGAGATCACCTTATCGAGCGCGCTGCCGGGCTCGGAGGTGGCATAGAACTGCTCCAAGTCGATGGATGTCTTGGCGTGATCGATCATCTCGCACCAGACGGTCGCCGCATCGCGCACATCCAGCGGATTGAGCCCCGCGCCCACTGGCAGCGTATGCACCAGCTCGAAGCCGGGAATGGCAAACTCGGCATTTGCAGGCAGGCACACCAGCGCGCAAAGCCCCGCCGCCAGCCCTGCCTGTTTCATCCCGCGCATAAATCCCTCCGCCGATCCTTGGCCCAACTCTATGCCACTTTGCGATGACGCTTTCATGCCTGCAAGAGCGTCGCGACCTTGGCCACATCTTCCGGTGTGACGGGATTATAAATGACGAGGCTCAAATCCGTCCGCCCATCCACCGCAAAGGTCGAATATTCGAAGGCAAGCTCACCTGCAATCGGATGGCGAATATGCTTGATCGCCTCGCTATGGCCGGGATGGACTTCGTTCTCTTCCCACATGGACGCGAATTCCGGGCTCAAGCGGCAAAGGTCTTTCACCAGTGGCTCGATCATCGCCGCCGCGCCTGCGCGGGCTGTCTCCGCACGAAAGGCGCTCAGGGCAAAGCGCGCCACGGCTTGCCAATCATACTGCACCGCGCGGGCCCGTGGATCGAGGAAGATGTAGCGCAGGATGTTGCGCTCGCTGGGCGGCAGCGATCCGTAATCGATCAGCATCGCCGAGGAGGCGCGGTTCCAGGCCAGCACATCCCAAACCGCGCTGCGGATCAAAGCAGGCGTAGGGTTCAGCGCATCCAAAACCCGCTGCAATCGCGGTGTGACTTCGTCGTATTTCTGATAGCGCGCCTCGGGTGGGCGACCGAGCGCGATGAGAAACAGATGCTCGCGTTCCACCTCGGTCAGCAGCAGTGCCCGCGCCAGCCGGTTCAGCACATCGGCTGATGGTGCGCCGCCGCGGCCCTGTTCCAGCCAGGTGTACCAAGTCGGGCTGATATGAGCCCGCTGCGCCACCTCTTCGCGGCGCAAGCCAGTGGTGCGTCGACGCGTGGCGGGAAAGCCCAACGCGTTCGGGTCAAGCTTCTGGCGCCGGTCCTTCAGATAAGCGCCGAGGCGGTTTTCGTCTTGGAGGCTGGTAGTCATTATACCATGATAAAGTCACTACTTTACCAGGATATACCTCGCCCTAAATCTTGTCTCCATCAAACAGTGGAGAAGACGCATGCGTGTGTTTGTAACGGGTGCAAGCGGTTTCATCGGCATGGCGGTCGCGGAGGATTTGATCGCCGGGGGGCATAGCGTTTTGGGCCTGTGCCGCTCGAGGTTAAAGGCCCCCGCCCTAGCTGCAATTGGCGCCGAAGTGCTTCATGCCGATATGCAGGATGATGATGCGCTCATCCGTGGCGCATCGCAATGCGACAGCGTCATCCATCTTGCCTTCAATCACGATTTCACGCGCTTCAAACAGAATTGCGAAGACGACCGCCGTGTGGTCGCCGCGCTTGCCACTGGGCTAAAAGGCTCTGATCGCCCGCTTCTCGTAACCTCCGGCACGCCCATCGCCAACACCATCCCTGGCGAGGCCGCGAAAGAGGGTAATCCCACAGCAAGCTCTGATCATCATCCGCGTGCGGCGACGGAAGAGGCTGCCGCCGTGGCTTTGAAAAACGGCGTCAATATTGGCGTGGTGCGTTTGCCCCAAGTGCATGACACCGCGCACCAAGGCCTCATCACGCCATTGATTCAGATGTATCGCGAGAAAGGTGTTTGCTTTTATCTCGGCGATGGCGCGAGCCGCTGGCCTGCTGCCTATTACCGCGATGTCGCCCGGCTCTATCGCCTTGCTGTCGAACGCGCCGAGCCCAATGCGAAATATCATGCCGTGGCGGAGGAGGGCGTTGCGATGCGCGTGATCGCGGAAACCATCGCGGCGCGGCTGAACCTTCCTGCCAAATCCATCACCCAGGAAGAGGCGCCGCAATATTTCGGCTGGCTTTCACGGTTCGCAGGTCTCGACATGCTCGCCTCCAGCGCCCAGACCCGCGCGAAACTCGGCTGGAACCCGGTGGGACCGGGGCTTCTGGAAGATCTCGCCAATTTGGCGGTCGCATAAATGAAAAAGGCGAAGCTGGTCCGCTTCGCCTTTCTTTTTTTCTCAGAACTCCAGCGCGATCTTGCCGAAGTGACCGCCTTTCTGCATCAGCTCGAAGGCGGCGGAGATATCGTTCAGGGCGAAGCTCTTATCGATCACCGGCTTCAGGCCAATCGTCTCGATGGCGCGCACCATCTCGATCTGATGTTGGCGGCTGCCGACGATCAGGCCTTCAAGACGGGCTTGTTTCGCCATCAGGGCGGCGGTCGGCACCGGGCCTTGCACGCCGGTCAAAACGCCGATCAGCGAGATATGTCCGCCGACTTTCACCGCACGGATGGATTGGGAGAGCGTGCCTGCGCCGCCCACTTCCACCACATGATCGGCGCCGCGCCCGCCGGTGACATCCACCACCGCCTTGGCCCATTTCTCGTTGCTGCGATAGTTGATCAGATGATCGGCGCCCAAGGCTTTCGCCCGCGCGAGTTTCTCATCCGAGGATGAGGTGATGATCACTTCCGCGCCCATCGCCTTGGCAAATTGCAGCGCGAAAATCGACACCCCGCCGGTGCCGAGCAGCAGCACCGTCTCGCCAGCTTTCAGTTGACCATTCACCACCAGTGCGCGCCAAGCGGTCAGGCCCGCGGTTGTCAGGGTTGCCGCTTCTGCGTGGCTATAGCCCTTGGGGGCGAGGGTGAAACCCTGCGCAGGGCCCACCACCACTTCGCGCGCATAACCGTCGACGCCATCACCGGGCGTGGTGGAGAAATCGCCAATCGGCACGGGGCCATTCAGCCAGAAGGGAAAGAAAGTGGAGACGACATGGTCGCCTGCCTTGAACGCCGTCACGCCATCGCCGACCGCTTCCACCACGCCCGCGCCATCCGACATCGGAATGCGCCCGCTCGGGGTTTTCATGATGCCGCTGACGACGCTCAAATCATGATAATTGAGCGAGGAGGCATGCACGCGCACGCGGATTTGCCCCGCGCCTGGCTGGCCCGGATCGGCAAGCTCGACCGGCTTTAACTGGTCAAGACCAAACGGCTCCAGGGCTTGAATGGCTTTCATCGGCAGGGCTCCTTTGCTGCGCCGGAAGAAAGCCCGGCGGCTACAGCCTCAATCTAGGCCCTTCGCGCGGCATTTCCAGGTGCCGACCTTTTTGTAAGGGCCGGAAGATTGCCGCATGTGGCCTACATCTATTCCCGCTTTAGTAGCCGATATAGCGCCCCGGGCGATGCCAGGCGAACAGCGTCAGATGAATGGCGACCGCGCTCAAGACCGACCAGAACAGCGTGACGGCATTCACCGTAAAGGCAGCGGCCGTCAGGATCATCAGATCGATCACCAGCGCGGTTACGCCGACATTGATGCCGCGGGAGCGATAGAACCATAAGGACACGATCAGCGTGCCGCCGACGCCCGAGCCATGCCGTGCGATGGCGAGAATGCCGACACCGATGATCGTGCCGCCTGCGATGGCTGCGAAAGCCGTGTTGATCGGGCCGATATGCATCCCCGCCGCCGCCACAATCATTCCAAGCGATACCGCTGTGGAGGCAATCACCGATTTCACGATGAAGGTGCGCCCCATGGTCAGCGCGCCAAAGGCAAAGAAGGGCAGGTTGACGAGGGTGAAAAGCACGCCCACAGGGAGCTTAAAGAGATAGGAGAGCACCAGCGCGATGCCTGCGACGCCGGCTGTCACCAGCCCCGCCGCTTTCAAAAGCATCACGCCAACCGCGATCAGTGCGGTGCCGGTGTAAAAGGCATAGGCATCGTCGATCAGCGTATGCGGGCGAGCTTGATGCGCGCTGGTCTCGGCCAATTTGGCCTCCAATCTGTCTTTGTCCCGCGCGAGCTAAAGGGCTTGGCAGCGACAATCAAGCACCCCACCCCAAACAGTACGAAGTGGCGCGGGCACGGGGCTTAGGCGCGCTCCATTGCTAAAAATGTGGCGTTCGCAATGCTGAAATGGCGCGCGAACCATCTTCCTCCTCGCGTCCGCCATCTTGTCATAAGTTCCTGCTTTGTTCTATATCTGAGTCTGCGTGAGAGGTGGTTTTTGCATGCAGCGTGGTGCGGTGAAGCTCAAATCGGGGCCGGTTCAAGCTGGGTTCGAATTTCTCCGTCCCGCGCCGCCACGCGCCAAGAAGGCCGAGCGGCTGTTCTTCGCGGCCATGCCGGATGAGGCGCATGCCCTCAAGCTGTCGCGCTTTGCCGAGCGCTTCCTCGCCGAAGAAGAGATGGATGGCACGCCGATCAAGCCCACGCGGCTGCACATCGCTTTGCAGCGTCTGGGCGAGCCCACGGACGCCATGCTCTATGCCGCCAAGCTCGTAGGGCAATCGGTGGCGGCGGCTGGGCTTTCCTTGCGCTTTGATGTTCTTTCCAGCCTCGGGCGGACGAAGCGCGTACTCGCCTTGACCAGCAGCGATCCTAAGCTCGCTGCGCTGCATGAAAAGCTCGCCGAAGCGGTGCAGAAACATGGGCTTCGGGCAGACGAGGGCGTGCCGCATATCGCGCTCGCCACGGGCGTTGGCCAGATACCACTCACCGCTATCGAGCCTTATGGGATGTCGATCACCGGTCTTGCGCTGCTGCGGGGCGATCCATTGGGCGAGTTCCAGATCCTGCGCCGCTGGCCGCTCAATCGCTCTTGCCTGTAAAACGCCTGTCCATAAGATCGCGGGCGAAAGGATTCCCCGAATGTCTGTCACGATCTACGGCATCAAGAATTGCGACACGATGAAAAAGGCTTTCACCTGGCTGGAAGCCAACGGCGTCGCGTATGACTTCCATGACTACAAGAAGTCCGGCGTGACCAAGGCCAAGCTCACCGAATGGTGCAAGGCGCTGGGTTGGGAAAAGGTGATCAACCGCGCCGGTCCGACCTTTCGCAAGCTGCCGGATGAAGATAAGCAAGACCTCACCCAAGCCAAAGCCATCACGCTGATGATGGGCAATCCCTCCATGATCAAGCGCCCGATTGTGGAAACCGGCTCCGTTACCGAAGCCGGTTTCAAGCCCGAGCGCTATGAAGAAATCTTCGGCTAACCGCGTGCCGGAAGGATGCGGTGAAACCTCAGCACCGCGGCGGAGATCAGCGCCACAATAAGTGCGAGCGGGGCGATCTCGGTCAGGGTGATCGCCATCCGGCTTAAGGGATGGGTGTAGGACTCTGCCATCGCTTGCAGGCTCGCGGTCAGCTTGGCGAGGTCAGCGGCCGAAATCCCGGCGGCTTTTTTCGCGGCGATCACGCTCTGCATGTAATTGGGAAAGAAGCGGTAATCGGTTAGCCAGAGATAGACTTCCCAGGCCAGAACATAGGTGATGCTGGCGATGGCGGCGATGCCAAGCCCCACTTTTGCGCCGTCGACAAAGCGCATGACACCGCCTTTGACCTGATCGCGATAGCGCTTCACGCCGACAAAGATCAGGCTCAACGCCGCGAGCATGATGACATAGCCCATCCATTCGGGGAATTTCACGGCATGGTCATGCAGGAACATGGTGAGGCCGAGCGAGGCGATGAGCACCAGCCCGGAAAGCGCGCCAAACACTAAAATGATGCGGATCATACAAATCTCCCCAGCTTCAGATCGTGCCTAGCGGAGCATGGAAACCCAAGCCTCGCCATCGCCCGAAAGGGTGATTTGGCCGTTTTCAGCCTTTTTTCTAAGGCAGGATCGCCAGTTCGCGGGCTTTATGGATGGCTTCGGTGCGCCGTCCCGCGTCCAGCTTGGCGTAAAGGTTCGCGACATGGGTCTTCACCGTGTTGGGCGAGATGGCGAGGCTTTGGGCAATTTCCTTGTTGGATTTTCCCGCCGCCAAAAGCTCCAGAATGCCGATCTCCCGCGGGGAAAGACCAAGGCTTGCGATGGCCGCGTTGTTGCGTTCGAAGATAGGCATAACTTTCCGCAGCGTCAGCGCGTAGCCGGTCCAAATCCCGAGGCCAGCGAACAGCAGCGCGATGACAAAGGCATAAAGCGAGGGCGACAGAAGACGCATGGCGAACTTCAGCTCAAGCCAATCGAGCAGAAAGGCCGCCGCCGCCAGCGCCACACCATAAGCCAGGATGCTCCGCCACATTTCGTCAGCAAAGCATAGGAGTGCGATCACTGCCAAGGTGCTGCGGGTTATTTCAAACCCAAAGCGGCATTCACTGCATCCGTCAGCGGCTTCATGAAGCCAGTCACACTATTCAGCCACGTGATGAGCGTGAATATCGCAATGGCGAGGGCAATATTGCGCCAATTGAAGTGCTTGCGATTGAAAAGCCAACTGAGTAGCGGAAAGACAATCGCGAAAGCCACGCTGCTAACAACGAAACCCGGCACCTGCATCAAACCCATCCCCTTGGGCTGAATAATCGCCGTCGCACAGAAACGCCGCGATTATTAAAATGTAATCCTTACCCTCGGAAGTTCAAGGGCGCTCGCCCCAAACCGGCTTAGGAAAGCCAAGAGCGAATGGCTTTCAATCCGGCTGGCGGGCAAAACGCGAGGAACGCGAAAGCCTTGCGATGCAATAGCTAAAAAGCTGTGCCTACGCGGCAGGGGCGAGTTATCAACACTAATCTGGGAGGCGCAGACCGGGCTGGGGGTGGCACGCGGACGCGGAATGGCATTTATCTGTGACCAAACCAATAAACCGCTTGCGTTGATGGCCCGCTGTCTGCTTTTTGCCAGCCCTTCGTTTCGCGACTCAGCTCGCCTCTCCTAACATTGTTGCGCCGGGTACGGGATGGAACAGGAAGCTTATCGACATATTCCCTACGACATCGAAGTCGAGCAGGCCGTGCTTGGCGCCATCCTGGTGGACAATCGCGCCCTGGAGGCGGTATCGGCTGTCCTGAAGACCGAGCATTTCTACGATCCGCTGCATCAGCGCCTTTATGAGGCGATGCAGATTTCGATTGAAAAACACGGCACCATCATCACGCCGCTCACGTTGCACGCTGCGCTGAAGGCCGATCCGGGCCTCGCCGAAGTGGGCGGACATGCCTATCTTGCAGGCCTCGCGGCGGCGGCGCCCGCGCTGCCGAACCTCAAAGATTTGGCGAAAATCCTCTACGATCTCGCCATCCGCCGTACCCTGATCCATATCGGCGAGGAGATCGTCAACACCGCCTATGAAGCTCCGCTCGATAAGCCGCCGCAGGAGCAGATCGAAGAAGCGGAAAAAGCGCTCTATCGTGTCTCCGACAGCGCGCGCTATGGCGAAGGCCCGATCGATTTCGGCCAGAGCTTGCGCATGGCGGTGGAGCTGGCCGAAAAGGCGCAGCTTCGCGGCGGCAAGATTTCCGGTGTTACCACGGGCTTCTATGAACTCGACAAGCTGATCGGCGGTTTCCAGCCTTCCGACCTGCTCATCATTGCCGGCCGCCCAGGTATGGGTAAAACCGCCTTCGCGGTGAATGCGGGCTTCAACGCCGCTTTCGCCTATGCCCAGGATATGGCCGCAGGCGTGGAGCTGCCGCGCGGTGCGCCGGTGCTGTTCTTCTCCCTCGAAATGGCCGCCCAGCAATTGGCAGGCCGCGTGCTTTCCGAGCGCGCCGAAATCGAGATGTGGAAAATCCGCTCAGGCAAGTTCAACGAAGACGAATGGAACAAGTTCGTGCTCACCATGCAGGAGCTTTCCAGCGTTCCCTTCTACATCGATGACACTGGCGGTATCTCCATCGCCCAGCTCGTGGCGCGCGCGCGCCGCATGAAGCGCGAAAAGAATATCGGCGTCATCATGATCGACTATCTGCAGCTCATCACGCCCTCCAAGCGGGCGGAAAACCGCGTGCAGGAAATCACCGAGATCACCAAGGGCCTGAAGACCCTCGCCAAAGAGCTGAACGTGCCGGTGGTGGCGCTGTCTCAGCTCTCGCGTGGTGTCGATGCCCGTGACGACAAGCGCCCGGTGCTGTCAGACCTTCGCGAATCCGGCTCGATTGAACAGGACGCCGACGTGGTGATGTTCGTGTTCCGCGAGGAATACTATCTGAAATCCCGCGAGCCGGAGCCGGGCACGCCCGAACATGCCAAATGGCTGGAAAAGTGCGAACGCGTCTTTGGTCGCGCCGAAATTCTGGTCGAAAAACACCGTCACGGCTCGACCAACAACATCCAGCTCGTGTTCGAATCCGCCTATACGCGCTTCTCGAACCTCGCCGAAGATCAGGCTTAAGCCAGACGCCTTTGACGGAGCAGCACCTGTGCTTCGGGGTAGAAGGCGGGCGCCGCGTTCTCTGGCGCAAGCTCGGCATTGGCGACTTTGGCAAGATGCGCGGTGCCTTTGAGCACCGCCGCGATCTGGCGCGGCAAGAGGCGCGTCTCATAATAGGCGCGCACGATCTCGCGGCGAATGAGGGCAGGGCTAAGTCCGCGATCCGCAACACGCCAATGCTTGATGTCCGATGTCGCGCGCTGTTCCTGCCGCGCGATGGCAGGCAGAAGCTGAAATGGCTTCAGCTTCTCAGCCACGGGCGAGACATTGGCGTTGAAGAGCAGGTGATCCACCGGCACGTTCCAGCGGTCCATGGTCAGAAGCTCCAGTGCAGCGCGGCGTGAAAGGATATAGGCCGCCGCGCCCGTATGGCGCGACAGAATGGGAGCGATGCTTCGCCCGCGGCCGATCTCCTGACGCGCACCGATCAGCACGCGCTGGCTCTCGGGCCCAAAATGCTCAAGCTTTAAAAGATCTATGCCTTGCGGCAGCCAACGAAGATCACCGAGCAGGCTCGCCGCGGCGGGATCAAGGCGCACATCATCTTCCAATATCGTCGCGTAAGGCGCGCCGCTGCCGATAAAGGCCGCCCAGCACTTCTTGTGGCTGATGGAACAGCACTGATCGCCCTTAGGCAATTTTCCAAGCGGCCCCGAAGGCGTGAAATGCTGCGCCAAGAATGCATTGCTCACATCTTCGGCATCAATAGCCGTGATGGTTTCAAAAGAGAGGCGAAGGCGTTGAAGCTCTCGCGTCATCTGAGCCAAACGATCATTTCGTCTTGCGAGATTGATCACAAAAAGCTTCATTCGCGTCCGTACTCACATTGGCTCCGTGTCATGAACGCATATTTTTTCGATCTCCGTTCTTAGAGGTGTTGGAAGGCGTGCGTGGTGACCTCGTTGGGACAAAAAAATACAAATGCTGTCGACGGAGAGCGCCGTTCCGACAGTTGATAGATTTTGCGACGTGACGGAAATGGCCGATAACCGCGTGATATTTGAATCTTCTGTACAAAGACGGCGCAATGACTCGCGCATCTCTGTAGCGTCTGCCGCTGATTTCGTTTGCGGTGAAAGATCTGTGCCGGGTGCGGGGACAGCTTTTCCATACTGCTTCGATTTCATGCATCGCCGTGCGCTTTATGTGCGCAGCGATGATGTCGAGGCGGTGAAGGCGGCGCCGTTCTACTATCTGCATTTGCGCCGCACGGCGGGACGCATCGTTTCGGTTCCGCTCGAACACGGCCCGTTGCTGCCTGCGGCCAAAAAATATGCAGACCCTGTATTTCTTTTTTCGCCGGGCCGTGTCGGCTCGACCCTGATCGCGCGCGTCCTCGCCGAAGCCGGTGTGCCTTCGGTGTCGGAGCCGGATTTCTACAGCCAGCTCGTCCATCCCCTGCTGCGGAGAAATCCGCTGGCCAGACCCTTTCGCGCCGCGATGTGGAATTTGAGCGGGGACCTCAGCGCGGCTTTGGGGGCGAGCCCCGTGATCAAGCTTCGGGCCGAATGCGCCCGCGCGCCCGAGCTCTTTGTTCGCAACCCCAAGGCGAAGACCATTGTCCTCTTCCGCGGCTTCGAGGCCTGGGCCCGCTCCACCGCGCAGGTATTCGGGGCTGGGCCCGAGAAAGCGGTGCGGAAATATCTGACCGCCCTCAAATGCTACGAGACCCTCTGCCAGACCAGCGACTGCCATCTGATGCGCTTTGAGGATTGGGTCTCGGCCCCAAGCGAGGCCGCTGCCGCGCTCGCCGCCTTTCTGAACCGCCCGCTCGCCCCCGAGGCGGTGCGCCGCGCTTTGTCGCAGCATTCCCAGGAAGGAACCCCGCTTCTGGGGCGGCGGCAACCGGGCTGGGAGGGTAAATGGCAGGCTGCGCTGGCGCTTTGGCGCTCGAAGAGGGTTGAAAGGGCGCGCGGGGTGCTGCAAATCCCTGTTGTTTGGGATTGAGCTTCCCCGAAAGATCATTACATCCAACGCTATAGTCGCCGTGGCGGGGCAAATGGCATAAACTGCCCCTCCGTCGTTCCCTTCACTCCAGTAGGCATTCGGGTGGCACAGTCGTCTTTGGTAGGAGAGTCCGCCGCCCTCATGGCCGAGCTTACTGCCCGGATCCATGCGGCTGACGCGTCGGCCCATCGTGCCCGCCGCCGCAGCTTCGCCATCGGCGCCGTGATTTGCCTGCATATCCTCTTCGTCTGGCTGCTGATTCTCGCCCAGTACGGGGTTTTGGAGGTGGTCCCCAAGCCCAAGTTGGAACGACTGACATGGCTCAATCTGGAGTTGCCGTCTCAGGCCCCCAAGGTGCTGCCCGCCCCCAAGAAGGACCAAAAATCCGATTCCGCGGTGAATCCGCTCCTGGTGCCCAAAATCATCAGGCCCAAGGAGGAAGAGAACAACGCCATCACCGATCTGGGCCTGGCCTTGGGCCGCTCTTTGGCCTGTGGCGCCAATAGCTTCGAGTATCTGAACAGCAAGATGCGTTCCGAGTGCAAACACAAGCCTTGGCAGTTCGTCTATGACCGCTATGGCAATATCATTCTGGATCCGCAGGGGCGCACGCCCCAGGAACGCGAGGAAACCCTTCGTCCCAGCGATGTGCAGGCCAAGGAACGCAATACCGCGCCGCGCTGTCCGCAGAATATCGACCCCAACGCGCCTTGCGTCGCCGATATCATCGGGGGACGGCGCTGATGGTGCAGAACGCAGACGCAGAACCGTCATGTTCGCCGCACCCCATATCTGTCTTTGACGAGGGGCGCTCCGGGCGGCATTGTCCGCCCATGGATCGGGTAGATGACGGTATCGTCAGTGACTTCGAAGCGGCGCGCTTGTCTGTGCGCTTGTCCGCTGTGGCAGAGAATTTTCGTACCGCGCAGAGGCTCGCAAGCCCCGCGGTCGTGGCGGGCGTGGTCAAGGCCGATGCCTATGGAATAGGGCTTACGCCAGTCGTCAAAACCCTGGCACGCGCAGGCTGTGATACCTTCTTTGTCGCGCGGCTTTCGGAAGGCGTGGCGCTGCGCAAGCTGGTGCCCGAAGCGCAGATTTTCGTTCTCGATGGCGCGCAGCCGGACATGGTGCCGGCGCTGATCTGCCATCGCCTGACACCGGTGCTGAACTCTCTGGCCGAGATTGCGGCCTGGTCTGCGGCGGCTGCCGCCACGCACCAGACTCTCGATGCCGCCGTGCATCTCGATACCGGCATGAACCGGCTGGGACTTTCGGCGGGCGAGTTGTCGATCCTGGCGGGCGAACATGCGCGCCGCCTCTCGGGCCTGCGCGTGGTCTTGTGGATGAGCCATCTGGCCTGCGCCGATGAGCCGGAGCACAAAATGAACCGGCTGCAGCTTGATCGCTTCAAGACCGCGCTCGCCATGCTGCCGGAAGGCCCGGCTTCGCTTTCGGCATCTGGCGGTATCCTGCTCGGCAAGGACTATCACTTCGACATGGTTCGCCCCGGGCTTTGCCTTTATGGCGCCAATCCGCAAGGCGGTCCCGCCAGCCCGTTCCAGCCGGTGGTCAGCTTGTCGGCGACGATCATGCAGGTGCGCCAAGCCGAGAAGGGCGAGACGGTGGGCTATAGCGCCAGCCATCGTTTGACGCGCAATTCCATTCTGGGCACTGCCGCGCTCGGCTATGCCGATGGTATTCTGCGCGCGCTCTCCAATGTCGGGTTCGTGGCCGTGCAGGGCAAGCGCGTGCCGATTTTGGGCCGCATCTCGATGGATCTTCTCACCTTCGATCTCACCGATGTCGAAGGGCCCGTGCATGCGGGCGATCAAGTGGAGCTGATCGGCCCCACCCAGAGCCTCGATGATGTCGCTTCTGCCGCCCACACCATTCCCTATGAAATCCTGACCTCGCTCTCGCGCCGCGCGCGGCGCACATACGAGGAAGACGCCTCATGAACTTCTTTGCTTCTGTCGGTCGCGCCACGCTTGGGTTGTTCCGCGAAGTGGGACGCTTGTCGGTCTTCACCCTGGATTCCGTGACGAGCTTTGTGCGCCCGCCGATCTATTGGTCGCTGATGCTGCGCCAGATCATGCAGATCGGCTATTTTTCGCTGCCGGTGGTAGGCTTGACGGCTTTCTTCACCGGCGCGGTGCTGGCCTTGCAGATCTATATCGGCACGGCGCGCTATGGCGCCGAGCAATTCGTGCCGACGGTGGTGTTGATCGGTATCCTGCGCGAACTCGGACCGGTGATCGCGGGTCTGATGGTGGCGGGGCGTGTGGCCGCGGCGATCGCCGCTGAGCTTGGCACCATGCGGGTGACCGAACAGATCGATGCGCTGACCACGCTGGCGACACGGCCGATCAAATATCTCGTGGTGCCGCGGCTGATGGCGGCGCTGATCTCGGTGCCGATCCTGGTGGCCATCGCCGATTCCATCGGCGTGTTCGGCGGCTATATCGCGGCGACGAAGAGCCTCGGCTTCACCGGTTCGATCTATCTTTCCACGACCATGCAGGCGCTCAATTCCAATGACATCATCTCCGGCCTGATCAAGGCGGTGGTGTTCGGTTTCCTGATCGCACTGATGGGCTGTTATAACGGCTTCAATTCCAAGGGCGGCGCGCAAGGCGTGGGCGCGGCCACCACCAATGCCGTCGTGGCCTCCTCGATCCTGATCCTGGCGGCCAATTACGTCCTCACCAATATCTTCAACTTCTTCGGCATTTAGAGGCTTCTCATGAGCAGCGCAGCCTCTCCGGCTAAAGTCGAACTCAAGAACGTCAAGAAGCGCTTCGGGCCCAAAGTGGTGCTCGATGGGCTGAACCTCACCATCCCCAGCGGCCAATCGCTGGTCGTGATCGGCGGCTCGGGCACGGGCAAATCGGTGATGATCAAATGTGTGCTCGGCATTCTGAAGCCCGATGCGGGCGAGATTTTTGTCGATGGCGAGGAGGTGACCAAAATCTCCGGCACCGCGCGCGATCATTACTTGCGCAAATTCGGTATGCTGTTTCAGGGCGCCGCCCTCTTCGACTCCATGAAGGTGTGGGAGAATGTGGCCTTCGGGCTGATCCAGGGCCGCGGCGTGAAGAAGAAGCAGGCGCGCGAGATCGCTTTCGACAAGCTGGCCCGCGTGGGGCTTCCCGCCGATGTCGGCGAGCTTTTCCCCTCCGAGCTTTCCGGCGGCATGCAGAAGCGCGTGGGCCTGGCGCGTGCCATCGCGGCGGACCCCGAGATCATCTTCTTCGATGAGCCGACCACCGGGCTTGATCCCATCATGTCCGATGTCATCAACGACCTCATCGTGGCGACGCGCCAGAGCGGCACCACCTCGCTCTCCATCACCCATGATCTTGCCAGCGCGCGCAAGATCGCCGACCAGATCGCCATGCTCTATAAGGGTAAGATCATCTGGCAGGGCCCGACCAAGGATATCGACAACAGCGGGAACCCCTATGTCGATCAGTTCATCCACGGCCGCGCCGAAGGCCCGATCAAGATGGAAGTGAAGGCGTAAGTCCGCATATTCCGCGATCAACGCTTTGCCGCGCGCGACATGGGCGCGGACGGCGGCATAAAGCGCGCGGCGGAGCTGCGTATATTTGCCATGCTTGAAGGCGTTGCGATTGCCGCGCGGCGCGCCGCGAGGCCGCTTTGGCGCGCGCCTGCGCAGGGCTGGCGGGATAAGCTTTCGCTTCCTCATGGCGGACCGTCTTTGCTCTTCGCGCGCGCCTCAGCCTCATCCTGCTCCAGCCGCGCGTTGACGATCGCGGCGAGGCGCCGCTCGATCTCGCCGACCTTGCGGACCTCTTCCTCCTGCTTGGGTCCCCATTTTGAAAATCTTGAATTCAAATCCTGGGTTTTGCTCTCAGGTGGTTGAATGACCTCGACAATCGTCCTGCTTCGCCGCTCCACCAAAGTGATCGGCCCGAGCGACTTGGCGATATTGGCCCCGGCATTCATCACTTTCGCAGCCGCCAAGACGGGGCCGATCTGGTCGCCTTCCTCTTCCGCGTTGATGACGGCCTTGCAGAACTCCAGAAGTTTTCGGCCTTCAGAGAGATAGACGATGAGCGAGTCCGCCGCGTCGTGGCGGCGTTGCTCATCGCGCGAGGCCGGGGAAAGCGGTGCCATAACCGCTTGCTCCGTTGGATGTTGCGTCGAAGACGCGTTCGCTGTGCCGCCTTGGCCCGCGGCGAGGGCGCTCTCGTTTTCCATCAAAAAGAGGTGGGCGCACACGTCTGGGTTTCAAGAGGGATTGAGGAAAAAAATCCTCTCAGGGTTAATGAGGGGGATAGGCTGTCGGCTTAGTCAAGTTGACTTGACATGTACAGGGTTAGAATGTCATGTTTACTTGTCTTTTAGACAAGGAAAGTAGACATGCGCTTTTCCGTCTCCCGCTTCTGGGGTGTTCAGGCCACCGCTGTAGCCGCGATGCTGTTGGGCGTGGCTGCGATCAATCATCTTATGCCGGGGCCATCGCTGGGGGCCGCAAGCCTCATCGCTGCGCTTATCCTGGCTGGTTGCGCATTTGCGCTTTACGCCTATCGCTTTGCTGATGAGATCATTTTCCAAACTGATAAAACGGCGTGGTTCTGGGGGGCGCTGGCGGGGGCGGTTCTTTTTGCGCCGATCGCAATATTCGCCAATTGGCATCTTCTGAGCGTGCCCTTGGTGGTCCCCTCCGCCCAAGACACGCACGCCGCCTATTTTGTGCAGGGCGGAGTTTTGGTCATCGTTTTGGAATGCGCGGGCTTCGCGGTGGTGCGGGCCATTCAATATTTTTCGCAGGCTAAGCTGTGAAAAATCGTCTTCGCGTGCTGCGCGCCGAGAGAGACTGGAGCCAAGCCGAGCTTGCGCAAAAGCTCGGCGTGGCGCGGCAAAGCATCAATGCGGTGGAGACCGGAAAATTCGATCCATCCCTGACGCTCGCCTTTCGTATCGCAAAGCTATTTGAAATGCCTGTCGAGGCTATTTTCGAGAACAGCGAAATCCTGTGATGCGGGAGGAACCCAGGTGTTGAAGCCTGTCTGTGCGTTTCAGAATAGCCGCGAATTTCGCGCGTTTTTGAAATCCTCTTGCCGTCCCAACCTGGATCCCCTTTCCCTCGCAATGCTCGTTCACGCTCGCTCTGCTCAGCCGGGGATGACAATCTTGGTATGAGGGGCGCGATAGCCCGCACTTCATACCACCTAGTTTGCAAGCGCTTTCAGCAGGAAATTGGCTGAAGCGACCGCGGAGCTATCGCCGGTGAGGGCGACCGCGACGAAGGCGTGATCGGCGGGGGAATAGACGGCGAGCGCGCTGGCGCCCGGTGTGCCGCCGGCATGACCAATCCACAACAGCCGCTTATTGCCATCGGACACGTCGAACACCATGACGCCAAGACCGTAAAAGGTGCCGGGATCGAACATGGGATAAAGCGTGGAGGTCATCTTCGCCGTCAGCGCGGGCGCGATCACACGGCCATCAAAGAGCGCCGACCAGAAGCGGACCATATCGGCCGCATTGCCAACAATCGGACCTGCAGCGCCCGCCCAGCTTGGATCAATCGGCTTTTCCTGTTTGGAGACGAGCGGCGCCACACCCTCCGACCCGCCGCCCGGCGGCAGCGCGCGCAGCGATTTCAGCCCCAGCGGGGTGATGATCCGCGCCGTGATCGCCTGGTCTATCGGGCGGTGATCGACGCGCTCAACAATCTCGCCAAGGAGGTCGTAGCCGGTATTGGAATAATGCCAATCCGCGCTCGGACAGAACATGGCCCCGTGGCGGCGTGCGATGGCGAGGGTTTCGGCGGGGCTGCGATAGCGCGGCTCGGCATGCACCTTCAGATCCTCGTTCGCGCTGAAGAGCCCGCTGGTATGGGCCAGAAGATCGCGCAGCGTGACGACATCGCCATTGGGCACATCTTTCACCCAGCGCGACACCTTATCGTCGAGCGAAATCTTGCCCTCTTGCACGAGCTGCAACACGACCGCGGCGGTGAAGGTTTTGCCGACACTGGCCCAGAACAAGGGAAGCGCTGTGCCGGAGTTTGCCGTCCACAGCCCTTCACCCTCGATACCGACTGCTGCGGTGATGGCGGAGGCGTCCGTCTTTGCCATGATCGTCGCCAGCGCGGCATCAAGGCGAGCGGACCGCGCTGGATTGAGCGCAACGTCGGGCACGGAAGCAGGCGCGGGCATGGGGATAGCTTCATGCAACGGCCGGCCGGCGTAAGCCTGGCGCTCGGCGCAATGCACTGGGGTGTAATCAGCGGCACTGGCACTTGCCATCAGCAGGAGCGATGCGGCGATAGAAAGCTTGGCACTCTGTCTCATGGCGCTCTCGTTTTCAGGCGAGGCATAGCCGTAGCATCAATCGAGCCGCCGGAGAATGGCGCAAACTCACATCCGCGTGACATGGCGCGCTTTGGCGACGCACTACTAATTTGCGGTGCGTGGATGGTTGGGGGGATCAGCGCTGCTCGCATGGTCGCGAAAGATTGCCGCCGCCGTGCGGCGGGAATAGGACTTTATCCAAAAGATCGGGCGAAAACAACGTGTACGGATTATCACGCCGCGATCCCGGAGGAATGCCATGCTTAACCGACGCACTGTGCTCTGTTCAACTACCGCCTTCGCCGTCCTCTCCGCCGCGCGCGCGGAGCCAAACAATCTCGTCGCGGTGCGTGGCACACGCCTTTATGTCGAACGCTTCGGCAATAAGAAGGCGATGCCCATCGTCTATGTGCATGGCGGGCCGGGATCGGGCAGCTATGATGCCGGTCTTTATCAAGGCGCGCGCCTTTCCGCGGGGGCGCAGTTGATCTGCCTCGATCAGCGCGGGGTGCTTCGCTCTGACCCCGAAACCGCCGTCACGGTGAATGACATCATCGAGGATCTGGAAGGGGTGCGCCAAGCACTCGGCATTCGGCGCTGGGTGCTGTGGGGCCATTCTTTCGGCGGCTATTACGCCACCAAATATGCCTTGCGCTACCCGTCGGCGGTGGCGGGGCTGGTCTATGAGAACATCACCCTTGATCCCGATGGTTCGATGAAACACATGCTGCGGGCTTGCGCGGCGCTGCTGGATCAGAAAGGCTTCACGGCCGAGCGTGACGCCGCGCTGGCACTGATCGACGCGCCCGTTTCCACGCGCGAGCGTCTCCTCAGCTATTCGCGCTTGAGCATGAAGCTGGGTGCCGACCGCCAACGCCTTTATGTGCATCAGGAAGCGATGCTCGACTTTTTCCCCAAGCTGGTGGCGGCCTCTGGGCTTGGCGCCCGATGGCGGCAGGAAGGCGCCCATTACGACGCGCTGATCAAGGACGATGCCTTGCTGGAAGATTTGCGCCCCCTGATGCCGCAGATCACCGCTCCGGCCTTGATGATCCGCGGGCGCTACGATCTCGCCACCCCGCCGGAGCAAGTGGAGGCGTATTTAAAGGGGCCTCGGCGTAAGCTCGAGGTCTTCGAGGAGAGCAGTCATTTCGTCCATGCCGAAGAAGCCGACGGCTTCGCCCGCTCGGTGCTGCGTTTCATGAAGACGCTTCCGGCGTAAGCAGTAAACTTGCGCCAGCAGGGGCAGACATTGCTCTATTTGTCGGAGGCAGAAAGAATCGCTTTCAAGATGGCCTCCGACCGCCGTTGCCCATATCCGCGGCCATAGGCGCTCGAGGTAATCGCCACCACCAGATGACGGCTGGGCACAACGTATATTTTGTTGCCGCCATTGCCTGAGGCGAAGGATACCTGGACTGGCTTGCCATTGATCTCGTGAAGCTTGGAATACCAGAAATAGCCGTAACCATCGGCGAAGGGATCGCTGGCAGAAATCATGACCTTGGGCGCGAGCGCCTCGTGCAGCCACGTAGCGGCGACGATGCGCCGTCCATGATATTCTCCGTCCTTACGGACCAGTTCTCCAATCTTGGCGAGGCTGCGCGTCGTGAGCGAGAGGTTTCCTTGCCCTTTGGTGTAGCCAGCCTGGTCGGCGCTCCACTGCCAGTCTTTGATGCCGAGCGGTGCGAACAAATTGGCGCCCGCAAAGGCGGCCAGTGTCTGTCCTGTGGCTTTGGCGACCACTGCGCCCGCGACATAGGCCGTCACCGAATTATACCGATAGCGCGTGCCGGGCGGATCGGCCCGCGGCAAGGAGAGCACAAAGGCCAGCGGGTCGGCGGCTTCATCCATCTTGTCTTCGTT
Source organism: Rhizomicrobium palustre (assembly GCF_011761565.1). Classification (NCBI taxonomy): domain Bacteria; kingdom Pseudomonadati; phylum Pseudomonadota; class Alphaproteobacteria; order Micropepsales; family Micropepsaceae; genus Rhizomicrobium; species Rhizomicrobium palustre. The sequence goes on along the minus strand of NZ_JAASRM010000001.1, from coordinate 453,094 downwards.
GCCGGGCGAGGCGGGGTCTTCATCAAAGGCGGCAAGACCTGAGCGCATCGTCAGCACATCTCGTAACGGCACATCCCCGATCGCGCTGCCTTGCGCCTCAGGCCAATACCGCGCGACGGGATCGCCGACACTCCTGATATGACGCTGATCCATCGCAATGCCCATCAGTAGGGCTGTGATGCTCTTCCCCGCTGAACGGATATCGTGCAGCGTCTCGGGGGTCTCCCCGTTGAAATAGCGCTCGGCTACGATCTTCCCATCGCGTAGCACGACCACGCCCTTTAAATCGGGGTGCTCATCCTTATCAAAACCGGCAAGGACGCTATCAAGCGCGCGATCACTTGCAGCCACCGCAGGCGTTGCCGCCGCAAGCAATAGAGGTATCGCACAGGACGCCAGGAGCGTTCGGGCTCGCGTTATCAGAGGCCATGCTGCGTTCATGTTTGAAGGCCCCACTGTAACGTGTTGAAGCGAAGAGGGACGGTATAGGGGCAGCGTGCCGGCGGGAAGTCGTCCTGCTTTACTTTTTCGTCGGGCGAATTCGGTCACCCCCGCATTTCCCACCAGCGCTTCGCCGCCACCACGCCCCAGATCGCTTCCACCACGCCGAAAGGCCAGGCGCCTTGCAGGAAGCCGTAAGCGGAGCCGAGCCAGCAGGAAAACGCGAAGGCGAGAATGAACCAGGGGCTCTTCTTTTCCAGCGCGTAGGTGACGAGCATCGCCGTCACTGCGAAGAGACCGAAGAGGGTGAGGGTGGACATGCAGGCTAGGGCTCCACGCGTAAGATTGGGCTTGGGTCACCACTCGACCAGATGTCCCCATCTCCCGTCGAGGTGTTGCGGAGAATTTGGAGGTGTTGCCTTTTTGTTCTCATCTGTGTTATCTCCCGATTGACCGCAGCTATTCACCCTCCCCTTGAGGGAGGGTCGAATTTGCGAAGGCAAATTCGGGGAGGGGTATGTCGTGGCGTTTGCGGGGAGGCTTCGGCGGCAGAACCTGAAAACCGGGTTTGCCTGCCACCTGCGCGAAGACATGACTGACGCGGAGCGGTGCTTATGGGCGGCACTTCGCGCAAAACAGATTGCGGGGGCTGCGGTTCCGCCGCCAGCGGCCGATTGGGCCGTATGTGGTCGATTTCTTGTGCTCCCGGGCGCGGCTGGTTGTGGAACTGGACGGGGATCAGCACGGGGCCGATCAGGCGATGCGCTACGACGCGGTGCGGACCGAATGGCTAAGGCAGCAAGGCTATTCTGTGCTGCGTTTTGCAAATGGTGCTGTGTTACGGAACCGGCAGATGGTTATTGACGCCATCCTGCATCACCTCGAAGAACACGACATACCCCTCCCCGGAAATGCCGCTGGCATTTCCGACCCTCCCCCAAAGGGAGGGTGGCAAAGAGGGGGCGAGATGCAGCGCTTTCATGTTAAAAGACACTGATGTGCCGCTGCTTTTACCCTCCCTCAAGGGGAGGGTATGAGAGAAATATAGATGGCCAAGACCTCTTTTGTTTGTCAGTCCTGCGGTGCGGTGCATTCCAAGTGGAGCGGCAAGTGTGATGCTTGCGGCGGCTGGAACACCATCAGCGAAGAGGCTGCGCCCGCGCCGCTCGGCTCCAATGCCTTGAAGCGGCAGAAGGGGCGGGTTTTCGCGCTGGAGGATTTGAAGACCGAAGACAAGGAGCCCGCGCGGCGCATCACCGGCATTCATGAATTTGATCGCGTCTGCGGCGGCGGTTTGGTGCCCGGCTGCGCGCTGCTCGTGGGCGGCGATCCCGGCGTGGGCAAATCCACCATCATCTTGCAGGCTCTCGCCAGCTTCGCGCGGGCTGGCGGCAGCGCGATCTATATCTCGGGCGAAGAATCCATGGCCCAGGTGCGCTCGCGCGCTTCCCGCATGGGGCTTTCCGATAGTCCGGTGGCGCTGGGCTCGGCGACTTGTGTGGAAGATATTCTGGCGACTCTGGAGAAAGCCAAGTCCCCCAGCGTGATCGCCATCGACTCCATTCAAACGCTGTGGACCGGCGCCTTGGAAGCCGCCCCCGGCACGGTGGCGCAGGTCAGAACCTCATCGTTTGATCTGGTGCGCTTTGCGAAGTCGTCCGGCTCCTCGCTGATCCTGGTCGGCCATGTCACCAAGGATGGGCAGATTGCAGGGCCGAAGGCGGTGGAGCATTTGGTCGATGCCGTGCTCTATTTCGAAGGTGAGCGCGGCCATCAGTTCCGCATCTTGCGCGCGGTGAAAAATCGTTTCGGGCCGACCGACGAAATCGGCGTCTTCGAGATGACCGGCAAGGGCCTGGCCGAAGTCGCCAACCCCTCGGCGCTGTTCCTCGGCGACCGCAATTCGGCCTCCCCGGGCACGGCAGTGTTTGCAGGCATCGAAGGCACGCGGCCTTTGCTGGTGGAGGTGCAGGCCCTCGTCGCGCAGCCGGGCTATGGCACACCAAGACGGGCTGTGGTGGGCTGGGACACCGGGCGACTCGCCATGATTCTGGCCGTGCTCGATTCGCGCGGCGGGGTGGGGGTGAGCGCCCAGGACGTCTATCTCAATATCGCGGGCGGGTTGAAGGTGGGCGAGCCCGCAGCCGATCTCGCCTCGGCGGCGGCGCTGATTTCCTCCTTCGCCGGAATCGCGCTGCCCAAGGACACGGTGTTTTTCGGGGAAATCAGCCTGACCGGCGATATCCGCCCGGCGCCCCAGCCCGAATTGCGCCTGAAAGAGGCGGTCAAACTCGGCTTTACCACCGCCGTCGTCCCGAAGGACACTAAGACCGAGGTCGCGGGCATGACCCTGAAGCCGGTCAAGGATGTCGGCGATCTGATTGCCTTTTGCGGGGCAGGGGAGCGGTGAGGTAATTCTCTCATCGTTATGGCCGGGTCGGAGCCCGGCCATGACGGAATATTAGGATTTCAAAGCGTCTCTGGCCCGAGATTTTATTTAAACCGTCGATGCTTTAGGATGGGGCTATGAGCTTGGCGTTTCAGTTCGTCGATATTCTCGTGGTCGCGGTCATCCTGATCTCGGCGATCTATGCGACCTATCGCGGTCTCGTCTCCGAATCGCTGTCGATTTTCGGCTGGCTGGCCGCCGCCTATGCCGCGCTCTATATCGGCCCTTATTGCGCGGGCTGGATGCGCAGCATGATCGAACCGGCCTGGCTGGGGGAAGCGGTGGGCTTTGTGCTCGTCTTCCTGGTCGTGCTTATCCCGATGCATTTCGCGGCCTCGCGCATCACCGCCAATGTGAAGCGTTCCGAAGTGGGAACTTTGGATAGCGTGCTTGGGACCGGCTATGGCGTGTTGCGCGGGCTGGCCGTGGTGGGCATCGCGTTTCTTGTCTTCATGATGGTCTTTCCGGGCCGCCCGCCGAGCTGGATCACCAATGCGCGACTTTATCCGGTGATCTATGCCGCCGCCGAAATCGTGGTCTCGGTCACCCCGCTGGAAAACCCCAAGGTGGATGGCAAGCCCGGCCACAAGCAGGAGGCGGTGCCCGAAGAGCCTGCGCGCAAGAAGCCCGCCAGCATCAAGGACCTTTTGCAGGACCAGCCTTTCGGCCGCGCCAAGCAGGAGCGCGAGGATAAAGCCTCCGCCAGCGAGAAGCAGCACAGCGAAAAAGCGGGCGATGACACGAGCGCCACCCCGCCACAGGCCGAGCAGCCCGCCGCCGAAAGCCCCCACAAGGAAAAGGCTAAAAGCGTAAAATCCCCAACAAAACCCCATACCGCCAAGAAAGCGCCCGCAGATAAAGACCAAAATGCGGCGGAGGCTGGCGAGGGTAAAGCCGCGGCATCGAAACAGGGGCAAGTTTCCAAGAAGACCTATGGCGCCAAGGACCGCCACGCGCTAGACAGGCTGATCGAAACCAGCCACGGCGACGAAAGCGGCAAGCCATGAATAATGGGTTGAGCGGCCCCTATGACATTGAGGGCGCCGACAGCTTGCATGAAGAGTGCGGCGTTTTCGGAATCTTCGGCCATCACGGCGCAGGCGCGCTGACCATCCTTGGCCTGCATGCCTTGCAGCACCGGGGCCAGGAAGCGGCGGGCGTGGTCTCTTATGATCAGGGCCAGTTCATCGCCGAGCGCCATCCGGGCCTTGTCGGCGATATCTTCGGCAAGAATTCCGGCTATGCCGCCAACCTCAAGGGCGATTACGCCATCGGCCACAACCGCTATTCCACGGCGGGCGGCTCGGCGGTGCGCAACATCCAGCCCTTGTTCGCGGATCTGACCGGCGGCGGCATCACCATCGCCCATAACGGCAACCTCACCAACGCCTATGCCTTGCGCTCCAAGCTGGTGCAGGAAGGCGCGATCTTCCAATCGACCTCGGATACCGAGGTGATCATCCACCTCACCGCACGCAGCTCCAAGACGCAGGTCGTCGACAAGCTGATCGATGCCTTAAAGCAGGTCGAAGGCGCCTATTCGCTGGTGGCGCTGACCTCCAAGAAGATGATCGGCGTGCGCGATCCCTTTGGCGTGCGCCCGCTCGTCATCGGCAAGCTCGATGGCGCCCCGATTCTGGCGTCCGAAACCTGCGCGCTCGACATTATCGGCGCCGAATATGTGCGCGATGTGGAACCGGGCGAAGTGGTCGTCTTCACCAAGGGCGAGATGGAAAGCTATCACCCCTTCCAGAAGGTGAAGCCGCGTTTCTGCGTCTTCGAGTACATCTATTTCGCCCGCCCCGATTCCATGATGGAAGGGCAGAACGTCTATCAGGTGCGCAAGAACATCGGCGAAGAGCTGGCGCGCGAAGCCCCGGCGGAGGCCGATCTTGTCATTCCGGTGCCCGATTCCGGCGTGCCCGCCGCGCTCGGCTTCTCGCAAGCCAGCGGCATTCCCTTCGAGCTTGGCATCATCCGCAATCACTATGTCGGGCGTACCTTCATCGAGCCGACCGATGGCATTCGCCATCTCGGCGTGCGCCGCAAACACAATCCCAACCGCGCCACGCTGAACGGCAAGCGCGTGGTCTTGATCGACGATTCCATCGTGCGCGGCACCACCTCCAAGAAGATCGTGCAGATGGTGCGCGATGCGGGCGCCGCCGAGGTGCATTTCCGCGTCGCCAGCCCGCCGACCAAGCATTCCTGCTTCTATGGCGTCGACACGCCGAACGAGCATGCCCTGCTGGCGCATGAGATGAACCTGGAAGAAATGGCCAAGTTCATCGGCGTCGATAGCCTCGCCTTCATCTCGACCGACGGGCTTTACCGCGCCGTGGGCGAGGAGCGCCGCAATCCCGCCGCGCCGCAATTCTGCGATGCCTGTTTCTCCGGCGATTATCCCATCCGCATCGTGGATGCCGACGCCAAGGAGAGCCAGCTCTCCTTCCTCGTCGAAGCCTGATGTCTGCGCCGCGCCTGGTGCTGATCACCGGGGCTTCGCGCGGCATTGGCCGGGCCGCCGCGGTGGCTTTGGCGGGCGAGGGTTGCCATCTTGTGCTGGTGGCGCGCTCGGTGGGCGGGCTTGAAGAAACCGATGATGCGGTGAAGGCTGCGGGTGGCTCGGCCACACTGGTGCCGCTGGATTTGCGCGATGGCGATGGCCTCGACCGGCTTGGCGCCTCCATTTTCGAGCGCTGGGGAAAGCTGGACGGCTTCCTCGGCAATGCCGGTGTGCTCGGCGCGCTGACGCCGCTCTCTCATCTCGATGTGAAGCTTTATGACGAGCTTCTGGCCGTGAATGTCACCGCCAATTGGCGGCTGATCCGCTCGCTTGATCCGCTGCTGAAACGCGCTGAGGCGGGCAGGGTGGTGTTTGTGAGTTCGAGCGTAGCGCAGAAGCCGCGCGCCTTCTGGGGCGGTTACGCCATGACCAAGGCCGCGCTCGAAAGCCTGGCCCTGACCTATGCCGCCGAATGCGAAGCAACGCCTGTGAAGGTCAATGTGCTGAACCCCGGCGCCACCGCGACCGCGATGCGCGCCAAAGCCATGCCGGGAGAGGACCCATCCACGCTGCCGTCTGCCGAAGCCGTAGCCGCGCTCGCAGCGAAGATGCTGACTCCGGAGTGGACGGAGCAGGGCGCGGTAGTGAAATACAGGGAGTGGGTGAAGGGGTAGTTACTTGCTGCGAGCTAGCAGATAGGACACAAATGATGCGCAGGCTCCCAGCATGAACAATCCATCTGCTTCGTCGACCTGGGCTTCATCACTGAATACAAGTGCGTGTCGAATGCCTTCTTCGTCACTTGAATAACCATAGAGTGAGCTAAAGGCTGACTTAAGCCCTCCATGCAAATGGCCTTCCTGCTCCAAAACTCTGAGAGCAGCTCCCAGCGTTGTCGTACCAGGCGCTAGACGTACGGCCATCGCTTCTACTGCGTGAATGCTTTCTCGCACGCAGCCGGCCCAATCCGAGTTGCGAAGGGCCGCGCCGGCGGCGATGAGTTGTTTTCGTGCAGCGGTCGCGTTCTTGGCCTCTGCATCTGCAATGGCGCGCTCGAACGCTGCCGCTTGCTCTTCAGTACCAATAGCCACGATGTATTGATTATCAAATATCCGGTACGCAGCACGTGCCTCAATAAACGCGGCAGCAAGCTCGCCCTTTAATTGGGCGCTGCAGCCCGAATGCCTGACGAGAAACTCGATCAAGTCGAACAGCTTACCAATACTAGCGCGAAGAATGATTTCATTAAGATGTTGGTGGAATCTGCGTACGTTGTAGTCGAAGCTATCAATTAGCTGTCCAAAATAGAAAACATGCAGGTCCGTTGCTACCCGTTTCCAATTTTGTTTGAAGTAGACAGACTCGTAGCTTGAGCTAGTTCCTCGATCGATTTCAAGGGCCACGCAGTAGTGAATGAGGCGGCGCAACTGAGGAGACACATCTCCCAGTTTTAGCTGCGGAGGGATCGGTTCAAGTCCAGCGCGTTGAGAGAAGGGGAGGTAAGATTCGGAATCGCTCATGGGCTGCAATTATAATAGAGCAATCAAGTAGGTAAACTCTTATGGTTTTTCCACTCGTCCCAAGAAACTAGCTAGTAGTGGGGCATTGGTGTTCGCCAATTAATGCCGAGAGTTGACGCCATGATTTCTCTCGCTCTGCTCTTTGCGGGTAGAAAAGGTGGAAATGACATTGTCATTCAAATGAATCACACTGCTGCCAAAGGAGCCCCCATGAGCAGCAGCAACTCTCTGATCCAGGCGCGCATTGATCCCGAAGTGAAAGAGCAGGCGGCGGCGGTGCTGGAAGGCGTCGGCCTGACCATCTCCGATGCGGTTCGCATTCTTCTGACGCGCACCGCCAAGGAAGGGGCGCTGCCTTTCGAGCTGATCCACGACAAGACTGCTCACGATGCTTGGTTTAAGGCCAAGGTCCGCGAGGCTCTTGAGGATATGCGTCCGGCGCTTCCGAACGATGAGGTCAAAGCACGGTTTGTCAGGCGGCGGGCAGCGGCTTTGCGCAAGGCGGAGGGGTGATACGGCCGCTGGCCGCATCTTCAAACCAATCTGTCATCCCGGGCGATCATCCGGCGCAGCGCGGCGGATGTGAGACCCGGGAGCCACTTTTAAATCTGATCGGTGTTGGAGTGGGTCCCGGCTCTGCGCGCTGCGCCAATCGGCGTGGCACACTGTAGAAGATCGTGCCGCAGCGCTTGGCCGGGATGACAGCTAGGGCAAGTGCCCCCTACTTCTTATCCGACTTCTTATCCGCGTACGGATTCTTTGTGCTGCGCAGGAGGAAGCGTAAGGGCGTGCCTTCGAGGTGGAAGGTATCGCGCAGGCCATTCGTCAGATAGCGGATATAGGCGTCCGGCAGGGCGTCGAGCTGATTGCCGAAGAGGGCAAAGGTCGGCGGGCGGCTCTTGGGCTGGGTCATGTAGCGGATTTTCACCCGGCGGCCAGAGACGGCAGGCGGAGCGTGGCGCTCCAGCGCGTCTTCCAGGAAGCGATTAAGGGTCGCGGTGGGCACGCGGGCATTCCAGGCGCGATCGGCGGCCAGCACGGCAGGCAAGAGACGGTCGAGGCCTTCGCCAGTGGTGGCTGAGGTGGCGATCAAGGGCGCGCCGGCCACTTGCGGCAGGCTGGCGTCGAGCTTGTCGCGCAGCTTGGAAATCGCGCCCGCCTTGTTTTCCAGAAGATCGAATTTGTTGACTGCGAAGAGGATGGCGCGGCCTTCGCGTTCGATCAGATCGGCGATGATGAGATCCTGCTTCTCGAAGGGCTGGGTGGCATCGATCACCACCACCACGCAATCGGCAAAGCGCACGGCATCCAGCGTGGAGCCGACGCTCATCTCTTCCAGGGTATGACCGGCGACGCGGGCTTTCTTGCGCAGGCCTGCGGTATCGTGGAGCAGGATATCGCGGCCCTCAGCCTGCCAATGGGCGGCGATGGCGTCACGCGTAATGCCCGCTTCGGGGCCGGTGAGAGCGCGCTCGCTGCCGAGTAAAAGATTGAAGAGCGAGGATTTGCCGACATTCGGGCGCCCGACAATGGCAAGGCGCAAGGGCTTGTTGGCTTCATCCTCGGCGGCTTTGTCGTCGGCGTCCGCCTGTTCGGCGAAAGGCATCAAGGCCTCAAGGATGTCGGCAAAGCCGATATTGTGCTCGGCGGAAATCTGCAAAGGCTCGCCAAAGCCCAGCGACCACGCCTCGGAGGCGGAGCTGAAGCGCGCCTCGCATTTGTTGGCCACCAGCACCACGGGCTTACCGGCTTTGCGCAAATACTGCGCCACGATCTGATCGGCGGTGACAATGCCTTCGCGGGCATCGAAGACGAAGAGGCAGACATCGGCATCGGCGACGGCGGCATAGCTTTGCGCCGCCATGCGCAGTTCGAGACTATCCTTGCCGCCCGCCTCGATACCGGCGGTATCGATCACGGTGAAGGTGAGGGGGCCGAGCGTGGCGGGCGCCTCGCGGCGGTCGCGGGTGACGCCGGGGGTGTCGTGCACAAGCGCGAGTTTGCGGCCCACCAGCTTATTGAAAAGGGTGGATTTGCCGACATTGGCGCGTCCGACGATGGCAACGGTAAGAGACATACCACTTCCTAGCACGGCCCTGGGGCGATTCAAAAAGGCCAGAGGGTTCAAAAAGGAAGGAGGGGCAGCGCCTGGCGCGACCCCTCCCGAAAACCCGCCCTCAAGGGGAGGGGAATTTACTTCAACGCCACCAGGGTGCCGTCGTTGGTGTAGAGATAGAGCGTGTCGTTGGCGACAACCGGGGCGATAAACGCCTTTTCCGGGATTTCCATGCGCCCGATCAGCTGCCCCGTATAGGGCGAGACCGCTTCGGCATAGCCATCAGAGGACACCACGATCAGCCGGTCGGAGGCCAGAACCGGGCCGGACCAGACGATCGGGTCGGAAGAGGTGTCTTCCGGATCGGTCCAGCGCGGCAGCTGGTGAATCCACTTCACCTTGCCTTCCTTGCGGGTGAGGCACATCAGCTGGTTTTCCAGGGTGACGATATAAACGTAATCGCCCGCCACCCAAGGGGTCTGGATGCCGCCAAGATCGCGCGACCACTGGCGGTCGCCGCTTTCAAGCTGGATCGCCGCCATCACGCCCGAATGGGAGATGGCGAAGACAAGGCCGCGGTCGACCACTGGCTTCCCGGCAATGTCGTCGATTTCCGAGAGCGCGGTGACGCCATGGCTGCGGGTCAGCATGTCGTTCCAGGCCGGACGCCCGTTCTGCACGCGCAAGGCATAAACCTCGCCCGAGGAGTAGGGGGCGATGACGAATTCGCCATACACGGCAGCGCTGGTGGACACCATGATCCCTGCGGATTCGCTGATGCCCTGCTGGTCCCACAACTCGCGGCCATTGGTCGTGGCCAGCGCATGCATGTGGTTGTCGATGGAGGAGACGAAGACGCGTCCGCCGCTGACCACCGGGGCATTGGAGATTGGCACGCCGAAGCTGGCACGCCAGATTTCCTTGCCGGTCTTGGCATCCAGCGCCACGACATCGCCAAAGCCCGAGGTCGCGAAGATGCGGCCATTGTCATAGGCGATACCGCCGCCCGCGCCCTTGGAGGGATCAATGCGGGTGTCCTTGCCGAACATGCCAAGGGTGAGGAAGTTCACCCAATCCTGCTCGCCCTTGGGGCCGACAAAGCTGTGCCAGGCTTCTTCGCCATTCGTGGCGTTGATGGCATAGACGCGGGCCTTGGCATCGAGCGTATAGATCATGTTGCCCGCCACCACCGGCGAGGCGGTGAGGCGCGAGCGCGTGGCCGAGCCCGCGCCTGCATCGGCTTCCCACAAGACCTTGAGCGGGCCAGGGGCCGAGAGGTGATGCATCACATTGGCCGCGAAGCCGCCGGGCTGGGGCCATTCGGTGTTCTTATAAGGCGCCGGAAGCTGGACCTTGATGTCCTTCAGCGTGGCATCGGGTTTGACCGATTCATCATTGGTCAGGATCGAGATGCGCTCGCCGCGGATTTTGGATTTGTGCGGCGAGGAGAACCATTTGCCCACCTGATCGGTGATGGCGCAGCCGCTCACCACGAGCGAAAGGCCAAGCACCAGGGATACGGCGCCGAATGTACGCGCTTTCATCATTAGTGGGCTTCCGCTTGGGGGAGAGCCGGAAGAGCCGGTTTGGCCGCTTCCGGAACGCTGCCGAAATCTTTGCCGCCGGAGGTCTCGATCATGCTGGCAAGGGCGCCCGCGCGCTGGCGGATGGAGCCCGGGGCATTGGTATCGGCGGCGAGGCTCTTATAGATCGTGAGCGCCTCTTTGGCCTTGTCGTCATGCATGGCGCGATAGGCGATCAGTTCTTGCGCCATGAAGCGCCACTGCGATTTGCCATCGTTGAGCGGAGCGAGAAGGTCTTTCAGCTTCTGGGTCGAGGCGGTATCGGCCTGGGCCCAGGCGGCGCGCATGCGCGCGACATCACCAAGACCGCCCTTCGTGGTATCGGCGAGCTTCATATAGATCGCCACCGCGTCGTTGATGCGGCCCGAAGCCTGCAATTCATCGGCCTGAGCGAGCTGGGCGATCAGGGCGTAACCACCCGGCGCCTTCTTGGCGATATTGCCATAGGCCTGGGCGGCAAGGTCGCTCTGCCCGGCTTGCGACATCTGAATCGCGGATTGGAAATTGGCGGAGGCCTTGAGGCGCTCGCGCTGGTCCCAGGTCTGCCACAGCTTGTAGCCGGCAATGCCGATCACCACGACGGAAACGCCAGCGATGACGTAATCGCCGTATTTTTTCCACCATAGCCGGAGCCGCTCCTGGCGGACCTCCTCCTCGACTTCATGGAAAATATCGGACACGGGAAATTCCTTTCGGGAGGACAAGACCTTGACCGGGCAGGGTAATAACCCGGCCCGGCGGCCAAGCGCAACTTGACGATATTTTACCCGCCCCGGAAAGCCCAATCGGCCAACAGGGTTACGGCTTGAGACGGTTCTAGCGGATTCTCGAGGCCAGCGTTACCCGGCTTTTTTCATCGGATAGACGTTTTCCTTGCCCGGGAAGGTGCGGGCGCGGACATCCGCCGCATAGGCCTTCACCGCCGCCTCGATATCGGCGCCCATCTCAGCATATTGGCGCACGAATTTGGGCGGGGTCGGGTTGAGTCCCAGCATGTCTTCCATCACCAGGATTTGCCCGTCGCAGAGCGGCGAGGCGCCGATTCCGATGGTGGGAATGGTGATTTCCTTAGTGATTTTGGCGGCCAGCGGCTCGGCCATGCCTTCCAAAGTGAGGGCGAAGGCGCCCGCCTCGGCAATCGCCTTGGCATCGGCTTCGATGGCGGGCCATTCGGCTTCGGTGCGGCCCTGCGTCTTGAAGCCGCCGAAAATCTGGATGCGCTGGGGGGTGAGGCCGATATGGCCCATCACCGGAATGCCGCGGCTGGTCAGATAAGCAACCGTCTCGGCCATGGCGACACCGCCTTCCAGCTTCACCGCCTGGCAGCCGGTCTCGGCCAGAATCCGGGCGGCGTTCTTGAAGGCGAGCTGCGGCGATTCTTCATAGGAGCCGAAGGGCATGTCCACCACCACCAGCGCCTTCTTGGCGCCGCGCATCACCGCCTGGCCGTGCAGGATCATCATTTCCATGGTGACGCCGAGCGTGGTCTCCAGCCCATGGATCACCATGCCCAGGCTGTCGCCCACCAGCATCAGATCGACATGCTCGTCGAGGAGGCGCGCGGTATGGGCGTGGTAGCAGGTCAGGCAGACGATGGGCTCGCCACCCTTGCGGGCGCGGATCTGGGGCACCGAGATGCGCTTGGACTGGACCTGTGCGGACATTGGAATGGCTCCAAAGTGAAGGCGGGCACTATACGATGAAGGCTGGGGCAGAACGAGGGCAGTGGAGCGGGCGGTTTGCCGCTTGGGGTGTGGGAGAAAATTCCTGTTGAGGTGGTGTGGTGTGCGCGGGGCTGCACCCGCCCCTAGGCAATACTTTCGCCTTTGGAAGAATTAACCCAAGCTGTCATCCCGGCCGCAGTGCGCATTGCGAAGCAGAGCGCGCGTAGAGCCGGGACCCACTTCGACAATGTTCAGATTTCTGAGTGGGTCCCGGATCCCGCCCTTGTGCCAGATAACGCGATCTTCGCGGGCGCGTCCGGGATGACAACAGGTGGCTGATAAACCTAAAAGCGATAGCCCTCCCTCAAGGGGAGGGTGAGTGTTCACATCACTTCATCAAAGGTGTTCCGCATGTCTCTTCGCATTCCCCACTTCACCTATCTCGTGCGTGATTACGATGAAGCCATCGCGTGGTTCACTGAGAAGCTTGGCTTTGTCGTGGTGGAAGACACTGATCTTGGCAAGGGCAAGCGCTGGGTGCGTATAGGGCCGAAAGAGGAATCCGTGCGACTTCTTTTGGGCAAAGCTGTGACGCCGGAACAAATTGCATGCATCGGTCAGCAAGGTGGCGGACGCGTGTTCCTGTTTTTAGAGACAGACGATTTCACACGTGATTATGCGGCTTTTGTGGAACGCGGCGTTCATTTTATCGAATCGCCTCGGCATGAAACGTATGGCAGCGTTGCGGTTTTTGAAGACCTTTATGGCAATCGCTGGGATCTCATTCAGCAACACTCCGTGTAGTGACGATGTTGTAATGACGACACTGCAATAAACTGCAAGCATCACGTGCTTTGCGGTTTCACACAGTCAAATGTGTTGTCAAAAGATCGCGTTCGCGACGATGTATTGCAGAGACGCGCCCTTAAAGCTTGCGAACGCGGATCGTACTTCCCATTTCTGTCGTTACCGCGTGACGAGCTTCACGCGTATCACAAGTATGGAGTACATCATGCGCTTTACGATGCTTATGCTGGGGGCCGCTGCCATTGTTGCCACGTCCGCGAACGCGACGGACTGGACTGGGTTCAGCGGGACGGTTACGGGGGGCTACAACTATTCCGATGTGAAGGGCGCGTCGAACCACGCCTATGACTTCGGCGGCGCAGCCAACTACGCGTTCCCTGACTTGAACATGTATGGCGCGCGTTTGAACGTGCAGGGTTATGCCGATTATTCGGAAAACCGCTCCAAGAGCATCCCGGTTGATACCTGGGCTTCCGGCGGCGCGCTGACCTTGCGCGATTATAATTATGCGCTCGGTTTCGCGGGCGGCTACAATTCCTCGCGCGCGCTGGGCGTGAATGCCGGTTATGGCAATTACGGTTTGATCGGTGAGTTCTATGCCATGCCGGATCTGACCTTGCGCCTGCGCGGCGGCGGCATCAGCGGTAATGTCGGCCCGCTCGGCGGCGACGGCGGTTATTATGGCGGCGGCGCGAGCTATTACGTGACGCCGAACCTCGCCTTGAATGCCGATGCGTCCTACAGCACGGTGTCGAGCCTGCATTGGTCGAATTTTGAGATCGGGCCGGAGTATCTGATCTCAAACGAATTGCCGGTCTCGGTGTCGGCTGCCTACACCCAGTCGAACATCAACGCGCTTGGCCGGTCGCTGAACAGCAGCGGCTTCATGGTGCGTCTGGCCTGGCATCTGGGCGAAGGCAATTCGCTGGTCGAATACGACCGCAATGGCCCGCTCAATCTCAGGAACCCGCAGCTGCCGGTCAATGGCCTGACTTCCATCGCCTTCCAGCCGAAGTAAGGCGTGATCTAGATGCGTTTGACGGCCGCGCTCTTCACCGGGCGCGGCTGTTTCATTTAGTGCAGCCAGTTCTCGAGCTTCAGGCCTTCGACGCGCGAGAATTCGCGTTCATTATCGGTGACCAGTGTTGCGTCGAGTGCGAGTGCATGGGCAGCGATCAACATGTCATTGGCGCTGATCGGCGTGCCGGCGATTTCAAGATCGCATCTCAACTTGGCATAAAGCCTGTCGGCAGGCATCGCGAGCGGCAATACCGGAACGCGCAGGAGAAAGCCTTCGACCAAGCTCTCTAATGCGGGCGCTCCTTTTTTCTGAACGCCAAATCTCAGCTCACTTGCGACGATAATGCTGACAGCGGCTTCACCTTCGGCGAGGCTTCGAACCTTTGCCGCTGCGCGGCCGCGGGGATTTCGTAAAATGTCAGAGACGATATTCGTGTCGAGCAGGTACATCACAGATCAACCGGCTCTGCTGGCAGGTCAGGGATGTCCGGCCACTCTTCCTCAATCGGCTCCAGGGTGGAAAGCCATTCTTTCAGCGACCCTTTCCGCCGGGGCGTTTCGATGATCAGCTTATCCCCCTCCTTGCGCAGGATGGCTTCTTCGCCCGGGAGGGCGAATTCGGCGGGGATTTCCACGATCTGGTCATCACCGACGCGGGTCAGCTTGACGGGGCGGCTTTCGTTCATGGGCGCGAGTATAGCACAAAACCCGACGCTGCGCAGTCAGGGCGTGGGGGTGTCTGTGCTGGCTCCGTCCACGCCTTTGACCTGTTTCCAGGCTTTGCGTTTCAGGCTCTGATCGCTGCAGACGATCCTGACCCGCAAGGGATCGCGGGAGAGATCGAGCGCAAAGCCTTTTTTGATGTCAGGATCGGAATAATAGGTGACGCCATCCTTATGCTGGGCCCGAATGGCGAAGTGGCGGCGGGCGGTCACTTGGGTTTCGATGGCATGATAGACCCAGGTGGTAAGCGCGCGACGATCCTCATCGGACATCGGGGCTTTGCCGAACCAGGCCGCCGCCGATACTTCGAACAGCCCATCGCGTTGCGTGTTGAGACCTTCAATCTCGAAAGGCGAAATGCCGGTGTCGCGCGGCTGTGCATTCTTCTCGCCGAAATGGTAGCCGAAAGCGCCTTCAGAATTGCAGGTCTCCGCAACGGCAGCGATGGCCGCGCGATCAGGTTCCGGCGAACTCGCTGAGGCCGCAACCGCGAAAAACAGCGGTGAGAGAAATAGCGCGCGGCGCATCTTAGCGTTCAAGCGCGATACAGCTCGCGGTGATGATCTCGTCGTCTTGGCGGATCAGGAATGCAAGGCCGGTGTCCGGCTCATGGCTGCTGTGATACTCGACGCCATCCTCGTGGCTTTTGCGATCCGGGAAATGCCCCGCCGCTTTCACCGCATGGTCGAAGGCTTTGAGGAAAGCGGCAGCCTTGGCGCTGTCTTCTTCGAAACTGTCGCCCGCTCCACGGAACGATGCGATAGCGACGATCCGCCCGCGCTCGCCAGTGAGCTTGCCGAAAGGCTCCCATTCCTCGGAGACGGTGGCGTCGATATGGCCGCTATAACCGCGCGGGAAGAGACGGCCAAAGGCGCCCTCTCTGGTGCAGGCCTCGCCCGCCATGGAAAGGGCCGGGGCTTTGCTTTCCTCGGCGTGCTTATGCGACTTGGCAACCGCGGGCGCGGCGGCGAGGAGGAGGGCTAAGGCCAGAGCTGCGAAGCGGTATTGCATCGGCGCAGTCTAGCATTTTTCATCCCAAGGCAACGTATCCGGGACACCACGGTTTCGCGCGGACCAGGATAGGGTTAACCTCGCCCAAACAGGGGACACTCCATGGCCGAGCCACAAAGCGATCGCTCCCGCTTCACCGCCAATATCCAAGGCGAAATCGATAGCGCCGCCCTTTATCGCGCGCTTTCGGAGGCCGAGGCCAACCCGCAGCTTGCCCAGATCTATGTCAAACTCGCCGCCGTGGAGGAGGAGCATGCCGCCTTCTGGGCGCGCGAGCTGGAAAAGGCGGGACATCGCGTGCCGTCGCTAAGGCCCAGCCTCCGCTCGCGGCTTTTGTCATTCCTGGCGCGGCGTTTCGGGCCGGGCATGGTGCTGCCCACGGTAAACACGCTGGAGCAGATCGATAGCGGCCAATATGACAAGCAGACGGAAGCGGTCGCGGGAGGCCTGCCGCAAGCCGAACGCAGCCATGCCCGTATCATCAACGCGCTGGCGGGCGGCGGGAATACGGTGGCGGAGGTGGGTAGCCTCGCGCGGCTGGAAGGGCGCCATCGCGGCCTGGGTGGCAATGCCTTGCGGGCGGCGGTGCTGGGCGCCAATGACGGGCTGGTTTCCAATCTTAGCCTGGTGATGGGGGTCGCGGGCGCGGCGCTCTCCAGCCATGTGGTGCTAATGACCGGGCTCGCAGGTCTCGCGGCTGGGGCTTGTTCGATGGCGATGGGGGAATGGCTGTCTGTTGCCACCGCGCGCGAAAGCTATGAACGCCAGATCGCCGCCGAGGCCGAGGAATTGGCCCAAGTTCCGGAGGAAGAGCAGGAAGAGCTCGCCCTGATCTATCAGGCCAAGGGCATTCCAGAGGACACCGCCCGCACTATGGCAGCGCAGCTTATTTCCAACAAGGAAAGCGCCCTCGACACCCTGGCGCGCGAGGAGCTGGGCATCGATCCGGCCGAGCTTGGTGGCTCGCCCTGGGCCGCGGCGGGCACCTCTTTCGGCCTTTTCGCGGCGGGGGCGATTTTCCCGATTTTACCCTATCTTTTTGGCTTTAGCGGCCTAGCGGCGGTAGCCGGCAGCCTTTTCGTCAGCGGCCTCGCGCTGATGGGCATTGGCGCAGCGACCGCCCTGTTCACCGGCGGATCGGCGTTCAAG
This sequence comes from Rhizomicrobium palustre, assembly GCF_011761565.1. Lineage (NCBI taxonomy): Bacteria > Pseudomonadati > Pseudomonadota > Alphaproteobacteria > Micropepsales > Micropepsaceae > Rhizomicrobium > Rhizomicrobium palustre. The sequence continues at coordinate 436,165 of NZ_JAASRM010000001.1, read as the reverse complement.
CTGGCCCTGCGCTCGCTTGGCTTTGGCTTTGGTGCGGCGGCCTTAACCTTTGCCATCGGCAAGCTGATCGGGGTGGCGGTGGCGGGATAATACGTCCGTACACTGCGGCGGATCGTAGCGAATACGTATTTTAGCTACTCGTTTAACTTCGTTTTGAAGGTCCTGCCGCTACGCGGTAGTTCGGTCAAAAGGGGCTGTGCGATGGTGCTTTACGTGCCCGCCAAATCGTCCTTCGAAGAAATCCCCGTCGAGCAGATGGAAGCCAAGCCCGTGGTGGCGGGGTATCGCTATTGGCTTAGCCTGTGCGGCGCGCGGCCTTATCCGACCCGCTCGGACATGCGCCCCCAGCCGATCCGGGACATTCTGCGCCACCTTGTCCTGATCCAGGTCATCGATGGGGCCGCCGATTTCATGATGTCCATTGTGGGGGACGAGGTGCAGCGCGCCTATGACGTGCCCCTCAATCATCGTTTGTTGAGCGATATTATTCTGGAGGCGCCGACCGTCTTTCCGGGCTGGATGGAGCGTTATCGCCGGACCGCCCTTGATGGGTTACCGCATGGCTATCGCGTCACCTCGGGCCTGGATGGCGGGGTCACCAAATTCATCCAGCGCGAAGCCGTGGTGCTGCCGCTGGGCGCCGACGGTGAAGTCACCCATGTCGTGACCTTCGGCAAACACGAGCTGAGGCCAGGAACATAAAAAGCGAATGGCCGGGGGAGGGGGACCCGGCCATTCGTCTCCACAAGCCTTGCCCTTGGGGGGAGAGGGAAGGCTGATCAGATCTTGCGGCGTTAGATTTGGCTCATGCCGCCATCCGCGACGAGATCGATACCCGTGGAGAAACTGGAATCATCAGAAGCCAGGAACAGCGCCGCCTTGCCCATTTCTTCCGGGCGGCCGATGCGGCCAAGCGGAACCTGCGCGGTAAAGCCTTTCTTGGCGGCCTCGGCGGCTTCAGGATCAGGGATGACGGTGTTGAAAATCGGCGTGTCGATCGGGCCGGGGCTCAAGGTGTTAAAGCGAATGCCGCGATCCTTGAATTCGGCCGCCCAGCTTCGCACGAAGGTACGCACCGCCGCCTTGGTCGCCGAATAAGGCGCGAAGCCCGGAATGCCGAGATATTGCGCGTTGGAGGCCACCACGACGACCGAGCCGCCATCCTGCAAAAGCTTGAGCGCTTTCTGCACCGTGAAAAACACGCCGCGGACATTGACGTTGAAAACGGCATCGAAATCAGCCGGCGTTGTTTCCGCGGTCGAGGCAAGCTTGCCGATGCCGGCATTGGCGACCACGATATCGAGCTTGCCCTTTTCGCGCCCTACGACGTCATAAAGCTTGTCGAGGTCTTCGAGCTTGGCGACATCGCCTTGCACGGCGGTGACGTTGCGTCCGATGGTTTCCTTGGCTTTGGCAAGTTCGGCTTCACGCCGGCCGGTAATAAAGACATAAGCGCCCTGGTTCACAAATTCCTGGGCGATGGCAAGGCCGATGCCGGTCGTGCCGCCGGTGACAAGTGCCACCTTTCCTTCCAATTTGCCGGTCATGATCTTTCTCTCTGGTTCCGTGTTGCGTAGCCAGAGAGTTGGGGTGTACTTGGGAGGTCTGCCAGTACTTACCTTTTGGTTCGTGCCACGATTTTTCGAGGGTCAGCTATGCGCAAACGGAAGAAGACATATTCTTGCGGCATGGAAGCGGTTTTGGCGATCATCAGCGGCAAATGGAAATTCATGATCCTCTGGGCGCTGGCCAACAATAAGACGCAGCGTTTCAGCGAACTTCGCCGCAGCATTCACGGCATCAGCGAAAAGATGCTGATCCAGGAGCTGAAGGAACTGCAGCTGGACGGCATCGTCTCCCGCAAGGATTTCGGCGAAGTGCCCCCAAGGGTGGAATATAGCCTTTCGCCCTTCGGGATAGAGCTTGCCCACACGCTGGAGCCGCTCTGCCAATGGGGCACAAAATACATGGCGCGCATCGGCAGTCTGCCGAGCCAGATCGCGGCGGAATAAGCGATGCATCCGCTGGATCGCCCGATTTGGAATAGCCTTACCACCACTCATGCCGGTTTTTCCGAAGGCGGGGCGCGCGCCAAGTGCTATGTGCCGGACGTGAATGTTTTCGCAGGCGCGGTGGATGAAAGCCCCGAGGCCCTTGCCGCCTTGGCTGAGTTGGTGGCGGCGGGGCGCCAAGTTTATTTGCTGCAAGTGCCCGAGATTGTTGTTCCAGAGGGACTGGTTGAGGCCAAGCGGGCGCGTGGCGTTCAGATGGTGGCCGCGCGGGATCTCGAAAATATTCCGCAGACGGATATTGTTGCGCTGGGCGAAGACGATGCGGCGGAGATGCTGGAATTGGCGCTGCTTACCGAGCCTGGGCCTTTTCTTCAGCGCACGCATCTGATGGGCGCGTTTCTGGGTATCCGCATCGATGGCCGTCTCGCGGCGATGGCGGGCGAACGCTTCCGCTTTCCCGGCTTTACCGAGGTGAGCGGGGTCTGCACCCATCCTGATTTTCGAGGGCATGGCTTGGCGCATAAACTCTCGGCGGTGGTGGCGGCAAAGATTGCGGCGCGCGGCGAGACGCCTTTTCTGCATGCCTGGGCCAGCAACAGCGCCGCCATCAGGCTGTATGAAAGCCTCGGTTTTGCAATCCGCGCCGAGGTGGATGTGGCAGTGCTGGAACGGGCGTGATCCCTCCTTTGCGGCAGGCGTTCAATTTGTACGTAGATGCGGCAAGTCTTCTGCCTTTAGGATCGCGGTGCGTATGCGGGGCAGGGGAATTTGGTGCGAGTTTTGAAGGCTGCGGCTTTAGCCGCGATGTTTGTGCTGTGCGGTGGTGCTGCTGCGCCGAGTGATCCGCCGCCCAAATGGGCTTTTGCCGGCATGAAACCCGGCCCTGAGCTTGCCAAAGACAAGCTCTTCTCCGCGCCGGGCTCGACGCTGAAAGTGCCGGGTGGAAAATTCGCCGACAGTGCGTTCATCGCTGATTGGTTTCCCGCCGATCACACCCCTATGCCTGCTGTGGTGGGGCAGGGACGCAAAGAAAAGAAGCTTCAGCCTTGCGCGCTGTGTCATCTGGCGACGGGCGCGGGCGGGCCTGATAGCGCGCCGCTGGCGGGGCTCTCCGCCGATTATATCGTGGCCCAGGTCGAGGAATTCCGTTCGGGCCGCAGGGCCTGCGCGGGCGATTGCGCCAAGGAGATGGCTGGCATCGCTGCCGCGCTCTCGCCTGCCGATCTGCGTGAGGCCGCGGCCTATTTCGCGCGCCAGCCTTACCGCTCCCGCATGGTGGTGCAGGAAGCCGCCATGGTGCCGAAAGCCGAGCTGGTGTGGTTCGCCTATATGCCGGTGAAAGGCGCGGGGCTTGAACCGATTGGCGCGCGCGTTCTGGAAATGCCCGCTGACCTCAACCGCTATCTAATGGGCGATTGGCGTTTGCCGGTTACCGTTTATGTGCCGCCGGGCAGTATCGCGCGCGGCAAGACGCTGGCGCGGGGCGGGGCGGGCGTGATGGCCTGCGCGGCCTGCCATGGCGCGGATTTGAAAGGTGCTGGCAGCGCGCCGCCGCTCGCAGGCCGTTCGCCGAGCTACCTCTATCGCCAGCTCTACAATATCCAATACGGCTTCAGAAAAGGCCCCGCCGTAGCGCAGATGCAGCCCGTAGTGGCGCATCTGAACGCCAAGGATCGCATTGCGCTTGCGGCGTATCTCGCATCGGTGAAGAATTAGAGCGCAATTGGGGTGATGGATATGTTGCGCAAAGCTCTTACCGGGGTTGCCCTCGGCGCCGTTCTGATGGCCGTTTCCGCGGCCGGATCGGCCGAGGATTTGAAACTGAAATATGGAAGCTGGGGTTTCGATGCCGCTGGTGTTGATCCTGCTACCAAGCCGGGTGATAGTTTTTTCCGCTACGCCAATGGCAGCTGGCTCGACAAAACCGCCATCCCCGCGGACAAGGCGATGTACACGCTGCGTATCGCGATGACGGATTTGACCGAGCAGCGCCAGCGTGCCCTGCTGGAAGAGGCCGCCGCCCATGCCGGGCACGCGCCCAGCGATCTCGAAGGCAAGCTCGGGGCTTTCTATAAATCCTTCATGGCGGAAGCGGCGGTGGAAAAGGCTGGCGCCGCGCCGCTCAAGCCGCTTCTCGATGAGGTGCGCGCCGCCAAATCGCGCGACGATCTTGCCGCTCTGATGGGGCGCAACAATGCCGATTTCGAAGGCTCGCTATTCGGCGTCAATATCGATGCCGATCTGAAAGACCCGTCGCGCTATGCCCTCTATGTCGGTCAGGCCGGGCTGTGGTTGCCGGATCGCGACTATTATCTGCAAGCGGGCTTTGCCAAGCAGAAGGCGCAATATGAAGCCTTTGTGCTCAAGCTCCTCACGCTGCTGAACTGGCCTGATGCGGAGACGGAAGCCAAGGCGGTTGTGGCGCTCGAAACAAGGATCGCCGAGGCGAGCTGGACCAAGGTGCAGCAGCGTGATCTCAACGCCGTCTATAACCCGATGAGCCCCGCAGAGCTGAAAGCTTTCGCGCCGGGCTTTGCCTGGGATCGCTTTTTCGCCGAGGTAGGCGTGAAGGATATTTCGCGTGTGGTGGTGGCGGAAAAATCAGCCTTTCCGAAACTCGCCGCGATCTATGGCGAGACGCCGCTCTCCACCTTACGCGCCTGGGCGGCCTTCAATATCGCCGCCAATGCCTCGCCCTATCTCTCCAAGCCTTTCGCCGATGCGTTCTTTGAGATGCATGACAAGACGCTGTCGGGGCAGGAGGTTGAAACCGTCCGCTGGAAACGCGGCGTGCATGCGGTGAGTGGTGGCGATTACGGGGCAGGCGACCGGTTCGATTATTTCGGCAGCATGGGCTGGGGCGTCGGTCAGATGTATGCGGCGAAATATTTCCCCGCGAGCGCCAAGGAGAAAATCGAAGATCTGGTCACGCATGTGAAGGCGGCCTATCGCACCCGCCTCCAAAATCTAGATTGGATGAGCCCGGCCACCAAGGTGGAGGCGCTGAAGAAGCTCGATACCTATACCATCAAGGTCGGCTATCCCGATACGCCGCGCGATTATTCGGCGCTCATCATTCGCGACGATGATCTCATCGGCAATGTGCGCCGCACCGCTGCGCATGCTTGGGCTTTTTACGTGAAGCGGCTCAATGGGCCGGTGGATCGTAGTGACTGGTTGATGACGCCACAGACCAATGACGCCTATAACGGCTCCTTGCGCGATATCGTCTTTCCGGCCGGTATTTTGCAGCCGCCGATCTTCGATGCCGAGGCCGATCCTGCGATCAACTACGGCGCGGCGGGCGCGATCATCGGGCATGAACTCACGCATGGCTTTGATGATGAGGGTCGCAAGATCGATGCGGCGGGTGCGCTGCGCGATTGGTGGACGGCGGAGGACGACGCCAAATTCGTCGCGCGCGCCAAGAAGCTCGCGGCGCAATACTCCGCTTTCGAACCTTTGCCGGACGTGCATATCAATGGCGATCTGACGCTGGGCGAAAACATCGCCGATCTTGGCGGGCTGACGCTGGCGCTGGCGGCCTATCGCGCTTCGCTGGGCGGCAAGCCCGCGCCAGTGATCGACGGGCTCACGGGCGATCAACGCGTCTTCCTCGGCTGGGCGCAGGCCTGGCGCGGCAAGCTGCGCGATGATGCGATCAAGCGGCAGGTGGCGAGTGACCCTCATTCCCCGCGCCGCTTCCGCGTCGATGGCGTGGTGCGCAATCTCGATGATTGGTATCAGGCCTTCGGCGTCAAACCCGGCGAAAAACTCTATGTGCCGCCCGAGGACCGGGTGCGCATCTGGTAGGATAAAGGGCCCGGAGATATCCGGGCCTTTTTCATTTCTGCGCGAGAGGTATCGCAAGCCCGATGTCGCATGTACGACCAAAAGGAACGGAAGTTTTTATTACGTTCATATCTTTTTTGAGCGCTCGCCTCTCATTTTCGCGGTAGTAGCGAATATTCTAACGTTTCAACAATGTTCAATGTGGGGATAACATGCGATTGCGTTTCGTTATCAGTGCTGTTTTTTCTGTCGTTGCTGGTCTTGGAGCTGCTGACGCAGATTCTTGGAGCGGCACGAATTACGATATTGGTGCGGGGGAGGTAGCGCGTATTTGCATGCTCTACTGCTCTGATTCCACACCAGCTCCGTCGGGCTCTGCGCTTGATCTGAATAATGCTTACATAGCCATAGCGGGCATGATGCCGACATCATCCAGCCCCACCGGAAGCGCACTTGCGACGGGGGTTGGTCTTGTTTCCCTAAATCGGTTCGCTTCAGCTAATTCTGTTGCCAATTTGCAGAGTTTGCTCGGGGCGCAGGGCGGGTCGCTTGCTTCTTTGCAGGCTCTTGTGGGATCGCAAGGCAAATCGCTCGTTTCTCTGCAAGATACTGTCGGAAATCAGGGCCAGGCCATCTTGAACCTGCAGGGACAGAATACTGCGTTAAATGCGCAAATGGCTGCCGTCACCAAAGATCTGGCGATTATCAGCAATCAAGTCGCGAGTTTGGTGGTGGCCCAGCGGGAAACCGAAAAGCACGCCTGGATCGGGTCGGCATTGGCCTCGGCGCTTGTGGCTGTAGCGCCGGCCGAAGGCAAGACCAATAGGCTTGGCATCAATATGGCTACGGTGCAGGGACAGAGTGCGATGGGGTTGAATTACGCGCATGTGTCGGGCGGCTGGGATGTGAACGCCGGTGTTGCGATAAGCACGTCACAAAGCCGATATGCTGAGGGTCGTGTCGGCGTTGGCTTCAGCTGGTGATTTGGTTGAAAAAAAAGGCCCGGTTTTTCTGGGCCTTTTCATTTTGCGGAGGCGGTCGCCAATTCCGCTTCGAGCGCCGCCACGAAAATGCGCAGTTTGGGCAGGACTTGTTTGGTGGTGGGGTAGACGGCCCAGATGGAAAGATCGTCGGGTACGGCATCGGCAAGGGTGATCTCGATGAGGCGACCGTCGCGCATATCCTCGCGCACATTCCATTCGGAGAGGAGCGCGATGCCGGCGCCGCCCAGGCAGGCCGCATGCAGCCCCTCGATGGCGTTGGAGGTGAAGCGGCCCATCACGCGGGCACGCTGTTCGCGGCCATCCTGGCGAAAGGTCCAATGGGTGGTGCCGGTTTGGGCGAGGCAATCATGGCCGAGCAATTCCTCCAAGCGGCTGGGGCGTCCACGCGCGGCGATGTAAGAGGGCGCGGCGCATAAGATGCGGGCCGAAGGCGCAATGCGGCGCGCGATCAGACTGGAATCTCTCAGCCGCGCGATGCGGATGGCAAGATCAGTGCCCGAGGCGACGATATCGACTTGGTGATCGGTCATTTCGAGATCGACGCGAAGATGGGGATGCGCGGCGAGGAGGCGCGGGATCATCGGCGCCAGAACTTTGCGGCCAAAGGCGAGCGAGGTGGTGACGCGCAACAGCCCCGAAGCGCCCAAGGTGGAGCTGCGCAGCACCGCACGGCCCGCCTCGTCATTCTCCACCAGCGACTGGGCGAAGGGCAGGAAGCTTTCGCCTTCGGGCGTCAGCGACAGCGAGCGGGTGGTGCGCTGCATCAGCCGGACACCCAGCTCGCGTTCCAGCGCGGCGAGCCGCCGTGTCGCCACCATGGGGGTGATGCCGAGGCGCCGCGCGGCCGCCGCCAGACTGCCTGCCGCCACCGCCGCCACCAGCACCGCCACGTCTTCCGTGTTCATTATTGCGTAATCCGTTACACTGGCACTGCGTTTCGCATGTATATTGCAGAAACCGATAGGGTGGTAGCTCTGGATCGTCAAAAACCAGAGGCCGCCCGCCATGCAGCAACCTTCGCAGATTACGCCCCGCCTGACCTTCGCCATGGCGCTCGCCAGCGGCATCTCGGTGGCCGGGATCTATTACAATCAGCCGATGCTGGGCCTGTTGGGGGCGAGTTTTCATAGCCCGCTGATCAAGCTGGTGCCGACCGTGACCCAGCTGGGTTATGCGGCGGGGCTTTTCCTTCTGGTGCCGCTGGGCGATCTGCAGGACCGGCGCAAACTGATCCTGGGCCAATTCCTGCTTTTGGCGGTCGCGCTGGCTGCTGCCGCTTTGGCGCCCTCCGCGGGGTGGCTGATCGCGGCGAGCCTCTTGGTCGGGATCGGCGCCACCGGCGCGCAGCACATCATTCCTTTGGCGGCGCATCTTTCGAGCCCGCATACGCGCGGCAAGACCGTCGGCAGCGTGATGGCCGGGCTTCTGGGCGGCATCCTCCTCAGCCAGACCTTGGCGGGGCTGGTAGGCGCCCATGGCGGCTGGCGGCTGATGTTCTGGCTGGGCGTGCCGGTGACGCTGCTGGGCACGTTGTTGATGGCGCTGATGCTGCCGAAGGATCATGCCGCGAGCCGTCAGCGCTATAAGAGCGTGATCGCCTCGCTCGGCCATATCTGGCGCGAGGAACCCGCTTTGCGTAAAGCCACGCTGGTGCAGGCGAGCCTGTTCGCGGCCTTCTCTTCGCTTTGGGCGACGCTGGCACTGCATCTGCAAGAGCCGCGCTTTGGCCTCGGCGCCGATGCGGCGGGCCTGTTCGGTCTGGTTGGTATTGTCGGCGTGGCCGCAGCGCCTTTGGCCGGACGCATGGCCGATACACGCGGCCCCAAAACCTTGGTGGTGCTCGGCATTGCTTTCGCGGCGGTCGCTTGGGCGGTGCTGGCTTTCTGGAACTCCATCGCCGGTCTGGTTCTCGCCGTCGCGCTTTTGAACTTCGGCGTGCAAGGCGCGCTGATCTCCAACCAGCACATCATCTACGCCTTGCGGCCCGAAGCCCGCGCCCGCCTCAACACGCTTTTCATGAGCGGCATGTTTCTCGGCGGCGCACTCGGCTCGGCCGCGGCTGGTGCAGCGTACAGCGCCGCGGGCTGGGGCGGTGTCGCCGCTTTCGCCCTCGCACTCACCGCTTTGGCGGCTGTGGTCGAAGCCACGCCCCGCCGCCGCGTTGCTTCCGTCTGAACCCATTCATCTCTTGAAGGAGAGTCCCATGTCTCAAGCGCTTCTGTCCCCCTACAAACTTGGTTCCCTCGAACTTCCCAACCGCGTGGTGATGGCGCCGATGACGCGCAACCGCGCCGACAATCCCGGCAATCTGCCCACGGGGTTGACCGCGCAATACTATGCCCAGCGCGCCACGGCGGGGCTGATCATCTCCGAAGGCACCTTCGTCAGTACACAGGGTATCGGCTTTATCAATGTGCCGGGGATGTATACGGCCGAGCAGGCTGAGGCCTGGAAACAGGTGACGACCGCGATCCATGCCGCGGGCGGGCGCATCTTCGCCCAGCTTTGGCATGTCGGCGCGATCTCGCATCCTGATCTGCTCGGTGGCGCATTGCCGGTGGCGCCCTCGGCAATCAATCCCGAAACCAAGGCTTACACACAGGACGGCTTCAAGCCGACCGTGACGCCGCGGGCGCTGGAAACCGAAGAGGTTGCCGCCATCGTGCAGGATTTTCGTCTGGCTGCGGCGCGCGCTGCGGCGGCGGGCTTTGATGGCGTGGAGCTGCATGGCGCCAATGCTTATCTCATCCAGCAGTTCTTATCGGCCAGCACCAATAAGCGCACAGACCGGTATGGCGGCTCGATCGAAAACCGCACCCGCTTTTTGTTCGAGGTGATCGAAGCGGTGCGCCAGGAATTTCCCGCCGACCGTATCGGGCTGAAGCTTAATCCGGCTGCGGATGGTTTTGCGGGTGTGCTGTTCGATGACGAGACCTTGGCCGTCTATCGCCATATCGTGGCGCGCATCAATGCTTCGCCGATTGGCTATCTGCACATCACCGAGCCGACCAATGCGCATGAGCATCTGCCCAAAGAGCTCTTTGCGCCTTCGGTGGCGGCCTATTTCCGCCCGCTCTATCACGGCACCATCATCGCGGGCGTCGATTACAGCCAGGAAAGCGCCAATCGCGCGCTGGAAGAAGGCTATGCCGATCTGGTGGCGTTTGGGCGCGCCTATATCGCCAATCCCGATCTCGTTGCGCGCTTCGAAAGCCATGCGCCGCTGGCGGCAGCGGATCGCGCCACCTTCTATACCGGTGGCGCCAAAGGCTATGTCGATTACCCCGCCTATTCGCCCGCGCAGACGCTAGAGACCTCCGCCCAAACCGTCGCCCCCGGCGAACGCTTTTTCGAAACGCGTGCGAAGACGAGGGCGGGGAAGTAGCCTGATTTTACCCTCCCCTTGAGGGAGGGTCGAAATTTGTGAAAGCAAATTTCGGGGAGGGGTATGTCGTGCCGTTTACAGGAGGCTGCAGGCAGGCGGTGCGTTCGGAATTGTTCTGAGAGGTGGTGTGCGTGGGTGCGCCTCGGCATACCCCTCCCCGAAATTTCCGCTCGCTACCGCTCGCGATAAATTTCGACCCTCCCTCAAGGGGAGTGTAGGGATATATGTAAACAAAAAGGCCCGGATTGCTCCGGGCCTTTTCTATTCTGGATGGCCGGGTCAAGCCCGGCCATGACGGAGGGAAGTTTACTCTTCCACCGCTTCTTCGTCGTTGAGGCCGGCGCCTTCTTCGAAGACTTCTTCCGCGGCAGCCACAGCTTCCTCGGCATCGGTCTTCTCGGCCAGCACGTCCTCACCCTGGGCCTGACGTTCGGCTTCTTCCTCGGTGCGGGCGACGTTGATCGTCACGCTCACGCGCACTTCGGGATGCAGCACGACGGTCAGCGGGAACAGGCCGATGGTCTTGATCGGCTTATCCAGCGGGACCTGGGTGCGGGCGACGGTGAAGCCGCCATTGGTGATGATGTCGGAGATATCGCGCGGGGAGACCGAGCCATAGAGCTGGCCACGGTCGCCGGCCTGACGCAGAAGGACGAACACCTGGTCCTTCAGCTTCACGGCAACGGCTTCGGCATCCTTCTTGCGCTCGAGGTTGTTGGCCTCGATCTGCGCCTTCTGGGTGGCGAAGTATTCACGGTTCGCCTTGGTCGCGCGCAGGGCCTTCTTCTGCGGAAGCAGGTAATTACGGGCAAAGCCGTCCTTCACCTTCACTTCGTCGCCGATCTGGCCGAGCTTTTCGACGCGTTCGAGCAGGATCACTTGCATTGGTCGTGTCTCCCTCAGTCGATCACATAGGGGAGCAGCGCCATGAAGCGGGCGCGCTTGATCGCATTGGCGAGCAGGCGCTGCTTCTTGGCGGAGACCGCCGTGATGCGCGACGGCACAATCTTGCCGCGCTCGGAAATGAAGCGCTGCAGCAGCTTCACGTCCTTATAGTCGATCTTCGGGGCATTCGCGCCCGAGAAGGGGCAGGTCTTCTTACGACGGAAGAAGGGACGGCGCTGACCGCCGGCTCCGCCGTGACCGCCTTCGCGATCGCCACCACTACGTTCGCGGCGCTCGCCGCCGCCTTGTCCACCAAAGCTCATCAGACCAGCTCCTCAGTGTTTTCGGCTTCCGGCTTGTCGGCGCGGTCGTCACGACGCGCCTTGTTCGAAGACACTTCGAACGCTTCGACCTTCACGGTCAGGAAGCGCAGGACGTCTTCGTTGATCTTGAGCTGACGTTCCAGCTCGATCACGGCCTTGGCAGGGGCGTTGATGTTGAGGAGCACATAATGCCCCTTGCGGTTCTTCTTGATGCGGTAAGCGAGGCCACGAAGACCCCAATATTCCTGCTTCTCGACCTTGCCGCCTTCGCCTTCGACGATGGTTTTGAGGTGGGTAGCAAGGGCGTCAACCGCCTGCGCGCTGATGTCCTGGCGCGCGATCAGGAGATGCTCATAAAGAGCCATTCTCGCGTTCCCTTGTAGGGCTGCGGTGCACCAGGGCCGGGTTAAGCCCGAAAGTGCATTGGCTCGCAGGAAACCGGACCATCCGGCATGGCCCTCAGTTTAGGAAACTGATGGCCCTCCCGCGACCGAAGCCACGAAGGGCGGGCGTATAGCCGAAAGGGCCCCCGGGGGCAAGCGATGGCTCCAAATGCCCCAAGTCGGGGCAGTCGCGGCAATTTCTTGTAATAATGGTATTTGAAAAACCATGATACCGACTAAGAATAATTTCAACTTTACCGGCAGTAATGCTAGAATATCTCCATGTTGGGGGCCGGGACCAAAGCAATGTGGCGGCCGCAGAACGAGACCAAAAGCCGGTTAGTGGGGGTGGGAATCCTGCTCTCCTCTGGCTTCATATTCCTCCTCGACATGACGCCTCTGAGAGGCGCTGCCGATGGCGCTTCCTATGGGCTGGTGATCGCCGCCGCGGCGGCGTTTGGTGCCCGCCCAATGTGGTGGAGTGCTGGGCTTGGCGCCGCACTCACCATTCTGGCGCCTTTCCTGGGGGGGGAGGCGCAAAGGCCCCTGCCCGAAATCATTTCGTCGCGCGTGTTCGGGCTGGTGGTGATCGTGGTGGTCGCCGCCATGCTGCAGCGCATGTTGGGGACCCGCTCTGAAATTGCCGCCAGCGATCGCGAGCTTGCCGCCCATCAGGAGGCGCTGCGCAAGATCACCAGGCTGGCGCTCTCCTCCGACAAATCCCTGGACCAGCGGCTGGAGATCATTACCGAATGGACCGCCGGGGTTATGGGCCATCCCAGGGCTTGCGTAGGGCGTATCGAAGAGGGCGGGCAGGGATTTCGCTTCCACGATATCTATGACCAGCGCGTGAACCGTCACCTCAAGGGCACCGAACCGCCCCCTTGTATCGAGAATGTCTATCCGAGCCTTCTCGGCAATGACCTTGTTTCCGTTGCCGAGGATGTCATGACCGCGCCGGATTTTCAGCCCGGGCGGGAGTATTTCGCGCGCTACAATATCCGCGCCGTGCTGCATGTGGCGGCGGCCTATCGCGGCGATGTGGTGGCCTCGCTGATCATTTCCTCGCCCACGCCCCATGCCTGGAGCGAGCGCGAGATTACCTTCGCCAAATCGGTGGCCCAGGTTGTCGCTCTGATCTTCGCCCTCGATTATAATCAGCGCACGCTGGAGCGGCTGGATCGCGTCAGCCAGGGCATTTTCGTGCTCGGCCAGGATGGTGCGGTGGAATATGCCAATGCGGCGGCGCGCGCGATTTCGCCCCAAAGCACCGGTGATGTGCCGCTTCTGCCTTTTGTGCTCGAGCCTCTGCATGCCGAGAAGGATGATCGTGCCATCACCCTGGCGGGCCATGATTACGAGCTTTATCGCGCCCGCTTGCCCGGCGGTGAAGTGCTGGTGCGGGTGGAAGATGTCACCGCCCGCAACGCCGCTTTGGCGGAGGCCAAACGCCTGGAAGAGCAGGTAAAGGAAAGCGCCAAGCTGCAAGCCATGGGACAGATGGCGGCGGGCATCGCGCATGACTTCAACAATATCCTCGGCGCGATCCTGGGGCTCGCTCAGAACCAAGCGCGGCTTCTGGAAAAGAAAGCGGCCGTCTCCGAGCCGGACAACGCCATGGAGCGCAACCTCACCGAGCGCATTCTGGGCGTGTGCAAGCGCGGCAAGTCGCTGACCGATGAAATTCTTGGCTTTGCCCGGACCGCCTCGGTGGAGCGCACGCCGCTGGATCTGACCCAGCTTCTCTCCACCAGCCTTGATGTCGTGCCGAGCGACAGCGAGACGCCCGCCACGGTATCGCTGGCGCTGCCCAAGGATGCCCTGCCGGTGGATGGCAATGCCGCCCAGCTTTTGCAGCTTGTGCAGAACCTTGCCGTTAACGCCATACATGCCTGTGAAGGCGAAGCGGGCCGTATCGTGATTTCGGCGGGGCTGGCCGAGCACAACGAGCTCATGGTGTTGAAAGCCCATGCGCTGCCGCCGGAGGAGCGGATTTTGGGCTCCATCGATCCCACGCGGCGCTATTGCTATGTGCGGGTCTCCGATAACGGCCATGGCATTCCCGCCGAAGTGATGGATCGCATCTTCGAGCCCTTCTTCACCACCAAAGGACGGCGCAAAGGTTCCGGCCTGGGGCTTGTTGTGGTGCATGGCGTGGTCGATTCCCACCAGGGTTGCTGCCATGTCCGCTCGCTGGCGGGGCAGGGAACGGTCTTCACCATCTACCTGCCCATGCTGACCGAAGCGGCCATCGCGGCGGCGTAAGCCACTCGTCTTTCCGCCCCCGCTTTCTCCGCAATTTCCCAGTTCTGTCGCCCTCGCAACGCGGGGGAGGAAAGCCGCGTGCACATCCCAACTCCATCTTGCGCATCACACGCGAAACCAGGGATAGGAATCCCGGTGTCGTCTGCGCTAAGCTGTCGGAATGATTTCTATACCCCTACAAAAGGTGCGGGCGCTGTCGCGAAAGGCAGCGCCCTATCAAGACCCCGGCTCGCAGCCAAATGGGTCGACCGGCCCGGCGGGCGGGCCCGTCCTTTGCACCTTTTGCGTCGCCGGGAACCGGCGAGCTAGGTGAGTATTAGTATGCACTATCTACGGCAAAAGTCAAGAAAAACGCCGCCTACGCGCTATGTCTTATACGTTCAGACGCAGTGCGTGATATCAATAAACCTCAGCTTCGTAATGGCCTGATGATGAACACTCGAGTCGATCTCTTCTCTGCACGCGTGCCGCGTTACACCTCTTATCCCACCGCGCCGCATTTCCATCCCGGTGTGACGAGTGCAACCATGCGCGAGTGGCTGGCCAATCTGCCTGAAGGCCTGCCGCTCTCGCTTTATCTGCACATTCCGTTCTGCGACACGCTGTGCTGGTTCTGCGGCTGCCATACGACGGTGGTGAACCGTTATTCGCCGGTGCAGTCCTATTTGCAGAACCTGCTCGCCGAGATCGCCACGATGGGTCCTCTCGTGAAGGGCCACAAGGTCACGCATCTGCATTGGGGCGGCGGTTCGCCGACCATGCTGGCGCCCGATGATGTGCGCAAGGTGAAGAAGGCCCTCGACGAGGCTTTCGATTTCGCCCCTGATGCGGAATTCGCGGTGGAGATCGATCCGCGCGGCATGAAACAGGAGATGATCACGGCGCTCGCTGAATGCGGGCTGAACCGCGCCTCCATCGGGGTGCAGGATTTCGACCCCAAAGTGCAGAAGGCGATCAACCGCATTCAGCCTTATGATGAGACCAAGGCGGTGGTGGATGCCTTGCGCGCGGCGGGCGTTGCTTCGCTCAACATCGATCTCATCTATGGCTTGCCGCATCAGACCAACGCGAATGTCGCGCGCACCATTGAACTTGCGCTCACTTTGAAGCCGCAGCGTTTCGCGGTGTTCGGCTATGCCCATGTGCCCCATTTCAAGAAGCACATGCAGCTCATCCCGGAAGACGCGTTGCCCCAGGCCGAAGAGCGTTTCGAGCAGTTCGAGCTCGCCCATTCGCTGCTGTCATCGGCGGGCTATGTCGCGGTCGGGCTCGATCACTTCGCGGTGCCGGAAGATTCCATGGCCATCGCCATGAAGGACGGCAGCCTGCAACGTAATTTCCAGGGCTATACCAGCGATGACGCGCCGGCGCTGATCGGGCTGGGGGCGTCCTCCATCTCCGCGCTGCCGCAAGGCTATGTGCAGAACAAGCCCGAAGTGCCCGAATGGCGCAAGGATGTGGAAGCGGGCGAATTGCCGGTGGCGCGCGGTATCGCGCTGTCGGAAGACGACAAGCTCCGCCGTGGCATCATCGAAAAGCTGATGTGTTTCCTAGAGGTCGATCTCAGCGCTTTCGGCAAGTCTACGGGCGATTTCCCGGCTGAGATGGAGGCACTTGCCCCGCTGATCCAGGAAGGCTTTGTGGTGGTCGATGGCGCGGTGCTCAAGGTGCCGCAAACCGCCCGCGCCGCCGTGCGCCTGGTGGCGTCCGTGTTCGACAGCTACCTCGCCAAAAGCAAAGCCGTGCACGCGGTGGCGGTTTAAGGGCGCATCTTCTTATTCGTCATGGCCGGGCTCCGGCCCGGCCATCCAGACAGCGTGGAAATCTGGCACATTAAATGTGCTGGAGTGGCTTCTATATGGATGGCCGGGTCGGAGCCCGGCCATGACGAGATTAGGATCAGCCCCGCTTTGCCAGCACCCCGAACGGCAGGGCTTTTTCGATCCAGCCGGCGCCGGTGTTGAGATCAAAAATCTCGACCGGCGTGAGCCCGGCTTGTTTCAGCTCAAGCTCGACCTGATGCGGCGAGAGATATTGCATCCAGTTATAGATCTGGCGCTGGCGCCCCGGCTCGACAATGAGATAGCGGTCGAGGCCTAGATATATCTCGTTATAGCGGTGGGTGACCTTGAAGCCGATGTAATCGCCCTCGGCCCAGAAGCTGTTCATCAGATTTCGCTCGCAGACAAATTCTTCTTCCACAGGTCCGAATTGGGCGCGCGAGAAGACATCGAAGACGAAATGCCCGCCCGGCAAAAGCATGTCGTGCACACGCTTCAAAAGATGGCGACGCTGCCCCGGCGAGAGGGCGCAATAATCGCCATAGATCAAGGTCACGACATGCTGGGAGCCGGGCAGCGCGTCGTTCAAGTAATTTGCCTTGTGATAGGTGATCTTCAGCCGCTTGGCCGCCGCCGACCAGCGGGCGTGATTAAGCGAGCGTTCGGAGAAATCCACCCCGCAGGCACTCGCCCCATACATCGCCATCCGCTCGGTATAAAGCCCAGGCCCGCAGCCAAGGTCGCAAATGCGCTGCCCCGCAAGGCCGAGGCGGGATTCGATCCAGCGCACCAGCCGGTCGATGCTTTCCGGGCGGCGCGAGGCTAGATCGGTCGCGGGATCCAAGTGGTGATGCAGCATGCGCTCGGAGATATGCTCATCCGTCCACAAATCTTCGGCCGTATAGACCGAAAACGGTTCGGGGCGCTCCAGGAAGTCCTTCAGGATGTCGTACATACGTCCCCCAGTGTGCGGACTAATGCCCCACTGGAGGTTTCCCATTCGCATGACGTGGCGGCTTGGGCGCGATCCAGACAGCGGCTGCGGTGAACAATAACACCACGCCGATGGCGAGGAAGGTCTGGTTGGTGCCTAGCTGCGCGGCTTGTTGCAGCACGCCCAGGTCAAAGAGGCTGCGCGCTTTTTGTTCAGTGAAGCCACCTGCCTGTAAAGCCGCCATCATGTCCTGGCCGTGCCGAACGCGGCTGACCAAAACCGCCTTGTTCCATTTGATGGCGTTCTCCCAGGCGGCGACCACCACAGCGGTGGCGATGGCGCCCGACAGGGTCCGGATGAAATTGAACTGGCCCGCGCCGGCGGCAGTATCCTTCGGCGGCAGGGAACTGACCGACATGTCCATCAAGGGAATGATGATCAGCGGGAAAGAAAGACCTTGCAGCACTTGCGGCCAGAGCAGCATCTCGAAGGTCATCTCGCCATTGAAGAAGATGCGCATCAAGGATGAGCCGGCGCAGAAGAGCAGCCCCACCATGATGAGCAGGCGGTGATCGAATTTGGTCATCAGCTTGGTGGTGATGGGTGCCAGGATCACCGAGAAGATGCCTGCGAAGGCGGTGTTATAGCCGGCAAGGGTGGCGGTGTAGCCCTGAATGTTCTGGAGCCAGAGCGGCACCAGCACCACCGCGCCGAACATGGCGCCGTAGGCGAGCGCGATCACCACCATCGAGACTGAGAAGGAGCGGTTGGCGAAGACGCGTAAATTCACGATGGGATTGGTATCGGTCATCTCCCAGATCACAAAGGCGATGAAGCCGAGAATGGTGGTGACCAGCAGCGCGACAATGAAATCGGAATTGAACCAATCCATGTTCTGGCCATTGCCGAGCATGATCTGCAATGCGCCGACCCAGAGCACCAACAGGCCAAGGCCGACGAAGTCGACGCGGGATTTCATCGTGGGCATTTCATGGTCCTTGAGCACATACCAGGCGAGCGCGGCGAGCGGCAAAGCCAGCGGCAGCTTGAAATGGAAGGCCCAAGGCCAGCTCCATTGATCGGCGATGATGCCGCCCAGCGCTGGCCCCGCGACAGGGGCGAGAATGGTGGTCATGGACCAGACGGCGAGGGCGGCGACCTCATGCTTCTGCGGCACGACTTTCAGGAGGAGGGTTTGCGAGAGCGGGATCAGCGGCCCGCCGCACATGCCGAGCAGGATGCGGAAGACGATCAGCATCGGCAGGCTGGTGGCAAGGCCGCACAACACCGAGACAATGCCGAAACCGAAAATGCCGGTGACAAACACCCTGACGGGGCCAAAACGCTCGGCGAGCCAGCCGGTCAGCGGCACCATGATTGCTTCGGCGACGGCATAGGCGGTGATCACCCAAGTCCCGTCGGCGGAAGAGACCGCGAGGCCGCCCGCGATCTGCGGCACCAGCACATTGACGATGGTGATGTCGAGAATGGCGAGGAAGTTCGCCATCGCCAGCACCAGCACAATGGCGACGAGGACAAACCCCGAAGGTTCTTTTTTGCCGCCCGCGCTCATGGCCTCAGTTCGACACGTCGATGGTGGCTTTCATGGAGAGGCCGACGCGCAAGGGATGCGCCTTCAGCTCATCGCGGTCGAGCGTGATGCGGACCGGAATGCGCTGCACCACCTTGATCCAATTGCCGGTGGCGTTCTGGGCCGGAATGATCGCGAAGGCCGCGCCAGTGCCGCCGCCAAGCCCGGCAACAGTGCCGTGGAACTTCGCGCTGGAGCCATAAAGATCGCTGATCAGCGTGACCGGCTGGCCTTTCTTCACATGGGCGAGCTGGTCTTCCTTGAAATTGGCTTCGACATAAACATCGGCGACAGGAACGACCGTCATCACCGGGCGGCCCGCCGCCGCCATCTGGCCGACCTGGATATTCCTCTGCGCCACGATGCCGGTGACGGGCGCGCGGATCACGGTACGCTCCAGATTGAGTTTTGCGGTATCGCGCTGCGCTGCCGCCGCCAGCACTTCGGGGTGATGGGCGACATCGGTGTTGCGGGTTAAGGCCTCGGCAGCGCCCAATGCGGCCTTGGCGGCTTCATAAGCGGCGCGGACGGAAGTGAATTCTTCATTCGACATCGCGCCGGTGCCCTGGATTTTCAGGCGGCGTTCGTAATCAAGCTTGGTGCGCAGATAATCGGCCCGGCGTGCTTCAGCCGCCGCGAAATAGGTTTCCACCTTGCGGGTCATCGCGCCGTACGCGGCTTCAGCTTGCGCAAGCGTGAGCTTGGCGTCGGCGGGATCGATCACCACCAGCACATCGCCTTGGTGCACCTCCTCACTGTCATGCACCCGCACCTCTTGTACCCGGCCATTGGTAAGAGGCGTCACCTGCGCGGAGGAGACCTGCACGTAAGCGTCTTCGGTGGAGACGTAATTGCTCGCCACCAGCCACCAATAGCCGATCGCGATTACCGCCAGCACGGCAATGCCGATACCGAACCAGGCGAAATAGGTTTTGCGGGCGCCGGAAAGATTTTGGTCGGCCATGATGGGTCTCACATCTTCGCGCTATATCCGCCACCAAGGGCGCGGATCAGGGCAATGTCATAGGCAAAGGCTTGCGCTTCGAAATCGGCCACGGCCATGCGCTGCACCAAGAGGCGGTCTTCCACCGCGAGGACATCGAGGTAGCGCGCCATGCCCGCCTGATAGCGGGTGCGGATGACGCGATAGGCGTTCTCGCTTTCCGATAGGGCGTTGCGGGCGTGGCTGAGTTCGCCTTCCAGCGCCTTGCGGTTGGAATAGGCGTCCGCGACATCGCGCAAAGCATTGCCGAGCGTCTTGTCATAGAGCGCCACCGCGGCCTCGTATTTGGCGCCCGCCGCGCGATAGATGCCGGTGTTGCGGCCATAATCGAAAATGGGAAGCCGCAAGGCCGGGCCTATGCCTGCCATCTCGGAGGAGGATTTCAGCAGCGATTTCGCATCCAGCGTGCCAAAGCCATAAAGCCCGGTGAGATCGATATTGGGATAGAAATTGGCCTCTGCCGCATCGATGCCTTTGGCGGCGGCTTCAGCATAAGCGCGCGCGGCGACGAGATCTGGGCGGCGTCCGATAAGATCAAGGCTCAGTTTTTGCGGCAGGCCCGACGAGCGCAAGGGATGGGCGCGCATGACTTTGATTTGAAGCCCGTAATCGGGGCCCTTGCCAATCAACGCGGCGATGGCATGGCGCACGCGGGCATTGGCGGCATTCACCGCTTCCTTCTGCACCTTGGCAGCTTCCACAAGAGCGCGGGCCTGCGAGCGGCTGGCTTCGTTTTCCAGTCCCGCCGCGAAACGTTTTTCCACGAGCGTCAGGCTTTCGCTCCGTATGCGGATGGCCTCATCGGCGGTGGCGCCATCGGCTTCAATCTGGGTCAGGGCGGCATAAAGCGCGGCAACGCCCGCCGAGATTTGCAGGCGCGCTTCTTCTTGCTCCGCTTTGGCGGCTTCGGCGGTGGAGAGGGCGGCGGCGAAATTGGCGCGGTTCTTCCCGAAAAGATCGAGCTGGTACTGCATGCCGAGCGTCAAAAGCGCGGCGTTATGAAAGCCCTTGGGCAGATAGGGCTGGAACATCGCGGGAAAGCCGATGTTCTGCGTGATCTCGGTCTCCATGAAGGTGGCATTGCCTTCCACCGTCGGCCACAACAGCGAGCCATAAACATCGGCCACGCCTTCGGAGGCTTTGACGCGCGCGGCGGCCATTTTCAGATCGGGCGAGTCTTTCAGCGCGTCGGCGATCAACTGATCGAGCGCGGCATCGCCAAAGGATTTCCACCACGCGTTTTCTGGCCAGGCCGCGGTCTCAGCGGAGAGGCTTTGCGCGCTGTCGAATTTCGCAGGGGTGGCAAGTTCGGGGCGGGGGCCAAGATCGGGCACACAAGCCGTCAGCGTCAGACTCGAGCCGACGAGAATCGCCTGGAGTACCGAAGACTTCGCCCGTGACATGGAGACCTCGGATTGTGTACGATACAGTACGGTACGAATACCAGGAACGCGCGAGAGTCAAGAAATTCTCGTCGGGTAAGGCAGCGGCATGTTTACAGGGAAAGACGGCGAGAAACTCAGCTCGGAGGCGCGCCATGACCTCATCCTCGATGTGGCGCATCGCCTTTTCATCCGCGATGGCTATGCGGGCACCTCGATGTCGCGCATTGCGGGCGAACTCGGCGGCTCCAAGACCACGCTCTATAACCACTTCCCCTCCAAGAAAGATCTCTTCGTCGCGGTCACGGATCGCGAGACGGCGCGGCTGCTTGATGCGGTGTTCGGAACCGAGGCGGCTGGGGCCGATTTCAAAACCCGCATCATCGATCTGGCGCGCCGGATGCTGGGCGCCATGCTGGAGGATGAGATGGTGGAATCCTATCGCCTGATCGTCGCCGAATCGGGCCGCTTTCCGGAAATCGGTCATACCGCTTACGCTATGGCGCTGGAGCGGGGCGTGGTGCGCTTCACCGCCTATTTCGCGCGCGCGATAGATGAGGGGTATTTGCGCCGCTGCAACGCCGCCCATGCCGCCGAGCATTTCATCGCGCTCGCAAGCGGGCTCCTGCGCGATAAGCGGGTGTGGAATGTGGTGACCATGGTGCCTGAGGCGATGATCCTTGCCGAGGCGGGGCGCATCGCGAACACCTTCCTCGCGGCCTTTGGCAATGATGCGCTGAGCAGGGCGGCGAGGGCGTAAAACCTCTCCCCCTATGAGGAGGCTTCTATGCCCCAATTGTCATGGCCCGCGACTGCGGGCCATCCAGATTGTGTTGCCCAATTCCAGTCACTGAAAAATCAGGCCTTTCCTGGAAGGGCAAAGCCGCGAGACCTGGGTGGCCCGCAGTCGCGGGCCATGACAAATCGGGAAAGGGGGGAGCGTTCGAAAGAAATCGCAAGGGCGGCTAGGCCAGTTTTTTTGGGGGAAACGTGCCATGGCGGGATAATATCGCCGCCGCCCTTGCAATGACCGGCTTGTTGGAGCCGGTATCTCGTAGGAAGGTTCGTTCCAAAAGCTATTCAAACCTTCAACTGTACGGTACAGTACATCATCTGCGGCGCCAAAGTCAATGCAACGGCGTGCCGCAGGGCTACCGCAAGGATGGCTTTGCCCGTTAAAAGGCTGTCATGGTTATGGTCGAAGGGCGCAAGCCCACTCTTTCCGAAAGCCGCAAGCTGACGCCCGACGAACGGCGCGCGGCCATTCTCGATATCGCCCGCGAAGCCTTCTTGCAGGATGGCTATTCGGGCACCTCGATGTCGCGCATCGCAGCCGAGGTCGGTGGATCGAAAGCCACGCTCTACAGCTACTTTCCATCGAAGAAAGAGCTCTTCATCGCGGTGACCGATCGCGAGACGCAGCAGCTTTATGACGAGATTTTCAAGACACAGCTCTCTTTCGAGCCGACCGCCGCCGCGTTTCAGGATTTCGTGCGCCGCTGTCTCCACGGGCTTTTGTCCGACACCATCATCGCGGGCTACCGCCTGATCATCGCCGAGGCGGGGCGATTCCCGGAGATGGGCAAACAGACCTATGAGCTCTCGGTGCGGCGCGGGGCGGAGAGACTCGCCCATTATTTCGCCGAGGCTATGGCGCATGGGACGTTGCGTCTGTGCGATCCAGTAGAAGCCGCCGAAAGCTTCCTGGATCTCGCCGCGGGCAATCTTCACACTCAAAGGTTGTGGAATGCCGTCGAAAAGGTTGCACCGGAGGCGTTGGAACGGGAAGCCAAGCGGATCACGGGGGTATTTCTGGCCGCTTATGGCAATGACACCCTCTCCCAGGCCGCGCGCAGGGATGATTCTGCGTCATGAAGCCCGGATTTCTGGTCCGCGTTAGCCAAGTTCAGCTTTCAACCCTCTGGACGCGCTTGACTTAGCTTCCAGCCCTTGATTTGTGTCGCCCCCATTCGCCGCTTCGCTTGCGGCTGCAAATCTTAAGGACGCGTATGACGCGGGCTTTCATTTTTCCGGGACAGGGCAGCCAGGCTGTCGGCATGGGCAAGGCGCTGGCCGAGGCTTTCGCGCCTGCGCGCGAGGTCTTCCAAGAGGTCGACGAAGCGCTGTCGCAGCACCTTTCCAAGCTGATGTGGGAAGGCCCCGAATCCGATCTGGTTCTGACCGAGAACGCTCAGCCGGCCATCATGGCCGCCTCCATCGCGGTTCTGCGCGTGCTGGAGAAAGAAGGCGGTCTTGACGTTGCCAAGCATGCCCGCCTCGTGGCTGGCCATTCGCTCGGCGAATATTCCGCGCTTTGCGCCGCGGGGGCCTTTACGTTGGCCGATACCGCGAAGCTCCTTAAAATCCGTGGCCGCGCCATGCAGGCCGCCGTGCCGGTGGGCGAGGGCGGGATGTATGCCTTGATCGGCGCCGATATTGCGCTCGCCGAAGAGGTGGCCAAAGAAGCCGTCGCGGCCGCGACCGAATCTGATCCCGTCTGCGTCGTCGCCAATGACAATGCGCCGGGCCAGGTGGTGATCTCTGGCCGCAAGGCGACGGTGGATCGCGCAGGCGAACTTGCCAAGGCGAAGGGCGTGAAGCGCGCCCTGGCGCTGGCTGTTTCCGCGCCCTTCCATTGCCCGATGATGCAGCCCGCCGCGGAAGCCATGGCCGAAGCGCTCGCCGCCGTGACCATCGCGCCCTTGAAGGCGCCGGTTGTCGCCAATGTGATCGCCGCCGAAACCAATGAGCCCGAAGCGGTGCGCCGCCTTCTGGTCGAACAGGTCACGGGCCGCGTGCGCTGGCGCGAAAGCATCGCCGCTTTGCGCTCTTTTGGCGTCGAAACCACGGTCGAATTCGGCGGCAACAAGGTGCTTACCGGCATGGTCAAGCGGATCGACAAGGATCTTCTGACCGTCAGCCTCGACACCCCCGCAGACATCGAAGCCTTCGCGAGGACCCTTTAATGTTTGATTTGACCGGCAAGGTCGCGCTGATCACTGGCGCTTCCGGCGGGATCGGTAACGCCATCGCCAAGGCGCTGCATGCGCAGGGCGCGAGCGTTGTTCTTTCCGGCACCCGCGCCGAGGCTCTCGAAGCCTTGAAGGCGGAGCTTGGGGAACGCGCCTTTGTCGCCACCTGCAATCTTTCCGACCCCGCGTCGGTCGAAGCGCTGCCCAAGACGGCGGAAGCCGCTGCCGGTGCGCCGATCGATATCCTGGTCAACAATGCCGGCGTGACCAAAGACAATCTCTCCATGCGCATGAAGGATGAGGAATGGGATCAGGTCATCGCGGTCGATCTCACCGCGGCCTTCCGTCTTTCCCGCGCCGTTACGCGGAACATGATGAAAAAGCGCTGGGGGCGGATCATCTCTGTGACTTCCATCGTCGGCGCGATCGGCAACCCCGGTCAGTGTAATTATGCCGCGGCCAAGGGCGGTCTCACGGCCATGTCCAAATCGCTGGCCTATGAGGTCGCGACCCGTGGAATCACCGTGAACTGCGTCGCCCCCGGTTTCATCGCCACGGCGATGACGGATGTGCTCAACGAGCAGCAAAAAGAAGCCATTTCGGCGCGTATTCCGGCCCAAAGAATGGGGTCTCCGGCCGAAATTGCGGGTGCGGTCGCCTATCTCGCCAGCGAGGAAGCGGCCTACGTGACCGGCCAGACTCTCCATGTCAATGGCGGCATGGCGATGATCTGACAGGGTTTTCAATAGTTTAATGCCTGTGGCGGGACGTAAGGCTTTGTGTTACGAAACGGCTGACCCCCACCGGTAAATGTGTTGTGAGGGCCCGTGCCGCAGGCCAAGGCGAATGCAAGCGCGGTGTGAAGAGCAAAGGAAAGGCTTAGGACTACCAATGAGCGATACTGCCGAACGCGTGAAGAAGATTGTCGTCGAGCACCTGAACGTGGAGCCCGACAAGGTCGTCGAAGGCGCGTCGTTCATCGACGATCTCGGCGCTGACAGCCTGGACACGGTCGAATTGGTTATGGCCTTCGAAGAAGAATTTGGCATCGAAATTCCCGATGACGCTGCTGAGCAGATCGTCACCGTGAAGGACGCGGTCGCCTTCATCGATGCGCAGAGCGGCAAATAACAAAAGATAGTCGGTACTCATGCGTAGAGTAGTCGTGACGGGGCTAGGGTTGGTCACGCCGCTTGCGGGCGACGTGGAAAACTCATGGTCGCGCCTTATCCAGGGCAAGTCTGGCGCCCGGCGCATCGAGAAGTTCAATACCGACGATCTGGCGACGAAGATCGCCTGCATGGTCCCCAAAGGTGATGGAACGAACGGAACGTTCAATCCTGATTCCGGCATGGACCCCAAAGAGCAGCGCAAGGTGGACGAGTTCATCGTCTACGGCATGGCTGCCGCGGCGCAGGCGGTTGCCGACTCCGGTTGGGAGCCGAAGACCGAGGAAGAGAAAGAGCGCACAGGCGTTCTGATCGGCTCGGGCATCGGCGGGCTCGAAGGAATTGCGGAGACCACGTTGCTGATGGCCGAAAAAGGCCCAAGGCGCGTGTCTCCGTTCTTCATTCCGGGCCGCCTCATCAATCTGGTCTCGGGTTACGCCTCTATCCGTTTCGGTTTCAAAGGCCCCAACCACGCTGTGGTGACGGCTTGCGCCACCGGCGCCCACGCCATCGGCGATGCGGCCCGCATGATCGCGCTGGACGATGCGGATCTGATGCTGGCGGGCGGCGCGGAAGCGGCTGTCTGCAAAATCGGCATCGCGGGCTTCAACGCCTGCCGTGCGCTTTCCACCGCCTATAACGACACGCCTGAAAAGGCCTCGCGTCCCTACGATAAGGACCGCGACGGCTTTGTGATGGGCGAGGGCGCGGGGGTGGTGATGCTGGAAGAGTACGAGCATGCCAAGGCGCGCGGCGCCAAGATTTACGCGGAAGTGAAGGGCTATGGCCTCTCGGGCGACGCCTATCACATCACCGCGCCGGCCGAAGACGGCGATGGCGGTTTCCGTGCCATGAAGATGGCGCTGAAGAAGTCGGGCTTTTCGGCTGCGGATATCGATTACATCAATGCCCATGGCACATCGACCATGGCGGACGGCATCGAAGCCGGTGCTGTGGAACGCTTCCTGGGCGATGCCGCGATCGGCAAGCCCATGAGCTCGACCAAATCGGCCATCGGCCATCTTTTGGGCGCGGCCGGGTCTGTGGAAGCGATCTTCTGCATTCTCGCCATGCGCGATGGCATTATTCCGCCGACCATCAACCTCGACAATCCGGCCGTCGACACCAAGTTGAACCTGGTGCCGCACGAAGCCATCAAGCGCGAGGTGAATGTCGTGATGTCGAACTCCTTCGGCTTCGGCGGCACGAATGCATGCTTGATTCTGGCGCGTCCGTAATAGGCCGAGGCGCGCCCGTAAGTCGTAGTGGGGGGCGCCTATGAAGAACTTCATCGCGTTTGTTGTCGTTGTCGGTGTGCTCATCGCGGGCATCATCGAATGGGGCTATGCCGCTTTCACTGCGCCGGGACCTGTCGCCAAAGAGGGCAAGGAAACCATCGTCGTGATCAAGCCCGGCATCGGCACCAAGGCGATCGCCGACAGCTTGAAGGACGCGGGCGTTACTGATCATCCCGAAGTTTTTGCGATTGCCGCTTATGCCACCGGCCGCAACAAGGCGCTGAAGGCGGGCGAATACGCTATCCCCGACCGCGCCTCGATGAAGGCGATCATGGATATCCTGATCGCAGGCAAATCCATCCAGCATAAGCTCACCGTCGCCGAAGGGCTGACGAGCCAGATGGCCTATGATCTGGTGAAGGATGATCCGGTGCTTTTGGGCGAAGCGGGCGCGGTGCCGGCGGAAGGCAGTCTGTTGCCCGAGACCTATCTTTTCCAGCGCGGCGAAACCCGCAAAGACCTCCTCGCCAAGATGAAGAAGGCGCAGAAGGAGGTGCTGGATCGGCTGTGGGAAAATCGCGCGCCGAACCTGCCCATCAAGACCAAACAGGAAGCCTTGATCCTCGCCTCCATCGTGGAGAAGGAAACCGGCATTCCGTCGGAGCGCCCGCATATCGCCTCGGTGTTCATGAACCGGCTCAAGATCGGCATGCGCCTGCAATCGGACCCGACCATCATTTACGGCATCACCAAGGGCTATCCTTTGGGGCGGCGTATCAACCGTTCCGAGATCGAAGCGGCGACGCCCTACAACACCTATGTCATCGCGGGCCTGCCGCCGCATCCGATCTGCAATCCCGGCAAGGATGCCATCGCCGCCGTGCTTAATCCGATCGAGTCGAAGGACCTTTACTTCGTCGCCGATGGCACCGGCGGGCATGTCTTCGCCGAGACCGTGGAACAGCAAAACATCCACGTCGCCGCCTGGCGCAAGATCCATATCGGGCAGGGGAAGTAAGCGGGATTTCAACCCTCCCCTTGAGGGAGGGTCGAAAAATGCGAGAGCATTTTTCGGGGAGGGGTATGCCGAGGTCTGCTAAGCTTAGCTCCGTGTTGGAACTAGCATGGCATCCCAAAACGGCCCGTTCCTCCTCATATTCTTTGGTGGCGCGACATACCCCTCCCCGAATTTGCTTTCGCAAATTCGACCCTCCCTCAAGGGGAGGGTAGGGCTTTTGTCTAGTGAGGCCAGGCTGTAAGTTCCGGCCAAATCAAGGGAGCTTTCTATGCCGCTCGTCAGTATGACTGGTTTTGCCGAAGGGCTCGGCGGGCGTGAGACGGCGCGCTGGCGCTGGGAAGCGCGTAGCGTCAATGGCCGCGGGCTGGAACTGCGGTTGCGTCTGCCACCCGGTTTCGAAAGCATCGAGCCGGGCGCGCGCGCCCTCGCCAACAGCCGTTTCAAGCGCGGCAATATCCAGGCCTCGCTGAATTTCGATGCCGGGCTCGGGGCGCGCGGGCTTCGCGTCGATGCTGCCGCGCTTGCTGCCGCCGTCAAGATTGCCAAAGAAGTGGCGAATGAAACCGGCCTGCCGCCCGCGCGTATCGATGGGCTTTTGGCGCTGAAAGGCGTCTTGGTGCAGGATGAAGGCATCCTCGCCGATGCCGAGGAACTTGCGAAACGCGATGCCGCTATTCTCGAAACCCTGGCGCAGTGCTTTGATGCCCTCGCCAAGGCGCGCGCCAGCGAAGGTGCCAAGCTCGCCACCATTCTGAACGGCCAGATCGAAGAGATCGCGCGACTGACGACAGAAGCCGGTGAGGCCGCCGCCACCCAGCCCGCCGCCATTCGTGAGCGCTTGAAGCAGCAGCTTGCTGATCTTGTGACGCCGGGCACGGTGTCGGGCGAGCGCCTGGAACAGGAAATTGCGATGCTGGCGACCCGCGCCGATATCCGCGAGGAAATCGACCGGCTGAATGCCCATGTCGCCGAAGCGCGCCGTTTGCTCGCCGCGGGTGATGCGGTGGGCCGCCGTCTCGATTTTCTGGCGCAGGAATTCAATCGCGAAGCCAATACGCTGTGCTCGAAGTCTACCGACATCGCGCTGACACGTATCGGCCTTGACCTTAAAGCTGCGATCGATCAGTTCCGCGAGCAGTTGCAGAATGTGGAGTGACCGTCATGGCCGCCCTTGAGGCGGCCATCCGGGCGGTGCTGGTAATAAGATGGATGGCCGGGTCAGGCCCGGCCATGACGAAGAAGAAAATGGCCCGTCAAGCCATGACGATTAGGTGGTAGTAAATGACCGTTGAAATCAAACGCCGTGGCTTGATGTTTGTGTTGTCCTCGCCTTCGGGGGCGGGCAAATCCACCCTGTCGCGCGGGCTCTTGAAATCCGAACCCAACCTCACCATGAGCGTTTCGGCGACGACGCGCTCTCCGCGCCCCGGCGAAACCCATGGCCGCGAATATTACTTCGTGGGCTTGGGCGAATTTCAGCGCATGGTGCAGGACAAGGAATTCCTCGAACACGCCGAAGTCTTCGGCAATCACTACGGCACGCCGAAAGAGCCGGTGATGGAGGCCCTCGCCAGCGGCCAGGACGTGCTGTTCGATATCGATTGGCAGGGCGCGCAGCAGCTGCGGGCGCTCGCCGGTGATGACATGGTCAGCGTTTTCATTCTGCCGCCGTCGCGCGCCGAACTGGAGCGCCGTTTGCGTGGCCGCGCCGAGGATACGCCCGAAGTCATCGCCCAGCGTATGGCCAAAGCCTCCAACGAGATCAGCCGCTGGTCGGAATACGATTATGTGGTGGTCAACGATGATGTCGCGGTGGCGCAAACCCAGGTGACGGCCATTCTCGCCGCCGAACGCTTAAAGCGCACCCGCCAGCCGGGCCTTTTGAGCTTTGTCGATGGGCTGGTGAAGGGCGGCTGAGGGCTTTTGGAGATCAACTCAAACTGTCATCCCGGCCGCAGTGCGCGCTGCGAAGCAGAGAGCACGTAGAGCCGGGATCCACTTCGACAATGTTCAGATTTCTGAGTGGGTCCCGGATCGCGCCCTTGTACCAGATGACACGATCTTGGCGGGCGCGTCCGGGATGACAACATGCGCTCGTAAACCCAAAGCGATAGTCCACCCTCAAAGGGAGGGTGGAGTTTTCTCAATACCGCTCCGGCACCCAATGCTGATCGGATTTTTTCGGGCGCTTATAGCTGTTGTCGGGCTGGCGCGCGGGCAGTTCGAATTGGATCGGCTTTAGATCCTTATACGGAATTTGCCGCAGGAAATGGGCGATGCAGTTGAGCCGCGCCCGCTTCTTGTTATCCGCATCGACGATATACCAAGGCGCGAGTTTGGTGTCGGTGTGCTTCAGCATCACATCCTTGGCCTTGGAATATTCCACCCAGCGCTCGCGGCTTTCGATATCCATCGGCGAGAGCTTCCAGCGCTTGATCGGATTCTTCATCCGCTCGAGGAAGCGTTTCTCCTGCTCCTCGTCATTTACGCTGAACCAGTATTTGAGCAGGATAATGCCGGACCGCACCAGCATCTCTTCGAAGAGCGGGCAGGCGCGCAAAAACTCCTTGTATTCGTCCTTGGAGCAGAAGCCCATGACATGCTCGACGCCCGCGCGGTTATACCAGGAGCGGTCGAAGAGCACGATCTCACCCTTGGACGGAAGCTGTTCGACATAGCGCTGGAAATACCATTGCCCGCGTTCTTTTTCGGTCGGGGTGGCGAGCGCCACGACCCGGCAGGAGCGCGGATTAAGGCACTCCGTAATACGCTTGATGACGCCGCCTTTACCCGCCGCATCGCGCCCTTCGAAAATGACCACCACCTTCAGGCCTTGCAGGCGGACCCATTCCTGCATCTTCAAAAGCTCGAATTGCAGCCGGGCGAGTTCATCAACATAGTGATAGTGCTTGCCATGCGGCGGCTTGGGCGGCTTGGCGTCGCCGAGGATTTCCCAATGCCGTTCCAATTGCGCGCGCTCTTGCGCGTTACGCAACACTTCTCCGCCCAATTTGGGGTGGCCCATCGTAATGGCCTTTCGCGAATGACGCATGAGCGTGACACGCTCATCTCAACGCGAGCTTAACGCTTCAAGACGCCTCGGCAAAGCGGTTCGCGCGGGTATCAAGGCCTGCGATCGCGGCAAAGAAGGCTTCCACTTCCATCGGCTTATGCAGAAGCGCGCAATTGGTCATGTCTTCCGGCATCGCCTTCAAACCTGTGTCGCCGGTCATTAACACAGCGGCGACATTGCTGTTGAGGCGGCGGCGAATGGTGCGGATGACATCAAGCCCATTGGCGCCAGGCAAGCGATAGTCGCACAGGATCAGGCCCGGGGTCAGACCGGATTCCAGCATCGCCAGCGCGGCATCGGGTGTGCCCGCCATATAGGTCTCGCAATCATAGGATTGCAGCAGCATCTGCATCGCTTCGGCGACGTCCTGATCATCATCGATCAGAAGCACCACAGGATATTCGCTGGTGCGCGGCGTGCTGGCGGGCG
This sequence comes from Rhizomicrobium palustre, assembly GCF_011761565.1. Lineage (NCBI taxonomy): Bacteria > Pseudomonadati > Pseudomonadota > Alphaproteobacteria > Micropepsales > Micropepsaceae > Rhizomicrobium > Rhizomicrobium palustre. Next base: position 405,526 of record NZ_JAASRM010000001.1, on the reverse strand, counting down.
ACTCCGCCTTGGCCGGGACGGGCACATACTGGCTTTCCGCGGCAGGAAGCTCGATGGAGAAAGACGAGCCGGAACCAAGCTCGGAATGCACCGAGATGCGGTGGCCAAGGCTGTCAGCAATGCGCTTCGCAATGGAGAGACCGAGACCCAAGCCCTTGCGGCGGTCGCGCGCGGGATTGGCGAGCTGCACATGGTCTTCGAAAATCGCTTCGATGGCTTCGGCGGGAATGCCGATGCCGGTATCGGTCACCGAGACGCAAATCTTGTCGCCGACCTGTTCGCAATAAATGCCGATCAGTCCCTTGGCGGTATAGCGGATGGCATTGATGACGAAATTGGCGATGATGCGTTCCAAGAGCTTGGGATCGCTGTGCACGATGAAATCGTCAGGGATATAGGAAAGGCGCAGGCCCTTTTCCATCGCCTGCATCTGGGTATTGGCGACGACGCGTCCGATCAGCTCGGCGATGGAGAAATCCTCGCGCCGGGGCTTCACATGGCCGCTTTCGAGATCGGAGATATCGAGCAGCACATCGAGTATGTCGCTCATCGCTTTCAAGGGCTGGCGGGCCCGGTCGGCGAGGTCTTCATCGTCGTAATGCGCGCTCTTGCGGGCCAGCACGGAAAGATAGGCGAGCGAGGCCTGCAAGGGCTGGCGCAGATCGTGGCTTGCGGCGGCGACGAACCAGGATTTCTGGGCGTTGGCACGGTCGGCTTCGTTCTTCAATTCCTGTAAGGCGGCGGTGCGTTCGCTGACGCGCAGCTCAAGTTCCTGATAGCTTTGCAGTAAGGCCTGTTCGGCGCGTTTGCGCGCGGTGATCAGCTCGCTATAGATCAGCATGCCGCCGATCTTGCCGTCGCTGGCATACCAGGGCTGCAGCTCCCAGCGCAGCCATTCGGTGGTGCCGTCGCGGCGCGTGAAACTGTCTTCGTCGGAACGGATGGTCTCACCCGCGAGGCAACGCTTATGGGTTTCGCGCCAGCGCTCCGGCATGTCGTGGAAGACATCGTAATGGCTAAGCCCATGCAAATCGCGCGAGGTGAAACCGTAGTCGGTGAGCCAGCGGTCGGAGACGATGAGATAGCGCATCTGCCGGTCGAGCAAGGCAATCGCGGCGGGCGCATGTTTCAGGAACAGCTTGAAATGTTCGTTGGCGCGCTTGAGGTCGATGTCGGCGGCGCGCAGGCGACGCTCTAGATCCTCATTGGTGTTGCGCAGGTGATCGGTCACGGCGGCGTGTTTGCGCATATCGTGAAGGATGCAAACAACCCGCTCCGTGCCGTTCTGGGTTATGCTGTTGAAGCTGAGCTCGACGGGAACGTCCTTACCAAGACGATCGAGCGCGCCAGCCTGCATGCCACTGGTGCGGTTGGCGAACAGGCTTTCACGCCCGCGCCGGAATGAGGGCACGATGGTATCGAGAGGCTTGCCGAGAAGATCGGATTGTATATAGCCAAGCAGCAGCAGGGCCGCGTCGTTCGCGGCGGCGATCACGCCATCGGCCTCGAGTACCAGCATCGGCTCGGGTGACAGCGCCAATAAGGACTGAAGCTGTTCCATGGTGCAGATCAAGCGGGTTTGGCTCTTAGCAGGCATATAACCCCGGAACTGCTTTCGCTGCGATTAACGTCTAGGAAACTATAGCCAGACGTGTAGCGGCGTCAGCAACTCGGAGATGTACGTATACGTTGTACCTCTTACAACCGCACACCTGCCAATTGTCGCGCGAGAGCGGCAAATTGCGCAACCGTTAAATGCTCCGGGCGCTCCGTAGGGGCGATTCCGGCCGCTTCCAGGAGGGTTTCTGGCTGCGGCATCAGGCTTTTAAGGCTCTGGCGGAGCATTTTGCGGCGCTGGCCGAAGGCGGCGGCGGTGACGGCCTCCAGCATGGGCAGCTCCGCTTCTGCGACTGGTTCCTGCAAAGGATCGAGGCGCACAATCGTGGAGGTGATCTTGGGCGGCGGCACAAAGGCGGTGCGGGCCACATCAAAGAGAAGTTTCGGGGCGCATCGCCACTGGGCCAGCACCGAAAGCCGCCCGTAATGCTCCGTGCCCGGAGGAGCGACAATGCGAAGGCCGACCTCGCGCTGGAACATCAAGGTCAAGCTTGCGAAGAAGGGCGGCCAGACCGGCACCGTGAGCCATTTAATGAGAAGCGCGGTGCCGATGTTGTAGGGCAGATTGGCGGCGATGCGTACTTTCTCGCCGATGCCGAGTTCAGCAAGGCGCGCGGCTTCGTCCACCTTCATGGCATCGCCTGACACCACCGTCAGCCGTCCGGGATAGGCGAGGGCCACTTCGGTGAGGGCTTCGATGCAGCGCTCGTCGCGCTCCACCGCGATGACATGTTTGGCGCCTTCATCGAGAAGCCCGCGTGTCAGCCCGCCCGGTCCCGGCCCCACTTCATAGACGATGGCGCCTTCGCAATCGGCGGCGCGCGCTATACGGCGGGTGAGGTTGAGGTCCAGAAGGAAGTTCTGACCAAGCGATTTTTTGGCGATCAGCCCATGGGCTGAAATCACCTCGCGCAGCGGCGGCAGGGTATCGGTCATTTTTGCTGGTTCCGTGCGTCCGCCATCTCCCCAGCCATGGCGATGGCGGCGAGCATGCTTCTATGATCGGCTTTGCCTTGTCCCGCGATCTCGAAGGCGGTGCCGTGATCGGGAGAGGTGCGCACAATGGGAAGGCCGAGCGTGACGTTGACGCCATCCCAGAAGGACAGCGTCTTGATCGGGATCAGCGCCTGATCGTGATACATGCACAGCGCCGCGTCATAGGCTTTGCGCGCTTCCTCGTGGAACATGGTGTCGGAGGGCAGGGGCCCTATCACGTGATGGCCATGCGCGCGAAGTTCGGAAATAGCGGGCGCGATCACCGCATCTTCTTCGCCGCCGAGGGCGCCATTCTCGCCCGCATGCGGGTTCAGCCCGGCAATGGCAAGGCGGGGGGCCGCGATACCGAAATCCTTCTGGAGGGCGGCAAGAGTGATCTCGGCGGTCTCGATGATGGCCTCGCGCGTGACCAGCCCCGGCACGGATGCGAGCGGCACATGCACCGTCATCGGCACCACGCGCAAAGCTTTGCTCGCCAGCATCATCACGGCGCGCTTGGCGCCCGTCAGATGCTGCAGGTAATCGGTATGACCGGGATAGGCAAAGCCCGTCTGCATCAGGACATGCTTGTTGATGGGCGCGGTGACGAGCCCGCCGGCCTCGCCTTTTTGGCAGAGCGATACCGCCAGAGAAATCGCTTCCACCGTAGCGGCGGCGTTATCCGGAGAGGGCTTGCCGGGCTGGCGCTTGGCTTTTGCGGTGGTCGCAATGAATGCGCTGGCGGGAAGGTCGAGCCCTTCGAAGACATCAGGATCGCCGACAATCTTCAGCGCCCGCGCGCCAATGGCCCCGCCCAGCGCATGAAAGGCGGCGGCGGCCACTTCCGGCCCAATGCCGGCCGGTTCTCCCATGGAAAGAAGAAGTGGCTCAGCGGGTCTCGATATTGGCATTGCGGCGCAGGTCCCGGTTATAGCGGCGGGCCAGGGCCGAAATCTGCTCGTTGAAAAGCTGCTGCTCGATCTGCTCGCGCGTGGGCTTCTGCCAAGCGACCTGCTTGATCTCGCGCTTATCGCAACGCACGAAGATTTCGATACCGGCGTCGGAAAGGAAGGGATCGGCAACGCCGCCCGATTCCGTCTTGCCCAGCACTTCGCGGGTCTTCTCGTTGAGATCGGCCATGCGGACATTGCCGAGGGCGAAATAGAGCGAGCCCGGCACCGATTTCGGAATGGTCTTCTCGGCCATGTCGCAAGAGGTGATCGCGTTCTGGATCGTCTTGCCGATTTCCAGCACCTTGGTGACGTAATCCTGCGGCGCCTTCGGCGGCAGGCGCAGAAGCACGCGGCCAAGCGGCAGGGTGGCGGGCAGGCCGGCTTCGGTCGGCTTCTTGTCTTCGATCTTGGTGCCTTCCGGCTCGAAGCGCTGGCGCAGCACCAGGATGTAATAGCCGCCCGTGGAACGGACCGGCTCCGACATATCACCGGTCTTCATGGTGGCGAGCACCTTGTTCAATTCGGGCGCAAGCTGGCCATCGAACACCACGCCGATATCGCCGCCCTGCGCCGCCGAGGGGCTCTGCGAGAACTGGCGCGCGATGGAGGTGAACTGGCCGCCGGATTTAAGCTGCGTCACGAGCCCTTCGGCATCCTTGCGCACCTTCTCGTCCTGATCGGGATTTTCCACCGCGAGGAAGATTTCGGAGACCGCGAAATGGGCCTTGTTGTCACCTTCCTTGATACGCGCCATTTCGGCATCGACCGCTTCCGGCGAAATGGTGACACGGCCTTGGAAGTGTTCGTTCACGGCCTTCTGCCACTGAATTTGCGCTGCGAGTTGAGCGCGGAAAGTGGCGAGCTGAACATTGCCGCGCGCCAGGATCTCCTTGAGCTGATCCAGCGACATGTGATTTTCGCTGATGATCTCCTGCATGTACTTGTCGACTTCGACCGCAGAGACGGTGATGTCGTTCTTATTGGCTTCCGCGCGCTGCAAGACCTCGGTCTCGAGCTGCTCCAGCACCTGATCGCGGACCTTCTTCTCCATTTCCGGCGTGCGCGGAATATTGGAGGTGGTCATCACCAGCGCCATGCGCTGCTGCAATTCGTAAGAGGTAATCGGCGTGTCGTTAACCAGCGCAACAATGCCGTTCTGAAAATGCGGCTTCTTGGGTTTGGCTGGCACCTTGGCTTCGCCCTTTTCGGGGGCAGCACCGGGCGTGGTCGCCGCGGCCGGGTCCACGCGCGCTTCGCGCTGCAAGGGTGCGGCGCCCAGAGGGGCGATAACGCCTGGCACCAGAACGGCCAGCGCCGCTAGAACCGGGGCGAGGCTGCGAATTTGCAAGGTACGCGATTTCAGGGCCATGGCCGGACGTTTTTTCCCAATGAAGGCCAACCTTTAACAGGGGCCGGAGGATAAGCAAATCCGCATTCGGATCAAGGACGCCCATAGGAGAAGACATCTTGCGGAAACAGGCTGAACGGCTGGATCGTCGTCTCGGTCGTCTTAAGCTTTATCCGCAAAATATAGCTGGTCGAGGGGCGCAAATCCCGGTCGGTCGTGTATTTGCGGCGGTAGCCGAGGGAAATCCCCAGGCATTCATCCTCGTAACCAAGCCCGAATTCGTTATCGAGCGTCTGTTCGGCCTTCAAATCGCGGCGGATGGCCGCAAAAGCCTGCCAGTTACGATAGAAATTCACGTCCATCTGGGCGGTAATTTCCTGGCGGGCCGGGAGCAATTGGCCGTCCGGTTCCACGAAGTTGGGCACGCCGCGCATCGCCGACAACTGCACATAGGAAACGCGTACCGAACTGCGCCCCAGCGTGCCGGTGACATAAACTTCATCTCGCGAAACATTACCGGTCTGTTCATCTATGTCGAGACGATTGGTAAGGTCCAGGTAAGGCGGGAATTTCAGGCTGAAACGGCCCACCAAGTCGGAATGCTTGTCGGTGAAGCCCGAGCCGGAGATATCCGACAGGCCCGGATCCTTGTGCAGGCGATAGGCTTGGCCGATCAGCGCCTCGGCATATCCGGAATCGAAACGCATCTCTGCGCGCAAGCCGAAGTTGGCGCGCGGCCCGGAGACGACGAGATCATAGCCAGGCACCTGATCGAAGGAGAGCAGATTGTTCTCGTCGAGCTCGACGTTCAGGCTGTCTTCGTTCTGGACGTTGGAGAAATTGCCGCCATAAGGCTGCGCGATGACCTGGGCGATAGGTTCGAGCAGGATGGAATGGCCCCCGCCGCGATTGGCGATGAAAGGCCAGCGCCAATCGAGCGCCATATAGGGAATGGCACGCGTCGCATAATGGCTGCTGTCGCCATCCAGCGGCGTATCGGTGTGATAGACATCGCCACGCGCATTGATCTGGAAGGTCCAGAGCTGGCCCATTTGCGTGACCAGCGGAAAGCGCCAGCTTGCTTCGGCGGTGACACGCTGATTGTTGGCGCCCGATTGGCGATAGAGCGAAACCGAATTCACATCCAGGCGGAAGCGGCCACCCGCCAGCTTCTGCATCGGAATGTAGGTGTATTCGATAAGCGGCAGCGGAATGGCGAAGCTGTGATTGTCGTCCGAAGCGCGCAAGCCCTGGAAGAAATAGCTCGAAAGGGCAAAGCGGCTTTGGCCTTGTTCGCCGCTGACAAAGAGATCCGACACCAAGCGGTCAAGCTGGGAGATGTTGTAGCGCTTGAGATAAGTGTCATTGGAGGTGAGCTGCGCGTCGTAGCCGAGGGTCCAGTTCTCGGCAATCTTGGCGCGGCCCGAGCCGAACAAATGCGAATAGTATTGGGTCTGATCCTGGCTGGTGCCGCCGTTCGGCGTATGCGCCACGGAGCCTTGCAACCACATGCCGCCGTCGTTCCAGCGCTCGCGATATTCGCCTTCCAGCACCTGTCCGCCCTTGGTGGTGAAGGTGGATTGCAAGGTGGCGTCGCGGCTGGGCGAGATCGACCAGTAATAAGGGATCGAGATGAAATAACCGTTGGCGCTCGAATTGCCGACGTCCGGCAGGAGGAAGCCGGAGGAGTGATGCACGGTCGGATCGGGTTCGGTCAGGATCGGGGTGTAGAAGATCGGAATGCCAAAAACGGCCAGCGTGGCATCGGTGAATTTGACCCGGTGCTTTTCGTTGTCATGCACCACCCGCACAGCCTTGATCTGCCACACCGGGGTTTTGCTGCCGTCCTGCTGGCAGATTTTGCACGGCGTATAAGCGACATGGTTGGCGATGGTGATGCGCCCGCCTTCCTTGCGCTCGGCGCTTGCCGCCACGAGGCGCCCATGGCTGCCGAGCAGCGCGCCGAAGCCTGTCAGCGCGCCCTCGCGCAGCTTGTCTTTCAAGACGACATGCTTGGCGAAGGCGACATTGCCGGTCTTATCCATCACCGTGACATTGCCATCGGCGGTGACGACATCGGTGTTCTGGTCGTAGCTGACCTTATCGGCGATGAGGATGCTGCCGTCGTAATCGATCTCGACGTGGCCGGAGGCGATGACTCGCTTGGCCTTGGAATCGTAATCGGCCTTATCGGCCTGCAGGAGCATGTCTTTCGCAGGTGCGCGTTCTTCCGCCGCCGCCGCCGAAAGGGTGAGGGCAGTGATCGCCGCGCCGCCAAGCAGAATCCGTCGCAACAAGGTTTTTAAGGGCGGTGTCATCCGTCCTCCTGGTGGAAGACGAGCGTCATGCCGATCAGAATGGCCGCCAATGCCGGTGCCGTGGCCGCAAGCCAGGCGGGCAGAATGGCGGTCTGACCGAGCGCGCGCGTCAAATCCGTGAAGAAATATACGCCGAAGCCCGAAAGGGCACTGATCAATACCACGCGTCCGAGCCCTCCGGCGCGGGAAAGTTTGAGCGAAAAGCTCGCGGCCATGAAGACCATCGCCGCCAATAGCACCGGCAGGGTAAGGAGGGAATAGAGGTAAAGCCGGTAGCGGATCGCCGAGAAACCTGCGTTTTCCGCGGCCTGGATGAACTGCGGCAGGGCCCAGAAGGAGAGTGTGTCCGGCGAGGCGAAGCTTTCTTGAATCTGAGTCGGGGTGAGCGTGGTTTTCTGGGGATAGAGATCGTAATGCTTCGGAATGCCGTCCGGGCCGGAGACCCAGGCGTCTTTCAGCATCCAGGCGCCATTGCCGAGCTGCGCGCTTTTGGCATCGATCCGCCCTTCCAGGTGGTCCTTGGCGCCATAATTGAAGACGATAACATCTTCCAGATGTACCCCCTGGTCGGAGACCGAAAGGGCGTGAATCACCGATTGGGCTTGTTTGGTGCCTTGGCGCAGCCACAGCCCATTGGCCGAGACCGACAATTGCGAGGCCTGTCCCTTGACGTATTTGGCCTCCAGAGCCGCGAACTGGTTGAGCATCACCGAGGAGACTGGAGTGGCGGCCAGCACCACCGCCACGCCCAGCGCCACCGCCACCGCCAAGGGGGGCAAGAGGAAATCCCAGGCCGAGACGCCCGCCGCGCGGGTTGCGACCAATTCCTGATTTCGCGACAGACGCACAAAGCAGAACACCCCGCCCAGAAGCACGGCGAAGGGCAGCATCTTGATGCCGAGCACGGGCAGATGCAGCAGCGCCATGGCCGCGATCAGGCTGGTGGAGACGTTGTTCTCCGAGGTGCGATTGAGCAGGTTCACCATATCGATGGAGAAGGCGAGCAGCAGGAAGCCGGCATAGACCGTGGCGATACCGCCCGCGAAATGGCGCGCCAGATAGCGGTAGAGAGTCCAGGACCAGCTCATGCCGCCTCCGCCGCCAGCGCAGGCTTGGGATGGAGGCCGCGCAAGAGCAGGATTGCTGCGACACTTCCCAGAAGCGGCAGGACATAAAACAGGAAGACGAGGCTGTTGTTCGAGGCGACCATGCCTTGCACGCCATAGCCTGCGATACGCAAGCCCACCGCCGCAAAACACGCCGCCGTCAGGCGCAGCACATGTGCTCCGCGCGCGCGGCTTCCCCGCACCACCGCGGCGAGCGCGATCAGCGCGAAGGGAATGCAATAGAGCGGCACCGAGAGGCGGTTATGTGCCTCGGCGATATAGGCCTTGCGTGTCTTGGGCTTGAGCTTGGGATCCGGCGATAGCAGCTCGTTCAGGTAGAGCTCGCTGGTCTTGCGCTCGATCGCCTGGTTCTTGTTGACGAACTGATCGAGATCGAAGGGATAGCTTTCGAATTTTGCGACTTCCAGACGTGCGCCGTTTTTACGGGCCCACTGAATGGTGCCGTTCTGCATCAAGAGCCGGGCGCCTGCCGGGGTCTGCAAGAGCTGGCCGCTCTCGGCGAGATAGGTGACGGGCGCCTTCGGGTTGCGGTTGTCATGCACCAGGACGCCGTAAATCCCGCCATGATCGTCGATCTCGCGGATGAAGACCGTCAGCCCCTTGGTCTGGGTGTTGAAGGTGCCTTCGTTGAGCAGCGAGGCGCCGATATTGGCGCGGATGTCGAAGAGCTTGTCGTTCATGGCGCGCTGGCCGGCCGGCATCAGATAGAGGCCGCAGGCATAGGTCGCCACCATGATGATCCCCGCCGCCACCAGCACTGGCACCGTCATTTGGGCCCGCGAGAAGCCTGCCGAGGCCATCACCACGAGCTCGCTATCCGATTGCAGCCGCGACAGGGCGTAAAGCCCGCCAAAGAAGAAGGCGAGCGGCAGGATGATGATCAAAAGGCTCGGGATCACCAAAAGGGTGAGATAGGCGAAGGTCGTGGCCGACTGACCACGGTTAATGACCTTGTCCAGAAGGCTCAGCGCCTGGGTCAGCCAGATGACCGCGGTCATCAGGAAGGCGAAGAGCGCCACGGGCCCGAGCAACTGTTTCAGGACATAGGTGGACAGCTTCGGCATGGACATCCCAGATGCGCCCGCTTGCCCCCGGGGCGATTCGACTTAGATTAGCTATCCCTTCTTTAGCATCCCCTTGCGGCTATCGCGCAACCGGACCGAAATTCAGGAGAGTTTTCCATGCATTTTACCTTTGCCGCAGTCACCGCTGCCACACAGGGCACGCTGGTTGTAGGGGCGAGCGAAGGCCCGGCTCTGCTCGGAGCCGCCGCAAAAGCCGATAAAGCCAGCAAGGGCGCGGTTCAGAAAGCGCTTGCCGCCTCCCGCTTCACGGGAAAATCCGGCCAGCTTGTGGATATCTTGGCCCCGGCGGGGCTTTCCGTGACCCGGCTGATCGTTCTGGGTCTGGGAAAGGCCGAGGAATTCGACGGCGCGGCGGCGGAGCTTGCAGGCGCGGCGGTGGTCGCCAAGTTGAAGGGCGGTGCTGATACCGCCGTCACGGTCGATTTTGAAGGGCTGAAGGGCGCCAAAGTCTCGGGCGCGGAGCTTGCTGCCCATATCGCCCTGGGGGCTCAGCTCAAGAGCTATTCCTTCGAGCATTACCGCACCAAGGACAAGGAAGAAGGCCCGAAACTCGGCAAGATGACGGTGGTAACAGGTGATGTCGCCGCCGCCCGCAAGGCTTTCGCTCGCCTCGATGCGGTGGCGTCCGGCGTGTTCCTGGCCCGCGATCTCGTTAACGAGCCGCCAAATGTGCTCTCGCCGGTGGAATTTGGCCGCCGCGCCAAGGAGCTGACCAAGCTCGGCGTGAAGGTGAGCGTGCTCGGTGAGGCACAGATGAAGCGCCTCGGCATGAATGCACTTCTGGGCGTCGGCCAGGGCAGCGAGCGCGAAAGTCAGCTTGTGGTCATGGAATGGAAAGGTTCTCGCAAGAAAACCGCCGCCCCTATCGCCTTCGTCGGCAAGGGCGTCTGCTTCGACTCGGGCGGCCTCAGCCTTAAGCCCGGCGCGGGCATGATGGGCATGAAGGGCGATATGGGCGGGGCCGCGGCCGTGATCGGCACCATGAAGGCGCTCGCCACCCGCAAGGCCAAGGTGAATGCCGTGGGCGTCATCGGCCTCGTGGAAAACATGCCGGATGGCAAGGCCCAGCGCCCCGACGATGTGGTGAAATCCATGTCGGGCCAGACCATCGAAGTCCTCAACACCGATGCCGAAGGCCGCCTCGTGCTCGCCGACGCGCTGTGGTTCACCCAGGACAAATTCGCCCCCAAATTCGTCATCGATCTCGCCACCCTCACCGGCGCGATCCTCATCTCGCTCGGTGCCGAACATGCGGGCCTGTTCTCAAACGATGACGCGCTGGCGGGCCAGATCGCCGAAGCCGGTAAGGCCGTGGGCGAACCGGTGTGGCGCATGCCGCTGGCCAAGGGCTATGACAAACTTATCCGCTCCAAGATCGCCGATATGAAGAACATCGGCGGCCAGCATGCCGGATCGATCACCGCCGCCCAGTTCCTGCAGCGCTTCGTGAAAGAGAAGACCCCTTGGGCGCATCTCGATATCGCGGGCGTGGCTTGGCAGGACGGCGAGCAGAAGCCGCTGATCCCGAGCTGGGGCACCGGCTGGGGCGTGCGCGTTCTTGACCGTCTTGTGGCTGATAAATACGAGGACTAGCCTGTACCCTCGATTGAACGGTTCGCCGTTTCTAAGCGGGGGTGTGTCATGCGTGTACGGAATTTCATTCTAGTGGGGCTGGCCGCGGGTCTCGTGACGGGAGCCGCGGCTTTTGCCGATGAGAACAGCCCGCCGGTGGCGAGCGGGATGACCACCACCGCACCGCGCTGTCCTGCGGTGAAGGGTGACGACCCGTCGTCGCCGAAAATCATCCCAAATCTTTTTGCCGCGCGCGAGGAGCTGCGCCTGAACCATGTCCAGCGCGCCGCGGCGCATCTGCGCCCGCTGGCGGAGGACGGCAATGTCGAAGCCCAGCGCGAATTGGGCCAGCTCCTGCTGCGCGAGGGCTGCAACATGCCCACCGACAAGAAGGGGGCCTTGTCGTGGTTGCGTAAAGCCGCGGCCAAGCAGGATGTCCCGGCGCAGTTTCTTCTCGGTCAGGCGCTGATCTACGGCAAGGGTGGCAATGTCGATGAAGAAGATGGCGCGATGTGGATCAAACGCGCTGCCAAGGCAGGCGATGCGCGGGCGCAGACGATGCTGGGCTATCTCTATTTTGCCGGACGCGGCGTGAAAACCGACAAGAAGGAAGCCATCGCTTGGACGGTGAAGGCGGCGGAGCAGGGCATCGCTGTCGCGCTCTCCAACCTTGCCAAGAGCTATATGAATGGCGATGGCCTGCCGAAGGATCTGCATCAGGCGATGATCCTGATCTCTGCCGCGCAGCAACGCATTCCGCCAACCCAATACCAGCTCATCTCCCGGCTCAACGAGACCCGCTATTCCATCGCGCATCTGCTCAGCGTGGAAGAGGCGCGGGCTGCCGAGAAGGAAGCGGAGAAATGGACGCCCGGCCCAGGTTCGCTCGCCAAGGTGCTGACCGATTCCGCCAATTGGAAAGCAGGCGATTCCAAACCTAGCACCGAACACGATGCCGGGGGCTAACGGCCCATCAGATGGGGAATGTCGCGCGCGCCATGCAGGACACGTAGGATCAATGGCGGCGCATGAAATGGATCATAGGCGATGATGTAGGGATAACCGGTCAGGATAAGGAACCTAATCGGCTCTTCGGTAATATCAGGCCTTTCGACGCCAAGTCCTGGGTGGGTGCCGATGCGTCCCGCTGCGGCGGCAACTGCCTTGCGTAATTCCGCAGCTGCTTTCGGGTTGTCCTTTGCAATCCATCGTACGGCCTCGAGCAGGTCTTTGCGCGCCCGGGGCTCGAGGATTGCGGGTTTCATTCCTTTTCGCCAGCAATGACAGCGTCCATCTCCGCGAGGACTTCATCGAGGGTGAAATAGCCTTCGCGTTCGCCTTCCTCGCGTACTTCCGCGATCATCTTGTCGAAGGCTTTGCGACGCTCGATTTGCTCTTGCAGCAGCGCGAGGCCGGAGCGCAGGACATCGCCGACCGTTTCGTACCGGCCTGATTCCACGCAAGCGCGGGCAAATTCTTCTTCTTCCGGGGTGAGCTGGATGGTGGCGGTCATGCTGGCGCCTCTCTTACCGCTTTGACGGCTCAAAGCTTTGACATACCATAGCAAATCGTAATGCCTGCGCCAATCTAGCGGGCGCCGGACACCGCTATGGCTGAAACCCTGTTTTATCACCTGGAGCGCCGTTCGCTCGAAGATGTGCTTCCCGGCCTGGTCGAGAAGAGCCTTGAGCGGGGCTGGAAGGTACTGATCAAATGCGAATCCGCCGACCGTGCCGATGCGCTCGATACCCTGCTCTGGACCTTCAATGACGGCTTCCTGCCCCATGCGCAGCTCGGCGATGGTACGGCGAGCCGCCAGCCGGTGCTGATCACGGTGGAAGAGGGCAACCCCAACGCCGCCGCCATCCTGTTCCTGACCGGGGGGGCTGTTCCGCCCGATTGGTGCGGTGCGATGGCGAGCGAACTCACCCGCATCGTGCTTCTGTTCGATGGCCGCGATGAGGAGGCGCTTGCGGGCGCACGCGCGGCCTGGAAAGCGGCCAAGGCGGGCGGGCATGAGGTTACATATTGGAAAGAAAGTCCCAGCGGCCGGTGGGAAAAACAGGCCTAAAGCCGCGTCTCAAAAGCTGGTAATAACAAGGGGTTGATTTGGCAGGATTCGCCTGCCTATCTGCCCACACCCCGTCAGAAAAGACCTATTGAAAACGGGGACGAGGAAACACAGGTCATACTCATGCTGTTCGGCACCGGCTTTGGCGTATTACTGATCTCGCTAGCGTTTGCATATCACTGCATTCGCAGTGGCCGCCCATGGTGGTGGCTGCTCGTGATCGGCATGCTGGGCCCCATCGGCTGGGCCGCTTACATCATCTTCGCCATCGTGCCCGACATGTTCGCGAGCACCTCTGCCCGCCGTTTTGCCGATAACGTTGCCGCGATGGCCGATCCCGGCCGCGGCTATCGCGAGAAGCTGCGCGAGGTGGAGCGTGTCGGCTCCGCCGATGCCAAGCGGGCGCTGGCGGAGGAATGCATCAAGCGCGGCCTCTTCCAGGACGCGGTGGAGCTTTATCAGGGCGCCATGCAGGGCCCGATAGGCGAGAGCGATCCGGTGCTCTTGAAGGGCCTTGCGCGCGCCAAGCTGCTCGCGGGCGACGGCAAGGGCGCCGCGGACGCCTTCGAGAAGCTGAAGGACCTCGACCGCGCCGCGTTCGATGCCGATACCGAGCTTGATTACGCGCGCGCGCTGGCGCTGGTGGGGCGCACCGACGAAGCCTTGCGCCAATATGAATGCGTGGTGCCGCGTTACCCCGGCGAGGAAGCGCGCTGCCGCTATGCGCTGCTGTTGCAGCAGATCGGCCAGACCGATCGCGCCCAGGCGCTGTTCCGCGAGATCGTGGCTTCCGTTAAGCACGCGCCCGGCTATTACCGCTCGCGCCAGCGTGAATGGGTCCAAATCGCCCGGCAGCAATTGGCCTGAATTTCAGGTGATCTGATTTTACTGAATCCCGGCAACCAGCTTTTCGCCATGGCCATCGGCGTTCTTCACGCGATCGCCTACCTTGCTGACCGACATCGGCCCGCAATCGGGATTCTTCATCGTGGGTAGCGGCGGATCGAAATTCCGGCAAATCGTGCCATCGGCTTTGCGCTCCCAGGTGCCTTTGAATTCCATGGCATAGCTGGGAACCTTACCCGTGAAGGTGTGATCGGGCTTGTAATAGAAGTGGCTGATTATGCCTTTATCTAAACACACCAAGGTATTGCCGTAGAAGCTGGCCATAGGATCGCGTTGAGGGGTAGCGAGCGCGGCAGTGGTAACCGCGGCGGCAATAAGGGTGGCCCGGAGCATGACGGACATGGCATCACCGTGAAACTCTACGCGTCATAAAAACGCGCGACGCCTGAAAGTTCCATGGCTTAATTGTAACAGAGTTTGTAACAGGAAAGGCGGGCGCCCCAGCCCGCCTTTCCGGCCGCCTGTTTACGCCAATGCCTGTTCGAGATCGGCGATGATATCGGCGGCGTCTTCAATGCCAATCGAGACGCGCACGGTTTCCGGCGAGGCACCCGCCTTGATCAGCTCTTCCGCCGAAAGCTGGCTATGGGTGGTGGAGGCGGGGTGAATAATGAGACTCCTTGTATCGCCGATATTGGCGAGATGGCTGAAGAGCTTGACGGAGTTGACGAGCTTCTTGCCGGCTTCGAAGCCGCCCTTGAGACCAAAGGTGAAGACGCTGCCCGCGCCTTTGGGGCTGTATTTGCGGTGGAGCTCGTAGCCTGCGTTCTCCGGCAGGCCTGCGTAATTCACCCATTCGACCGCGCGATTGACCGAGAGCCATTTGGCGACCTCTTGCGCATTCTTGTTATGCTGAGCGATGCGCAAGGGCAGGGTTTCGATGCCTGTCAGCACCAGAAAGGCGTTGAAGGGCGAAAGCGCTGGTCCAAGATCGCGCAGGCCCAAGACGCGTGTCGCCAAAATGAAAGAAATGGGACCAAAGGTCTCCCAGATTTTCAGGCCGTGATAGGAGCCGTTCGGTTCGGTGAGGGTGGGGAATTTGCCATTGCCCCAATTGAACTTGCCCGCATCCACGATCACTCCGGCGATGGAATTGCCATGCCCGCCGAGGAATTTCGTCGCCGAATGCAAGACGATATCCGCGCCCCATTCGATCGGCCGGATGAGATAAGGCGTCGCCAGCGTGTTATCGACAATCAAGGGTACGCCCGCGTCATGGGCGATTTTCGCGATGGGCTCGAGATCGGTGATCACGCCCCCGGGATTGGCGATGCTTTCGACATAGATCGCTTTGGTCTTATCCGTGATCAGCGGCTTGAAACTCTCCGGCTTGGTGCCGTCGGCCCACTGCACACCCCAGCCATATTTCTTGAAGGCGTGGTTGAACTGATTGACCGTGCCGCCGTAAAGCTGGCGCGCCGCCACCACCTCATCACCGGGATTGAGCAGCGTGTAGAGCGCAAGATGCTGCGCGGCATGGCCTGAGCCAACCGCAAGCGCTGCCGCTCCGCCTTCCAGCGCTGCCACGCGCTGTTCCAAGACATCATTGGTCGGGTTCATGATGCGCGAATAGATGTTCCCGAATTCCTTGAGACCGAACAGATTGGCGGCGTGATCGGTGTTGTCGAAGACATAGGACGTCGTCTGATAGATCGGCGTCACCCGCGCGTGGGTGGTGGGATCTGGCTTGGCGCCTGCGTGAACGCTCTTGGTCGAAAATCCGGGTTCAGACACGTGTGATGCTCCTGTGTGAGAAGTGTCGTCGTCAGCGAAGCCTTTCGGGCCTTTGCTTGGTTGTGATTTTTTGCGGAAAAGACCGAAGACCATGATGGATGTCCTCTCCGCGCCTAGAAGCGCACACCGATGCCGGTGCCGATCAGCCAGGGATTGATGTTGACGCTCGCGGTCACCGGCGCGCCGGTGAAGGAGGCTTGCGTCGAAAGCCACAGCCGCTTCACATCGATGTTGAGGAAATAACGCTCGTCTTTATCCAGTGCGATGTCGGTGCCCGCCTGCAGCGCAAAGCCCCAATTATCGGTGGTGCGCAGCTTGCCGAGCGGGCCGGTGGAGCGGTCATAAAAGAGCGTGAAATTGGGGCCCGCGCCGAGATAGGGCTTGAAAGCGCCGATTTGATCGAAGTGATATTGCAGTGTCACCGTCGGCGGCAGGAGCCAGACATTCGCAAGCTTGGTCGAGCCATTATAATAGATGGCGTGCTTGTTGGTGCCCGCGATGGCCTCCACCGACCAATGGGGCGTGAAGAAGTAGGTGATGTCCGCTTCGGGAATGACGGTATCGGTGATGGAGACCTTGCCGCCAATGCTGACGGTCGATGAGACATCCGGCACGACCTCCACCGCGCGCAAGCGCAAGAGGATTGTTCCCGCCTCATAAGGCTCTGCCGTAGCAGCCGTGGTGAACGCGAAGAATGCCGCAAAAACCGCAAGCACTCGATAATACAAGCGTGTCATGGATTTTCCCCTCAACAACAGATCGTCATGTACTTTGCGCCGATAATGTCTACAGGAAAAATAGAAATTAAACGGCGGACGCATTTTTTGCGTGATTGCGAGGCTTTTGCGTATAGCCCGGGCAGGGGCTGTAAATCTTTGCGCGGCAGAGGGATTCCGTTTGGAACCTTCATCTCTGCCGCGCCGCCAGCGTAAATCCGCCGCAGGGTGACTTATGCGATATGTGCCGTGATGCCGGTAAGGCCGGGAGGGATGTGATCGGCCATGGTGTGGCGGTCGGGGAAGTCGCCGCCATTCTGCTTGCGATAGGCGATGGGCGTTTCGGTGAAAAGTGTTTTCATCCGCGCGCGCATCGCTGCCTTTGCGGCCTCTACGCTCTCTTCCGTCAGGCGTGAGCTGCCATAGACAGCCTGGAGCGGCAGTACCTCCATGCCCGGGTAAAATAGCGCGCCATGGGTGAGCGGGAAGAGCAGTTGATCCAGCGGGCCATTGATGCCGCGCGGGCCGTAATCGGCTTCAGGCCCGCCGGTGGTGACGGAAACAAGCGCGCGCCGCCCGGCAAAGCCGCCTTCGCCATAGCGATGGGTGTTGCCCGCATTCTGATAGCCATAGGCGAGGCCATAAGCCCAGACGCGATCGATCCAGCCTTTCAGGATGGCAGGCATGGAGAACCACCACAGCGGAAACTGCAAAATCAGCGCGTCGGCCGCCAAAAGTTTTTCTTGCTCGGCGGCGATGTCGGCGGGCTGGGTGCCGCTCTCGCGCGCATGGCCGGATTCGCGCGGGAAGCTAAGGCGTTCGGGATTAAGCCGCTCGGGGAAATCCTCCGGCCCATAGACCGCTTTCCAGCCCATACCGTAAAGATCTGAGGTGAGCACCCTATGGCCTTCGGCCTCCAGCGCTTCCTTCGCGGTGTCTGCCATCTGGCGGGTCAGCGAATTGGGATCGGGATGGGCGAAGACGATATGCACGGTCTTGGACATGGCGGGCTCCGGGGTGGCTTCACGAAGCTAGAATTGGGCGCCTGGAATGTATTTGTGAAATTGTCTTCGTTTTGATCTACTATTCATCTCATGGATAGTTCTCGGCTAGACCTGAATCTGCTGGTGACGCTGGAAGCGCTGCTTGCGGAACGTAACGTCACCCGCGCCGCCGCGCGGTTAAAGCTCAGCCAACCCGCCGTTAGCGCGCAACTAAAGCGCCTGCGTGATCTTTTCGGTGATCCCTTACTGATCCCGGCACATCGCGGCATGACGCCGACCGCAAAAGCGCTGGAGCTGTTGGAAGAGTTGCGCCCCGCGCTGGATCAGGTGCGCGGCACGCTCGCCCAGCAGAATTTCGATCCCGCCAAGGCGCGGGCGACGTTCTCGCTTGCCTGTTCGGATTACACCCAAAGCGTGGTTGGGGTGCCGCTGGTCTTGCGCTTGCGCAAAATCGCGCCGCATCTGCGCTTGTCATTACGGGCGCTGGACCCAGCGCGCATTGAAGAGCATCTGGCGCGTGGCGAGGCCGACCTGGCCTTGATGACGCCGGAACTCGCACCGCAAGGCTTGCGCTATCGCACCCTGTTCGAAGAACGCTATGTACTTATCCTGCGCAAAGCCCACCCCAAGGCGAAGCTAAGCCTGAAGGACTATCTCGCGCTGGAGCATGTGATGGTGTCGCCCAGCGGCGGGCAATTTGCGACGGCGGTGGATCAAAGCCTTGCTGCGCAGGGGCTGAAACGCTCCGTGGTGCTGTCGGTCGCGTCTTTCCTGATCCTGTTCGATATCGTGGCGCGCACCGATTTCGCGGCGCTGGTGCCGGAACGGTTGGTAAAGGGCCGCGCCTCTGAGTTCCGTGTGCTTGAGCCGCCTTTGCCGGTGGCAGGATTCTCCGTCGGCATGGTCTGGCATGAACGGGGTCACAGCCATCCCGCGCAACGCTGGCTGCGAGAGACGATCATCGCGCTGGCGAAGACGGCGCCTTAACTGGCGTTCCATCCTGCGCGGAGAAGCTGTCCGCGAATTTCCGGGTCAGCTGTGCCAGGGCATCAATCTCATGGCTGGGCCAGTTCTCGAAAATGGCCCCGACCAACTGATCGCGCGCCAGATCGATGCGGTCGGTCATCGCCTTGCCTTTGGCGGTGATCACGGCTTGGCGCAGCCTGCCATCAGCGGCATTTTTCACGCGTTTCGCCAAGCCGAGGCTTTCCAGCTTCGCCACTTGCCGGCTGACCGTGGTGTGATCGCGCCCCACCCTGTCCGCAAGCTCCACCACCCCAATCGGCCCGAAACGCTCGATGCAGACCAAAAGCGGGAAAAGCCCTCTTTCCAGGGAAATTCCGGCCTTCTGGATCATGATTTCATCGCGCTGTGGGCGGTTTATGGCTGCTACGATATCGAGCAGGGCGCCGTGCAGCAGGCGGATTTTTTCCCGCATATGTGTATTTTGCACGCTTTTCCTTGACGCCATCCGCTCTCTCCATATATGTGCAATATACACATATCACGACCGGACGAAAGGCACCGCCATGAAAGCCGCGATCATCCAAGCCGCCGGACAAGCCCCCGTTTATGCTGATTTCGCTGATCCTGTGCCGGTGGAAGGCGAGGTCCGCATCCATGTCGCGGCAGCCGCGCTCAGCCATTTGGCGTTCGGGCGGGCCTCTGGCACCCATTATAGTTCCGAAGCGCGCTTTCCCTTTGTTCCCGGCGTGGATGGGGTAGGGCGCCTCGAGAGCGGCCAACGGGTCTATTTCATGCTGCCGCGCGCGCCCTTCGGTTCCATGGCTGAATACACCGTCGTGCCCGAAGGCCAGTATCTGCCGTTGCCGGATGGGCTGGACGATGTATTGGCCGCCGCGATGGCCAATCCTGGAATGTCCTCCTGGGCGGCCTTGCGCGAAAGGGCGGGGCTTAAGCAAGGCGAAACCGTCCTCATCAACGGCGCAACGGGCATTTCTGGGCGCCTCGCAATTCAGATCGCCAAACATCTCGGTGCCGCGAAGGTGATCGCCACGGGCCGCAATCTCGAAGCCTTGAGCGCGCTTGGCGCCGACATCACCGTTCCGCTGGTGGAAGATGAAAAAGCGCTGGAAGATCGCTTTCGGGAGGTGTTCACCGAGCGCGTCGATGTGGTGATCGATTATCTTTGGGGGGAGAGTGCGCGCAGTCTCTTGATCGCTGCGGCGAAATCCGGCCCTGAGCGGGTGCCGGTTCGCTTCGTGCAGGTCGGTTCGATGGCGGGCGATGAAATTGCTCTGCCTGCAGCCGTGTTGCGTTCCTCGTCCATCCTGATGATGGGAAGCGGGCTTGGCAGCGTTCCGCGCGAGAAGCTTATTGCCAGTATCGGCGATGTCTTGAACGCCGCTGTGCCCAGCAATTTTCAGGTCGTGGCGCGTAAGGTGGCTCTGGCGGATATCGCGCAAGCCTGGTCCGCCAAGGACAGCAGCCAGCGTACGGTGTTTGTGACGGCTTAATGCGTCGTGCTGCGTACCTTCACGCCCATGCGCTTCATATCGGTGAGAAGGCGGCGGGGTTCGGCGATATGGCCCATCATCCACAGCCCGGCGCGCCGTCCCATGCCTTCGAGATATTGCAGCAGCATGGCGGTGACCGGAATGGCGGTCAGCTCATAAGCATCGCGATGTGAAACGGCGGCTTCGAAATGGGTCGGCTGGCCGGCATGCAGCCCGCTCGCCTGCACGATCAGTTCGGTGCGATAAGGTGCCTTCTGAAAACGGCGCATGCCCCACCACAGATAGCGCCCGATAGGTCGGCGCGCGGCAGGCGCCATTTTCAGCGCCGCAATGGCGGTGGGATAGACCACCCAGTCGGTGAACCAATGGCCGCCCGCCATGAAGAAGCCGGTCTCCTTTAGCGAGGGATACATTTCCGGCAGCGGGTGCAGCTCCTCAAAGAACATCGAATAGCTGTCGCGGGTGCCGATATCGCCGCCGAAGGCGATCTTCTTCATGTTGAAGACGCCCGGTATGGTCCAATGCTTGTGGGTGTAAATCTGCGGCTGGTAATTGCGGAAGACCTCCACCAGCTCGTCGACGGAATCCGTATACGGAATGTCCTTGTCGATGGAGAGGTAGCAGGCCGTGATTGCCGTTTCGATCCGGTCGAACTGCTCGGCAGCATAGCGCACCAAAAGCGAGGGCAGGCCGGGATGAAAGCCTGCCTCGGTGATGAAACAGCGCCCGGCCTTGGCGATTTCATATTCGAGGGTGCGAAGAGTGGCGAGTTTCTGCGCCCCCAACTGGATGTCGAGATAATCAAGCCCGAAGAGCAAAGCGTGGCGCGCCACCATCTCGGTATATTGGGTGGTGGGCGAGGCGACGACGACAATCTGATGGCCCGGC
Organism: Rhizomicrobium palustre; assembly: GCF_011761565.1. NCBI lineage: Bacteria > Pseudomonadati > Pseudomonadota > Alphaproteobacteria > Micropepsales > Micropepsaceae > Rhizomicrobium > Rhizomicrobium palustre. The sequence goes on along the minus strand of NZ_JAASRM010000001.1, from coordinate 384,735 downwards.
ATCGCCGCTTTTAACGACTCCGCATCGCCTGCCACCGCGCGCACGGCGAGAAGCCGCTCGGGTTGATCGCGGCCCAGATCAGCGGCGAGTTCCTGCGCCTTTTCCAGGCGACGGCTGGCGATGGTGATGATGGCGTCGGAGCGTTCCAGAAGGTGGCGCACGATCAGCCGCCCGGTCATGCCGGTTCCGCCCAGGATCAGAATCTTCGCCGCCATTGTCACGCCCCAAGACCGTTACTGCTTGCAGACCCTTACACGGCCTGCGCGTCAGAATTTATACGCCCCTTTTAAGGCTCTGACAGCAGCGCCGTCGCCGCGTCGAGCCGCGTCGCATAAGCTAAAAGCGCGCGCGCCGTTACGGGGATATAGGTTTTGGTCTCGGCCCAGTTTTCCTCTTCGATGCCTTCGCGCACGGCGGGAAGGGTTTTGACGCCATAGCCTGTCTGGCGCCCCGGCGCGTAAATGAGATGCTTGTACCAGGGCCGCCCCGGCAATCCGTCCTCGGGGGCCAGAGTCTGATCGATGGTGAGCATCACTCCGAACAGCTTTTCGCGCTTGGCCTGGGAGAGGCTGGCGCCCGCTTTATCCAGCGCTGCTTCATAAGCTTTGGCAGACACCGTAAGCTTATCGCTCGCCGCATCCAGCGGGGCGAAATCGATCTCCGGCACCGGCGCCAGGGCGCGGGGCGGCGCACTCGGCTTGGTGGGATCGGCGGTAAGGGCAAAGACGCCATCTTTCAAAAGGCCCGCCTGATGTTCAGCCGCCTCACGCTTCTCGTTTGCGAGATGCTTCACCTGTTTCACATAAAGCGCGACGGAATCCGCGAAAGCCTTGGGCCGCTGCAAAGGCAGATCGCTATCGGCGGCAGCGAGCACCATGCGGCCCGCGGTCTTGGCCAGAAGTGCGTCATAGACAAAGCCAGGATCGACAAAGCGGGCGTGGTGGTCATAGGAATCGTAGATGGAGTGGTAGATGCCGCCCCAGATCGCTTCGCCGCCATAGCCAAGATCGAGGGCGGGAATGCCGAGATGCTGCAGGAAGCCGGTGTAATCCGATCCCGTGCCCAGCGCTTCGATCGGCACTACCGCTTTGGGATCGGCAGCGGCTTTGGCGGCGAGCTTGGCTTCTTCCTTGTCGCGCCCTTCGCCAAGCCGGAGCTTGGCCCGCAGACGCGCATCCACAGAGACCTTGGTTTCGGGATCGGTGACGCTGGCCGCCGCTGCGCCGACAAAGGCCGAGAAATCCTGGCTGCCTGCAGCTTCGAGGAAGCCGCGCGCATTGGTGTCGGAGTTGATGTAGAGGACGGTCTTGGCTTTCAGTTCGTCGGCATGATCCTCGGCCCATTCGGTGGAGCCCAAAAGCCCCGGCTCTTCGCCATCCCAGCTCGTATAGATGATGGTGCGCTTGGGTTTCCAGCCGGACTTCACCAGCTCGCCAATTGCTTTGGCTTCCGCCAGCACGGCGATGTGACCGGCTTGCGGATCGGTGGCGCCGAAGACCCAGCCATCATGGTGATTGCCGCGGATTACCCATTGATCGGGATAAGTCGAGCCGTCGATTTTTGCGATCACGTCATAGACGGTTTTCAGACTCCAATCCGATTTCACCGCCAGATGCACGGTGGCGGTGGAAGGGCCGACGCGATAGGTGATCGGCAGCCCGCCGCGCCAATTGGGCGGCACCACTTGGCCGTTGAGGCTCGCGAGCAGCACCTTCGCATCGCCATAGGAAATCGGCAAAGTGGGGATTTTCAAGATGTTCGGTGCGGTCTCGCGCGTCAGCCGCGGCTTGCTGGGACCAGCGACAAACCCCGGCGTCAACGGATCACCGGAAGAAATCGTAATGTCCTGTACCGAGCCGCGCTGGAAACCGCCAGCGGGCCGCGCCGGGCCCTTGGGATAGACGCTATCGACGCTATAGCCATCATCGCGTGGATCGGAATAGATCAGGCAGCCGATGGCACCATGCTCTTGCGCGAGACGGGGCTTGAGGCCGCGCCAGCCCTGGCCATAGCGCGCGATCACGATCTTGCCCTTGACGCTGATGCCCATGCGGGCCAGCGCCTCGTAATCATCCTTCATGCCGTAATTGACATAGACCAGCGGCGCGGTGACATCGCCATCGCCTTGATAGGCGACATAAGCGGGCAGCCATTTGTCTTTCGGCTTGGGTGTTTCTTTGGTCCAGGGCTCGTTCAGCGTCGCCTTGAAGACTTTCTTGGCCGAAATCAGCTCGACGCTTTCGGAAATCGGCGTCGGATAAAGCACGTCGTATTTTTCGATATGCGCATCCCAGCCAAAGGATTTGAACTTCGCCAGCGTCCAGTCCGCGATGGTCTTGTTGAAGGGGGAGCTCACCTGGCTCGGCTCGTTGGTGAGGAATTTCATCCATTGGCCCATCTCGGTGGGGCTGATGGAGGCGTCGAGTTTCTCAGGAAGCCCTGGCTCGGCAATCGCGGCGGTGGTGGAGAGGAGAAACGCGGTAATCGCGAGAATCTTGCGCATAGGGCCCCCTAAAACCGGACCGACCCGCCTCACTCTTCTTCCGTCATGGCCGGGCCCGACCCGGCCATCCATCTTTCTTCTCGGCGGGCGAGAGACTGGATGGCCGCCTCAAGGGCGGCCATGACGAATGGGAATGCGCTGCCCCATCCGGCACCTGTGAAGCCCAACCATAACAAGACAGGCGCGACACAGAAGGAAAATCTGCATCGCGCCTGTGCAAAACTCGGTGTGCTGATTTTTACGGCAGCGCCCGGTATTGGAAGTTGCGGAAGCGCGCCGCCCCCGCCACGGACGCGAACAGCCCCGGTTTCAGCATCAAGAAGCCGTTGCGGACATTGTGGTGATAGCCCGAAACCTCCATGCCCCGGTCATAACGCTTCCAGGTTTTGCCGCCATCGCCAGAGGTGAAAATGGAGACGATATGGCGGTCGTTCCTGATCTTCATCAGAAGCCGCGCGCCATGCGGATTCGCCGGGCGAGAGCGATCCTGCCCATATTGATGCACTTGGAAGTTTTTGGCGTCGAAGGAGAGGCCGCAATAAAGCCTGTCGTCATAGAAGAGCACCAGCCCTGCGCGCGCGCCGCCCGTCACCTCGATATCGCATTGCACTTCATAGGCCTGATCGCCCACCACCATCAAAAGGGGCGAGGAATCCTTCGGCGTGGTGCCTGCGGCTTGCAGCACCAGCCCATCGCCATCGCGCGATACGCGCTGCATTTCCGTGGGCGCGGGGCGGAAGAAATTCCACACCGTGCCGGTGCGGTCGGTGGAAAAATCATCCGAGAGCGGCAGGCCATGCGGTTGCGCGAGACCCGCCGTGCCTTTGGGCTTGGCAATCGGCTTCGATAAATCGCCGCCGCCGATCTCGAACCAGCCATCCTTGGTCCAGGTCACCGGTGCGAGCAAAGCCTGACGACCGAGCGTCCAGTAGCCATTCTCATAGCCGTGATAGATGCTCCACCAATCCCCGCCCGGCCCTTCGATCAGCGAGGCATGGCCGCGCGACCACCATTTTTCGGCGGTGGACACCGTGCGCACCAAAGGATTGCCGGGATGGTTTTCATACGGCCCGCCGAGCTTTTCGGAGCGCGCCGCGATCACCATATGGCCGGTTGGCGGGCCCGCCGTGCCGCCCACCGCAGTGACGATGTAATAGTATTTGCCGTGCTTATAGACCTTGGGGCCTTCCGGCGAGAAACCCTCCACATCCCAATCTTCGGGATAATGCCAGGGGTCATAGATATGCTCGGGCGCGCCGACGCAGGATAATCCGTCCTCGGACAATCGCACCCGGTCGCCGCCGGAAAGAAACAGCCAGCGCGAACCGTCCGTATCCTGAAAATGGCAAGGATCGATATGGGTGGTGAGGCCGAGATCGATGGGCTCCGACCATGGTCCGGTGATCTTGTCCGCCCAGATGACATAGATGGAGGTCTTGGTGCCGGGCGAGGTCGCCTTGGTCGGGATGTAGAGATAATATTTGCCGTTCGCCTTCTCCAGGCTCACCGCCCAGACCGAACCGATGTTCTTCTTCAGCGCCGCGGTGATCGGCTTCCAGTTCACGAGGTCGCGCGAATGCCAGATGGTGCAGCCGGGATAAGCCTCGAAGGACGAGAAGGTCATGTAGTAATCCGCGCCATCCTTCAGGATCGCCGGATCGGGATGATCGCCCGCCATGATCGGGTTGAGAAAGAAGCCATTGCCGAGATCGGCCTTGCGCTGACCATCGAAGCTGGTGGCATAGGCGGGGGTGGCGGCGGGCGCGCCCTTCGCTGAGGTCTTCGTGTCGGCGGCTTTAGCTTCCGCGCGCGCGCCCAATCCCAGCGCCCCAAGCGCGAGCGGGCCTAACCCCAAAGCTTGCAAAGCCGAACGGCGGCTGGTCATGGCTCCTCCAGATATTCTTTTGTGCGTCAGGATATTCTTTTGTGCGCCAGGCTACGGCCCCGGCGTCCCCGCACCTAGCCCCATTCTGTCCACCGGTGTCAATTTCAGCGACTGCGGCAAAGGCGGGGCTAACGGGGATGTGATGGAGACGTCGGTGAGGGGCGAGCTGCAGCGTGCAGATTCGCTCCCCACTTTTCTGCCCCCCGTTTTTTCACGGGGGGAAGTGCCCCGCAGGGGCGAAGGGGGGCGGCTGGGCGAGACTGTGCATGACGGGGATGCGAAGCTTCTTTCCCTCGCCCCCTTGAGGGAGAGGGGCGATTGCCTTGGGCTTACGCAGTAAGTCCTCAGGCAATCCGGGTGAGGGGTAAGCCTTCTGCGGATTTAGGCTCATAGACTTGATTAGGTCGTCGGGAGCCTAAAAATCTCCGACGTATGTTTGAAGGAGTTTGCTTACGCCAAATTCCTCTGAGTGCCGCTCAGCCTTTTCGCCGAAAGGCGCTTGGGCGAAAGGCGTGCGATCTTTGAGGCCCTGAAGTTGCCTGTCGGGAGGGGGAATGGTGTTGAGTTCGTCAATGGTTGGAAATTGGCGGATGATTTGACGTGTGACTTCACCGGCGGTGGCAGCGGTAGGCGCCAAACTAGATTTAGCCCTTATGAACTCTAGTCTTTCAGACATAAGCACATTTTTCGCGAATTCATACCTTTCGGGCTTCAACAAGTAATGCCATGGAATGCACTGCTGTTCTATGTCGGAAAGCTGTTTGGGCATCGTAAGCTTAACCACTTCGGCGGGCGCCAGCAAACACCCATATTCAAAAGGAATAATTCCGTTTTGCTGTGGGGGCACCTTCCAAATGTTATTCTGATTGTTCGATGTGTAGAAGCAATAGACTGGCATAGGTTCGTCTGGTGCAGCTTTTACCCCACGAATTAAGAGGTCAATCTGTTCTTCTTCTGATGATCTAATTTTATGCGGTATCCTTAGAATCCCGTTCTTCTGAAGGCGCTTGGCTTGAATCCTCATCCGAAATATGCGGTGACGACCAATTATGTGCCACTCCCAGTCGGCACCAATCAGTGACTCTTTTTTCTTGGTAAAAGTCTTCAGGCGTATAATTTCGGGATTTCGCCGCCTTAGCTCCAGCAAATTAGTTTCGGTTATCGTTTCTTCGCCATAGCTCACATGCACGTCTTCCTGATGCGCGAATTCCAGATTTTGGGATGTCGCATGACCGAGTTCTAGTAGGGTTTTGAGTAATTCAGCGAACATCGTGAGCCTTAGTATTTGTCATCAAAGTAAATTTCGTATGTTTTCCACTCATGGCTTCTGCTCCCTAATACCTTAGAGAATTTCGTTCCGCCATATTGCAGCGTCCGCCTCCACCTCTTCATTGATGCGGTCTAGTCCCGCCCGCATCTCGGTGCGGCCTAGTTCGACGCGTGCGCACAGGAATGCATCATAAGCGCATTCGTCTTCCTCGCCTTTCGCCATATTCCGACCCCGCCGTGGCGAATCCAGTTGCAGCTAATATCGCTCCGCTATCATCTTGAAACCAATCCCGTCAGCTTCCCACATTATGTGAGCTGTTTGACCGCACTGGTGTTTCGCGATTGCGGCGAAGGCCTCCCTTCGGCGCTGCGCGCCACTTCCCCCGTGAAGGACGGGGGCAGAAATGGAACGTGCTTCCCGTCCTCTCACACCGCCATTCTTGCACTCCGCCGTATCGTCTGCGGGGGCTGGCCGTAGCGGCGCATGAAGGTCTCGCGCATACGGCGGAGGTCCTGAAAGCCGGTTTCCTGCGCCACCGTCTCTAAGGGGTGCGTGGTTTCTTCGAGCAGGATGCGCGCTTGTTCGAGGCGGAGCTGCTCCACCGCCTTGGCGGGGCTTTGGCCGGTTTCGATGCGAAAGGCGCGGCTGAACTGGCGCGGGCTGAGGCGCGCAACTTCCGCCAATTCCTCCACCGAAAGCGCGTTCTTCAAATGCTTCCTCGCATAGATCAGCGCGTTCTGAATGCGGTCGGTCTTGGGCGCGAGTTCCAAAAGCTCGCTATGCTGGCTTTGCCCGCCCGCGCGGCGGTGATGCATCACAAGCTTATGCGCGACCGAACGCGCCACCTCCGCGCCCAAATCCTTTTCGACCAAGCCCACCGCAAGATCGAGCCCCGCCGTCAGCCCGGCCGAGGTCCAATAAGGCCCTTCATTGATGAAGATGCGGTCGTCTTCCACCGTGATCTCGGGAAAGCGCGCGCGCATCTCCTTCGCATAGAGCCAATGGGTGGTGGCGCGCTTGCCGTTCAAGACGCCGGTTTGCGCCATCAGGAAACCGCCGGTGCAAAGCCCCGCCACGCGCCGCGCCCGCTTCATCGTGGTCTTCAGGGTTTTGATAGTGTCGGGCGGCAGATCATCGGGCGGCAGCGTGCCGGCGAGCAGCATCAGCGTGTCTATGTTCTTGAGGGCGGCGAGCGGCTTGGTCTCCACCTTGAAACCCAACGAGGTCTCCACCATCCCGCCCGTCAGCGAGACGAGGTGGACGGTATAAAACGCTTCTTCCGTCACGATATTGGCGAGTTCGAAGGCGGTCTGCACCCCCAGCGCCATAACCTGGAAACCGGGGGAAACAAGCATGGCGACATGAGGCATTTGGGGTCCGAATTCGGGATGTCCTAAAAACGTAGCTTATACGTCATTTGAGACATGAGCAAGCGGCCCCATATTCCTCGGTATCAACCGGCCAACAGGAGCCCGCTATGACCAACACCCCTTATCTTGGAACCGCCGTCGTCACCGGGGCTTCGACCGGGATCGGTGCCATCTATGCCGATCGCTTGGCCCGCCGCGGCTATGACCTCATTCTTGTCGCCCGCGGCAAAGACAAGTTGGACGCGCTCGCCCGCCGCCTCAGCGATGAAACCGGGCGCGCGGTGGAAGTGCTCGCCGCCGATCTTTCCGACGATGCCGACCTTCGCCGCGTGGAAGCGCAGCTGCGCCAGGACGCCAGCATCACGCTTCTGGTGAACAACGCTGGCATCGGCACGCATTCCACACTGCTCGATAGCGATGTCGAGCGCATGGACAAGATGGTGCGCCTCAATGTGCTGGCGCCGACGCGGCTGACCTATGCCATCGTGCCCGGCATGGTGGCGCGGGGCAAAGGCGCGATCATCAACACCGCCTCCATCGTCGCCATCGCGCCGGAGCTTTTGAATGGCGTTTATGGCGGCAGCAAAGCCTTCGTGCTCGCTTTCTCTACCTCGCTGAACCACGAGCTTGCCGATAAGGGCATCCGCGTGCAGGCGGTTTTGCCCGGTGCCACCCGCACCGATTTCTGGGAATTGGGCGGCTTGCCGGTGGAAAATTTGCCCAGCGAAATCGTCATGCCCGCCAGCGAAATGGTCGATGCCGCTTTGGCTGCTTTCGATGCCGGCGAGCGCGTCACCATCCCCGCGTTGAACGACGTGACCTTGTGGCAGGCCTATGAAGCCGCGCGCAACGCGCTGAAGCCACATCTCTCCAGCCAGCATCCCGCCCCGCGCTTTGGCGTGAAGACAAACGCCTGAACCACCTCTCTGAAAGGAACATCTCCATGTCTAAGATCACTGCGCTGACCGATGCCGAAGTTTCGCCCGAAGTGGCTGCACGTTTCGCGCAAGCCAAAGCCGCGATGGGCAAGGTGCCGAACCTCTTGCGTGTCATGGCGCATGCCCCGTCGGTGCTCGATGTCTATCTCGACACCAAAGGCGCGCTCTCCAAAGGCGTCTTGAGCCCCAAGGTACAGGAACAGATCGCCATCACGGTCGCCGCCGCCAATGGCTGTGAATATTGCCTCTCGGCCCATACCGGCGCGGCGCGGGCGGTGGGCGTGAGTGCGGAAGATCGCGCCGCGGCACAGTTCGGCACGGTGTCGGATGCTAAAACGCAGGCCATTCTGGATTTGGCGCGGGTGATCAACGCCACCCATGGCAAAGGCGCCGAGGATGCGGTCGAGACGGCGCGCGTGGCGGGCCTCAGCGATGCAGAGATTCTGGAAACCGCCGCCCATGTCTCCATCAGCCAGCTCACCAACGCCATCAACAACATTGTCGGCACCACGCTCGATTTCCCCAAAACTGAAATCCTGGCCGCCTGATCCGTTTTCTTTGGAGACTTCCCATGCATCTCACCGGCAACACCATTTTTATCACGGGCGGCGGTTCGGGCATTGGCCGCGGCCTTGCCGAAGCCTTTCACAAGCTCGGCAACAAGGTCATCATCGCGGGCCGCCGCAAGGCTGCGCTGGAAGAGGTGAGCAAAGCCAATCCCGGTATGGCTGCGCTCGAACTCGACATCACCGATCCGAACAGCATTGCTGCGACCGCTGAGACGCTGATCCGCGATTACCCGGACCTCAATGTGCTGATCAACAATGCCGGCATCATGCCGTTCGACGATCCGGCGGAGGAAATCGACGACCGCGTGGCGACCGCGATCATCAATACCAACCTCTTGGGTCCCATCCGCATGACCTCGGCCCTGATCGCGCATTTGAAATCCAAGCCGCGCGCGGCGGTGATCCATAACACCTCGGTGGTGGCCTATCTGCCGCTGGCGGCCAATGCGGTCTATTCGGCGACCAAGGCAGCGCTGCACAGCTACACGCTCACCCAGCGCTTTGCCTTGCGCGAGACCGGCGTGAAGGTGCTCGAAATCGCCCCGCCATGGGTCGATACCGATCTCATCTATAAGAGCGGTGATCCGCGCGCCATGCCGCTCGACGCTTTCATCGCCGAAACCATGGCAAAGCTCGGCACCGAAGCGGACGAAATCTATGTCGATGCGATTGCGGCGATCCGCGATAATCCGGGCGTGAATGAACACGCGCTGATCAACGCCTTCAACCAAAGCCTGATCGATAATCCCATCCCGGTGGGGTGAAACAAAAAAGGCCGGGAGCGATCCCGGCCTTTTCGTCTATCTGGGAAAAACTTATCCCGCCCGTTTGTCGAACATGGCCCAGACGCCGTCTACGCCGTCCCAGGCGCCAAGGCTGGAGGCTTTGGAATATTCGGTGGCGCGCTGTTCGAAGAAATTGGCATGCTCGACGCCGTTCAACACTTCCACCAGCCAGGGCAGGGGATGGGCCTTGATCTGCTTATAGCCCGCTTCGTTCTTCTCGAAATGGCCGAACAGCACCGGCAGCTTCAGCTGCGTCAGGCGCCAATCGGCGATGTAGCGGACATAGGCCTTGATATCCTCGGCCTTCATGCCCTGCACGCTGCCAAGCTCGAAGGCGAGTTCCACGAAACGCTCTTCGAGGCCCACCATGGTCTTGGCGACATCCATGATGTCGTCCTTCACGGATTTGGAGAGGGCGCCGGTCTCCGCATTCCAGGCATGGAAGAGCTGGATCATGGCATCGCAATGCAAGCTCTCATCGCGCACCGACCAGGTCACGATCTGGCCCATGCCTTTCATCTTGTTGTAGCGCGGGAAGTTCAGCAGCATCGCGAAGCTGGCGAAGAGGGCCATGCCTTCGGTGAAGGCGCCGAACATGGCAAGCGTGCGCGAAACGTCCGCCACCGTGCCGACGCCGAAAGTGTGCATGTAATCGGCCTTGTCGCGCATCGCGGCGTAATCGCGGAAGGCTTCGAATTCGACCTGCGGCATGCCGAGGGTTTTCAGCAGCAGCGCGTAAGCGTCGATATGCACCGTCTCCATATTGGTGAAGGCGGCCATCATCATCTGGATTTCCAAAGGCTGGAAAATCGGCAGATAGCGCTTCATGTAGTTGTCGGCGACTTCGACGTCCGACTGCGTGAAGAAGCGGAAAATCTGGGTGAGGAGGTTGCGCTCGTTGTCGCTGACGCGATCCGAGGCCCAATCCTTCACGTCTTCGCCCAGCGGCACTTCCTCGCCCATCCAATGGACCTGCTGCTGGCGCTTCCAGTACTCGTAAGCCCAGGGATAGCGCTCGACATTATAGGTGCCGGAAGAGGTGAGAAGGCCGATGCCGCTTTTGCCGATCAGCTCGAGCGGATTGAGATGCGAGATTTCCATATGGGTGCTCACTGGCGAACTTACTGGCAGGCGAGGCATTCGTCGTAATTGGTGGGGGCGGCAGCTTCCATCGCGGCCGTCTCGTGCTTGTCGCCCGCGAAGGCGGCGCGCTGCACCGACTTGGAGCGGCAGTAGTAAAGGCTCTTCAGCCCTTTCTCCCACGCCGTCCAATGCAGCATGTGCAGATCCCACTTCGAAACATCGCCCGGCAGGAAGAGGTTGATCGACTGGCTCTGGCAGATATAGGGCGCGCGGTCGGCGGCCAAATCCACGATCCAGCGTTGATCGAGCTCAAAGGCGGTGCGGAAGACGGCTTTCTCGTCGTCATTGAGGCAGGCGAGGTGCTGCACCGAGCCTTCGGCGGCAATGATCGACTGCCAGGTTTCCGGCGTATCGGCGCCACGCTCGGCCAGCAGCTTTTTCAGATGCGGATTGCGCACTGAGAAGGAGCCCGAGAGCGTTTTGTGGGTATAGACATTGGCCGGGATCGGCTCCACGCAAGCGCTTGTGCCGCCGCAGATGATCGAGATGGAGGCCGTCGGCGCGATCGCGAGCTTGTGCGAAAAGCGCTCCATCATATGGCGTTCGGCGGCATCCGGGCAGGCGCCGCGCTCTTCGGCGAGGATCTTGGAGACCTTGTCGGCCTCTTCGCGCAGCTTCTTGAAGATGCGCATGTTCCAGGATTTGGCGAGCGCGCTTTCAAAGGGAATGCCGCGGCTCTGCAGGAAGGAGTGAAAGCCCATCACGCCCAGCCCGACCGAGCGTTCGCGCAACGCGCCATAGGCAGCGTGTTCCATGCCCTTCGGCGCGCCATCGATAAAGGCGGTCAGCACGTTATCCAGGAAGCGCAGCACGTCTTCGACAAAGCCCGGCGCCACGCTCCATTCTTCCCAGGTCTCGATATTGACCGAGGAGAGGCAGCATACGGCGGTGCGCATCTCTCCAAGGTGATCCTCGCCGGAAGGCAGCGTGATCTCGGCGCAGAGGTTGGAGGTGCGCACCTTCAGCCCCAGCTCTTTTTGATGCGGCGCCAGCGCCTTGTTCACCGTGTCGATGAAGAGCAGATAGGGCTCACCGGTCTGCAAGCGGATTTCGAGAATCTTCTGCCAGAGCTGGCGGGCGGAAATCTCGCGCAGCACTTCGCCCGTCTTGGGGCTTTTCAGGCCGAACATCTTGTCTTCCTTCACCGCTTCCATGAATTCGTCGGTGATGGCGATGCCATGATGCAGGTTCAGGCTCTTGCGATTGAAATCGCCCGAGGGTTTGCGGATTTCCAGGAACTCTTCGATTTCCGGGTGATGCACATCGAGATAGCAGGCCGCGGAACCACGGCGCAGCGAGCCTTGGGAAATCGCCAGGGTCAGGCTGTCCATCACGCGGATGAAGGGGATGATGCCCGAGGTTTCGCCGCAGCCGCGCACGGTTTCGCCGATGGAGCGCACGCCGCCCCAATAGGTGCCGATGCCGCCGCCATTGGAGGCGAGTTTCACATTCTCGTTCCAGGTATCGACAATGCCATCCAGCGTATCGGGCACGGCATTGAGGAAGCAGGAGATGGGAAGCCCGCGGGTGGTGCCGCCATTGGAAAGAATCGGCGTGGCCGGCATGAACCACAGCTTGGAGATGGCATCATAAAGCCGCTGGGCATGGGCGGTGTCGTCGGCATAAGCGCAAGCCACGCGCGCGAACATCGCCTGGATGCTTTCGCCCGGCAATTGATAGCGGTCGGCGAGGGTGGCTTTGCCGAAATCGGTGATCAGCGCATCGCGGCTGTGATCGAGAATAATCTCCGCCGGATTGGGCGGGGTGCGCAGCAAGGGACCATCAAATCGGCGGGGATGCACAGTCATACTTCGGTCTCCATCACGGCGGTCATTCGTGAGCGGGACGCCGAAGGATGCCAAGAACCATGTTCTTGACCTTCCCGCGGCCCAATTGGTGCACCCCGCCCAGGGTCGTTTGCTCTCGGCAGGTCTCCTGGCTCGCGGGTCAAAGCTCTGCATCGCCTTCCCAGCCTTTTCAGGCCAGTGGCGGTCAACAAGCTCGCCGCTTACAGTTGCGGGGGCAGCGCCATATGGCTTCCCTCTTAGCCACTAGATATTGTACCTAGCGGACCGAAGCGGCTACATATTGTGGTGTCTGGGAGCCGACGTCAAGAACTATATACATTCTAACCGGGGAAAAGCGGCGCGACGCACCCCTGTTTTTTAGGGGGCGGGCATGGCGCTGACAATACGAAAAGCGGGGCCGCAGGACGTGAAAACATTGGTCCGCCTCAACCGCCCGGTTCAGGCGCTGCACCATGACGCCCAGGACTGGCTTTTTAAGGCGGAAACTGAAGACGCCGCTCTCGAGGCCTATTTCGCGAGCGTGATCGCAAACCCCACCCACACGATTCTTATGGCTTTTTGGGATGAGGAGGCTGCGGGCTATCTCTTCTATGAAGCGCGGGAGCGGCCAGCCTCGCTCCTCACCAAGGCGAACCGCAGTCTCTTCATCCACCACTTAAGCGTGGACGAGGTGCACCGGCGCAAAGGCATTGGCCGGGTGCTGATGGCGGCGGTGGATTTGGCGGCCGATGGCTTCGATTTCGTGGAGGTGGATTTCTGGTCCTTCAACGGCGAGGCGCGCGAATTTTATGCGGCTTGTGGCTATGGCGTAAGCCGCGAGCGCTGGTGGAAGCGGCGCTGAGCCAGCGCCTTCTGATCCACTACTTTATGGGGTGTGTGGCGCGCGCCATTTCCACCAACTGATGTGCTGTATTACGTACAATTCCAGAGGCCGTATCCCGCTCCGGTTTAGGAGTTCTTTGCAATCGCTCTCGCAATCTTGGGTCGCAATCTGCTGCCGCCTCGCGGCTGACGGGCCAAGGACGATAGGATGCGCCTCAGCGATTATTCGGTGAACACCAAAGTTATAGTTGCCTTCGGCTGCATTCTCGCAGCGATGATCGGCTTTGGCGTCTTTTCGCATTTCTGCACCGCTGCCGTGAACGATGCGGCACAGGAGCTCGGCTTCAAGAACGTGCCGAAAACGCAGCAGCTTGCGGGGCTGCGCTATAACTCCACGCGCTTTCGCGCGATCCAAGGCGCAATGCTGCTGGCCAGCACCCCCGAGCAGCGTTCCGCCGCACTAACACGCTTGAAGGACGTCCGCGCTACGGTGAACGGCTTGACCAAAGGTGCCACTGCCGCGGCCGAAAACGATGCGGAACGCGCCATCGCCGGGCGTATCGCGCAAGCCTGGGGCGTTTACAATCCAAGCCTTGAAAAACTGCAGGAGATCGAATCCACCCAGGGCGCTAAGGCCGCTGCGGCTTATTACGACGGCCCCTTGCAGGCCGAGTTTGACACCTTACGCAACGAAGTGACCGCCGGGCTGGATTTCTACAAGACCCAAGCGGGTGTGATCGCCAAGAAAAGCCACGACGCCTATGGCTTCGCCGATATCGGAAATTATGTAGCGATGGCTTTCGCAAGCCTGCTCGCGTTGATCGCGGGTTGGGTCTTGAGCCGCAGCGTATCCCAGCCGCTCACCACTCTATCTGGTGTGATGCAGGAGTTGACGCGTGGACGGATGAATACGGAAATTCCTTATGCAGGCGGCAAGGACGAAGTGGGCGCGCTGGCCGATGCCATGGCCGAGTTCCGCAATCAGCTGAATGCGGCTGAACGGGCCAAGGAAGAACAGACCCAGCTCATCGTCGCCAGTGTTGGCATGGGGCTGGAACATCTCGCCAAGGGTGATCTCACACATCGCATTGATGTTGCCCTGAGCGGGCCCTTCGCCAAGCTGAAGAGCGATTTCAACACGGCTGTGGGGCGACTGGAAGAAACCTTGCAGCGCATTTCCGCACACTCCCGCGAAATCTCCAGCGGCGCGGGCGAAATATCCTCGGCCACCGACGCCCTGTCGCTGCGCACGGAGCGTCAGGCCGCGAGCCTGGAAGAAACCGCGGCCGCGATGGAAGAGATCACCACCACGGTGAAGCGCACCGCCGCAAGCTCGCGCGATGTCGATAAATCCATCGCCGCGGCATCGGCAGATGCGGCAGAGGGGGGACGCGTGGTCGATAGCGCCATCAAGGCTATGGATTCGATTTCGCAATCCTCCAAGAAGATCACCGACATCATCGGCGTTATCGACGAGATCGCTTTCCAGACCAATCTTCTGGCGCTGAATGCCGGAGTAGAAGCGGCGCGCGCGGGCGAGGCGGGCAAAGGCTTTGCCGTGGTGGCAAGCGAAGTGCGTGGTTTGGCTCAGCGTTCCGGCGAGGCCGCCAAGGAGATCAAAACCCTGATCCAGGCTTCCAGTGCGTTTGTTGCGGATGGTGTGGAGCTGGTGGGCGAATCCGGTCAGGCGCTGCGGCGTATCGTGGGGCAGGTGCAAAGCATCGCCACTTTAGCGCAAGGCATGGCGAAAGCGGCGGAAGAGCAGGCGGGCGGCGTCGGCGAGGTCAACTCCGCCGTCGCACAGATGGATCAGATGACCCAGCAGAATGCCGCCATGTATGAAGAGGCTTCTGCGGCTGCGAAGAACTTGGCGCATGAAACGCTGCAACTCGATCAGGAAATCGCTTTTTTCCACGTCAGCGGCATGGCACGGCATGCCGCCTCGATGAAGCTCAGGAAAGCGGGCTAGGCCAGCAATTCCTTTCGCGCTGTGGTGACGACGTTTTGGGTGAGCGCGCTGAGGCGGTCGGCGGCCACCCGGCTCACCTGCCAATAGAGCGGAACATCCAGCACGGCGCCGGGCGCCAGTTCGACTAGTCGCCGCGTGGCCAGATGCTCACGGATAAGCAGTGCGGGATTCATGCCCCAGCCCATGCCGAGCAGCGCCGCATCGACAAAACTTTGCGTTGCGGGCAACCAATGGGCGGGAAAAGCGACTGCGCGCCCCAGCACCTGGCGAATCCAGCGATGTTGCAGCCGGTCTTTCTGATTGAAGATCAGCCCCGGCGCCTCGCTCAAGGTTTTCGCGGTGACGCCTTTGGCGAAATAGCGCTTCACAAAGGCGGGGCTGGCGGTGGCGTGATAGCGCAGCTTGCCCAGCGGGATGACACGGCAGCCCGGCACCGGATTTTTGAACGAGGTGACCGCCGCCACCACGCGGCCGCGCGCCAGCCAATCGGCGGTGTGCTCCTGATCGTCCAGCGCGATGTTGAAGAGAACATCGCTTTTTTCTCCAAACGGCGCCACGGCTTTGAGGAACCAGGTCGCGAGGCTATCGGCATTGGTGGCGACCGACAGGGTGACGCGATCCTGGTTGAGTTCCAGCGCGGGCAGTTCGGCGGCGAGTTCTTTTTCCAGAAGGCCAACCTGTTCGATATGGCGGCAGAGCGCGGCGCCTTTGCGAGTGGCGGTGCAAGGCGTGCCGCGCGCGATCAGGACCACACCCAAGCGGTCCTCAAGCTGTTTGATGCGCTGGGAGATGGCCGACGGCGTCACCGCCAGCGCCTTGGCAGCGGCTTCGAAACTTCCGGTCTGGGCCACCATGGCGACGGCGCGGGCGGCGGGATAATCGATCATGGATTAGCTGCGCTTAATCTGGATTAGGAGAATTAAATAGCCTATTGCCGCGCGCGGCACTAGGACCTCTCCGGTAATAGTGCTGTAGGCGTTGACATGAACATGGCGGTCTTTTTCTCGGGGCTTTTGATGGGGCTGAGCCTGATCGTGGCCATTGGGGCGCAAAACGCCTTTGTGCTGCGCCAGGGCCTGCGCAATCGCCATGTTTTCTGGGTTTGCCTTACCTGCGCGCTTTCCGATCTGGTGCTGATCATCGCCGGGGTGACGAGCTTCGGCAAAATCGCGGCGCTGCTGCCTTGGGTCAGTCCCGCCATGCATTATATCGGCGGCGCCTTTCTCTTCTGGTATGGCTTCAAAAGCCTGCGCGCAGCGCTCCGCTCCAATGCCGCGCTGATGGCGGCGCAAGGCGAAGATGAGGGGCTGAAGAAGACGCTCATCGCCTGCCTCGCCATCACCTGGCTCAACCCGCATGTCTATCTTGATACGGTGGTGCTGCTCGGCACGATCTCAACCGGCTTCAAGGGTGCCGAGGTCAGTTTCGCGGCGGGGGCGGTGACGGGCTCATTCCTGTTTTTCTTCGCCCTCGGCTATGGCGCGATCCTGTTGCAGCCGGTCTTCGCCAAAGCCAGCGCCTGGCGCGCCCTCGACGGCAGCATCACACTGGTGATGTGGGGCATCGCCGCAAAACTGGTGGCGGGGGCATGAGACCGCTGCCCTCTTGCGTGAAACCCCTCTCCCCTCGTGGGAGAGGGCGCAAAATCTTGCGCTTAGCGGCGTGCAAGATATATCGGTTCCGCACCCTTCGCCGCTAAGTGCTAGATTTTGCGGGTGAGGGGGAACGCGCACCATGCCCCCTCACCTGAAAAATCATCGGGGTTAGCGTCGCGCCTTTCGTGCCAAGCCAGGCACTTTTGTGGCGCAACACTAACCCCGTGATTTTTCTTCCTCTCCCACGAGGGGAGAGGGCCTGTCTATTCCCCCATGGCTTCCTGATATTCCTCGCTTAAGACCAGCCAGCGTTCTTCGGCGGCTTCGAGTTTGCGCGCGGCGTCGGCGCGTTGTTTGGAGACGGCTTGGCCTTTCTTGGGGTCCTGCACAAACAGCAGCGGATCGGCGAGGGCCTTGTCGAGTTTGGCAATCTCTTTGGTGAGATCGGCGATCTGATGCTCGGCGGCGTCCACCTTGTCCTTCAGCGGCTTGAAGCGGCGGCGGCGTTCGGCGGCTTCCTTGCGGGCCTCTTCCTTGGTCAGCTTGGGTGCCTCTTCGGTTTGCGCTTCTTTGACCGGCGCATCGGGCGTTAAGAGGAATTTGCGATAATCATCAAGATCGCCCTCGAACGGCGTCACCTTGCCATCGGCCACCAGCAGCAAACGGTCGGCGGTGGCCTCTAACAAGCGGCGGTCATGGCTGACCAGCACCACTGCGCCGTTGAAGTCGTTCAGCGCTTTCAGAAGCTCGTTGCGCGCGTCGATATCCAGATGGTTGGTCGGTTCGTCGAGGATGAGCAGGTTCGGGCTATCGAGCGTCACAAGCGCCAGCATCAGCCGCGCCCGCTCACCGCCGGAGAGCGAGGCGACTTTGGTCAGTGCCTTGTCGGCGGAGAAGCCGAAACTGCCAAGCTGAGTGCGCACCTGTTGCGGCGTCCATTGGCGGCGTAGTTCCGCGAGTGTCTCCACCGGCGTCAGATTGCCGTCCAGTTCTTCCAGCTGATGCTGCGCGAAATAGCCGGGCACCAGCTTCTTGGCGGAAATCACTTCGCCACGCATGGGCTGCAGCCGCCCCGCCAGCAATTTTGCGAGGGTGGATTTGCCGTTGCCGTTCTTGCCTAAAAGCGCGATGCGGTCTTCGGGATCGAAGCGCAGATTGATGCCGCCCAAAATCTGGCGCCCGTCATAACCGACCGCGGCATTGTCGAGCACCACCAGCGGCGGCGAAGCTTCGGTCGCAGCGGGCAGGCGGATCGGCGCCACATGCTCGTCCACCGGCAGATCGATCTTCTGCAAACGCTCCAGCATTTTGAGGCGGCTTTGCGCTTGCGTGGCTTTGCTGGCCTTGGCGCGGAAGCGATCAACAAAGCTTTGCAAATGCGCGCGCTGAGCATCCACCTTCTTGGCGGTGGCTTCATCCAAGGCCCGCTTCATGGCGCGGGTTTCTTGGAAAGTGTCATAGCCGCCGGTGTACAGCGTCAGCTTGCCAGCCTCGAGATGCAGGATGAATTCGGCAGCGCTGTTCAAAAGATCGCGGTCATGGCTGACGATCAGAACGGTGCCGCGATAGCGCTTCAAGAAGTCTTCCAGCCACAACACGCCTTCCAAATCGAGGTAGTTGGTCGGCTCGTCGAGGAGGAGGAGGTCCGGGGCAGAGAACAAGACGGCCGCGAGAGCCACGCGCATGCGCCAGCCACCGGAAAATTCCGAACAGGGGCGAAGCTGCTCTTCCGGGCCGAAGCCGAGGCCCGCCAGAATTTCGGCAGCCCGGGCCGGGGCGGAATATGCGTCAATCGTGTGAAGCCGGGCATGGATATCGGCAATGGCGTGCGGATCTTTTTCCGTCTCGGCCCGGGTGAGGAGGTCAGCGCGCTCTTTGTCGGCGGCCAGCACGGTATCGATCAGCGACATCGGGCCCGAGGGGGCTTCCTGGGCCAAGGCCCCCAGCCGCCAATCCTTCGGAATGGAGGTTTCCCCGTCATCGGGGTGCAAAAAGCCCTGGATGACCTTCAAAAGCGTGGATTTGCCCGCGCCATTGCGCCCCACCAGGCCGATGCGGCGCCCGGCGGGCAGGGTGGCGGTTGCGCCATTCAGGATCACCCGGCCCGCGATACGGACCGTCACATTATCGATAACCAGCATGGGGGGCTTTTAGCACGCCTTGCGCCGGTGCAAAGGCCACCTGTATAAGCCCCCCGAAATTCACCCACGGAGCATCACATGGCCACCGAACGCACGCTTTCCATCATCAAGCCGGACGCGACCCGCCGCAACCTGACGGGCAAGATCGTCGCCCGCTTCGAGGAAGCCGGTCTGCGCGTTGTGGCCTCCCGCCGCATCCAGCTCTCCGAAGCCCAGGCGAAGGCCTTCTACGCCGTCCACGCCGAGCGCCCCTTCTACAACGATCTCGTCAAGTTCATGATCTCCGGCCCGGTGGTCGTGCAGGTCCTGGAAGGCGAAAACGCCGTTGCCAAGAACCGTGAAGTCATGGGCGCCACCAACCCGGCCAACGCCGCCGCTGGCACCATCCGCAAGGATTTCGCCGAGTCGATCGAAGCGAACTCCGTCCATGGTTCGGACAGCGCCGAGAACGCCGCCAACGAGATCAAGTTCTTCTTCTCCGATCTCGAAATCGTCGGCTAATTCCAGCTCGCGCGATTTTCTGACAGCCGGCCCTGGGTCAACCTGGGCCGGTTTTGTTTTATCACCTCCTGATTGCTAAACTTCGCCGCTAAATCGACTCACAGGTGCGCGCGCGATGAACGGCAAGACGGTAGTGATCACGGGCGGCACCTCGGGCATTGGCGAGGTGGCTGCGATCCGCCTTTCTGAAATGGGCGCTAAACTCGTGCTGGTGGCGCGGGAGGAATCGCGTGCGCTCGCGACACTCGCCAAGCTGAAAGGCGAGGGCCACAGCTATCATCTCGCCGATCTTTCTTCTCTTGCATCAGTAAAACATCTCGCCAGTGAAATCCGCTCTGCGCATGAAAGCATTGATGTGCTGATCAACAATGCGGGCGGCTATTTCGATACGCGGCAAGTGACGGTGGATGGGCTGGAACGCACGTTTGCCGTCAATCATATGGCTTATTTTGTTTTAACGGCGGGGCTCTTCCTGAATTTCAAACCCGGTGCTCGGATCATCTCCACCGCGTCGGATGCGCATCGTATGGCCAAGATCGATTGGGACGATCTGCAATCCACGACGGCGTATAAGGGTTTCACCGTCTATTCCAACACCAAGCTGATGAATATCCTTTTCACGCTGGAGCTGGCCAAGAAGCTGGAAGGTTTAGGTGTTGCCGCGTTCGCTCTGCATCCGGGCTTCGTCAACACGCGTTTCGCCGATAACAATGACAGCGGTTTTG
Source organism: Rhizomicrobium palustre (assembly GCF_011761565.1). NCBI lineage: Bacteria > Pseudomonadati > Pseudomonadota > Alphaproteobacteria > Micropepsales > Micropepsaceae > Rhizomicrobium > Rhizomicrobium palustre. The sequence goes on along the minus strand of NZ_JAASRM010000001.1, from coordinate 364,711 downwards.
CGAAATTTTTTCAGTTCCTGAAAAAGTGGATTGCGATCACGCCGGAAGAGGGCGCCAAGACGATTGTGCATCTGGTGACCACGCCCGGCATTGAAAATCTGAGCGGCAGCTATTGGGCTAAATGCAAACCGTCAAAGCCCCGCAAAGCCGCACAAAACGAAGCCGATGCAAAGCGGCTGTGGGAGATATCGGAGAGAATTGCCCATGGATAATATGCGCAGGAAGGAGCTTATCCGCGCTGCTAAGGAAGCCACACCGCGCCAGGGAATTTTCGCGGTGCGCTGTGGTGTGACCGGCACGGTCTGGGTCGCCAAATGTACCGATCTTGATAAGCGCAAGGCGGGGCTGTGGTTTCAGCTCGGCATGGGCGGCTTTCCGGGCAAAAGCTTGCAAGCCGCGTTCAGTGCGCATGGCGAAGCGGCGTTTGCTTTTGTGGAGCTGGAAGAGGTGCGCGACGAGAACGAGCTTCTCCTGCCGCAGCTTCTGAAAGAACGCGAAGGCCATTGGCGCAAAGAGCTGGACGCTGAAGCGCTGGTGTGATGCTTCCACCTCCCTCAAGGGCAATCGCTTCTAGAGGAGTTAACCCAAGCTGTCATCCCGGCCGCAGTGCGCATTGCGAAGCAGTGCGCGCGCAGAGCCGGGACCCACTTCGACGCTTTTCAGATTTCTGAGTGGGTCCCGGATCGCGCCCAAGTGCCAGATAACGCGATCTTCGCGGGCGCGTCCGGGATGACAATATGGGGCTCGAAAACCCACGTGCGATAGCCCTGCCCTCAAGGGGAGGTGAGAGCGGTTTTACCCAAACACCGCGCGATCGGCTTCGAGGCGTACTTTGCCTTCAGCGAGCATGCGTAAGGCTGCGGGATAAAGCTTGTGCTCCTCGACCAGCACGCGGGCGGCGAGGGTGTCGGGGGTGTCGCCGGTTTCGACCGGCACGACCGCCTGCGCGATGATCGGCCCGGCATCGAGTTCGGGCACCACGAAATGCACCGTGCAGCCCGACACGCGCACGCCCGCCTGCAGAGCCTGCTCATGCACATGCGTGCCTTTGAAGAGCGGCAGAAGCGAAGGGTGGATATTGATCAGTTTGCCCATCCAGCGGGTGGCGAACCAATCCGACAGAATGCGCATGAAGCCCGCCAGGCAGACGATATCGATGCGGGTTTCTTCCAAATGCGCGCTGACGGCGCGATCGAAGGCCTCGCGGCTATTGAATGCCTTATGGGGCACGATTTCGGTGGCGATGCCCGCTTCCGCCGCGAACTGAATGCCCGCTGCCGAGCCGATATTGGAGACCACCAGCGCGATCTCGACCGGAGAATCCGGTGCCGCCGCCGCCGCAATCAGGGAGCGCATATTCGAGCCGCGGCCTGAAATGAGGATGGCGACGCGCTTCTTCATAGTTTCAGCTTTCCGACTGGAACGACCTTGCCTTCGCCAGACCCGGAGATGAGCTTGCCGATCACCGAAGCGCTCTGGCCGACGCTGGCGAAGGCGTCCACCACGGCTTGCGCATCGGAAGGCGTCACCACGGCGATCAGGCCGATGCCGCAATTGAAGGTGCGCAGCATCTCGGCATCGCCAAGGGCCGCCGCGCGGGCGAGCCAGCCGAAGACCGGCTTCGGCGTCCAGCTTGAAAGATCGATTTCAGCATCAAGGCCATCGGGCAGGCAGCGCGGCACATTCTCGGTGATGCCGCCGCCGGTGATATGGGCAAAGCCCTTCACCGTGCCCGCCTTCATCGCGGCCAGCGCGCCCTTCACATAGAGCGCGGTGGGGGTGAGAAGAGCCTCGCCCAGGGTCTTGGGATTTTCGAAGGTGGCGCAGGAATCGTAGGAGAGGCCAAGCCGCTCCACCACCCGGCGCACCAGCGAGAAGCCGTTGGAATGCACGCCGGTGGAGGCAACGCCAATGATCACATCGCCCGCCGCCATCTCCGCCTTCTTCGGCAGGATGGTGCCGCGCTCCGCCGCGCCGACCGAAAAGCCTGCGAGGTCGAAATCATTAGGGGCGTAGAGGCCGGGCATTTCCGCCGTTTCGCCGCCGATCAGGGCGCAGCCGGACTCCTTGCAAGCGCGCGCGATGCCTTCCACCACCTTGGCGGCGGCATCGACCTTGAGCTTGCCGGTCGCGTAATAGTCGAGGAAAAACAACGGCTCTGCGCCCTGGACCACGAGGTCGTTGACGCACATGGCCACGAGATCCTGGCCGATATTCTCGTAAATGCCCGTTTCGATGGCGATTTTCAGCTTGGTGCCGACACCGTCGGTGGAGGCGACCAGCACCGGGTCCTTGAAGCCCGCGGCCTTCAGATCGAAAAGCCCGCCGAACCCGCCGAGCTCCGCATCCGCACCCGGACGGCGCGTGGCCTTGGCGGCCGGACCAATGCGCTCCACCAGCGCTTCGCCGGCATCGATATCGACGCCTGCATCCTTATAGGTGATGGGTTTGGTCTCGTCGGCCATTAACGGGTGCTCTTTTGGGATCACGCACCCTTTAAGACCCCTGGGCCGGTGGGGCAAGCAGGCGAGGCACCGCGCGCACAGATTCCTGAGGTGGTGGGACATCGTAAAGGTGGGTATAATATCCTAACTGTGGCGATTATTTAAGAATTTGACGCAGTGTTGTCTCGACGGAGGCACAAGCGTGGGGCGTTAATTCTTCCAGCAGCCACCGAGGCGAACCCCATGTCTCTTGAAGGTGCTCTTGCAGTTCATCGATTCGGACTAGGCGCGCGCGCGGGTGAAATCGCGTCCGCCTCCAACGATCCCAAAGCCTGGCTCTTGGCCCAGCTTGGCCCCGCCGATCAGCCCACCCCTGTTTTGCCTGGCAGCGCGCTTTTGCGCACGGGGCAGGTGGTAGCCGATGAGCGGGAATTCCACGCGCAGGAAAAGCTGCTGCGGGCGCAGCGCAAAAACGGGCAGGTGGATGACGAGGCGCTGAAGGCGCTCAACAAAACCCGCTACGACAAGATTCAAGGCGAACTCGCGGCCCGCTTTGCGCTTGGTTTCAAGACCGAGCGGCCTTTTGCGGAACGGCTGGTTTGGTTCTGGACCAATCATTTTGGCGTCTCGAGCGCCAATGGCGATTGCACGCCTTATCTCGGTTCTTTTGAACGCGAGGTGATCCGCCCCAATATAGCAGGCAAGTTCGAGACCATGGTGGTCGCGGCCATGCGCCATCCCGCCATGCTCTATTATCTCAACAACGTCCAATCCATCGGGCCGAATTCGCCAGTGGGCCTGCGCAGCAAGCGGGGTCTCAACGAAAATCTTGGCCGCGAGCTGATGGAGCTTTTCACCCTCGGGGTCGATGGTGGCTATACGCAAAGCGATGTCATCGCCATGGCGAAGCTTCTGACTGGCTTCGGTGTTGATAATGATGGCAACGATACGCATCCGATCAGCGATGACGGCTTCCGTTTCTATGCCAATCGCCATGAGCCGAGCGATGTGGTGTTGCGCGGCAAGACTTATAAATCCGGCGAAGAGGGCACCATTGCCGCCATCACCGATCTGGCGCGCGATCCTTCCACTGCCCATCATATCGCGGTGAAATTCGCCACCGCCTTTCTTTCCGATAAGCCAACGCCGGGCATGATCAGAAGGCTGGAGGAGAATTTCAAACAGACCGGCGGCGATCTGCGCGCGCTGGCCGAAACTGCGATCAGCGATCCACATGCCTTTGCGCCCGGCCTCGTGAAAGTGCGCAGCCCCGTCGAATACGTCACTGCCGCGTATCGTTTGCTCGATATTCCGAAAGCTGGAATGAAGCCGGATCAAGCCACGGGCTTGGTGCGCAGCGCCATGGGCGTAACGCGGCTGATGGGCGAGTTTCCCATGTCGGCGCCATCGCCCAAAGGCTGGCCGCTCGAAAGCGATGCCTGGTCGGGGCCGGATGCGGTGCTCACCCGCATCGAATGGGCGCGTCAGATCGGCCAGCGCATTCCCCCCGCCGCCGATGTCGTGGCGCTTGCTGCCCAAGGTCTTGGACCCTTGATGAGCGAGATGACTTCCACCGGCATTTTGCGCGCCTCCTCTAAGGCCGAGGCAGTCGCCTTGCTTATTGCCAGCCCCGAATTTCAGAGAAGGTGAACGTCATGATCGACCGCCGCAGTCTTCTCTCTTCCATGGCCGCTTTGGGCCTGACTTCCACGCTGACCACCAACGCCGCCTTCGCTGCGGTGCCAGGGGATCGCCGCCTTGTGGTGGTGATCTTGCGCGGCGCCTTGGATGGGCTCGCCGCCGTGCCTGCTTATGGCGATCCCGATTACGCGAGCTTACGCGGCAGCCTTGCACTGTCGAAAACGGGCGCCAATGCGCTGCTCGATCTTGATGGCTTCTTTGGTCTGCATCCGGCACTGGTCAATTTCAAAGCCTATTACGATGCCAAACAGCTTGCGGTGTTTCACAACGTCTGCACGCCCTATCGCGACCGCTCGCATTTCGACGGCCAGAATGTACTCGAGGGCGGCGGGCTCACGCCGAATATGATGCATGATGGCTGGCTCAATCGCGCTTTGGTCGCGATGGGCGGCAAGAAGGGCGTGGAAGCGCTTGCGGTGGCGCCGACGCCGCCTTTGGTCCTAAGTGGCAAGGCCCGCGCTTCAAGTTGGATGCCGGATACATTGCCGGAACCCGATGATGCCTATTTCACCCGCGTCGCGGCGCTTTATGGCAATGACAAACTTCTGGGCCCGTCGCTTCAAAGTGCGATGGCGCTGCGGGCGCAATCGAAATCCGCCATGGATGATCCCTCCAACAAGAACAAGCCCAAGGCTGATCTCATGCCGCTTTTCCAAGGTGCTGGCCGCTTGCTCGCCATGCAAGATGGTCCGCGTATCGCGGTGCTCGATCCTTCTGGCTGGGACACCCATGTCAATGAAGGCGCGGGCGATGGGCAATTGGCGCGGCGGCTTTCGACGCTGGACAGCGCCATTGATGCGATGAAGATCGCGCTGGGACCGGCCTGGAAACAGACGGTTGTTGTGGTTGCTACCGAATTTGGCCGTACCGTGAAGGTCAATGGCTCGCTCGGCACCGATCACGGCACCGGCGGCGCGGCTTTTGTGCTGGGCGGCGCGGTTTCCGGCGGCGCTATCCACGCCGAATGGGTGGGGCTCAAGCCCGATGCCTTGAAAGACGGCCGCGATCTGCCTGCGCGAAGTGATTTGCGTTCGCTGTTCAAAAGCGTTCTCGCCGAACATATGGGTGTGTCGCGTGCCGCGCTGAATGGTTCGGTTTTCCCCGACAGCGGCACCGTGAAGCCGATCAAGGGGCTGGTGGCGTAGTGCGTGCTTCCGCCTTCGCTGGAGCTTCGGTGGGATAAGTCGAGGCCGCGCAGGGCCAGGGCTATCGTTTTTGGGTGAATTAACCCAAACTGTCATCCCGGCCGGAGTGCGGGAAGCGTAAGCGAACCGCACGTAGAGCCGGGACCCACTTCGACAATGTTCAGATGTCTGGGTGGGTCCCGGATCGCGCCCTCGTGTCAGATGACGCGATCTTCGCGGGCGCGTCCGGGATGACAATACAGGGCTCGCAAACCCAAGTGCGATAGTCTTGGCCCTCTCGGGGAGGTTAGGCACCAATCACGCACTGTTCCAATCCACACCCTCCCCACTGTTGTATTCTATAATCTCTATCGAACTACTGGACATTAAGCGCGGTCCGCGCTAGCTTCGCTTCAACATTGCTCGCCAAGCGAGTCCGCGACCAGAAGGAGAAGCTCATGTCCGTCGCGTTTGCTGAAAGGCCGGTCTTTCGCGTTCCCGGGCGCGGACGCATTTATAATTCCGTCACCGACACGATTGGTGACACGCCGCTGGTGCGTCTGGCGCGTCTGCCCCAGCAGGAAGGCGTGAAGGCGAACATCCTCTTGAAGTTGGAATTCTTTAATCCCATCGCTTCAGTGAAGGATCGCATCGGTGTCGCCATGATCGATGCTTTGGAGCGCGAGGGTAAGATCGCGCCGGGCAAGACCACGCTTGTGGAGCCGACCAGTGGCAATACCGGCATTGCGCTCGCCTTCACGGCGGCGGCGCGCGGTTATCGCTTGATCCTGGTGATGCCGGAATCTTTTTCCATCGAGCGGCGCAAGATGCTGACCCTCCTCGGTGCCGAACTCGTCTTGACACCGGCTGCAGGCGGCATGAAAGGCGCCATCGGCAAAGCGCAGGAACTCCTCAACACCATTCCCGATGCGGTCAGCCCGCGTCAGTTCGAGAACCCGGCCAATCCCGAAATCCATCGCCGCACCACGGCGGAAGAAATCTGGAATGATACCAAGGGTGATATCGACATCCTGGTCGCAGGCTCGGGCACGGGCGGCACCATCACCGGCATCGGCTCGGTCTTGAAGAAGCGCAAGCCCTTGAAGGTGGTCGCGGTGGAGCCGGAAGATTCCCCGGTGCTCTCAGGTGGCGCCCCAGGCCCGCACAAGATCCAAGGTATCGGCCCGGGCTTTGTGCCTGCGGTGCTCGACCGCAGCATCATCGATGAGGTGGTCACGGTGTCGAATGAATCCGCGCTGTCCACAGCGCGCAAACTGGCACGGCTGGAAGGCCTGCCGGTGGGTATCTCTTCCGGTGCGGCGGTTTCTGTCGCGTTTGAAGTGGGGCAGCGCCCCGAGAATGCGGGCAAGACCATCGTGGTGATCGTTCCTGATTTTGCGGAACGCTATCTCTCGACGGCCTTGTTCGAAGGTCTCAGCGTGCCGTGATGTTTTCTCCCGAGTAGTCTCCCCGAACTTGGCGGGCCCTTCGCGGCCCGCTTTTTTTATGTAGAGAGTTTGATGACGTTTGGTTGAACGCATTTGTCCCAGGCAGACCGCCCAGTGATGGTGGCTTTCATAGCGCGACGGGGGCCGGTATAGTCCGCGCCGTTCAGAGCGGGTCTAGAGAATGCGTGGCTTTTTTCGGGGTTTGGCATTGGTTGTGGCGGTTGTGGGGGCTTGGGCCTTGGCCCCTGCCGCTTGGGCCGAGAATACCTTCGAGGTGGCCAATATCCATGTCGATGCCTCCGGCAAATCCGTCGAGGAAGCCAGGATATCGGCCATCGCGGCCGGGCGCCCGGTGGCCTGGGCGACGCTGTTCCGCCGCTTGACCCGTCAGGCCGATTGGACCCGCCAGCCGGTGATCGATCCCGCGCAGATGCAAAAGATGGTGATCGGCTATTTCCCGATCAACGAGCGCCGCTCCACCACCCGCTATGTCGCGGACGTGACCTACACCTTCAATCCGGAAGCGGTCGCGCGCGTGCTGCAGGCCGCCAACATTCCTTACACCTCGGTCGCGGCTAAGCGCATCCTTCTGGTGCCGCTTGCGCCCGGCTATGCCCGCAATTCGGCCTGGACCCAGGCTTTTGCCTCGCCGCGTTTTGCCATGGCCGCGGTGCCATTCGGCCTGCCGCCGGGGGATGCTGCTGACGCCGCCGCCCTCAACGGCCTCAACATCGATACCGCCACCTGGGATCACCTCGCTCCCGTCGCGGCCAAGCTGAAGGCGAGCGAAGCCGTGCTGGTCTTGGCGCAAGCCTTCGGCAACAAGCTGATCCTCTCGGTCAAGCGCGTTGGGGCAGGGGAGTTGCCGGTCAAGCAGGTGGTGGAAGTGCCCTTGCTGCAAAATGTTGTGGCGACCTATCCCGGCGCCGCCGATGCGGTGATGCGCGTCGTCGATGACATGTCGAAGAACCAGAAGGTGGTCGACTATAGCCAGAAGGGCAAACTGATCGCCGATCTGCGTGTTGCCTCGCTCGCCCAATTCGCGGCGGTGGAAAGCACTCTTTCTGCGGTGCCGAATGTGTCCAACGTGAACGTCGCGGCGATGGATATCGGCCAAGCGCGGCTCGTCATTTCCTATCTTGGCTCGCCGGAGCAGTTGAAGGCGGCCTTGAGCCAGGCTGGTCTGGTGCTTAGCCAACGGGGCGGGGCATGGCAGCTCTCCGCCGGGACGGCACTGGCAACCCCATGAGCGCTGTGCTCCGTCAGGCCCCTAATATCCTTTCCGGCTTGCGCTTGGTGGCCGCGCCCGTGGCCGCGTGGCTGATCCTCAACGCCTATGACATGGCGGCGCTGATGGTGTTTGTCTTCGCGGGGCTTTCGGATGCCGCCGACGGCTATCTCGCCAAACGTTTTGGGCTCGCCTCGCGCTTTGGCGCCATTCTCGATCCCGCCGCCGATAAGCTTCTCATGCTGGCGAGCTTCCTTTCGCTGGCCGCCGTGGGCGCGGTTCCGGTCTGGCTGACGGCGCTGGTGATAGGGCGCGATCTTGCCATCGTGGCGGGTGTTGCGCTGGCGCGGCTGCTTTCGATCCCGCTGGAAGTGCGCCCGCTTTATGTCGGCAAGGCCTCCACCGTCATCCAGGTGGTCTATATCGCCCTGGTGTTGCTGCTTCTGACCCTGCATGAGCCCCCGCCCATGGCCGAGAAAATCGGCGAGGTCAGCGTGACGGTGCTGGCGGTCTGGTCATTTCTCGCTTATGCCCTGGTGTGGCTCAAAGCGGCGCTGGCCCCGCAAGGCGATGGCGCAGTCTGAATGTCGTTCCAGATTCCTCTTCCTTTGCCCGCGCGGGCCCGGCTTGGCCGTTCGGAGTTCATCACGGGACCCGGCAATGCGGCCGCTGTTGCCTTGATCGATACCTGGCCCGCTTGGCCCGCCCCCGCGGCGGTGCTTTATGGCCCCTCGGGCTCGGGAAAATCGCATCTGGCGGGTGTCTGGGCGGAGAAATCCGGCGCCGTCATCCTCTATGCCTCCGACCTTGTGCCCGAAACGCTGACGGCTCCCATGCCGCTGGTGATCGAGGGGGTGGACGAGGTTCTGCCGTCGCCGGAGATCGAGCAGGTGCTTTTCGCTTTCCTGGAACGCGGACACAGCTTGATCCTGACGGCCCACACCCCGCCATCGGCCTGGAAAAACACCATTCCCGACCTGCGCTCGCGCTTCGATGCGCTCTTGGCTTTTCCGCTTTGGGAGCCGGACGACGCGCTCTTGCAAGGCCTCGCCAAGAAGCTCTTCGCTGATCGCCAATTGCAGGTGCCTGACAGTGTTATCGCCCAGATGATCCGCGCCCTGGAGCGCTCCCCCGCCGCGGTGCGCGATTTTGTGGCCAAGGCGGACGAGGCGGCATTGGCGGAGAAGAAGCCCGTCACATTGGGTCTCATCCGCAGCCTTTTGGCGAAAGATTAAGGCGTCGGCTTTCAGATGGAGGCATTTCAATCCTCCCCGTGAGGGAGGGTCGAAAAGCGCGAGAGCGCTTTTCGGGGGAGGGGTATGTCGTAGCCAATTCAGCACGTGAAGATGATTAGGCCCGTTCGGTGTCCCCATTTCTGCTCTTTTTTAAGCGCCACGACAGACCCCTCCCCGAAATTTCCGCTCGCTGCCGCTCGCGATAAATTTCGACCCTCCCTCAAGGGGAGGGTGATCTCGTTCGGATATTCGCCGCACTAATCTCCAAACACTTCGCGCAAACGTCCCACCTGATGCATGCGCACATGCAAAATGGTGACGATGCCGATGTCGCCCGTCGACAGCCGCCGCCAATAGACGATGTGCCGCTCATATCGGAAGAAGAACCCGTCCACGCCGAATTCGGCTGGGATGGGTTTTGAGGTGACGCCGTGCGTTTCGATCTTCTCGAAAGCCGCAAAAAGGCCGGTGATATAGCGCTCGGCCTGTTTCTGGCCCCAGCGCTCACGGGTAAAGCGATAAATCTCATCCAGGCGATGAGACGCCGCCTCCTGAATACGGATGGCGCGCATCTTCAAGCCTTGTTGCGAGCAATGACCTCAGCCGCGGTGAGCGGCTTGTAGCTGTCTTCCGGCGCCGCGAAGGCGCGGGTCAGTTCCGCCTTCAGCCGGTCGAAAGCTTCGCGCTCCACCCGTTCCTTGTCGCGCCGGATAAGGTCGCGGATGTATTCGCTGACATTCTCATAGGCGCCGTGCTCGCCGACATTCTCGGCGACGAACTCGCTGAGCACGCCGGAAAGGCGCACCGTCATGGTGGTGGTTTCGGCCATATCCGGCCTCCCTAAACGGTTGTATTCAATATAATCAAAAATGAATACGGCCTCAAGCAGGGTTGATGGGACCCAGTCTCACCTTCTGGATCTCGATAAAAACACCTCAGCAACCAAGTCAGCCTATATATGACGCCTCCACCGGGTGCGTGCGCATGACACGGCCTGACTTTTGCTTTACCTTGATCAAAGAATCCGCGGTAAGTGGTTGATGGAAAAAGATAACGTCATAGACGCGCCGGTGGATGCAGAGTCCGCCCTCAAAACGGTAATGACGGCTAGCGAAGCGGTGAAACCCGCGATTGCGCCGACCTCGCCGGAGCGCTTCATCAATCGCGAGACCTCCTGGCTGGCCTTCAATGGCCGCGTCCTGCAAGAGGCGCAGAACAAGCGTCATCCGCTTCTGGAGCGGGTGCGGTTTCTCTCGATTTCCTCCTCCAACCTCTCGGAGTTTTTCATGGTCCGCGTTGCGGGCCTGTGGGGCATGGTGAAGGAAGGCGTAGCGACACTTTCGGATGATGGTCTGAGCCCGATCCAGCAGCTTTCCCAGATCACCGAATTCTCCAACAAGCTGATGACCGACCAGCAAAAGGTCTGGGGTGGCTTGCGCAAAGAGCTGACCGAGAATGGCATCGCCGTGATCAGCGCCAAGCAGCTGAAGGAGGGTGATCGCGCCTGGCTGGATGCGCATTTCCATGAGCAGATTTTCCCGGTCCTGACGCCGCTCGCCATCGATCCGGCCCATCCATTCCCCTTCATCCCCAATCTCGGCTTCACCCTCGCGCTCAAGCTCAACCGCGCCCGCGATGGCCGCGTGGTGATGGCGCTTCTGCCGGTGCCGAGCCAGCTGCAGCGCTTCATCCGCCTGCCGGGGCGGGGCAAATCGGTGCGCTTCATTCCGCTGGAAGATGTCATCGAGCTTTATCTCGACCGCCTTTTCCCCGGCCATGCCGTGAAGGGCTCGGGGCTTTTCCGCGTCATCCGCGACAGCGACGTGGAAGTCGAAGAAGAAGCCGAAGATCTGGTGCTGATGTTCGAGTCGCTGCTCAAGCGGCGGCGCCGCGGCTCGGTGATCTTGATGACCTGCACCGCCACCATGCCGGATGATCTGCGCCAGTTCATCGCCGATCACCTCGACCTCAAGGATGAGGAAGTGGTGCGGGTGGAGCAGATGCTGGGCCTGGCCGATCTTTCGCAGCTGATTCTGAAAGAGCGGGCCGATCTGCTCTTCAAGCCCTTCGTGGCGCGCTTCCCGGAACGTATCCGCGATCACGGCGGCGATTGCTTTGCGGCCATCCGCGCCAAGGACATCATCGTCCACCATCCCTTCGAGAGTTTCGATGTGGTGGTGCAGTTCCTGCGCCAGGCCGCGGCCGACCCCGATGTGGTGGCGATCAAGCAGACGCTCTATCGCACCTCGTCGAATTCTCCGATTGTCAGTGCCCTGATCGAGGCGGCGGAAAGCGGCAAGTCGGTCACGGCGCTGGTGGAGCTGAAAGCCCGTTTCGACGAGGCGGCCAATATCAAATGGGCGCGCGACCTCGAACGCGCGGGCGTGCAGGTGGTCTATGGCTTCATCGAGCTGAAAACCCACGCCAAGGTGAGCTTGGTGGTGCGCCGCGAGAGCGGCCAGCTGCACACCTATGTCCATTTCGGCACCGGCAATTACCATCCGATCACCGCGAAGGTGTATACCGACCTTTCGCTCTTCAGCGCCGATCCCGCTTTGGGCCGCGATGCCGCCCAGCTTTTCAACTACGTCACGGGCTATGCCGAGCCGTCGGGGCTCGAGAAGATTGCGGTCTCGCCGCTGAATTTGCGCGAAACCCTGCTGCGCCATATCGATGAAGAAATCGAACACGCCAAGGCAGGCCGCAAGGCGCAGATCTGGCTGAAGCTGAATTCGCTGGTCGATCCCGACATGATCGATGAGCTTTATAAGGCGAGCCAGGCGGGCGTGAAGATCGACATCATCGCCCGCGGTATCTGCTGCCTGAAGCCGGGCGTGCCGGGGCTTTCCGACAATATCCGGGTGAAGTCCATCGTCGGCCGCTTTTTGGAGCATGGCCGTATCGTCGCTTTCGGTCAGGGCCATGGCCTGCCGCATCCCAAGGCCAAGGTCTATATTTCCTCCGCCGACTGGATGCCGCGCAACCTCGACCGCCGCGTCGAAGCCTTGGTGCCGATCGATAATCCCACCGTGCATCAGCAGGTGCTGGATCAGATCCTGGTCGCCCAGATCAAGGACACGGCGCAGACCTGGCATATGAAAGCGGATGGCAGCTACAGCCGCGATGAAGCGGCCGGTACCGACGCGGCCTTCTCGTCCCACACCTATTTCATGACCAACCCAAGCCTTTCCGGCCGTGGCCGTGCCTTGCGCATCAAGCAGCCCAAACCGATCGTGATTCAGACCGCCATTCCGACCAAGCCCGAGTGAATATGATGGCTCCGTCTATCCTGCCCGTGGACATTGGCGACGAGTTTTCGGCGCGCGCGGAAAGCCTCGGCAAAGAGCGTATCGGCATTGTCGATATCGGCTCCAACTCCGTGCGTTTTGTGGTTTTCGACGCGCTCGCCCGTTCCGCTCATACCGTGCACAACGAAAAGATCATCTGTTCCATCGGGCGCGATCTCGGCGCCACCGGTATGCTCTACAAAGAGGGCGTGGATCAGGCCCTCGAAGCCTTGCGCCGCTATCGCCTTTTGGCCGAACGGCTGGGCGTGAAAGTGCGCGAGGCGGTGGCGACGGCGGCGGCACGCGATGCCTCCAATGGCGCTGATTTCGTTCGCCGCGCCGAAAGCGCCTGGGGTGGCACGGTGCGCGTGCTCTCCGGCACCGAGGAAGCAAAGCTCGCAGGCGAGGGCGTCATTGCCGCCATTCCTGATGCCGATGGCCTTACTGCCGATCTTGGCGGCGGCAGCCTCGATATGGTGGTGGTGAAAAACGGCCAGACGGGCGAGGCGGTGTCGATGCCTTTCGGCCCCTTGCGGCTGATCGATCTTTCCAAGGGCGATCTTGATAAGACGCGCCAGCTTGTCGATTACGAACTCTCCAAATGGCTGCCGTTGCGCAGCCTCGACAACAAGACGCTCTATCTCGTCGGCGGCATTTGGCGCAGCGTGGCACGCGTGGACATGCTGCGCGAGGAGTACCCCTTACAAATCCTGCAAAGCTATACCATCCCCTATAACCGGGCGGTGGAGCTGGCGAGCGTGCTCGCCAAGCAGGGCAAGAAATCGCTCGAGAATCTCGCCGCCGTTTCCAAGCGCCGTATGGAGCTTCTGCCCTATGGCGCCATTGTCTTGCAGCGCTTGCTGCTCGCGGCCAAGTTCAAGGATGTGGTGGTCTCGGCCAATGGCGTGCGCGAAGGCCTCGTCTATTCGCGCCTGCCCGCCGAAGAACGCGGCAAGGATCCGTTGATCGATTACGCTACCATCGAGAATGCGCGCGCCAGCCGCTCGCCGCTCCATGCGATGGAGATGTTCAACTGGGCGACGCCGCTTTTCGCCGACGAAAACGCCTATTACCGCCGGTTGCGCCTTGCCGCCTCGCTGCTCTCCGATTTGGGCTGGCGGCGCCACCCCGATTTCCGCACCCGCGGCACCTATTCCGAAGTGCTGCACATGCCCTTTGGCGGGGTCGATCATAAGGCGCGCTGCTTCATCGCGGCCTGCGTCTATCACCGCTATGCCGGGGATGACGAAATGCCTGAGGATCTGCGCCTGACCGGCATGCTGGACAAGGCGGAGGAAAAGCGCGTGCTGAGGATCGGGCTCGCGGCAAGGCTGGCCTTCGACCTTTCCGCCTCTTCGGCGGGGGAACTCGGCCATTACCGCCTCAGGTTGACGCCCTCCAAAGTGATCCTGGAGATTCCCAAGCGTCGCGGTGCGATCGCCGATGATGCCGTTGGTAAGCGGCTGGGCGCCTTGGGCGGGGCGTTCGACCGCAATGCCGAAATCCAGGTTTTGAGCGGTTAACGCGGGCGTGACCGCAGAAGCGGGGCTCCCCCGCTTGCATCCGCTGAAAAAGCGCTCTTTAACAAGGGGCTTCCGTCCCTTTCCGGTTCCCGGAAATGCTCTTTGATGGGCGGCGGACACTGGCGACGGACAATAAGGAGAAGAAACATGGGCGGATTGAGCATTTGGCACCTTTTGCTGGTGGCCGTGGTCGTCCTGGTGCTGTTCGGCGGCAAGGGTAAGCTCTCTGACATCATGGGCGATTTCGCCAAAGGCATTAAGAGCTTCAAGAAGGGTCTCTCGGAAGAAGACGAGGCCAAGGCCAAAGCCGCGCAGCAGGTCGAAACCAAGGACCCCTCTTCGCACTGAAGAGGGCCCTCATCACGCGCTGATCCTGCATGTTCCCCGATCTCAGTTGGAGCCATATGCTCCTGGTCCTGATCGTCGCCCTCGTTGTCGTGGGCCCCAAGGACCTGCCTAAACTGATGCGGAAAATCGGCCAATGGACCTCGAAAGCCCGAGGCATGGCCGATCAGTTCCGCCGCAGCTTCGATGAAATGGCCCGCCAAAGCGAGCTTGATGAGCTGCGCAAGGAGCTGGACGAGCTGCGCAATCAGCGCCCCTTGGCCGGGATCGATCAGGCCATGTCCAAGGCCCTCAACGATCCCATCGTCAGCCTGGACGATAAGCCTGCAGCCCCTGCCGATGCGGCCGCGCCAGTCCCCGCTCCAGAGCCCGCTGCGGTCGAAGGGCAGGTTTTGGCCCCCGTCGCTGCAGAGCCGGTGATCGATCACAGCGAGCCCGCGCCCCAAGCTATGGCGCCCGCCGAACCCCTCAAGCAGGGTGATCTGCACCCGCCAGCCCCATGACCCAGATTTCCGATAAAGACGAAGCCGAGATTGAGGCCTCCAAGGCCCCGCTGCTGGAACATCTGATCGAGCTGCGCAAGCGTATCGTCTATTCGCTTCTGGCGTTGCTGGGCGGCTTCGTCATCTGCTTTACCTTCGCCGACCCGATCTACAACTTCCTCACCGCACCGCTCGCCCATGCCATGGCGGGTCAGCCGGGGCGGCATCTGATCTATACCCAGGTCTATGAGAAGTTCTTCACCAACGCCAAGGTGGGTCTTTTCGCTGGCCTGTGCCTGGCTTTCCCGGTGATCGCCGCTCAGGTCTGGATGTTTGTGGCGCCCGGCCTTTACCGCCATGAGAGGAAGGCCTTTCTGCCCTTCCTTCTCGCCAGCCCCGCGCTGTTTATCGCCGGTGCAGCTTTCGTCTATTACGTGATGCTGCCTTACGCGCTGAAGTTCTTCCTCGGTTTCGAGACCAAGGGCGGCAAGGATGCGCTTCCCATCGAGATGATGGCTAAGGTCAGCGATTATTTTGATTTCGTCACTTCGCTGATTTTTGCCTTCGGCCTGACCTTCCAGCTGCCGGTGGCGCTGGCGCTGCTCGGCCGCGTCGGCATCGTGTCGTCTGCCATGCTGCGCTCCTCGCGCCGCTACGCCATTGTCGGCATCACCGCGCTTGCCGCCATCTTTACCCCGCCCGACATCTTCTCGATGATCAGCCTCATCGTGCCGCTGGTGATCCTCTACGAAGTCTCGATCTGGATCGTCCGCGGCATCGAAAAGAAGCGCGACCAGGAATACGCCGAGCGCGAAGCGGAAGAATAGGCACGCCGTCTGCAGCGCCGCTTCTGAGTTGCGACCCAAGGCACACCCATGTGTTGAGCGTATTAACTGCGCCTACTCAGGGGTTGCAGCTGAGCATATTTGCGAGAAACACCTAGCCGTTTGGTCGGGTTTTCAGTCTATATTTATAGGAATTGTAAATTCCAAAAGCGCACAAACTCTCCTTATCGGTGTGCCCTAAGGCAGGTATCTGCCCAGCGGTGTCAGCACCCATAACAATAAATGGCGCCGCCGCGCCCCGGGAGAGAGCATGTTTTTTAAGCGGCAGCAAAACACAGCGCAGAATGTTCTCGATGCGCTCGATAATTCCCTGGCCGTCATCGAGTTCACGCCTGAAGGAACCATCCTTCGCGCCAACGCCAATTTCTGCAATGCGCTGGGCTACGCTTCGTCGGAAATCGTCGGACAGCATCATCGCATGTTTGTCGAGCCCGCCTATGCCCAAAGCGATGAATATCGCGCTTTCTGGGAAAAGCTGCGGCGGGGCGAATTCGATGCGCAGCAGTATTTACGCATCGGCAAAGGCGGGCGGCGGGTCTGGATTCAGGCGACCTATAATCCGGTGCGCGGGAATGATGGCCGCATCGAAAAAGTCGTGAAAGTCGCGACCGATATCACCGCGCGTGTCAATGCCGTGAATGCCGTGGGCGATGCTTTGGCCGCGATGGCCGAAGGCACTCTCGATCAGCGCATCAACGACACCTTCCCGGGCGACCTCGAGAAAATCCGCACCGATTTCAACAAAGCTGCGGAATCGCTGCAACAAGCGCTCGGCAGCGTGGCTGCGAGCTCGCACAGCATTGCCAATGCGGCGGATGAAATCGGCACCGCCTCCGATGATTTGTCCCGCCGCACCGAACAGCAGGCGGCCAGCCTTGAGGAAACCGCTGCCGCCCTCGAGGAAATCACTGCGACGGTCAAGAAGACGGCCGCCAACGCCAAGGAAGCCTCGCAGAGCGTAGCTGGCGCAAAAAATGCCGCGGAGAATGGCGGCAGTATCGTCGAAACCGCGATCAAGGCGATGGATGCCATTGCCGCCTCGTCCAAGCAGATCACCGACATTATCGGGGTGATCGACGAGATCGCGTTCCAGACCAATCTTCTGGCGCTCAACGCCGGTGTGGAAGCGGCCCGCGCGGGTGATGCAGGCAAGGGCTTCGCGGTTGTGGCCTCTGAAGTGCGAGGGCTGGCACAGCGTTCCTCAGAAGCGGCCAAGGAAATCAAGGCGCTGATCAACACCTCGAGCGAGCACGTTTCCAGCGGCGTGAAATTCGTCGGCGAGACCGGCTCGGCCTTGAAGCGCATCATCGAGCAAGTGCTGCAGATCAATACGCTGGTGAATGAAATGGCGTCTGCCGCCGAACAGCAATCCACCGGGATCGAAGAAGTCAACGCCGCCGTGGCGCAGATGGATCAGGTCACCCAGCAGAATGCCGCGATGGTCGAGCAGTCGACCGCCGCCGCGCGCAACATGGCGGGCGAGACCAAAGTGCTCACCGACTTGGTCGGCTTCTTCTCCGTCGGTGAGATTTCGCGTCCCGTACGGGCGAGCCGTCCAGCCCCTGCGGCGGTGAGGCCGAGACGGCCCGCCGCGCGACCGGTGGCCAAAGCGGTTGCAGCCGGGGGCGGGCGATCCTTGCCGGTCTCCAGCGGTGAGGATTGGGCGGAGTTCTGAAGCTCGCCGAAGAATACGCCGAGCGGCAAGCGGAAGAGGGGTAATCTTCTTTTACCTCCCCCTTGCGGGGAGGTCGAAATTTGCCGTCGCAAATTTCGGGTGGGGGTAAGCGGTTGAGGTAAGCCCCCCACCCGGAGAATTTCCGCTTCGCTCCAATTCCCCGACCTCCTGGCCAGGGGGAGGTAAAAGGGGTTGGGGCGGTTAAATCTTGGATTTGGCCCCCGTCCGTGCCATTACCTCCCCGCCGGGAGACTCTCATGCACGACATCAAACTGATCCGCGACAACCGCGACCTCTTCGTGGCCGCTTTGGCCCGCCGTCCGGCCTATGCCGAAGAGGCAGCCAAATCCGCCGCCGAAATCCTCGAGCTCGACACAAAATGGCGCGAGGCCAAGACCTCCTTCGAACAGCACCGGGCCCGCCAGAACGAGGCCTCGCGTGCCATCGGCCAGGCCAAGGCCAAAAAGGACGAGGCGGGCGCCAAGGCGCTGCTGGATGAGGTCGCGAGCCTGAAAGCCGCCATCCAGGCCGATCAAGAGCATGAGCGCCAATATGACGAGCAGCTTCGGGCCAAGCTCGCCGTGCTGCCGAACCTTCCCGCCGCCGATGTGCCCTCGGGCGCCAGCGAGAACGACAATGTGGAAGTTGCCGCCCGCCGTTATGGCTCGGCCACCCGCCTGCCGTTCAAGGCCAAAGAGCATTTCGAGCTTGGCGAAGCGCTCGGCATGATGGATTTCGAACGCGCGGGCAAAGTCTCCGGCGCGCGTTTTGTGTATCTGAAGGCCGGTCTGGCGCGGCTCGAACGCGCGCTCGGCATGTTCATGCTCGATGTGCAGACCTCCAATGGGTACACCGAAGTAACGACGCCGCTGCTGGTGCGCGAACACGCGATGTATGGCACCAGCCAGCTGCCGAAATTCAAGGAAGACCTTTTTGTTGCCGCCAGCGGTTCGGCTGTGACGACCGTGAAGACCACGATCGCGCAGGCCCAGGCCGGTGAGACGGTGGACGAGAATATGGAAGCGCCGTTCTTCCTCATCCCTACTGCCGAAGTGCCGCTTACCAATCTGGTGCGCGAGGATATTCTGGAAGAGGGCGCGCTGCCGATGCGCGTCACCGCCTGGACGCCATGCTTCCGCGCTGAAGCAGGGGCCGCTGGCCGCGACACGCGCGGCATGATCCGCCAGCATCAATTCTCCAAGGTGGAGCTGGTTTCGATCACCACGCCGGAACAATCCGAAGCCGAGCATGAGCGCATGACCGATTGCGCCCAGGATATCTTGAAGCGCCTGGAGCTGCCCCATCGCGTCGTCACGCTTTGCACCGGCGACATGGGCTTCTCGGCGCAAAAGACCTATGACATCGAAGTCTGGCTGCCGGGGCAGGATCGCTATCGCGAGATTTCCTCCTGCTCCAATTGCGGTGAGTTCCAGGCTCGCCGCATGAATGCGCGCTATCGCCCCAAGGATGGCAAAGGCACGCGCTTCCTGCACACGCTGAACGGGTCCGGCCTCGCGGTCGGGCGCACGCTGATCGCGGTGATGGAGAACTATCAGGAAGCCGATGGCTCCATTCGCGTGCCTGACGCGTTGCTGCCCTATATGGGCGGGGTTACGAAGATTTCCAAACCCTAACCGTCATGGCTGGGCTTGACCCGGCCATCCACTGGATGGCCGCCTCGGTGGGCGGCCATGACGAAGAGGGGGCATGACGGAGAGTGGTGGTAGCGTGGTAATGAGCGAGAAGAAGCTTCGTATCCTGGTCATCAATGACGATGGCATCCGGGCCAAGGGTATCGAAATCCTGGAACAGATCGCCCGTTCGCTCTCCGACGATGTCTGGGTGGTGGCGCCTGACAGCGAACAATCCGGCGCTTCGCATTCCTTGACCCTGACCGTGCCGCTGCGCCTGCGCCAGATCGATGAGCGCCACTTCGCCGTCACGGGCACGCCCACCGATTGCGTGATGATGGCCGCCGCCCATCTTCTGAAAGACAATCCCCCGACCCTGGTGCTTTCGGGCGTCAATCGCGGCATCAACGCCGCCGATGACGTGACCTATTCGGGCACCATTGCGGGCGCCATGGAAGGCTGTGCGCTCGGCATTCCCTCCATCGCTTTGAGCCAGACCTATAACCATCAGGACCGGCGCGACATCCATTGGGAAACCGCGGCTGCGCATGGCGCGACGGTGGTGAAAAAGCTGCTCGAAAACGGCTGGCCCAAAGACGTGCTGATGAATGTGAACTTCCCCGATTGTCCGCCGGAAGAAGTCTCGGGCATCGAGGTCGTCGCGCAAGGCGTGCGCGAATGGCAGGAAGTGGTGATCGAGCGCCGCATCGACATGCGCGACAATCCCTATTTCTGGATTGGTTTTCGCCGCGAGCGCATCGTCGCCAAGCCCGGCACGGATCTGGGTGCCTTGGCGGTGAAGAAAATCTCCGTCACGCCGCTGCAGATGAATCTCACCGATTGGAAGGTGATGCAGGGGCTGAAGCACGGTGTCGATACCGATTTCGGCGCGCCCGCGGTGCCGACCGAGGACACCACCGGTGCCTTGATCCCCGCCAAGGAACGCACCCCCTGACGCCATGACGGACCCACGCCTCATCGCTCTGGTCATGGCGCTGCGCAAGCAGGGGATCACCGATGCGCGCGTGCTCTCGGCTGTTGAGGTAACGCCCCGCGAAGTCTTTGTCGGCGAGGCTTTCGAACATGCCGCTTACGACAATTCTGCTCTGCCGATCGCCTGCGGCCAGACCATCAGCCAGCCCTATGTGGTGGCGATGTCGACCCTGGCGCTGGAGCTTTCCCCCACCCACCGCGTGCTCGAGATCGGCACCGGCTCCGGCTATCAGGCAGCGGTTTTGGCCCGGCTGTGCCGCCGGGTCTATTCGGTGGAGCGCCATCGCGCCCTGCATCTGGAGGCCGAGCGGCGCTTCAAGGCGCTGAAAATCGAGAATATCGCCACCAAGCTGGGGGACGGCTTTAAGGGCTGGCCGGAACAGGCACCCTTCGACCGCATTTTGTTGACAGCGGCGGTCCCGGAAGTTCCCGCCGCGCTGGTGGAACAGCTTAAGCTTGGCGGTATTCTGGTCGCCCCGATAGGCGAACAACCGTATAGTCGTCCAGGCGATGTCCCCTCCGGTGGCTTGGAAAGCAATTATCAACTATTAACGAAGATGATCCGAACTGAGACAGGTCTGAAGAAAGAGGCGCTGATCCCTGTGCTGTTCGTCCCCATGTTACCGGGCGTTCCCCAGGAACAGTGAGATCCCATGAAGGTTCGGACAAGAAAGTTTGAGCCCCGGCGGTTAACCTTAGCGGTCGCTTTGGTGCTGCCGATGGTTGCGACCGGCTGCTCTACGCCCAAGCCGGAGCTTGATTGGGACGTCCATAGCGGCCCGGTCAAGGCGCGCGTCGCCGTGAAGCCGAAACCCCGTCCGCAGCAATATGCCTATGCGGAACCCAAGCGCTGTCCGTGCGATGTGACGCCGGTGCCGCAGAGCCGTCCGGCTTGGTATCAGCAGCAGCGCCCGTCCAATCCGCCGGCCCAGGCCGATGCGAATTTCCTCTGGCCCGTGAAGGGCAGGGTGATCACCGATTTCGGCTCCCGCCAAGGCGGCGAGCGCAATGATGGCATCAATATCGAAGCCGCCGCAGGCACGCCGATCTATGCGGCGGGCGATGGCACCGTCAGCTATTCCGGCAATGAGCTGCGCAACTACGGCAATCTGATGCTGGTGCGCCATGACAATGGATATGTCACGGCTTACGCCCATGCCGACTACTTTGTCGTGAACAAGGGCGATCGCGTGACCCGGGGCCAGATGATCGGCATCGTTGGCCAGACCGGTGACGTTTCGCGTCCGCAGCTTCATTTCGAACTGCGCAAAGGCAGCCGCGGCGAGACGCCGGTCAATCCGCTGCCCTATCTCTCACCCACGCGGGTAGCGACGCGGTAATCTGATGTAACCCTCCCCTTGAGGGAGGGTCGAAAAATGCGGGAGCATTTTTCGGGGAGGGGTATGTCGTGGCGCTATCAATGCGGCACGCCGTTCCCTCCGCGACAGACCCCTCCCCGAAATTCACATCGCTGCGCGCTGTAAATTTCGACCCTCCCTCAAGGGGAGGGTTGAGTTCGTGCCTTAATGCGTCGGCGCAGGGGCTGCAGCTTCAGACGTGGAGCTCACCTTCACCCTGAGTGACAGCAGCGCTGCAATCGTCGCCGCCACGGCGATCACGCCGATACCCGCGCGCATGCCGTGATGGGCGGCGACCGCACCGATCAGCGGCGGGCCGGAGAGGAAGCCGCCGAAGCCAGCGGTGGAAACCGCCGCGATGCCAGCCGCAGGCGAAGAGGCGCGCTGCGCCGCCAGCGAGAAGATGCACGGCACGACATTCGAGAAACCAACACCCACCAATGCGAAACCGAAGATCACCGCGGCAAAGCTCGGGAGCATGGTGGCGATGAGAAGACCGCTGGCAGCGAGCGCCGAGCCAAGGCCAATCACCAGGCTGCGCCCGAAGTGGTGCACAATCTGATCGCCGGTAAAGCGGCCCAAGACCATGGTGGCAGAGAAGGCAGCATAACCCGCAGCCGCCTTGGCCGGGCTCTCGCCCAGGCTGGTGAGATAGATGCCGCTCCAATCGGCCATGGCGCCTTCGCTGAGATAGGAAAGGGTCAGGATCGCGGCGAGGCCGAGAATGCTTTTTTCCGGCAGGCGGAAGATCGGCTGGCCTTCATGCTTTTCAGTGTCGCCAGGGCCGAGCAGTCCCGCAACGGATGCCACGATCATCAGCACCGTGAAGGCGCCCGGCAGCATCAGGAATTGCGTCGGCATATGCAGGGTGAGCAGCAGGGCGCCAAAACCGGTGCCCAGAAGCCCGCCCAGGCTGAACCCGGCATGGAAAGAGGACATGATCGGCTTGCCGAAATCGCGTTCGAGCTTGGAGGCATGCGCATTCATCGACACGCCCATCAAGCAGCCCGCCGCGCCGAGCAGCGCACAGGCGGCGATGAGAAAGCCCAGATGCGGCGCCATGAAGGGCAGGGTGAGTGCGCCTGCGAATCCGAAACCCGCCAGCCGCATCGCCCGGCCCGTGCCGCCGACCTTCTGGGTCAGATGGCTCGCGGGCTGCATCGCGATCAAGCCGCCAATCGACATGGCGAGAAGGGCGATGGAAAGTTCCCCAGCGGAAAGAGACAGCAGGGTCTTGAGCGGAGCAAGCCCGGTCGCCCAGATGCCAAAGCCGAAGCCATTGGCCAGGAACATTGCGAAGGTAGCCCAACGGGCAGTGGTGAGAGTCTTGGTCATTTCTCGAACGGTTCTAAGGCTGAGACAAATATAGGGGCTTTGACAGCGCTGTCAATATAGAATGCTGCAGTTGCGAAATCGTGAATGCACCGCAACATTTTGAAATTCTCATCTATTAATCGTCATGGCCGGGCCTGACCCGGCCATCCATGGCAAAGCGAGGGAAGTTCTGGATGGCCGGCTCGGAGGCCGGCCATGACGATAAAGAAAGAAGGGGCCCAGGCTAGGCCTTCGCTTCCCCCT
This sequence comes from Rhizomicrobium palustre, assembly GCF_011761565.1. Lineage (NCBI taxonomy): Bacteria > Pseudomonadati > Pseudomonadota > Alphaproteobacteria > Micropepsales > Micropepsaceae > Rhizomicrobium > Rhizomicrobium palustre. Next base: position 341,814 of record NZ_JAASRM010000001.1, on the reverse strand, counting down.
TCAGCCTTGTCGCTGCCAGCGCGGCCAGGGTTGCGGCGACGGCGATGACCCCAATTCCGGCCTGCATGCCATGGCGGGCGGCGACGGCGCCGATCAACGGCGGCCCGCTGAGGAACCCGCCCGCGCCTGCGGAGGAGACTTCCGCGATTCCGGCCGCGGGCGAGGAGGCGCGCGCAGCGGCTGCCGAGAAAACGCAAGGCACCACATTGGAAAGCCCGGCCCCGACCAAAGCAAAACCGCCGACAATCACCCAAAACACCGGAAAAGCGGTCGCTAGCACCAATCCGACCGCTGCAAAGGCCGCCCCCGCACTGATCACCAATGTTCGTCCTAGCCGCCGCACGATGAGATCGCCGACCAGCCGCCCCATCACCATGGTGGCGGAGAAGGCGGCATAGCCCGCCGCTGCCCGGGCCGGGGTCTCGCCCAGGCTGGTGAGATAAATCCCGCTCCAATCGGCCATCGCGCCTTCGCTCAGAAAGCAGAGGCTGAGGATCACGGCCAAAAGCGCAATGCTCTTTTCGGGCAGGCGGAAAATCGGCCCGCTCTCATGCTTGGTGGTATCGCCAGGGCCAAGATAGGGCACCGCCACCAGGCTCAGTGCCGCCACCACCAGCGAGGCAGGAACGGTCAGAAGATGCGTCGGCACATGCAGCATCAGCATCAGCGCGCCAAAGCCGGTACCCAACAGCCCGCCTAAACTGAACCCGGCATGGAAGCTCGACATGATCGCCGCGCCCCACTCGATTTCCACCCGCGAGGCGTGGGCGTTCATCGCCACATCCATCAAACAGATCGTCGCCCCGAAAAAGGCGCAGGTGACCATGAGAAGCGGCAGGTTGGGCGGCAGCACCAGCACCGCCAAGGCGAGCACCCAGGCAAAGCTCATCACGTAGGTGGCGCGTCCCGTTCCGCCGAGCTTTTGGATGAGATGGCTGGCCGGCTGCAGCGCCGCGATGCCGCCAATGGTGGTGGAGAGCAGGGCAAGGCTAAGCTGGGCGGAAGAAAGCCCAAGCTCCGCCTTTAAGGGGGCTATGGCCGTGGTCCAGGCGCCAAAGCCGAAGCCATTCACCAGATACATGACAAAGGTCGACCAGCGGGCGGCAATCAGGGGGCGGGGCATAGCAGAGATAGCTCTCTTCTAACCCTCCCCTTGAGGGAGGGTAATTTTCTTTGACTCTAGCAAGAATGGAAAGCGCTGTCGTCTCACGCTTCTGTCACAGCCCCCTTGCGCGGAAGCGTGGCAATACCCACGTCTATTTGGTGTTCTTTGACCGGGTAGAGAACTCTTGACCGCCTTCGGGTGAGACGGTATTTTTTGTTTAAAAAACAAAATGTTACGCGAAAATCGCGGGATTTGTTTTCAAGTTTTTGTTTCGCTCATACCAGCTTCTGCCCCAGCTCGCCCGCCAAATCCTGGGTGAACTGCCAAGCGACGCGCCCCGAGCGGGCCCCACGTGCCATTGACCAGGCGAGCGCCTTCTTGTGCAGCTCCTCTTTGGAAAGCTTTAGGCTGAAATGGGCGGCATAGCCTTCCACCATGGCGAGGTATTCATCCTGGCCGCAATTGTGAAAACCGAGCCAGAGCCCGAACCGGTCCGAAAGCGAAATTTTCTCTTCCACCGCTTCGGAGGGGCTGATGGCGGTGGAGCGCTCGTTCTCCACCATCTCGCGCGCCAGAAGGTGGCGCCGGTTGGAGGTGGCGTAGAAAAGCACGTTTTCCGGCCGGCCCTCGATGCCGCCTTCCAGCGCCGCTTTCAGGGACTTGTAGCTGGTATCGTCCTTGTCGAAGGAGAGATCATCGCAAAAGAGCAGGAATTGGCGTTTTTCGTTGCGCAAACGGCGCAGAAGCAAGGGCAGTGTGGCGATGTCCTCGCGATGGATTTCGATCAGCACCAGCCGCGCGGAAGCCTTGCGCCCCTCATTCACAGCACCGTGAATGGCTTTGACCAGGGAGGATTTGCCCATGCCGCGCGCGCCCCACAACAGGGCGTTATTGGCGGGCAGCCCATCGGCAAACCTGCGCGTGTTCTCGATCAGCGTATCACGCGCCGAATCGATGCCTTTGAGAAGCGGCAGCGGCAAACGGGCGATATGATGAACCGGATGGAGTTTTCCGGGATTCGCCTCCCACACGAAAGCATCCGCCGGGGTGCCCGAGGAGGCTTTGGATTTGCGCTGTGATTTGGGCGCGGCGTTGCGCCGCCGGGCTGGGGACTTGGATTTTGGGGCCATGGCTCTCACCTAAATCTTATACCGTCATGACCGCCCCTGAGGCGGTCATCCAGGCACTGCGAGGCAAGTTAATCATTCCCGGTTTCTGGATGGCCGGGGCGGGCCCGGCCATGACGGAGTGGAAAAAGCGGGCCTCACAGGTAAATTTCACCGCTAATCCTTTGATTTTACACAGTTGCAAAGGTGGGACACAAAGCTATAGTCCGCGCCTCGCGCCAAGACAGGTTTCCGATCATGCAAGATCCCATGTTCAACATGCTTATTCCGATGATCGGTATCCTCGGAATCTTCTACTTCATCGTCTGGCGGCCGCAACAGCAGCAGGTCAAAAAGCTGCGTGAGGCCGTGGAAGGCCTGCGCCGTGGCGATACGGTGATTTTGAATTCCGGCATCGTCGGCAAGATCGCCAAGGTCCCGGCCAAGGACGATCCGGAAATCTCGGTCGAGATCGCCGACAACGTCACCGTGCGCGTGCTACGCGCCGCCGTGGGCGAAGTCCGCGCCAAGAACCAGCCGGTCGAAGCCAAGACCGACAACAAGTAATCCAGGTCCAAGATCATGCTGCAGGTATCACGCTGGGTCCGCGTTCTGGTCGGACTCGTCCTCATCTTCGGGTTCGCTTTTGCGCTTCCCAACGTGCTGCCTGAATCGACGCGCAGCCACCTTCCAAGCTGGGCGCCGAAGGATACGGTCAGCCTCGGCCTCGACTTGCAGGGCGGTTCTTCGGTGCTCTTGCAGGTGCAGCTTGATCAGGTCGTCAAAGACCAGCTCGATTTCATGGTCAGCGACATCCGTCGCGGCCTGCGCAAAGCCCATATCGGCTATGAGTTCCAGCGCCCCGAAGGCACTATTGTGGTCAAGGTCAAGGACGCCGCGGATTACCGCAGCGCCTTTGATACCATCAAAGGTCTCAACCCCGCGCTCACCAACGCGGCCCTGATCGGCCAGCGCCAATACGACATCACTGAGCCGGGCAATAACACCATCGCGCTCAAGATGAGCGAAGCCTACGCCAAGCAACTCCAGCGTGACGTGGTGGGCCGCTCGATCGAAGTCGTGCGTAAGCGCATCGACGAACTCGGCACCAAGGAACCGGCCATCGAGCAGCAGGGCACCGACCGCATTGTGGTGCAGGTCCCCGGCCTTGCAGATCCCTCGCATCTGCTCTCCATCCTGCAGACCACCGCGAAGATGACCTTCCAGATGGTCGATGAATCGGCCGATGTCATGGCCGCGATCACCCAGCGCCGCATTCCCCCGAACGACGAGCTTTTGGAAGTCGAAAAGGATCGCGCCGGTCAGCAGCAGCTTCCGGTGCTGGTGGAAAAGCGCGTTCTCATCGCGGGCGACCGTTTGAAGGACGCCGGTGTCACCACCGACCAGAATACGGGCCGCGTGGCCGTCAGCTTCCGCTTTGATGGTGTCGGCGCCAAAGAGTTTGCCGAAATCACCAAAGAGAATGTCGGTAAGCGTTTCGCCATCGTGCTCGACAAGAAGGTGCTGACCTATCCCACTATCCAGGAACCGATCCTGGGCGGCTCGGGCCAGATCACCGGCAACTTCACCACGCAGACGGCGACCGATCTTTCGGTGCTGCTGCGCGCTGGCGCCTTGCCCGCGCCCTTGAAGCCGATCCAGCAGATGACGGTCGGTCCGGAGCTCGGCAAGGACTCCATCGAGAAGGGTAAGATCGCAACCGTTGCGGGCCTTGCGCTTGTCGCCTTCTTCATGGTGCTGCGCTACGGCCTCTTCGGCTTCTTCGCCGACGTCGCCATGGCGATCAACCTTGTGCTCCTGCTCGCGGCGATGACGCTCTTCGGCGCCACCCTGACCCTGCCGGGTATCGCCGGTATCGTGCTCACCCTCGGTATGGCGGTGGACGCCAACGTCTTGATCTTCGAGCGTATGCGTGAAGAGGCCCGCAATGGCCGCTCCATGCTTGGCGCCATCGACCAGGGCGAAGAGCGTGCCAAGGCGACCATCATGGACGCCAACGCCACCCACTTGATCGCGGCCTTGATCCTGTTCGAACTTGGCTCCGGCCCGGTGCGCGGCTTCGCCGTTACCCTCGGCGTCGGTATCATCACCTCCTTCTTCACCTCGGTGGTGCTGACCCGCATGATCATCATTGGCTGGCTCAATGCCTTCAAGCCGAAGAAGCTGATCATCTGAATGGCCGAGGATTTTTTCGATGCTTGCGAACAGACCGTTCGCAGGCACGATCCCGACCGGTATTTCGCGGCGCTGTTTGCCCCCGAGGCGCAGCGCCGCCACCTTTTTGTCCTCGCCGCGCTTTACTACGAGCTTGCCCATGTCAGCGCGAGCGTGCGCGAGCCGATGATCGGCGCCATCCGCTTTGCCTGGTGGCGCGAGACAGTGGAAGGCGCGCGGGCGGGTAAGCCACGCGAGCATGTCGTCGCCAAGGCGCTTGCCCAAACCTTTGCTGAACACGATCTGCCGCAAGCGCTTTTCGACACGCTGATCGAAGGCTGGAACGCGCTGCAAGACCTCGCGCCAGACGAAGCCGTCGCCAATGCCGAGGCGCGTATCGGCGCCTTGATGCGGCTTGGGGCAATGGTGTGTGGTGTGCCGGACATCGACTGCCGCGATGCTGCCATCGCTTATGGCCTTGCTGGCCAGAGCGAACATGCGGCGTTGGCGCAAACCCATTACAATGTGGCGCGCAAAAAGCGCATCCCGAAAGCGGTGCTGCCGGTCGTGATGCCCGCCAGCCTGACGCCGCTTTATCTCAAACGCGCCGACCCGCCGCTCTGGCGCAAGCAGATCGCGTATTTACGATGTGCGGTGACGGGAAAGATATAGAGTTGTCATCCCGGCCGGAGCGTGGCGCACCGCGCCTAAGCGCAGAGCCGGGACCCACTTTTACGTCAGCTCAGATTGCTAAGTAGGTCCCGGATCGCGCCTTCGTGCCAGATGAAGTGATCGCCGTGGCGCGTCCGGGATGACTGTTATTGGTTCAACCATCCCGCCAGATCGGCGAGCGCGCGGGCGCTGTGCGCCTTCTTGCGATCGCGGCCGCGCGGGCCTGCGGGCAGTTCCGGGAAGAGGCCAAAATTGACGTTCATCGGCTGAAAGGTCTCGGCCTCCGCGCCCACGGTGATATGGGCGAGCAGCGCGCCAAGCGCGGTGGTCGGCGGCGGCGGAGCGGATTTGCCAGCCGCGAAACGTCCCGCCAAAAGCCCGATCGCGGCGCTCTCGACATAGCCTTCCACGCCCGTCACCTGGCCCGCAAAGCGCAAAGAGGGTCGCGCCTTCAGCCGCAACTCGCCATCCAGAAGCGTCGGCGAATTGAGGAAGGTATTGCGGTGCAAACCGCCCAAGCGGGCGAATTGCGCATTCTCCAAGCCCGGGATCATGCGGAAGATGCGCACCTGCTCGGCATGTTTCAGCTTGGTCTGGAAGCCGACCATGTTCCAAAGATTACCGAGTGCATTATCCTGACGAAGCTGCACCACCGCATAGGGGCGCTTCTCGGCGCGCGGATCCTTGAGGCCCACCGGTTTCATCGGGCCATAGCGCAGCGTGTCGATACCACGGCTCGCCATCACCTCGATGGGCAGGCAGCCCTCGAAATAGGGCGTCGACTTTTCCCATTCCTTGAATTCGGTTTTCTCGCCGGTCAGCAGTGCCTCGATGAAGGCTGCGTACTGCTCCTTGTCCATGGCGCAGTTGATGTAGTCCTTGCCTTCGCCCTTGTCATAGCGCGACTGCATCCAGGCCTTATCCATGTCGATGCTCTCGCGATGGACGATGGGTGCGATGGCGTCGAAGAAGGAGAGGGATTCCGCGCCGGTCAGTTGGCGCACGAAATCGGCGAGGGAAGGCGAGGTGAGGGGGCCGGTCGCCACTACGACATTCTGCCAGTCGGCGGGCGGCGCGGTAATTTCCTCGCGGCGGATTTCGATATTGGGATGGGAGGCAAGGGCCTCGGTCACGCCAGCCGAAAAGCCATGGCGATCTACCGCCAAAGCGCCGCCCGCAGGCAGACGATGGGCATCGGCGCATTTTAAGATGATCGAGCCCGCGCGGCGCATCTCTTCATGCAGGAGGCCGACGGCGTTATTCTCGAAATCATCTGAGCGCAGAGAATTGGAGCAGACCAGCTCTGCGAGGCCCTCGCTCTCATGGGCGTCGGTATTCCTGACCGGGCGCATCTCGTGGAGCACGACGCGTTTACCAGCGCTCGCCGCCTGCCAGGCCGCCTCGCTCCCCGCCAATCCCCCGCCGATGATGTGGATGCTATCCGTCATGAAACCTACCCTTTCAGGCGGGGTTAGAGCCTTGGCGGACCGTCAGCGCAAGCCCTAACTCTTGCGCGGAGCTTGGGGGCGTCCCGCACATGATTAACTCGCCCGGAGCGATGGCGGGGGGCGCCGGAACCCCCTATATAAGGTTCCATGGGCACAGAAGGACAAAGAATGAAGAAGATTCCGGTTGGGCGGACCATTGCGGCGGCCTATCGCTTCACTTTCGCGGGGCTCGAGAAGGTGATCGCGCTGATCTGGCTGCCCATGATTGTGATCACGATCGGGGATTATTTCACCTCCGGTGCCATGCTGTCCGGCCGGGCCTTCGCCATAGAAAGCGGCGATAGCGCCGGTATGCAGCCGGTTGTTGCGGCGCAATTCGGCTTCGCTGTGCTTGAGCTGGTGCTCCTGTGCGTCATTGGCATTGCCATTACGCGCGAGATTTTGAGCCCGATGGAGCAGCGCCCCAGTTTTTTTCGCTTTTCCCTAGGCATGACCGAATTGCGCGCCGCGGGCGGGCTTATCGGCGTCTATCTCTTCGTGGTGCTGGTTTCGGTGGTGGTGGTCATTGCGGGGCTGCTCCTGGCGGGCGCGCTGGGCAAGGGCGGCGGCGATCAGGCGGCGATCCGGCTCGCCGTGTTCATTTTCATGGTTGCGTTGCCGGTTCTTGTTCCGATCCTGGCCCGGCTTAGCTATTTCATTTTTCCGGCGGTGCTTTCGGACAGCAAATTCGGCCTCGAGGCGAGCTGGACCCTCACCAAGGGCAATGTGCTGCGCATTATTGCGATCAGCCTTGCCGTCGGGCTTCCCCCGCTTCTGATCGGCCAATTGGCCAATGTGTTCGTGCTGGGGCCGGAGACGCTTAATCCCCATTTGGAGTTGTGGAACAACAAGGCAGCTATCGACCGTGCGGCTGTGGAGCAGGCGCGTCAAATGGCGGCGCATCTGCCCCTGCTGAAGGGGATCGAGTTTCTCTTGGCGCCTTTCTTCTACGGTCTGGTGTTTTCCGCTCCGGCATTTGCCTTCAAATTCCTGTCCGAACGCGAGGATTAGGCCGGAAAGGCGGGCTGGGTTGAAAATGCGGGGGGCGAGATAGGCAGAGGCCCCGCTTTCGGCTATGGCTACGCCGTTTTTCGGCTTTGTCTTCTGTTTTGGATTTGCACATGACCGCGCTTGTCACCGGCGCCGCTGGCTTCATCGGCTTCCACACCACCAAGGCTCTCTTGGCCAGGGGCGAGGCCGTTATTGGGATTGATAACCTCAACGATTATTACGATGTGGGGTTGAAAGAAGCGCGGCTGGCGCAGCTTGAAGGCCAACCCGGTTTCCGCTTCATCAAAGGCGATTTCTCCGACAAGGACGCCATGCTGGCGCTCGCCGATGAGGATATCACGCATATCGTGCATCTCGGCGCACAAGCCGGCGTGCGCTATTCGCTTGTAAATCCCTATAGCTATGTCACCGCCAATGTGATGGGGCAGGTGGTGATGCTGGAGCTGGCGCGCCGCCTCAAGGGGCTGAAGACCATGGTCTATGCCAGTTCCTCCTCGGTCTATGGCGGCAATACCAAACTGCCTTTCGCGGTCGGCGATGCGGTGGATCATCCCGTCTCGCTCTATGCGGCGACCAAGCGGGCTGACGAGTTGATCAGCCATACCTATGCCCACCTCTATCATATTCCGCTGGTGGGCCTGCGCTTCTTCACCGTCTATGGGCCTTGGGGCCGACCGGATATGGCGCCGATGCTGTTCGCCAAGGCAATGCTCGCGGGTGATCCCATCAAGGTCTTCAATGACGGCGAGATGTGGCGCGATTTCACTTTTATCGACGACATCGTTGCGGGCGTGCTGAGCGCGATGGACGCGCCCCCCGAAGCTACGCCGCCGCATGCGGTCTATAACCTCGGCAATAACAATTCCGAGAAGTTGACCGATTTCATCGCGGCGCTGGAAGACGCGCTGGGGGTGAAAGCTGAGAAGGTGTTCGAGCCGATCCAGCCGGGCGATGTGGTTTCGACCTATGCCGATATCGAGGCGACACGGGCCGCGCTGGACTTCTCGCCCAAGACCCCCATGCGTGAAGGCGTGCGCAAATTCGCCGATTGGTATCGCAGCTATTACCGGGTGTGATTGCCGCGTCGAGGCTTTCGCGCTGGTGTGCTAAGACTTGGCGGCATCGCGAATCCGGGACCTGTCATGCGGTTAGTTCCTGCGCTTTTCTCCGTTGGGTTGCTTCTTGTTACCCAGGGCTGCGCCGCGCCTTCTGCGCTGTGGAATTTCGACCGGCTGGATAAGATTGGTGGCGTCTCTGCGCGTGTGGAGGGGGCGCCAAAGCAGATCGATACGCCGGCAGGCAAGGCTGTGCAGTTCGATGGCGCGAAAGATGCGCTATTTGTCGATACCCATCCTTTGGCGGGGGCCGAGACTTGGACTATCGAGGCAGTGATCCGTCCCGATGGCGGGGCTTTCGAACAGCGCTGGCTGCATCTTGCCGAGATCGATCCCAAAACCGGGCAGGACAGCGCCACGCGGTTTCTTTTTGAAATTCGGGTGAAGGATGATCGCTGGTATCTTGACGCCTTCACTACCGGCGAAGGCTATAAGGTGACGCTGATCGATCCTTCCAAGACTTTCGCACTGGGGCGCTGGTATCGCGTCGCCATGAGCTATGACGGCAAGAGCTTCAAGAGCTATGTCGATGGCGTGGAGCAAGCCGAAAGCCCGCTCGCCTTCAAACCGCAAGGCCAGGGACATAGTTCGATTGGCGTGCGCATGAACCGGGTAAATTATTACCACGGCGCGATTTTGAAGCTGCGCTTTACGCCGTACGCGCTCTCGCCGGATGCATTTGAAGCCATGCCGCAAGGGCTGAATTGAAATCAGTCCCGTAGCATCAAACAACAAAATGGAAACAGCCGTGGAAAAGACGATTTGGACTTTGGATTCCCTCGAGAAGATCGGGGGACATGCGGTGAGCCAGGAAGGCTCGCCCAAGCTGATCGATACGCCTGCTGGCAAAGCCGTGGCTTTTGATGGCGTTGAGGACATTGTCTATGTCGCAGATCATCCGCTCGCAGGCGCCGAAACCTGGACCATTGAAGCCGTTTTTCGCCCCGATGGCGGCGCTTTCGAGCAGCGCTGGCTGCATTTGGCCGAGGCCGATCCGGTGAACGGCGACGCGCAAACGCCCCGCACCCTCTTTGAACTGCGGGTCGTGGAAGGTGGCTGGTATTCCGATGCTTTCACCACCGGGCCGGGCTACAACAAGGCGCTGATCGTGCCGGAAAATGTCTTTCCGCTCGGCCGCTGGTATACGGTGCAGCAGAGCTTTGATGGCAAGATCTACCGCTCCTATGTTGATGGCGTACTGCAAGCCGAAGCCGAGATCGCCTATGTGCCGCAAGCCGCCGGGCGCACCGCGATTGGCATGCGCATCAATAAAGCCACCCCGTTCAAGGGCGCCGTGCATTCGCTCTATTTCACCCGGCGTGCTTTGACACCGGCTGAGTTTCAGCGTCTTCCTGAAGGGCTTTAATGATGAGACGCCGCGCTTTCCTTGCTGCCATGACAAGCGCGGCGCTTTTTTCGCCGGTCCGCGCGGCGTCTTCCCGTTTTGATGCGGTGGTGCGCAAAACGCCTGGCAAAGGCGAATTCGCAAGCATCACCGCGGCGCTTGCCGCGGCGCCGGGCGATAAGCCGTTTCGCATACTGGTCACCGCAGGCGAATGGCGCGAGCGCGTCAACGTGGAAAAGCCTTTCGTTGAGTTAATTGGCGAAGGCCGCGACAAGACGGTGATCGTCTCCAATGCGTCGGCGGGCGATAAGGGCGAGAATGGCAAGCCTATCGGCACTTTCGGCACGCCGACCATTTATGTGAAGGCGCCCGATTTCACCGCGCGCCATCTCACCATCTCCAATGATTTCGACTATGCCGGCCATCTGCCCAAGCCCGTGCCGGACGACAAAACTGGTGCCTCCGGCTCGCAAGCCGTGGCACTCGCGATTCAGGACAAGGCGGACCGCGTCTATCTCGAAGATGTGCGGCTTACCGGCAATCAGGATACGCTCTTCGTCAATACGGGGCGCAGTGTGTTCCGTGGCTGCCGCATCGAAGGCAATGTCGATTTCATCTTCGGCGCCGGGCGCGCGGTGTTCGACGCCTGCGAAATCGTTTCGCTACTGCGCCCAAACCAGGACTTCAACGGCTTTGTCGTGGCGCCAGACACCAATGTCTATCAGCCTTATGGCTTCGTGCTGGTGAACTGCAAGCTGATGAAGCAGGCGGGCGTGGCTGCGCATACGGTCGCGCTCGGTCGCGCCTGGCGGCGCACGGGCACCTTCCCCGATGGCAAATATGGCGATCCGGAAGCGGTGGGCGCCACGGTCTATATCAATTGCTGGATGGATGATCACATCGTGCCCGAAGGCTGGTATCCGATGGGCTACAGCAAGAAAGACGGCACCCGCACGGAACTGATGCCGGAAGAGGCGCGGCTTTTCGAATTCGGCTCGACCGGGCCCGGGGCGAGACCTGCTTCGCCGCGCCGCCGCATCTTGTCGGCAGAGCAAGCCAAAGCCTACGATGCGAAGCTGGTGCTCGACGGGTGGATGCCGCAATGACCAAGAAAACGAAAATCGAAAAGACCCGCCTGTTGGTGGATGATTTCTTTAAGCTGGAAGAAGCCTATGTCGCCTTCGAAAAGAAGGATGGCGAGATGAGCAAGACGGTGCGCCGTCTCGATCTGAAGCGCGACGATGCGGTCTGTGCTCTGATCGTCAACCAGCATAAGGGCACGGTGGTGCTGGTGCGCCAGTTCCGCTATGCCGCGCTCTCGCGGGGCCAAGCCTGGCCCTTGGAATTGGTGGCGGGGCTGATCGATGACGGCGAGCCCGCCGAAGACGCCATCCGCCGCGAAATCCTGGAAGAGGCGGGATATAAGGTAGGTCCGCTGCAACGGCTTTTTACTTTTTATCCCTCGCCGGGGATTACCTCGGAACGCGGTATCCTCTTTTATGGCGAAACCGATGGCGCCGAGCCGGTGGAAGCAGGCGGCGGCCTTGCCGAAGAGAACGAGGATATCGAGATCGTCGAACTTCCTTTCGCAGAGGCTTTCGCGATGGTCGAGAGCGGCGAAATCTACGACGGCAAGACCTTGATCGGTCTGCTCTGGCTGAAAAATAAGCTCGCTTAACGCACCGGTGGACGGCGCGCGGGGCAATCCTCGGTCTTGGCGCCATGCACCGCATAGGCCCAAGCCTGATCGCCGCCACGCCCGGTATTATAGAGATAATTGACGTGTTCGGATGTGCTGGCGGGCGTGACGCCGGTCAGCTTGCCATTATCGTTATACCAGCAGGTGATGACGCCGGGCGCGGGCGTCTCCTCGGCCATTGCGGGGAACGCCAAAGCGGAAAGTGCCAGCAGCGCCGCTGTGAGAATACGTTTCATGAGGCTCCACCTCTCGATTTGTGCAGCTATTAAAGGGGAGAGATCGACGCGGTCCGTCGGGCGGCCTCCTTAAACCCTCGTCATTTTGTGGGTTAGAGCCACATGCCTTTGAGAAGCGCGATCACGAATTCGCGGTCCTTGAGAAGCAGTGGGCCCATCTGAAACAGCAGGCTGAGGCGTAAGAGAAGGCTCGAATCCATGACGGTCTTCCCGGCGGGCGTCCCAGATTGCACGCGGGAACGCAGGCTTCCGTCGTCACGGATCAGTGAGGCGGATGGAGAGTTTGTGAGAAAGCGGGCGGTCGCGAAGGAAAGATACAATCGAAGTTAGCCCGTTAGTGCTCAACTCTAGCGGCCATGGGGCATCCGGCGCTCATCGCTTCTCGTAGCGCAAAACCCCAAGAGCATAGGCAGGCTCACCGCAGAAATTCAGCCTCCATTACGTTTTCTGCGCTTCGCCCATCAGGTCAAGGTAAGACTGCACTAAGTATTGCAGAGGTTCCCATTCTTTCTCCATCCACGCCCCGCAACTTGACGCTCGAGTAAATGCAACCGTCGAATTTTGTACGGGTTTGGAAGAACTGAATCAGATCTCGGAAATTTTCTTCGTTCTCTTTCTGAAGAGGGGCAAGATCGGGTAGGTCGCCGAACGGCAGTTTCCAGACGTCGACCCCGCAATGACCTACTGTTCCAATCGCAATTTTAGCATTCTCAATCTTTTTGAATTCTTCCGTATCTTCACCGTAGTCCGTGGTACAGAGCTTTGAGAAATCAACTTGTGTCATCGGAACTGCCAGTAAGGCGTCTAGCTTTGTAAAGATTATATGGACATTCCTTCTCCGCGGATCCGATACACCGCGCTCGCTCACTGCGTCTTCTATTACGTGCCAGGATGTCCGCATTCTTGCCGTTGTATCGGCAATTCTGCGTATCACATCTTGATTAGAATATATCTCAGCGAGATCGATGACGAACAAGTACTCACGAGCAGACGCGATCCAAGAGAAAAATTCTCTATCGAATAATGCTTCGTCTAGTTCGAAACCATGTTCCCGCTGGGCTTCTTCGTTCCCATCTTCCTTTGCGATCTTGTCAGTGTACTGCCCAGGAAAATCTGCGAGCTCTACATCATAAGTAGTGGCACCCCAAAAAAATGATTTCGAATAGGAAAAGCGATATATAAAAGTATCTTGTTCGGTCGTTGGGCCGACGTTATCGCCGGAAGTTAATTTAGCAATGTATTGATTGACTCGCTTGATCGTATTGTAGCCGTGCAGCTTGACCGGAGGTAGGTGCTGTCCGCGCTGAATTAATTCGAAGAGTGCAGTAATCAATGTGGTTTTTCCCGCTCCCGGGAAGCCTATGACTGCGATTTTATGAGATATAGGTATCTGGCTTCTAAGCCGGAGACGTGCAGTTAATAACGACAGAGACTGTGCAATCAGCACTGCAATCGCGAGCGCAGCTAAGAAGTTGCTGTTATTAGAAAGCGCTTCAAGTGAGGCCTTTAAAAATGAATGCACGGTTTCCATGTGCGGGCCTCAAATCCGGTTTACGTAGTCAATGTAGTTAGCGTGAATTTTGTAAAAAGTGGTGCCGCAGAACGCAATTGTACAGGCGAGCAAAATTCCTGATTTGTCTTCGACAATTTTTAAAGACGGATAAGTCTCCGCGATAGCGCGCATGAAGGAAATCCCGCCTGCGAACGTTATGGAGAGAATGGCAATTGCGAGTAACTTTTGGCGGACCAATTCGGTATTTATGTTTTTCTCTTTATCTGAGGGCAAGCTTGTTGGGGTGATTGAAAACATGACTCCAAAGCAGAAGAACGCATATGTGGCAAGCCACGTAACTAGGTCGGGTATTTCAAACCAGGATACTTTGCCGAAAAGGAAAAGAGCGCGTGCAAAGGTATCCACTACAAAAGGAAGTAATGGAAACAGCAATTGAGTGTGCAGAGTAAGTGCGCCTTTGGTTTGCACTATTCCTCTCCGTCTATGATTAAATTATTAGAATGCTACCATGGATTGATTTCTGGGCAATGCGGCACCTTATCTATGGTGTGCTATTTCTTCTTTCCGCTCGCAGCGATCTTGCCGGGGGCTACGCCTTTGAGCAGCGGTTTTAAGTATTGACCGGTATAGCTGCGGGCGACCTTCACCACCTCTTCGGGCGTGCCTTGGGCGACGATTTCGCCGCCGCCATCGCCGCCTTCGGGACCGAGGTCCACGATCCAGTCGGCCGTTTTGACGACTTCGAGATTATGCTCGATCACCACCACGGTATTGCCATTGTCGACCAGCTCCTGCAGCACCTCGAGCAACTTCTTCACGTCATGAAAGTGCAGGCCGGTGGTGGGTTCGTCGAGGATGTAGAGGGTGCGGCCGGTGGCGCGACGTGAGAGCTCCTTGGAAAGCTTCACGCGCTGGGCCTCGCCGCCGGAAAGCGTCGTCGCCTGCTGGCCGATTTTGACATAGCCGAGGCCGACGCGCGCCAGGGTATCGAGCTTTTCGCGAATGGCGGGGACGGCGCGGAACAGCTCGGCGCCGGCTTCCACCGTCATATCGAGGACATCGGCAATCGAGTAATCGCGGAATTTCACGTCCAGGGTTTCGCGATTGTAGCGTTTGCCTTTGCAGACATCGCATTGCACGTAAACGTCGGGCAAAAAGTGCATCTCGATCTTGATGACGCCATCGCCCTGGCAAGCCTCGCAGCGCCCGCCCTTCACATTGAAGGAGAAGCGCCCCGGCGCATAACCGCGCGCCTTGGCTTCCGGCAGCTCGGCAAACCAATCGCGGATCGGGGTGAAGGCGCCGGTATAGGTCGCGGGATTCGACCGCGGCGTGCGCCCGATGGGCGATTGGTCGATATCGATCACCTTGTCGAGGAATTCGAGCCCCTCGATGCGGTCATGCGGGGCGGGATGCTCGCGGCCTTGGGAGAGCTTGCGCGAAGCCGCTTTGAACAGCGTCTCGATGGTGAGGGTGGATTTGCCGCCGCCCGAGGCGCCCGTGATGCAGGTGAGCGTACCGAGCGGGATTTCGGCGGTGACGTTTTTCAGGTTGTTGCCCTTGGCACCGACGATTTTCAGCCAGCGATCCTGGTAGGCCGGGCGGCGTTTCTTCGGCACAGCAATCTGTTCGAGGCCGACCAGATATTTGCCGGTCAGCGAGCGCGGATTGGCCATGATCTCTTCGGGCGTGCCTTCGGCAATGATCTCGCCGCCATGCACACCGGCGCCAGGCCCCATATCGATGACATGATCGGCGGTGCGGATGGCTTCCTCATCATGTTCCACCACCACGACCGTATTGCCGAGATCGCGCAAGCCTTGCAGGGCTTCCAGGAGCTTGACATTGTCGCGCTGATGCAAGCCGATGGAGGGCTCATCCAACACATACAAGACGCCGGTGAGGCCCGAACCGATCTGGGAAGCAAGCCGGATGCGCTGGCTTTCGCCGCCGGACAAGGTGCCCGAGGAACGCGACAGCGAGAGATATTCGAGGCCGACATTGACCAGAAATTTCAGCCGGTCGCGGATTTCCTTGAGGATGCGGGCAGCGATTTCCTTCTGCTGTTTGTTGAGTGTCTTGTCGATGTCGCGGAACCATTGATCGGCCAGCTTGATCGATTTTTCGCAGACTTCGCCGACATGCAGCCCGCCGATCTTCACCGCGAGGGCTTCCGGCTTCAAGCGATAGCCTTTGCAGACCTCGCAGGGGCTCGCATCCTGAAAGCGTTCGAGCTCCTCGCGAATCCAGGCGCTATCGGTTTCCTTGAAGCGGCGCTCCATATTCGGGATGACGCCTTCGAAGGTTTTCTTGGTCTCGTAGCGGCGCATGCCGTCGTCATAGATGAATTTGATCTCGTCCTCGCCCGAGCCATAAAGGAGCACGTCCTTCACCTTCTTGGGCAGGTCTTCCCAGGCCAGGTTCAGCGAGAATTTGTAGTGCTTGGCGAGCGCTTCCAGGGTCTGCAGATAATAGGGCGATGAGGATTTGTGCCAGGGCGCCAGCGCGCCGTTCTTCAGCGTCAGGCTTTCATCGGGCACGACCAAGGCGGGATCGAAATAAAGCTGGGTGCCGAGGCCATCGCAGGCCGGGCAAGCGCCATGGGGATTGTTGAAGGAGAAAAGCCTGGGCTCGATTTCGGGAATCGTGAAGCCTGAAACCGGGCAAGCGAATTTCGAAGACAGCAGCATCTGCTTGGGCTTGCCGTCCTTCTCCTTTTCATCGGCGAATTCCACCACGAGCAGGCCGTCGGAAAGTCCCAGCGCGGTTTCAATGGAGTCCGGCAGGCGATTGCCCATATCGGGCTTCACCGCGACGCGGTCCACCACCACTTCGATGTCGTGTTTCAGCTTCTTGTCGAGGGCGGGCACATTGGTGATATCGACATATTTGCCGTCCACTTTGACGCGCTGAAAGCCCTTCTTCTGCAGCTCGGCAAATTCCTTGCGGTATTCACCCTTGCGGCCGCGCACGATCGGGGCGTTGAGATAGAGGCGTGTGCCCGCGGGCAGGGCTAGAATGCGGTCCGCCATTTGGGAGACGGTCTGGCTTTCGATGGGAAGGCCGGTGGCGGGCGAATAAGGCACGCCGACGCGGGCAAAGAGCAGGCGTAGATAGTCGTAAATCTCGGTGACGGTGCCGACCGTCGAGCGCGGGTTCTTCGAGGTGGTCTTTTGTTCAATCGAGATGGCAGGCGAAAGACCCTCGATGTGATCCACATCGGGTTTCTGCATCAGCTCAAGGAACTGGCGGGCATAGGCGGAAAGCGATTCTACATAGCGGCGCTGGCCTTCGGCATAGATGGTGTCGAAGGCGAGGGAGGATTTGCCCGAGCCCGACAGGCCGGTCATGACGGTCAGCTTATCGCGCGGAATCTCCACATCCACATTCTTGAGGTTGTGTTCCCGCGCGCCGCGAATAACGATGTTCTTTTGCATGCCTAAACCCGCAAATCCCTTCCGCAACTGGGCCCAACCCGCCCGGGTCTGCTAGAGCCCGGAACGCAACCCCGCTATGTCCTGGACAGATTGGCTTTGGAACATATAGGGAACGTAAGCCGTCGTCCATGCCGTTATTTAGGCGCATTGGCTGGCTAGGCAAGGGGAACAATAGTGAGGCTAGCTGGGTTGGGCAAAGACTCACTTTTGGCTTAGCGGGCTTGGTTCGGCATGCGGTCTTCCTCTCACCGTCACGACATCGATGCGTTGCGCGCCATCGCGGTGCTGCTGGTCATCGCCTACCATTTCGGGCTGTCGCAGCTTTCCGGTGGCTTTGTTGGCGTCGACATCTTCTTTGTCATTTCGGGTTTTTTGATCGGCGGCATCCTTGATCGCGAATTGGCCGAAGGCCGTTTCAGCCTGACGCGCTTTTATGAGCGGCGGGTGCGGCGCATTTTTCCGGCGCTGTTCGCGGTGTTGGGCGCGAGTGCGGTGGCCGCGAGCCTCTGGCTGTTTCCAGCCGATTTTCAGCGCTTCGCCGAAAGCGTGGGCGCGGCGGCGCTGTTCTGGTCGAACATCTTCTTCAACGCCACCGCAGGCTATTGGGATGTGGCAGCAAGTTCCAAACCTTTGCTGCACACTTGGTCGCTGGCGGTGGAAGAGCAGTTCTACCTCGTCTTCCCGCTGGTGTTGTTCGCGATCCGCAAGTGGAGCCTTTCGCGGCGGGCTGCGGTTCTGGGCGTGTTGGGCGTAGCGTCTTTCGTTGCCAGTGTTTGGGCGGTGAAGGCCGATCCGACCGGGGCCTTCTATCTCGCGCCCTATCGCTTCTGGGAGTTTCTGATCGGGGCGGGGCTCGCGATTGCACCGGACGTGTTTGCGCGCCTTAAGGGCTGGAGCGACGCCGCGGCGTTGGCCGGTCTCGTGATGATCGTTGTGGCCGCGCTCACCTTGACGCCGGGTGCGAATTTTCCGGGGCTTGGCGCGGTGCTGCCTTGTCTTGGTGCGGCGCTGCTGATCGCGGCGGGGCCGGAGAATAGCGTCTCGCGCGCGCTGTCCTGGCGGCCCATCGCCTTTATCGGGCTGATTTCCTATTCGCTCTATCTTTGGCATTGGCCGATCTGGGTTTTTGCCAATCACCTTCTGGCACGCGCGCCGACGCCGCTCGAAACCGCCGGCCTGGTGGCGCTGACCCTCGCTGCCTCGGTGCTGTCCTGGCGCTTCATCGAACAGCCTTTCCGCGCCAAGGATGCTGTCTCCCGCAAGCCGCTTTTCGCCATGGCCGCCGCCGCGATGGCGCTGTTGTGTATTTTCGCGGGCGTGGGCATCACCACCAACGGATTGCCGGGGCGTTTCGATAGCAAGATCGTCGCCATCGCTGCGCAGCAGGCCCCGCGCGACGCGGTGCGGGATCACTGTTTCGGCATCAAGCCTGAGGATGTCTCGGTGCATCGCCTCTGCGGCATCGGTGAAGAGCGCCAGCCCGCGAGCTTCGTTCTCTGGGGTGATAGCCATGCCGAGGCGATTGAGCCCGCCATCGCCGATATCGCCAAGCGGCATAATCGCCGCGGGCTGTTCGCGGGCTCGCCCTCTTGCGTGCCGCTGGTGGGGGTGGATCGCTATGACGTGCCCGCCTGCCGCGCTTTCAATGATCGCGTGCTGGCGATGATCTTGCGGCATAAGGAAATCACTACCGTCATTTTGATGGCGCGCTGGGGCAAGGCCGCGCAAGGCACCGCTTATGGCAATGAAGGCAACGGTTTTGTCGCCATCGGCGATGACGAGGCCCACGCCCAGGCACCTGCCGAGAATGCGCCGATTTTTGCCCGCGGGCTGAAGCGCACGGTGGACGCCTTGCGCGCCGGCGGCAAGCAGGTGCTGCTGGTTGGGCCTGTGCCGGAAATCGGCTGGACGGTGCCGCAAGTCCTGGCTCGGCTCGCCCAAGAACATCGCGAGCATGTGGTCGTCTCTCCGCCTGCGAAGAAATTCTATGAGCGCGAGGCCGAAGTGCTGCCGCTCTTCCACGCTATGGCGGAACAGCAAGGGGTTTCTGCGGTGTTTCCCCATGATTATCTTTGCAAGAGCGGACGTTGCGCTGTGCGCAAGGAAGGCATTCCGCTCTATAAGGATGAGCATCACTTGAGCGATTACGGCGCCAAGAAGCTTGAGCCCTTGCTCGACAAGGCCATCGATCCCTTGTTCAAGCTTTCCTAGCGCATATTGGAGTTCATCATGAAAACTGAAATTTCCGTCGTTGCCGCGCTGAAGGCTGCCCCTGGCATGGAAGCCGCGCTTGAAGCGGTAATCCGCCCCTGCGTGGAAGCCTCGCGCAAGGAAGCTGGCAATATCTCTTATGTTGCGCATCGCGATGTGAATGAACCGGGCCGATATGTGTTTGTCGAGCGCTGGGCCAGCCGCGAAGCCTTGGCCGCGCATGAGCAAGAGCCGCATTTCAAAGCACTGGTCGCTGGCGTGGCAGGCAAGGTCGATGGCCCGCTTTCGGTCAGCATTTTGTCGGCGTTGGATTAAGTTTCGCAAAGTTTAGATTTTGCCATCACAGGCGCGTTGCCCAAGCGGAAACACGCGCCTATGGTCCCGCGCGATTTTGCGTTTCGGATTTTCTCATGAATATGTTGCGTGTGGGCGCGGTAAGCGCAGCTCTTTTGGTTTTGGCCGGTTGCGGCGGTGTTTCCGAGACAAGTGCCCCGCCGCCTGCCTTGACCCCGCCGCCCGCGCAACCTTTGCCGCCGGTTTCGAGCGTCAGCGCGACGCTTTCCATTCCGCTTTCCGATTTGCAGCGCCTCGTCAATGAGAAGGTGCCGCAGCGCTTCGCCGATATTCAAAACCAGAAACTGAAATGCGTGATTGGCAGTTGCACGACGTCGCTCTCGGCCTCGCGCACCGGTCCCATCACTTTCACCAACCGCAATGGTGCCTTGGCGATCAGCGTGCCTTTCGCGGTCTCGGCCAATATCGCGCTGCCGGGGCTTTTGTCGGTGGTCAATGCTGGTGTGAATACGGCGGGCCAGCTGAATGCAGTGACGGCGGTCAGCCTTGGCCCCGACTGGTCTATCCGGCCTAACACCTCGGGCTCGGTGCAGTTCCAGAATGGGCGGCTGAAGACGGGTCCGCTCGACACCGATTTCGCAACTCTCTGGAATGCCAATGCGGAGCTTCTGTCGCGCCCGCTCTTAAGCCAGATCGAAGCGCAAATGGCGCCCGCACTGGCGCAGCAAAAGACAGTGGCGCAGATTTGGGCCGGTGTGTTCACGCCCATCAAGCTCAACACCAAGCCCACCACTTGGCTGGTATTGCAACCGGAACGTATTCGTGTCGGCACACCGCGCGTGCAGAACGATACCCTCACCATGGGATTAGGGGTTGATGTGCGGGCGCGGCTTGCTGTGTCCGATGCGCGGCCCAATCTTGTGCCCACGCCGCTGCCGCCGCCCGCGCTGGTGAATGGCCCCGCCAATCGCTTCGCGGTCAGCGTGCCCGCGGTACTGCCCTATGACGAAGCGGCCAAGCTGGCGCTCGATGCCTTGAAGAAGAACCCGCCGCGCGTCGGCAGCCATCTCTTGCAGATCAATGCGCTGAAAATCATGCCCTCCGGCCAGGATGTGGTGATCGAAGCGGGCTTTTGTATCGCTGAGAAATGGGACCCGACCGACACCTTTTCCGGCTGCGGCAGCGGGTATCTGCGCGGCGTGCCGCAATTTGATACCGCGAGCCAAACCATCCGCATCGTCAATGTCCATTACGACGTCTTGACCCAGAACTGGATGCTGTCGGTGATGCGTGGCCTCGCGGGCGGCGATCTCGCCAAGGCGATGGAAAAGGCGCTGCAATTCAACGTCTCGGGCCAAATCAAAGGCGTGCAGGATAGCGTGCGCGCCTCGCTTTCCCGTCCGCAAGGTGAGGGCGTCATGATCTCCGGCGCGGTGCAATCCTTCGGGCCGGTGACGCTGACCTGGAGCCGCGACGGCTTTGTCGCGATGATGTCTGCCGAGGGCAGCGTAAAAGCCGATGTGAAGAAGATGTAGGGCTAGAATTGCGCCAGGCTGAGGACGTTGCCATCAGGGTCTTTGAACCAGGCAACGCGATTGGTAGAGCCTGGCGCGGTCCAGATGCCGAGTTCATCCTGCTCGAAATAGGGATAGCGATTGAAGACCACGCCCTTGTCCGTGAGGGTTTTCACGGCGCTGGTGATGTCGGGCACTTCCCAGCCAAGTACTGTGTGTTCTGCTGCCTCGTGCTGCTTCACGGTCGAGACCCGCAGCATGATGCCGTTGAGATCGAAGACCACGGCGTAATCGTCTTCGCCGATCTCTTTAAAGCCCAGGATATCGCCATAGAAGGTTTTGGCGGCTTCACGGTCGCTGGTGACGATGAAGGTCATCGCCTTGGCGGCGGCGGGGAAGGTCTGGTCGCTCATGAATGAGAGCATTTCTCAGAATCCCAAGTAGCGCAAGGAGAGAGTTCTTTCTCGTCGCGCACGCAACAGAATGGCGTATTCTTTCCTCGTGATTTGGCCAGGATGAGCGATGGCTTGGCAGGAAGTGTTGTTGCGGCTTGGTGTGGCGGCGCTGATCGGCTTTGCCATCGGGCTTGACCGGGAGCTGCATCATAAATCGGCGGGGGTGCGTACGATCGCGCTGGTGTCCCTTGGCGCCGCGATGGCGGTGATGGTGCTGCCCGCGCGCGACGGGGCAGCGGATTCGCGTGTGCTGCAAGGCCTCGTCACCGGGATTGGTTTTCTCGGCGGCGGGGTGATCCTGCGCCATGAGGATCACGTCAAAGGCCTGACCACCGCGGCGGCGGTATGGATCGCTGCTGTGTTGGGGGCGGGCGCGGGTCTCGCGGCTTGGCCGGTTTTGACCATTGGCGCGGTGTTGACCCTCGGCCTGTTGGTTCTGGCACGCATCGCGGAAAAATGGGTCGCGCACCGCAAGGAGACGCGTCTGACGGAAGGGCAGTAGCATGTGCCGACTGTTGGGGCCAAAATGCTGGGGATTGACTCCGGCAATGAGAACATAATAAGAACAGACGCTAAGTTCCCAGGAGAGGAACGGGGCGCCAGACGCTAATGTCCTCCCTCTTGTCCGTTAAAGGGTGTCATCATGGCAGGCAGCGTGAATAAGGTGATTTTGGTCGGTAATCTGGGGCGTGACCCGGAAGTGCGCCGCATGACCAGCGGTGAGCCGATCGTCAACCTGTCGGTCGCCACCTCGGAATCCTGGCGGGACAAGGCCTCAGGCGAGCGCAAGGAAAAGACCGAGTGGCATCGCGTGGTGATCTTCAACGAAAACCTCGCCAAAGTCGCCGAGCAGTATCTGCGCAAGGGCTCCAAGATCTATCTCGAAGGCCAGCTTGCCACCCGCAAATGGACCGATAAGGACGGGCAGGAGAAATACTCGACCGAAGTGGTGCTGAACCGCTTCCGCGGTGAGTTGGTGCTCCTGGATGGGCGTGGTGAAGGCGCTGGCGGCGGCCAGAGCTTCGGCGGCGGCAGCAGCTACGGTGGCGGTCAGGGTCGTGTTTCCGGCGGCTCGGATGCCCCGGCCAGCTTCGATCGCGGCGAATTGGATGACGAAATCCCGTTCTAAGCAGGGAGGGGCCGTACTTGGCCTCCTTCTGCTTCTCGGCTTAACGGGTTGCGTCGGTAAATCGGGCGTGCCGCTTGAGGGCGCGCTGCCGCCCGATGTCGATTATGCCTACATCCCCCTGAAGCGCCCCTCGACGCTTCTGCCTGAGAATGATGCGGGGGCGGTGGTTCTTGGGGACGGCGTCGCGGTTACCGCCGCCCATGCCGCCCACATGCTTCCCGTCGCGTTGCTGATCGGTAGCGCCCACGAATACGATCTGGCTTTCTTTCATACGGATCGCGATAAGGCGGCTCTCGCCCAAGCCGAACCCCGGCTTGGCGCCAAAGTGGTGGCCTATGCCCATTACGGCCCCGTGCTTTACAAGGCGGAGGGTAAAATTACTGCGCTCAATGCGCTTGTCTTGCCTTTCTGCGAGGGCTGCGTCGAGCAGAAGGCCTTTGTCTTCGAGGGCAATGCCGGGCCCGGTTATAGCGGCGGGCCCGTCATCGAGGTGGATAGCGGCAAACTTATCGGCATATTATTCGGCTATCGCGACCTCGATAATGGCACGCGCCTTCTCTATGCCTATCCCATGGACCGGGTCCGTGAAGAGCTGAAGAAAATCCAGGCGAAGTAATTACTCCGCCTTGGCCTTTAGCTGCTGCACATTGCCCTTGCCATATTCGGGCTTCAGATGGCCGTTGATATAGGCGCCCGACTGGATGGCGACATCCTGATGAATGATATCGCCCGCCATATGGGCGGTGTTGGTGAGCACCACTTTGCGGGCTTCGATCTTGCCTTCCACGGAGCCGGCGAGCTCTACTTCCTCACCGGAAACCGTACCGCGCACCTTGGCGCCAGTGCCCACCCGCACGGTGGCGGCGCGCACATCGCCTTCCACTTCGCCCAAAATCTCAATGTCCTCGGAGCTTTCGAGCTGGCCTGTGATCCGAAGTGCCCGCGAAATCACCGAGACGCCTTTGCCGCTCATTTGAGAGGGCGGGGTCAAGGGCTGTGCTGCGGCCACCTGTGCGCGGCGTACCGAATCCGGCGCCGGGGGAGGCTCGGGTTGCTTGATCTCGGGGGCAGGTGCAGGTGGTTTGACGTCTGGCTTAGGCGGATCGTTGCGCGTGAACATGCTGCTCATGGCCGTGTCTCCGGGAGTTGGGTCAGGGTTTCGAAGTAATTCGGAGGCCGCCACGGCATTCTGCCATCGATCCGTGCGCCCTTGGCCACCGATAACGTGTTATGGAAAATTCGTCCCGTGACATTCGCGGAGCTTTCCACGGTCACATTGAGCGCAAAAATGCGCCCCGAGAAGCGCCCCTCGACATGGACTTCGCGCGCGACCACATCGCCTTCGACGTGGCTCTCGGTTCCCAAAACGACACGTTCGGCATTGATGCGGCCTGTAACACTGCCTTCGACCGTAATGTCCCCTTGCATGTCGATGGTGCCCGTGACTTTCAAGCCACGCCCGAGACGCGAGGTCACCGGATCGGGACCGCCTTTATCAGGGCTCTTCTGTTGCTGAGCGAACATACGCGAAGCGGTCCTTCTCAAGCCCCCGTTGAAGTGGAGCTAATCACATCCCAAAGCGGTTCGGAAAGAGGCATTTAGGAGGTGTCGCCAGGGTTTGAAACGCGCCCCCGGCCAAAGCCTTCCCGCCGGAGCGGAAGCGGTTGAAAAAACTAGGCCTTCCGACCCATCCCAAGGTCATCTTTTGCTGGCAGAATCGGTCACGAAAATGCTACGAAATCGGGTCGATTTGCGGGGCGGCCGCGGCCGTGATTCCGGCTTGGTTTTGCCCCCCGTTCGGTAGCCTGTTCCCGGGTCTTATGCGGCCAGACACCGCCCGCCATTAGCGCGTCAGAGGACTTACGTTTTGAGCGATACGCCTTCACCCACGCCCCCTTCGGGCTCGAGCGTGAACCCCACCGCAATCGAAGACGAGCTGAAACGCTCCTATCTCGATTACGCGATGAGTGTGATCGTCAGCCGCGCGCTGCCCGATGCGCGCGATGGGCTGAAGCCGGTGCACCGGCGCATTCTGTTCTCGATGCATGAGAACGGGCGCGACTGGAATAAGCCCTATCGCAAATCCGCGCTGATCGTCGGCGACGTGATGGGCAAGTACCATCCCCATGGCGACCAATCCATCTATGATGCCTTGGTGCGTATGGCGCAGGAATTTTCCATGCGCGTGCCGCTGGTCGATGGCCAGGGTAACTTCGGCTCCGTCGACGGCGATCCGCCCGCGGCCATGCGTTACACCGAAGCCCGCCGCGCCAAGATCGCCCATTCCCTGACCGAGGATATCGACAAGGAAACGGTCGATTTCCGCGACAACTATGACGGCTCGGAAAAAGAGCCGGTGGTGCTGCCGGCGCGCTTTCCGAACCTCTTGGTCAATGGCGCTTCGGGCATCGCCGTCGGCATGGCGACCAATATCCCGCCGCATAACCTCGGCGAAGTGATCGATGCGTGCCTCGCCTATATCGAAGATCCTTCCATCACCATGGATCAGTTGACCGAGATCGTACCGGGCCCGGATTTTCCGACCGGCGGTCTCATTATCGGCAAGGCGGCAGCGCGTGCAGCGCTGGCCCGCGGCCGCGGTTCGATCCTGATGCGGGCGCGCTGCACGGTGGAGGAAATCCGCAAGGATCGCGACGCCATTATCGTGCACGAAATCCCCTATCAGGTGAACAAGGCCCGCATGCAGGAACGCATGGCTGAGCTGGTGCGCGATAAGCGCGTCGAAGGCATTTCCGACATTCGCGACGAGAGCGACCGCCATGGCATGCGCGTGGTGATCGAATTGAAGCGTGACGCCAGCGCCGAAGTGGTGCTGAACCAGCTTTACCGCTTCAGCGATCTGCAGACGAGCTTCGGCGTCAACATGCTGGCGCTGAATGATGGTCGCCCGCAGCTCTTGAACCTGAAAAGCCTGATCCAGGCCTTTGTGGGCTTCCGTGAAGAGGTGGTGACCAAGCGTACCCGCTTCGAGCTCAACAAGGCGCGCGATCGCGGCCATATCCTGGCCGGTCTCGCCGTCGCGGTGGCCAATATCGACGAGGTGATCATGATGATCCGCACCTCCGCCGATGCTGGCGAAGCGCGTATCCGCTTGATGGGTAAAGCCTGGCCCGCCAAGGATATGGCGCCCTTGATCGCGCTGATCGCCGATCCGCGTCACAAGCTTTCGGAAGACGGCACCATCTATCTTTCCGAGGAACAGGCCCGGGCCATTCTCGATCTGCGTCTACAGCGCTTGACCGCGCTGGGGCGCGATGAAATCGGCGACGAAGTGCAAAAGCTTTCTGCCGCCATTCAGGACTATCTTGATATCCTGTCCTCGCGCGCGCGCGTTCTCGCCATCATCAAGGAAGAGCTCACGCTGGTGCGCGATGAATACGCCACCCCGCGCAAGACCGAGCTTATCGATGCCGATGTCGAGATCGAGGACGAAGCCCTCATTGAGCGTGAGGACGTCGCCATCACCGTCACCCATGGTGGCTATATCAAGCGCACCGCCATTGCCGAATACCGGGTGCAGGGCCGTGGCGGAAAGGGGCGCTCCGGCATGGCGACCAAGGACGAGGATTTTGTCACCTCGATCTTCGCCGCCTCTACCCATGCCCCGCTGGTGTTCTTCTCCTCCACCGGCATGGCTTATAAGCTGAAGGTCTGGCGTCTTCCCGATGCCCCGATCACCGGCCGCGGCAAGGCCATGGTGAACATCCTGCCGCTGTCGGAAGGCGAGCGTATCGCCACCATTCTGGCGCTGCCGGAAGATGAAGCCCAATGGGAAAAGCTCAACGTCGTTTTTGCCACCAAGAACGGCAATGTGCGCCGTAACGAGCTTTCGGATTTCGTCTCGATAAACAAATCCGGCAAGATCGCCATGAAGCTGGAAGAGGGGGATGGCATTGTCGGCGTAGCGGTTTGCACCGATCGCGATGACGTGTTGCTCACCACCAAGCTGGGCAAATGTATCCGCTTCCCGCTCGCCGATGTGCGCGTCTTCAAGGGTCGTGAATCCACCGGTGTGCGTGGCATCAAGCTCGCCAAGGATGATGAAGTGGTGAGCTTGACGCTGCTGAACCATTCCGACGCTACCTCACCGGAAGCCCGCTCTTATCTCAAGCAGGCGAGCGCTGCCCGAAGAGCCTCCGGCGAAGAAGTCGGTGGTGAGGATGTTGCACCGGATGAGGCCGATGATGCGGGTGCCGAAGAGGCGACGCTGACGCCGGAACGCTATGCGGAACTCGGCGCCTCCGAACAGTTCGTGCTCACCATGTCGGAAAACGGTTTTGGCAAGCGCAGCTCGTCCTTCGAATACCGCGTTACGGGGCGTGGCGGCTCGGGCATTGTCGCCATGGGCATGGGCCGCAAAAACAGCGCCATCATTGCCGCATTCCCAGTTGAACAAAGCGATGATCTGATGCTGGTCAGCAATACGGGGCAGACCATCCGCGTGCCGGTGAGCGGCATCAGCGTGCAGGGCCGCTCGGCGCAAGGCGTGGTCGTGTTCCGAATGGAAGGCGCCGAACGCGTGGTGTCGGTGGAACGGATTGTCTCGGAAGGAACGGACGACTCCGCATGACCAAGGCGCCGCAACGACGCATCGCTCTTTATCCGGGGACTTTTGATCCCCTGACGCTGGGGCATTACGACATCATCAGCCGGGCCGTGAAACTGGTGGATCATCTCGTCATCGGGGTGGCGAACAATTCGGCCAAGACCCCGATGTTCAACCTCGACGAGCGGGTCGGCATGATCCGCCATGACGTCGAGAAACTCTCGGGAAACGGCCATGCCACGATCGAGGTCAAGAGTTTCAAGGGCCTTTTGATTGATTTTGCCCAGACCGTGGGGGCCAAGATGATCGTGCGCGGCTTGCGCGCGGTGTCTGATTTCGAATACGAGTTCCAGATGGTGGGCATGAACCAGCGCCTCAGGAACGATATAGAAACCGTGTTCCTGATGGCCGATCCGCATCACCAGGCCATCGCCTCGCGGCTGGTCAAGGAAATCGCTTTATTGGGCGGAGATGTTTCGGCTTTCACCAGCCCCCATGTCGCCGACCTCTTGAAACAACGTGCCAAACATTTGGGAGCCACAAAATGAGCCAAGACCGGCTGATCATGGAATTGAAAGCGGGGAAGGTGGTGATTGAGCTTCGCCCCGACCTCGCGCCAAACCATGTGTCCCGCATCACGGAGCTGGCCAATAGCGGCTTCTATGATGGGATCGTTTTCCATCGCGTCATTCCGGGCTTCATGGCCCAGACCGGCGATCCCACCGGCACAGGCATGGGCGGTTCGGACAAGCCCGATCTGAAGGCGGAATTCTCCCCTGAGCGTCATGTGCGAGGCACTTGCTCGATGGCTCGCTCGGCCAATCCCAACAGCGCCAACAGCCAGTTCTTCATCTGCTTTGCCGACGCCCCCTGGCTCGACAAGCAGTACACCGTCTGGGGCAAGGTGATCGAAGGCATGGAACATGTCGACGCCATCAAGAAGGGCGGCGAGCACAACAACGGCGCCATCTCCGGCGAGCCTGACAAGATCATCTCCATGCGGGTCGAAGCGGGCTGATGAACGGCGGGGTGGTTTTGCCCCGCTAGTTTTTCTGCAGTTTTTCCAGAAGCGGCATTACATCCTTTTGCAGTGTTGTCTCGGTCAATGGACCGGCGATGCGCAATCGGATGGTGCCGCTTTTGTCTATGATGAAACTGTCCGGCACGCCCGCGACGCCATAAGCACGTGCGATGCGCCCATCCCGATCGGCAATGACCAATTTGTAAGGATTACCGTTCTCTGCCAGATACTGAGCGGTGCCGCTATCCTTGAAAGCAATCCCCACCACCGCTCCGCTGTTTTGGGCGAGCTTTTTCAGCAGGGGATGCTCCGCTTTGCAGGGAAGACACCAGGAGGCGAAGAAATTCACTACCACTACGCGGCCGCGCAGCGTTTCGGGCAGGTGGGGCGCGGGTTTTCCGACCAAGATGTCCGCTGGCTGTGCGATATCGTTCGGGCGCAGCATCAGCAGGGCCACAACCGCCAGAAGGGCCCCCGCGAGCATCAAACTGATGGCCGTTCTCACGCTAAATCTCCCGCCCTTGACGCATTCGGCAACATAATGTGTCGCGGGCTCGGTTGGCAGAGGCGGGCGGCGCGCCTAAAAGTCTTCCCGTCCTTTTTTGTGGGAGAGTATCCTTGGCCATCCCCTTCATTGATCTGCAAGCCCAACGCGCCCGTCTTGGCGAACCCTTGAACCAGGCAATCCTCGCTGCGGTGGCCAGTGGACAGTGGATCCTGGGGCCGCAGGTGACGAAGCTGGAAGAGGAACTCGCCCATTTCGCAGGTGTGAAACATGCCGTGGCCTGCGCTAATGGCACGGACGCGCTGCAGTTGATCCTGATGGCCTGGGGCATCGGACCCGGCGATGCCGTCTTCTGCCCGGCCTTCACTTTCTGCGCCACCGGTGAGGTGATGCCGCTGGTGGGCGCTACCCCGGTTTTCGTGGATGTGCTGGAAGACACCTACAATATCGATCCGGCCTCGCTGGAAGCTGCGATCGCCATGGTGAAGAAAGAGGGCAAGCTGAAGCCCAAGGCGATCATCCCGGTCGATCTTTTTGGCCAGCCTGCCGATTACGACGCGATTGCCCCGATTGCCGCGCGCGAAGGGCTGAAATTGCTCTGCGATACCGCGCAGGGCTTTGGTGCGACCTATAAGGGTAAGGTGACGGGCTCGATTGGTGATGCCGCCGCCACTAGCTTTTTCCCAGCCAAGCCGCTTGGCTGCTATGGCGATGGCGGGGCGTGCTTCACCAATGACGACGAAACCGCCGAGCTTCTGAAGTCTATCCGCATGCATGGCCAAGGCTCGGATCGCTATGAAAACGTACGCATCGGCCTTAATTCCCGCCTCGACACCATTCAGGCGGTGATCTTGTCGGAGAAGCTGAAAATCTTCGCCGATGAAATCGAAAAGCGCGAATTGGTGGCGCGCCGCTATAATGCAGGCCTCGTCGCCTCCGACAAAATCGCCGTGCCGCTGGTGATCGATGGCTGCCAGTCGGTCTGGGCACAATATGTGATCCAGGTGCCCAATCGCGACAAGCTGCAGGCTGATCTGAAGGCAAAAGGCGTGCCGACGGCGGTTTATTATCCGATCCCGCTCTCGCTGCAGAAGGGTTATGCCCATTATCCGAGCGCGCCGACGCCGGTGTCTGAGAAGATCGCCAAGCATGTCGTCGCCTTGCCGATGCATCCTTATATGGACCGCAGCACCCAAGACACGGTAATTTCGGCTGTGTTGGAAAGCGTGGAGGCGTCGTAATTTCGCCAATGACAAGGGCGCAACTTCCCGCCGGAGCAAAACTCTGGCTGCTGTCGCTGCTGCTGTGCGCGATTTTCGTGCCGCTGGTGTTTCGTCATCTCGATCTCGCCATTGCGTTGCGCATGCGCCCTTGGGCGACGCATTTGGCGCCTTTGGGGGAGGGGCTGGGGAGCGCTATTCTGCTCTCCATCGAGGCGCTGCTGCTCTTGTACTTGTCCATCACGCGGGTGGTCGTGGGATCGCTTCGCCCGTTTGGCAGAACTCTCGCTCTGGCCACGCTCGCTTCGGTTTGCGCTTATGCTGTCAATAGCACCGTTCTGAAGGTGGCGTTCGGCGTGCCCGCGCCTTGGGAAGTCTGGAGCGGGGCACATCACGGCATACACTTCCTGAAAGGAACCGGTAACAGCAGTTTTCCCTCAGGGCATATGGCTCTTGCCGGTGCGTTTTGCGGCGTGTTTTTCCGCCTTTATCGCTCCAGCGTGGTGCCGCTCGGCATCTTTATGCTGCTGGCCGCCACGCTTCTAGTCGCGGGCGTTTGGCACTTCGTGAGCGACGTGATCGCGGGAAGCTTCCTGGGCATCTCCGCCGGACTTTTGGCGGGAGAAGTATGGTATGAGCATATTCATCGCCAGCAAGGGATCGCCGCCGCGCCTAATGATTAAGGCGCTGCTCCCAGCGCAAGGCGGCGCTGACGATGACATCGATATCGTCATAGCGGGGGCTCCAATCCAGATTACGCCTGAGCTTGGTGGCATCGGCAATCACCATTGCTGGGTCGCCCGCGCGCCGTGGTGCTTCGCGTAGGGGAACGCGCCGACCGCTCGCCTTTTCCACCGCAGAGATGACCTGGCGCACGCTCATGCCGTGGCCATAACCGCAATTGTAGATTCCCGACTCTGTCCCGCGCCGCAAAGCATCCAGCGCCGCCAAATGGGCTTCAACCAGATCGGTGACATGGATGTAGTCGCGCACGCCCGTGCCATCTGGCGTGTCGAAATCGGTGCCGTAGATGTCGAGATGACTGACCCGGCCAAGCGCGGCCTGGCAGGCGCGTTTGATGAGATGGGTGGCGTTGGGTGTGGATTGGCCGGTACGTCCCAAGGGATCGGCGCCCGCGACATTGAAATAACGTAGCGCAATATAGCTGAGATTATGGGCCGTTGCGGCATCGGCCAGCATCCACTCTGTCATCAGTTTGGAACGGCCATAGGGGTTGATAGGCCGGGGCGGCGTATCTTCGGCCATGACCGGGACGGGCGGCATGCCATAGACGGCGGCGGTGGATGAAAACACAATGTGGGGGACATCTTCGCGGACCGCCGCCTCGATCAGGCTACGCGTCGCCGCGGTGTTGTTGGCGTAGTATTTCATGGGGTCGGAAACAGATTCCGGCACCACCACAGAGCCCGCGAAATGCATGATGGTGTCGATCTTGCGGGAGCGCAAAAGCGCGCGCACCAGCGCCAGATCGCCGATGTCGCCCTCGATAAACTCCGCGTCCGGGCTGACGAGTGATGACACGCCGGTCATAAGGTTGTCGAGCACGACAACTTCTTCGCCACGATCCAGAAGTGCGTAGCTCATGTGGCTGCCTATATAGCCAGCCCCGCCCGTTACCAGAATCCGTCCCCGCAAATCCCGCCTCCGGATGATCTTGTATTGGATGCGTACAATGACGGATGTGTTTAGGCGGGAGTGGGTGCCGGCGGCAATCGCTTGTCGCCGCCACATTGCATTTGTCACGGCTTGGACGTAGCACGCGGGGAAGCCCTGTTCGTCCAAACCTGTCTTTGGGTGATGGTTTAAGGTTCGCGCATTCCCTCATCCGCTGTGCGCAGGATCGGGTTCAGCACATAAGAGGCGATGGAGCGCTTGCCAGTCTTGATTTCGGCGGAAGCGACAAGGCCCGGGCGCAGATGCAGGCCCTTTTTTGCGAGTTCTGCCGCATTCTCCGATAACCGCACCTGGGCGCGATAGACAAGCTTGGATTCATCGCCTTCCTTAAGCGGAATGGAATCCGGGGCGAGTACCATCAATGTGCCGTTCAAGGTTCCGTAGCGCTGGAAGGGATAGGCCTCGAGTTTGACGCGCACCTCCTGCCCCACCTTCAAATAGCTGATATCGCGCGAGGGTACATTCGCCTCTACGTAAAGATCGGCACCATCAGGCACCAGCGTGACCGCGGTCTCAGCTTCGCGCAGCACGGAGCCCATAGAGCGGTCGGCGATCTGCAGCACGGTACCGCTGGCAGGCGCCCGCAAGGCCGTGAATTCCTTCATGCGCTGCGCCTTGGTGAGGGTCTCGCTCGCCTCCGCCAGATCCTGGCGCGATTGCACGAGCTGCTGGTTATGGTCGCTGCGCCATTTGTCGAGAAAGCCCTGGCGTTCGGCTTGCGCTTCGGTGCGCTGCTCGGTGAGTTTGCGGGTGTCGCCGATGGTGGTGGTCAGCTTCATGCCGACATCGACGGCATTGGATTGCGCCTTCATCACGTCCAGCGGCGCGCCCGCTTTCTGATCTACCAAGCGCTGATAAATGCCCACGACTTTTGTCGACATCTCCTGCTGCTGTTTCAGCCCCGAGATGGCCGCGTAATTGGCCTTAAGCTGCGAGTCCAAAGCCGCAAGACGACTATCACGCTGTGTCAGTTCGGCGCTATAGCTTGCCATCTCTTGGGCATAGATATCGCCTTGGGTGCGCCGTTCGCGGCTGTCTGTTGGAAGGGCGGTGAAGGGCGTGTTTGCGAGTTCGGCTTCCAGGCGCTCGGTCTGCGCCGACAAACTCCTCACCTTGTGTTCCAGCGAGGCGACATCGGCTTCTGCGAAAGCTGGATCAAACGAGACCAGAACTTGGCCTTTTCGAACGTGATCGCCAGGGCGGACCGGAATGGAAAGTATGCGCGAGGTGGTGAAGGTCTGCATCACCACCATGGGGGTGCGGGTCGCGATTTTACCTGGCGCCACCACGATGCGATCCACCGAACCCAGAACCGACCACAAAATGAAGATCGCCAACAACGCCACCACGGCGTAAAGCGCGGCATGGGCGGAGACGGGGATGGGCGCTTCCTCGATGGCGGTGGCATCGGGCTTGAAGGCTTGGGCGACATCGCCATCCTCGAACCGCTCTTCGATCCAGTGATCAAGCTTGGCCCAAGAGGCTTTCAGATGGTCCTCGGCGGCATAGCGCAGCTTGCCGAAATTCTCGCGTGTGTGGGGGCTGAAAATGGTCATGCGGCCCTCGACATTTGCTGCGACCAGAGCTGGCGGTAGACGGGGGAGCGTTGCAGTAGCTGGCTGTGCGTGCCGAGATCGGAAAGCTCACCGTTATCCAGCACCAGAATGGCGTCGGCTTCGCAGATGGTCTGCAAGCGGTGAGAGATGACGATGGTTGTGCGTCCCTTGGCGATGGCGGCAAGGTTTTGCACCACTACGGCCTCGCTTTCGGGATCGAGCGCGCTGGTCGCCTCGTCAAAGATGATCATGCGCGGGCGGCGCAGCAGTGCGCGGGCAATGGAAAGGCGCTGCTTCTGTCCGCCGGAAAGGTTGACTGCCCCTTCCTCAAGCAGCGTGTCATAGCGATGCGGCAGTTGCTGGATGAATTCATCCGCGCCCGCTTGCCTTGCCGCATCCACGATATCCTCGAAACTCGCCGAGGGCTGGCCCATGCGGATATTGTCTTTGATGCTGCCACGGAAGAGAAACGGCTCCTGCGGTACCACACCCGATTGGGCACGCAGATAGGCAAGGTCGAGATCGCGAATATCATGCCCATCGATACGGATGGCGCCTTCGCTTGCCCCATAAAGCCCTTGCAGCAAGGCGGAGAGGGTGGTTTTACCGGAGCCGGAACGCCCGACAATGCCGAGCATGCTGCCCGCCGGAATGCGCAAGGAAAGCTCTCGCAGCGCGGGCCTGTCGGTGTTGGGATAACGGAAAGTCACGCGGTCGAGCACAATCTCGCCATTGAGCGGCGGGGTCAGGCCACGGCGCGCGCCCTCGGTGGGGCGGTTCATCACCTCTCCGAGCATTTCAACACTCATCAAGACTTCCTGGTAGTTGTTGAGAAGGCCGATGAGTTGCAGCACGGGGCTCACCACGCGCCCCGCCAGCATGTTGAAGGCGACCAGCCCGCCAACCGTCAGATCATGGCCAAAGACAAGGAATGCGCCGACGGTGACGATGATGATGGTCAGGCCGCGCTCGATGAATTGCGACAGCGTATTGGCGGCGAGCGAAATTTTGCCGACCTGCATATAAGTGCGCACCGCGTCTGCGGCAGCATTTTCCCAAGCCTCTTGGCGGCGAGGCTCGAGGTTTAAGGACTTCACCGTGCGCATGCCGTGTACAGATTCCACCAGCAGGGACTGGCGCTGCGCCTCGGCGGCGTAGAGCTTGCGCAAGCGGCGGCGATAGGGGCCGATCATGGCCGCGATGACGCCCGCCAGAAGCAGGGTGACGAGCAGCACCACGCCGGTCAGCCAGCCCGAATACCAGGCCATCAGCGGCAAAAAGACGATCAGCGCGGGCAGATCGAGCAGGGTGGTTAGAAGCCGTCCGGTGAGAAATTCACGGATCTGCGCGCCTTGCTGCATATGCTTGGTGATGACACCTGCGAGCGAGGCTTCGAAAAAACCAATCGGCAAATGCAGAAGATGATCGAAGGTCTTTTTGGCGACGCGGATGTCGATGCGGCTCGCGGTGTTGAGGATGAAATAGCCGCGCAGCCAGGAGAGTGCCGCGTCGAAGCTGATGGCGATCACTACGCCGATGCAAACCACGATGAGGGTGGAGACGCTGAGATAGGTCAGCACCCGGTCGATCACGATCTGGAAGAAAATCGGCACCGCGAGCGCCAAGACATGCATGGCGAGGGCTGCGATCACCACATTGCGCAAGAGATCGCGCTGGCGCCAGAATTCGGGCAGGAACCAGGAAAGATCGAAGCGGCGGGGTTTGTCGTCGAGCGTGTAAGGGCGCTTCAGAAGAATGATTTCGCCCGTCCAATGCGCCTGGAATTCGCTATTGGGAATGGGAAACAGGCTTGCTTCTGGCACGCGCGGATTAAATACGATGATGCAGCCTTCGGGCGGCGGCACTTCCTTCTGCCCGGCCTGCTGCGGCACCTCGGTTTGCAGCACCACGACATATGCGCCATTGGTGAGGCGCGCCAGAAACGGCGTCAGCTTCTTGAAACGCTGCAACCGCGCAAAATCGAGGCGATGTACCGCCGCGTGCAACCCTTCGGCCTTGGCATGGCGGGCAAGATCTTCGGCCGAGGGTTCTTCCTCTTTTCCATAAAGATGGGTGAGCCGTTCCAGGCTCCAATCGAGCTGAAGATGGCGCGCGATGGAAACCAAGCCCTTCAGGCCGGTTTGTGCGGTTGCATCGGCCTTAGGAAAATCGGGGGTGTCAGTCATGGCGGGTGAGCTCATGGGAAGGGCGGGCGAAAGCGGCGCGGTTCTATGTCGGTCTCAAGTTTTGCCGCGGGCCGTTCCGCGGGGGCCTCTGCGGGGGGGCGCTTATCTTTCAAGCGCTGCGCGGCTTCCTGAAATTTTTCCGCTGTCGCGAGGAAGGCTTCCGCGCTCATGATGATCCGCTGGCGAAATTCCGGCAGTGGCTGGCCGGAGGCGTCACTTTTGGTGGGGGAATAGGCGATGAAATCGATGCGCACCGTTCCCTGGATCACAGAGATCGCAGCAATGCCATCGGCAAACACCTGCTCGTCCAACGCATCACCTGTCTTGATCTTCATTAAGCAGAATTACAAAGACAGAACAGCGCAGGAAAGTCCGTAAGTGCCGCATACAAAGATGACGATCCGTCATGAAACGGGCGAAGCGGCGAAGCCCCTGCGTAAATCTTCCCGGGCCTTAAAATGTCCCAGCGCGCAAGACGTCGCGGCGCGCGCGATGGCAGCCGATGCGAGAGGTCTTTGAGAACGCTATCATTGGAGTGTTTCTCAACAGAGGGGCGACATTTTATCTTTAATATCCGTACCTTGCGTGGACATTGGTGTCATGTTCCCGGTACATTCACGCTCGCGTGCCGGTCACGCGAAGCACAGCGGAGATTGATATGATAATTGTGCGAAGCCCCTTGCGTATCACCCTGGGCGGCGGGGGAACCGATCACCCCTCCTATTTCCGCGAATATGAAGGCTTTCTGATCTCGGCGGCCATCAATAAATATGTCTATGTCACCCTGCACCAGGGGTTCGGCGACGATCTCTTGATCAAATACTCCAAGGTGGAACGCGTGAAATCGCTCGACGAAATCGAGCATCCGGTTTTCCGCGAAGTCCTGAAAACCATGGATATCAACTGGCGCGGTCTCGAAATCAACGTGATGCTCGACGTGCCGTCGCGCAACCAACTTGGCGCCTCTTCGGCCTTCACGACGGCGCTGTTGCGGGCCTTGCATGTTTACGCAAAACGCAGCATTCGCACCGCCGAAATCGCCAAGATGGCGAGCGACATCCAGCTCGAAAAGCTGAAGGAGCCGATTGGCGCGCAAGATCAGTATATTTCGGCGCTGGGCGGGCTTCGGGCTTTCCGCTTCTGCCGTGACAACCGGGTGGAAAGCTGGCCCATCACGATGAGCGACGAGACGCGGGCCAATCTCGAGGACAGTCTTGCGCTGTTCTATACCGGCATGCCCGCCAAATCGCTGGAGATCGGCCAGGAGCAGAATGAGCGTACCTTGCGCTCCGACGAGGAGATGATCGCCAATCTGCACTTCGTGAAGGATCTGGGCCTGCGCAGTCTGGAGGCGCTGGAAGGCGGCTATCTCTCCGAATTCGGCAAGCTGATGGACCAGCATTGGCAGCGCAAGCGCACCCGCTCCAAGCACATCACCAACGCCAAAATCGATGAGTGGTACGAGCTCGGCATGCTCAACGGAGCGACGGGCGGCAAGCTTTTAGGCGCGGGCGGCGGCGGCTTCTTGCTGTTCCAAACCAATGACAAGCCGCGGTTGCGCCGGGCCATGCTGGGCTCGGGCCTGAAGGAAGTGCGCTTTAACTTCGATTTCGAAGGCACTCGGGTGGTTATTCAATAGCCTGAACGAATGGGTGGCGGGCGGCCATTCGGGCCGCTATAGGGTCCGGCGGTATCACGCTGGACCCTTTTGCTTATGGATGTTGGCCTGTTCGATTTTGACCTGCCCGAGGAACGCATCGCATTGCGCCCGGCCGAACCGCGCGATTCCGCCCGGCTTTTGGTGGTGCATGAGGATGGCCAGCTCACCCATGCCAGGGTTTCGGACCTGCCGGAATTCCTCAAATCCGGCGACGGGCTGGTGGTCAACGACACCAAAGTGATCAACGCAAGGCTCAGAGGCCTTCGCCAGCGGGCAGGGGGGCCAGATGGTCCGCTCGAAGCCAAAATCGAGATTTTGATCTACCGCCGCACCGGCCCGGCCAGTTTTGAGGGTTTCGCCCGCCCCGCCCGCAAGCTCATGACGGGGGATGCGCTCCATCTTGGCGCCCATCTGCAGGCGCGGGTGGATTCGCGCGGCGAGGCGGGGGAGGTGGCGATCACCTTCTCGCTCTCTGGGGCCGAGCTGGACGCCGCCATCGCCGCGGAGGGGGAGACCCCGCTGCCGCCCTATATCGCGGGTAAGCGCCCCGCTGACGCCCGCGATTTGGCCGATTATCAGACCGTCTTCGCCCGCGAGGCGGGATCAGTGGCCGCCCCCACCGCCGGGCTGCATTTCACGCCAGCCCTGCTGGACCGCTTGGCCGCCGCGGGGATTTCCCGCGAAACCGTGACCCTGCATGTCGGGCCGGGCACCTTTCTGCCCGTTTCGGTGGAAGATACCGCCGCCCATAAGATGCATGCCGAAATGGCCCTGGTGACCCCGGAGACGGCGGCGCGGCTGAATGGCTTGAGAGTGGCGGGCGGGCGGATTGTGGCGGTTGGCACCACCAGCCTGCGCACCTTGGAAAGCGCGGCGGGGGAGGATGGCGCCGTGCGGCCTTTCTCGGAAGAAACCGGGATTTTCATCACCCCGGGTTACCGCTTCCGCACGGCAGAGGTGCTCTTGACCAATTTTCACCTGCCGCGTTCGACCCTTTTTATGCTGGTCTCGGCCTTTTCGGGGCTGGAGGTGATGCGCCACGCCTATGCCGAGGCGATCCGGCTCGGCTACCGCTTCTATAGCTATGGCGATGCCTGTCTGCTATTCCGCCGCCTATGACTGACTTTCATTTCGATCTTCATGCCACGGACGGCGCTGCTCGCACCGGCGTTCTGCACACTGGCCGCGGCGACATCCGCACCCCCGCTTTTATGCCCGTCGGCACCGCCGCCACGGTCAAGGCGATGATGCCCGAAAGCGTGCGCGAGACCGGCGCTGACATCATCCTCGGCAATACCTATCACCTGATGCTGCGCCCCGGTGCCGAACGCGTCGCCAAGCTCGGCGGGCTGCACAAATTCGCGGGCTGGGAACGACCGATCCTGACCGATAGCGGCGGCTTTCAGGTGATGAGTCTGGCCAAGCTGCGCAAGATCACCGAGGAGGGCGTGCGCTTCCAAAGCCATGTCGATGGCGCGACCTTCTTCATGTCGCCGGAACGCTCGATGGAGATCCAGCGCCTGCTCGGCTCCGACATCCAGATGGTGCTGGATGAATGCCCGGCATTCGGCGGCACCGAAGCGGTGATCGAGAAATCCCTCGCCATGACGCTGCGCTGGGCCAAGCGCTCTAAGGAAGCCTTCGGCGAGCAGCCGGGCCGGGGCTGTTTCGGCATCGTACAGGGGGGCACTTTTGCGCATTTGCGCGAGCGTTCGGCGCTGGGGCTGAAAGAGATCGGCTTTGATGGTTATGCGGTCGGCGGCCTCGCGGTGGGTGAACCACAAGAGATGATGTTCGAGACCCTCGATTTCACGGTGCCACATCTGCCCGCCGACCGTCCGCGCTATCTGATGGGTGTCGGCAAACCCTCCGATATCGTGGGCGCGGTGCTGCGCGGCATCGACATGTTCGATTGCGTGCTGCCGACCCGTTCAGGCCGCAATGCCCAGGCCTTCACCTGGAACGGTACGCTGAACCTGCGTAACGCACGCCATGCTGAAGATCCGGGTCCGATCGACGAAAACTGCCGCTGCCCGGCCTGCCGTAAATTCTCCCGCGCCTATCTGCACCACACGGTGAAGGCCCAGGAGATCATCGCCTCTATGCTGCTCACCTGGCACAATCTGACCTTCTATCAGGACCTGATGGCGGGGCTGCGCGGGGCGATAGCGGAAGGGCGGCTAAAGGAATATGCGGCTGGGCTGCCGTTTATTGCAGCCGCGCACGAGCCTGCAGACGGTGAGCCTAATAGCGGGCCGAAGTGATATCGCCCCGATGCTCCGGCCATTTCTTCACGACGTGAAG
Source organism: Rhizomicrobium palustre (assembly GCF_011761565.1). Taxonomy (NCBI): domain Bacteria; kingdom Pseudomonadati; phylum Pseudomonadota; class Alphaproteobacteria; order Micropepsales; family Micropepsaceae; genus Rhizomicrobium; species Rhizomicrobium palustre. The sequence goes on along the minus strand of NZ_JAASRM010000001.1, from coordinate 302,596 downwards.
CTCAGGTTCGTCCTCTCGAGACGTATGTGTACTGTCAAGTTCGCGGCGGATGAGCATGACGCGGACATCTTCCAAGAGGCGCCGGTTGGCTGACATGATATCGCCCACAATGCCGGCCAGTGCCAGCACGCCGGACAATCCGAACAAGACACTGGAGAGGATCAGCGATTGAACATGGCCGTGGCCGCCGCCATTTAGATACTCCATGCCAAAGCGCAGCCAAATGGCAACCGCCGGAACGAACGCGGTTGCCGCAAGTAGCATGAAAAAGCGCAACGGCGCATAAATGGCGAATACACGCAGGATCGTGATGGTGGAGCGCAGGATATAGGATGCGGTACTGCCGATCAGGCGTGAAGGACGTGTTTTCGGGTTCACCTGGATGGGAACGGATACAATCCGGATATTCCTGAGCCCACTCTGGATGATGGTCTCCAGAGTGTAGGTATAGGACCCGAAGACCTTAAGCTGGATCGCGGCCTCGCGGCTGAAGGCGCGAAAGCCACTGGGGGCATCCGGAACCTCGGCGTGGCTGATGATGCGAACGATCCAGCTACCGAAATTCTGAAGTATTTTCTTCGGCAAGCTGAAATGCTCGATATCAGAAATTGGGCGGGCACCGATGACGATATCGGCTTGGTTGGCCAGGATGGGAGCGGCCAGAGTGGCGACGCAGCCCCCTTGGTATTGATTGTCGCCATCTGTGTTGATGATAACGTCCGCACCGTGCCGCAAACAGTGCATGATGCCTTCGGAGAAGGCTGTTGCCAGGCCATGGCGATGGCCAAGTGACAGAATGTGATCAACGCCTTGGGCGCGTGCCACCGCTACCGTCTGGTCAGTACTGCCATCATCAATGACGAGAAATTCAACGCGGTCGAAGCCATCCACCTCACGCGGTAGATCTGCAAGCGTTTGCGGCAAGGTCTCCGCTTCATTCAAGCACGGAATCTGGATGATAAGCTTTTTCATGCCACAAACGTCCCGGACGTCCGGGCTGAGGGGCAGGTATGGTTAGTATTCAGCTTCATCCCGCACCCCCGCGAGGTAAACCGGAACGCCCGGACCTCAATACGCGCCTTTGCGCAACAACACCGCCGAAACAGTCTGCAGCACAATCACCATGTCATACCAGAACGACCAATTCAGGATGTACCATTCGTCATAAACGATACGCTCGTCATAGCTGGTGTCGCTGCGCCCGCTCACCTGCCACAGACCGGTGATGCCGGGACGAACGCGTTTGTAGAGGCGTGCCGCCGGGCCATAGAACTGAATGAGCTCTGCGTTCTTCACAGGCCGGGGGCCTACGAGGGACATTTCTCCGGTCAGCACGTTCAGAAGCTGGGGCAGTTCGTTAAGGCTGGTACGGCGCAGGAAATCGCCAATGCCCGGTAGGACGCGCGGATCCTCTTTGAGCTTGAATGTCTCTTCCCATTCGCGGCGCAGATCGGGCCTTTTGGCGAGGACTTCTTCAAGCACGAGATGGGCGTCTTTGCGCATTGTGGAGAATTTCCACATCAAGAAGGGCTGGCCATAGCGACCCACCACCTTCTGTCCGAAAAACACCGGCGTGCCGGGATAGCGCAACTTGATGATGGCCGCGATCGCGGCGAAAACAGGCGAGAACATCAGCAATGCCACGGCTGACATCACCACATCGAACACGCGCTTGATAACGCGATGGGGGAAGCGCTGAAGGCTAGAGCGCATCTGGAAGAGGAAGATGTCCCGGCCGAAGAAGAAGCTCGTCGTCGCGTTCACCAGCGGCAACCGGCTCACAGAGGGGCTTAGAGATACCGTAATGCCGAATTCCATCAGCCGCTGCATCATGCTGATGATTTCCGGCGACTGCGCATCTTCCGTTGCCACCACGGCCTGATCGCAGCCTTCCTCGGCAAGTTGTGCGAAGAGTTCGACCGGATCGGAGATGGAGACCCGCTTAACGCCTGTCAGATCTTCTACGGCAACGTCCTTGTCGCCTTCGACCGCCAGCCATTTGACGTCGTAGCCCAGCGAAAGTGTTTGGCGCAGAGCGCTGCCAATGGAGTGAAGTCGTTCAGGCGAGGTGATGAGGATCGTCGGCAGTTGCCACAGGCCAGCCATCGACATCAGCTTGCGCCCGGCCTGGCGAAAGAGTGGAATGGTTACCGCGAGACTGGCCCAGGTGCCGACTTCGGCCCAAAGTGAATATTGGTTGGGGAAGGCTGCGACCACCAAAAAGAAGGGCAAGGAGGTCACCAAGACCGCGAGGACCGTAACTCGGGTGCTTTCCCAGAAAAGGCGGCGGCGGCTGTAGTCACCGCTGATATATCGCACGATCAGGAAGATCACCGCGAGAAAGATGAGAAGATCTACCGCGCGCTGGGAACTGAACTTATTCAGGAAGATGACTTCGGGAACAGGCCTGCCAACTCGGAACAGGATGCTGGCGAACACGAAGGCCAAAATGTCGGCGGTGGCCAGAACGGCGATGCTGATCCAGATACGTCCACCGCGTAACAACGAACGGTTGGACGGCGATGCCCATTCAGAGTTCGCTTGAATCGAGTCCACAGGATTACTCACCGCCCCCTCCAATACCGAAGTACACACGATTATGGGATTTACGCCGTTGAAACCAGCGTTAATTGCCAGCGACGATTGCGCCCACGCTTTGTTACAGCAGTATATCACCACAACTTTCGTGGACACCGAAATCCTATATACTACCGCTGGTGCATCGACGCACGCGCGCCAGGGGCGCGGTATGTCTAAGCTGTACCAGTCTGCGATGAATTAACCCTAGTTCCGCCATTTTTCCGTCTGTACCCGTCACCTGGCGTGTTTGGAGGTGCAGGGGCCGGCGGATTTCACCTCTTGAATGAGGGCGTGCATGTGTCCCCCGGCAAGCTGGGCAACTGGCACTAGATCGATTTTCCCGCAGCGGGCTTTCATCTCGCTACTAAAGGTCTTGCGGAAAGCTGCCACGCCCGCGCAGTACTGCCTTTCGCAATCCTCGATCACATAGGCACGCTTGCCCGCCGCAAGCATATCCGCGGCCCGGGACGTGGTCACGCCATGCAGCTTCAGCAGCGCCACCCAGCGCGCGGAATAGGCATATGGAACGAATACGGGGTCATTCTGCTTGGCGATTGCGCGCAAAACCCGCTCCTCGGCGGCGTATATCGTATTGGCTTGCCGCGAGGCTTGCCATAGCCGCGAAATTTGCCAGGCCGAGCCGAGTACAAAAATCGCAATACTGAGGCCCCCCAAAAAACGAAGAACTGGGATGATTTTTTTTGCCTCGGCGCTTTCCAGTAAATCCCCAATGCCGTTCTCGAAGAAGCGGATGAAGAATGCCTGAAAGACCGCCGTGTACCGAAGCGCGCTTCCGAAAATCAGCGCGAAAACGGGGCTGCAGACCAGAAGCGCGGCGACTTCAGGCAAGGCCTCGCGGCGCAGGCGAATGGCCCCCCGCAGGATAAGCGCCGAGATAAGCGTGCCGATCAGGAGCCAAACGACCTCCTTGCGATGCAGGAGTTCTGGGGTTGCCACATTGGCAATGTCATTGTGCAAATACACAAAAATGTAGTTGGGAACGATCAGGCTCGGAATCGTCGAGCTAATGAAGTTCAGGCTGGCTGTTGCGAGCGTCCAGAGAGGGGCGTGGGGGCTTATTTTATGCAGCCCCGAAGCAACATAATGCGCGGCATATGGCGTGCCGAAAACAACGAGAACAGCGGCGGCCCCTAACGCGCCAAGCAATACAACCCATTGGCGGCGTAGCTGGCCTTTCGGGCGCAGCGCCAAATCGACCAGGGCATACGCCAAGACCGCGATGGCGGTGAACTTCGCGAGGATCGCCAGGATCAGACAGATCACAAAACCGCAGACCGTGAGCGCGGCGAACCGCCGCTGGCGCCAACTGCGCATGTAGAGAACGAGCGCAGCCATCGTGAGACAAGCAAAAGTCGTGTCGGAGAGCAGAAAAAGCACGTTCTGCGGCCAGGGTGTCGCGATGGCGCAAAACAGAAATGGCGAAAAAATAAGCCATTTGCGGCTGGTGCCCCGCCATTGCAAATAGATCGAGCTCAGAGTGGCGAATAACGTCAGGAAAAATGCGTTCTGAAGCTGGATGGCCGCGAGCCGGATAGCCGTATCCTGTGTGAGCCAGAAAATTGGAGCCCTGAGATAGGATACCACGGGCGCATATACTTCGGGTGGGACGCCATCCAAAAGAGAGACGTTAGGAGAGCCAGATCTCACAATGGCTTCGGCCATGATCCAGTAGTTGAGGGCATCGGCATAAAGCCTAGCCTGGGCATATTCGGGCCCAACTATAAAAATGACCGTGATCAGTACGAGGAAGAGGGCTACAGCGGCCGCAAGGCGTTCTCGAGCTGAAACGCGAGCTTCTTCTCGCGCAACACGGGTGTGGGGCACGGCCTGAATAGGGCCATTACCTCTGACCCGGTTCGTGAAGATATCAAGCATGTCGCACGACGTTATCCGCTTCGAGGGTTGGTTGGAGGCGATCCCTGCTACCCAAGCTCATCCAGAATTGTATATATGTGTATCACGAAACCGTGAGTGTCGCGCTAGATGGCTTACAATCCAAGGTGGAGGGTTGAGCCCTTGCGGGTCCAAGCTCACGCAACATCCGGCAGCCAGGATTGATGTCATGCGCGACGCAGCCGGGAGCGCCTTCCTGCTTACCCTAGAATTTTCGTTGGCCGATCAAGCCGGCATCCATGTTCTGCATGCGCATATACTGCGCCATGATGTGCATAGCGGCCTGGTGCAAGTCTTCCACTATCCCGTAATTGCCGGACGGCACGTGGACATTCACCTCCGCCAGCTCGGCGCTGCGCCCGCCTTCAAAGCCGGTGAACGCGATGGTTCGGACGCCGTTGTTTCGGGCCCACTGTACGGCGCGCACAATGTTCTCCGAATTTCCGGATGAACTGACCGTGATCAGCACATCGGCAGGGCGGGCGGCCGTTTTCATCTGAAAGGCAAAAACTTCGTCGTAGCTGATGTCATTGGCGATCGCGGTGATCAGCTCCACCGGGGAACTCAAGCTCACCACTTTGGGCTTCAAGGTGGTATCGGACTGCATGCCCTTGGCGAAGTCGCAAAGCAGATGATTGCAGATGGCTGCCGAGCCGCCATTGCCGCAGGCATAAACGGTCCGGTCGGCCTGGACCGCTGCAAGCACGATTGCGGCAGCTCTTTCCACCGCCTGGCCATTGATCTGCGCAGCGGCTCGGCTCAGCTCGCCAAAATAGTCGCCCGCATAGGTGCCCGCGTGATCGTACTTTTTGTCCGGAAACATCAACCGCCTCTTTGCGTGGAAAACATTATTCCCGAAAAACGATCTTGCTGCCCTCGCGGTCCAGGCGGAAGGGAACAAAGCTCAGCTCAGAAAGGGCTTTCTTGATGCCGTCGTGACGCTCGGGTGCTGCATAGAACAACAGGAAACCTCCTGCACCCGCGCCAAGAAGCTTGCCGCCAAGAGCGCCGGCATCGAGCCCTTTCTGGTACCAGTCGTCGATCACCGAACTCGAGATTTCTTTGGCGATGCTTTTCTTGAGCTGCCAGCCCTTATGCATGATCGTGCCAATGGCATCGGCATTGCCCCGGCGCAGCTCATCGCGCAACTCGTAGGCCTGCTCGGTCATCTGGCAAAGGACATTGGTGCGGCTACCGGTTTCAATGACTTCGTTCTGCGCTTTCAGCAGTCGAGAGGCAGAGCGTGTAATCCCAGTATAGAAGGGAAGGATGCAACTTTCGATGCGGTCACGGATGTGTTCGTGAAAATCTAGCGGCTCGACCTCAACCGTGTTGTCTATGTTGAATTTGATGAAATTCATCCCGCCGAAAGCCGCTGCGTACTGATCCTGCTTGCCGATCGGCTCCTTGCAAATGTCGAGTTCGATCCGGCAGCTTTCGCAGCCAAGCTGATGCTTAGTCGGGCGATGGCCAAGATAGGCATAGAGCGCGTGGAGCAGGCCGACAGTGAAAGAGCTTGATGAACCAAGTCCCGTGCCGTTGGCTGGGATGTCGGCCAACGAAACCACCTCGATACCTTCGGTAATGCCGACAAGGCGGAGGCATTCGCGGACCAGCGGGTGCTTCAGCTGTTCCAGGTGGTCACAAATCTCGGTGATCGAATAGCTCGCGCGCAGTTGCTTGTTGAAGCGCGCATTGACGCAAATGTTGATGTATTTATCGACCGAGGTGCTGACCACGGCGCCGCCATGGCGCAGGTAATGTGCAGGCAGGTCGGTCCCGCCGCCAGCAAAGCTCATCCGGCAAGGTGTCCGGGAAATAATCACGAAGTCCCCCTATAGATGTCCGATTTTGTCAGACATCAAGCCGATTTCCGCAAGCCGAATTATCCCATCTCGTCAAGGAGTTGTCCGCTTTCCAACTGCGTGGGAAACCGGTCTGTCGACCCTCCTTCTACATATTCCGAGCGGGTAGAGAATACAATCTGAATGTCGCCTGACGGCACCGGCAGATGGTACGTGGTTGCGTTATCATCCTGCGACTTGTCGTGTCATCCTGTTCCCTGCAACTGGGCAATCGCCCCATGCGTTGCTCGCCTTACCTAATCAGGTTGGCTCAGAATGAAATCGACGGCTTCGGCGAGTGTGGCGAAGCGATAGGTCGGCTCATCTGGATATTGCCCGTCTTGGCCGGCTTTACCAGTGCCAACTAGTATGGAGCGAATGCCAAGGGTATTCGCCGTACGAATGTCCACCGTCGTGTCGCCGATCATCCAGGATTGCGCCAGATTAATATTGAAATCCTGTTGTGCCTGCAGCAGCAGGCCTGGTTTTGGCTTGCGACATTCGCAGTCGAATTTCAAAGCCACGACTTCCCCTTCATATCCCTTGTGAGGGTGGTGTGGGCAATAATAGAGCGCGTCGAGATACGCGCCGTCATGGCCCAGCAATGTATCGAGCTTGGCATGGATGTGATCAAGCGTGGCCTCATCGCAATCGCCCCGCGCCAGCACCGGCTGGTTGGTGACGACAATCGCGCGAAATTCGCTTTCGTTTATTTTCTTGATGGCCGCAGGCACCCCGCTGATCATCTCGAAATCTTCAACCCTGGAGACGCGGTTGACTTCGACGTTCAGGGTGCCATCGCGATCCAGGAAAATCGCCTTTTGAGGATGGTTCAGGCTGGAGCGGGCGATACGGCCACTGCGCAGGTCCCGCAAAATCGTGGCATGACGCGCGGGCGTACCAATATCCTTGATATATTCTGGGCTGCGATATCCGAACAACGCCACGCCATCGGCCACCATGCGCGGAAAGAGATGCTTTGCGATATCGGGCTTCGGGCGTCCGTCCCAATTACGGTAAGGCGCGAGCGCGGCCTTGTTCACGACATAAAGCGCGGCATTGACGAGGTTGGCGAGATAACGCCCTTGCTCATGTGGGTAGGGATGGAACCTCTTGACGCGGCATTGGCCGTCAAGCTCCACCAGATCGGAATCTTCTGGATGGCTATTGGGATGAACCAACAGGGTCACGGCGGCGCCCTTGGCCTCGTGCCATGCGCTCAAGCGGCCCAGATCGACATTCAACATACAATCGCCATAGGCAACGATGGCGCGCTCTTTGAGCCGGTCAAAGCACGCCAGAAGCGCACCGGCGGTGCCCAGTGGATCTTCTTCGCTCTCGTCCTGATATGAAATATTCAGGCCGAATGCGCGACCGTCTCCAGCTACCTCGCGAATGGCGTCCGAGCGATAGCCTGTGAGAAGCAGGACATCCTCAATGCCTTGCGCACGCAGCAATTCGAACTGGTGCACAAGCAGCGGTTTTCCGTCGACATCCACCAGAGGTTTTGGAAGATCACCCGTGACGGATTTCAGGCGCGTACCCCGGCCGCCGGCTAAAATGACAGCCTGCTTTACCGTGCTCACGCGCTCTCCTGCCAAATCAGAGGAATGGCTGTGCGGATCGCTTCGGCGGAGCTGACTTTTGGTGTCCAACCCAATGTGTTCAACTTGCGGGTTGAGTAGACGAATTTCGGCACATCGCCGACCCAGCCCTTTTTGCTCTTCCCGTACTGGATGGCGGCGGAAGGAGAGGCTACGCGCACGGTCTCTTCGGCAATGAACTTCACCGTCACGCCGTCGTCGATCGGGCCGATGTTGTAGTAGTTGAGGGGGGAGGTAGCCTTGTCGCGGATAAAGAGCATGGCATCGACAAGTTCGTCCACCAACAGATAGGCCTTCTGCTGGGTGCCGTCGCCGAGAACCTCCAAACGGGCCGGATTGTCGCGCAGCCTGCGGGCAAAATCGTAAATCACGCCGTGGGTGGCATAACCGCCAATGACGTTGGGAAAGCGATAGAGCCAAGCCTGTGACAAGAAAGATTCGACGCCCGCCGAAATAGCCGCCTCAGAGGCGAGCTTCATCGCGCCATAGTTGGAAATAGGAAAAAGCGGTCCCAGATCCTCGTGCAGGGTCGTGTCCAATGCTCCGTAGACTGCCGAAGTCGAAGCAAAGGCGAGCTTTTTCATCCCCAGCTTGCGCATGGTCTGCAGGACATTGAAGGTCGTCATGAACGTGTCGCGCAGATCAATGCCAGCGTCGCTGACACCGGCGGGAATATCCGAATTGGCCGCCAAATGCCAAACCGTCGCCGAGGCAGGATCATCGCCAGCAAGGGCTTCACACATGGCACCCTCAAGAGCCGTGCCATCCGCGGCATCCACCCGGCGCATCGAGAAATTGGGGTTGTCTGCGAATTCGGCAATATTTCTGGCGTTGCCGCGGCAAAAATTATCCAGACCGGCGACCCGTAAATTACGGCCGAGCAATCTTTTGGTCAGGCAGCGCCCGATGAAGCCTGCCCCGCCGGTGATGATTTGAACCCCGTTTTCTGACACTTTGAATTCTCCACGCTGGTTCAGGCACAAATTTCGGCAAAATACGCGCCGGTCTCGGCGGCCACCTTGTTCCAGTCGAATTGGGCGGCTCTAGCGAGACCTTTCCGAGACAGGATTGCCCGCAGCTCGCTATCTTTCAGCACAGCAAGCAGTTTCGCGGCAATATCATCCTCGGACATGGGATCGCAATAAATTACGGCTTCACCCCCTACCTCCGGCAAAGAGGCGGCCGAGGAGGACAAAACAGGGCAGCCGCAAGCCATTGCTTCCACCACAGGCAAGCCAAAGCCCTCATACAGGGAGGGCATAACGAGTAAATCTGCGTTTGCCACGAATTTTCGCAAGGCAGGATCGTCCACCCTACCGGCGAACTCAATGCGCGCCCCAAGCTGTGTGGCTAAGGTGTCGACCTCTGTTGCCCCAGTCAGAAAGCCGCCACGCTGCCCAATAATCAACAGCTTCTGGGATATTTGGTCCTGGATACGGGCGAAAGCCTTCAGCAAGCGTGTGAGATTCTTACTCTGCTTGGCATTGCCGACGAACACGACATAACCGTCACTCTGCTGGGTCTTCTCGATCGGCGAATACCATTCTTCATCGACGCCTTCGGCAATGATGCGATATCCGGCTCGCGGCTCTCCGACCAGTTCTCGAAATTCACCTGCAGTGAATTTCGAGACAAAGATCAGTCCTGCCGTTTTCGTTTTAACCGCATGCATCAGCGTCTTCGCATACAGTCTTCGCGGCAGGCTGGCGGTGATTTCCGCCAAGCGCAGATGCGCCATGTCATGAACTGTGGCGGCCAACCTGCCGCGCCATGCCAGCGGAACGTTGTAATGCGGCACCCACAAAAGGTCGGCCTTTATGCGCGCCTTGGCCCACCACAATTGTTCGTGGATGCCGTAGATGGGAACAGTACAGGGATGGATTTTCACCTGTTCGCATTCGGCGAAGATTCCCAGTTTAGCTGGATCACCGACGAGATGAAATCTCCAATCCGGGTGGGTGGCCACAAGCCGGGTGAGCACATTGCGCAAATAGGTGCCAATGCCAGTGTGAGCGATCATGCGGGCGTCGACGGCCAAATGCAAAGCTGTGCTCATGATGAAATCTTATCGCGGCAGAGTGTTAGGTTGGGGAGGTAGCGCATCACGCTTATGCAGCAGCAGAGCGCTGACCCTTCCCCCCACCATATTCTCATACAAATGGCTCATGCCAAGTAGGGATATAGCGAATAGCGCATATTTCACAGGAACTTGGATGAAGAGTTGCGGGAGGGTCAATCCGTCGACCAGGAGGCCGGGAGGGGAAAATACGCCCCCTTTCATGATCACCCATTGGATAGTGCCGAGGCATACCAAAACAGAAATAAACACCAAAAAGGGGCGCAGCGCTGCAGCGCTTCCCGGTAATCGGCTGATGAGCATTACGGCGACCAACATCAGGCCCGTTTGCAGATAGAAGCCGTGGAATGGCCATTCATCCGTGAACTGCAAGAACAGGATCCAGAGGGCAAAAGTGGCGAGGCCAACGGTCCACGCTGGCGCCGGATTTTCCGCGTCGGCAGTACTGGAAAACGCTGGCAAGGGGGATTCGCCTTCTGATAGGTAGCGGCACGCGCCGTACTCTAGTGTGGAGCAGTTGTCGACACCAGACGCATAGATGGCCGTTCGGAAATACCTGGGTTTTGGAATTCGAGATGTATTATGGCTGAACGTGGCTTTGTCGAAGAGGGCGTATGGGTGTCGCTCGATGCCGCGCGCTTTAGCGCCGCCAGGCCGGCCTTGCTGCTGGACCGTGATGGTGTGCTGGTGGAGGAGGTCGGATATCTACGACGCCCCGAAGACGTGCGGCTTGCGGCTGGGGCCGTGGATATCCTGAAAATGGCCCGCACAAACGGCGTACCAAGCATAGTTTTGTCCAACCAGTCCGGCTTGGCACGCGGTTTGATGGATTGGGACGATTATTTCGATGTGGAAGCCGAAATCGCCCGCCAGCTCGCGCAGTCGGGTTGTAGCCTGGATGCCACATTTGTGGCGCCGTTTCATCCTGGATACACCCCTGGTTACTCCGAGCGGCACGCGAACTGGCGCAAGCCGGGTGCGGCGATGTATGTGCTCGCGGCTGAAAAGTTAAACCTCGATCTGGCCTCTTCATGGGCTATAGGTGACAAAGACAGTGATATGGAGGCGGCCCGGCAGGGAGGGCTGGCGGGGGCAATTCACCTGCTCACCGGCCATGGTGGGGAGCACCGCGCGCGGGCGCTAAAAGTCGCCACGCCGGAATTCCCGGTTCTTCCTGCAGATGATCTCGTTGAGGCTATGTCTCTGTTAAAGAAGAGTTTTCCTGCGTTATCCGGCGGCACATGGGGTGCTTGACAGGCCCAAGGCCGCAAACCGATCACTCGAACTGCTCGCGCGCACATGAAAATCATCGTCGTCAATGACTCGGTTTATCCCCTCACCATGGGGGGAAGTCATCGCTGTGTTTTCGAGCAGTGCCGTGAGCTGTCCGCGCTCGGTCACGATGTTGTTTGTGTGACGGCCAACGAGGCCGCCGTTGCGCGCGTGCAAGAGCCGGGTGGTTTTTATCTTTCGACCTACCGGCGCTCCGAAAACAGCCTTGCCAAGGCGCTAGGGTTTATCACCGAACCCGCCCGTATTATCGGCGCCATTCTGCGTGAAAAGGGCGGGGAGCCTGTCGCTTGCCTATCGGTACAGATGTTTCCGTCGCTTCTTGGATTGATCTGGAACGTGCCGAAACTCCCCCCATTTTACTATGTCTATCATGGCTCCTATGCGCGCGAGATGTGGACCCAGCTTTGGCCGAGGTTCAAGCGCAGCCTGAAAGTGTCCGATCTGCTTGGGGCGCTTTACGGGGCCATGATGATCCCCGTCGAACGCTGGGTGCTGGGACATGGTCGGTTTCCCGTCGTGGTATTGAGCAATTACACCCGCCGCCAGCTTATTGACGATCTGGGGGTAAAGGATGATCGCATTGTCGTGGTCCCAGGCGGTTGTGACACGCAGCATTTCAGCCATTCCGCCGAGGGGCGTGCGCGTATCCGCGCGCGGTTCGGTGTGGACGACGATACCAGTATGATCATTTCGGTGCGGCGGCTGGAAGAGCGCATGGGCTTGGACTGTTTGATTGAGGCTTATGCGGACCTGCGGCAGCGCTCGGAAAAAAAGGTTAAGCTTGTCATCGTGGGCAAAGGCAGCCAACGCGACTATCTCGAACGTTTCGCTTATGAACGTGGCTTATCGAGCAATGAGCTTGCGTTTGCAGGCTTCGTGCCTGATGCGGAATTACCGGATTTTTATTCCGCTGCCGATCTTTTCGTGATGCCCTCCTTAGCGGTGGAAGGATTTGGGCTACCGGTGATCGAGGCTATGTCCTGTGGCGTACCAGTTCTGGCCACCAGTGGCGGCGGTCATTCCGATCTTGTCGCTGCCATCGCGCCGCAATGCGTGGTGCCGCAGGCCACTGCGCGCGCCCTGGCGGACGCTCTGGTCGACATCTTCAGTGGCCGGACAAAATTGCCCGATCGCAGTGCCTGTGAGAGCTATGCGAGGCAATTTTCCTGGGGACGGTATTGCTCCGGTAATTTGGCCGTGATCGATCGGGTTCTGGCGCAGAAATCGCCGCCCGCACAGACGCGGGCCTGATGGTTGCGTTTGCAGGGGATGGGCGCGATGATATGCCATAGACAACAGGCGGATGCGTGGTTAGGGGGCGTCGTGAGCAAGCACAGGGGCAGAGCATGAAAGGGCTTGAGCTTAACGCAAACGCAGTGCGCGGCGCATTGGAGACAATTGCGGAGAATTTCCTCGCATTGCGCGAGCAGGCGGATCAGATTCGCGAGGCCGGAGACCTTCTGGTTGGGGTGCTCAAAGAGGGCAATAAGGTCCTTCTCATGGGCAATGGCGGGTCGGCTGCCGACGCCCAGCATATCGCCGCTGAACTCACCGGTCGCTACGTAAAGGAGCGTGTGGCGCTTCCGGGCATCGCCCTGACCGTGGATACCTCGGCTCTCACCGCGATTGGCAATGACTACGGCTATGAGCAGGTCTTTTCCCGCCAACTCGCCGCATTGGGCCGTCCGGGCGATGTCGCCATTTGCATCTCCACCAGCGGGAATAGCGCGAATGTCTTGCGGGCGATTGATGTTGCCAAAACCGTTGGTATCCGCACGATCGGATTAACGGGCGCGGCGGGGGGCAAAATGAAAACCGCCTGTGATCTTTGCATTTGCGTGCCGTCCGCTGTCACCAACAACATCCAGGAAATGCACATCGCGGTGGGCCATTTATGGTGCGCCATGATCGATGAGGCATTCGACTGAACGCAACTTTTTGAGTATCCGGCCCATGCTGCCTTCCAATGATCTTCTGCGGGGAGCCATCGAAGCGTTCTCGCGCTGCCCTATCGTCGTTGTCGGCGATGTGATGCTTGATCGCTTTATTTATGGCTCGGTTGACCGCATTTCTCCGGAAGCTCCTGTGCCAGTGCTGCGCCAGTCGCGGGTGGTGACGACGCCTGGCGGTGCGGGCAATGTGTTGTGGAATATTCGGGCGCTAGGCGGGCAGGCTGATCTTGTCGGGCCCGTTGGCAGCGACGCCAATGGTGCGGAGCTCAGCCATCTTTTGAAGCTGGATGAGGGCCTGCCCAAGGTTTCCGGTTGGCCGACCATCGTGAAGACGCGCTTCATCGCCGGCGATCAGCAAATGCTGCGCGTCGATGAAGAGAAAAGCTTTTGCCATTTGGCCGCCAGCCGGGAGCAGTTCGGCGATGCGCTGCGCCACGCTCTCGCCAACGCCAAGATTCTGATCCTTTCCGACTACGGCAAAGGATTTCTGGATGCGGAATTCTGCGGCATGGCCCTGGTGATGGCCAAAGAGGCAGGTGCCTTCGTGATCGTGGACCCGAAAGGGCGCGATTATGCGCGTTACAGCGGGGCGGGGATCATCACGCCCAATCGCAAGGAACTGGCCGAGGCCAGCGGCATGCCGGTTGGCGATGATGCGCAAATCGAGCTGGCCGCGCGCAGTCTGATCGCCCGTTTTGGGTTTGGTGCGGTTTTGGTGACACGAAGCGAGGAAGGGATGAGCCTTATCCCGGCTGAAGGGACCCCTGCGCATCTTCCCGCCAAAGCGCGTGAAGTTTTCGATGTATCGGGGGCGGGGGATACAGTGGTGGCGACGTTGGCGCTCGGTCTTGCCGCCGGGTTGCCGCCGCTCGGGGCGGTCCACTTATCGAACGTTGCTGCCGGGATCGTGGTGGAAAAAGTGGGCACGGCCGTCGTCCATCCCGAGGAACTTCTGCACGCCTTGCATGACGTGGATTCCACATCGGCTACAGCCAAGGTTTTGTCGACAAGCATGGCGGCGGACCGCGTGAAGAAATGGCGTGCGCAGGGCCTGAAAGTGGGCTTTGCGAATGGCTGTTTCGATCTTTTGCACACCGGCCATGTACGCCTGATCGAATTTGCCCGCAGCCAATGCGATCGCCTGGTGATGGGTCTCAACTCTGACGATTCGGTGCGCCGTTTGAAGGGCCCTGACCGGCCGGTGCAGGGCGAAGGCGTGCGTGCGACGGTGCTTGCCTCGCTTGCCAATGTCGATGCGGTAGTGGCCTTCGACGAAGATACGCCCTTCGAACTGATCAAGGCCCTGGAGCCCGATGTGCTGGTCAAAGGCGCGGACTATACGGTCGATAAGGTCGTTGGAGCCGATATCGTCCTGGCGCGCGGCGGCAGGGTTGCCTTATGCGATCTAGTAGATGGCGTAAGTACCACGAAGACGATTGGCCGCATCAACGCCCAGAAGGCTTCAGGGAGAGGCTAGGAGGCGCAGAAGAGCGTTTTCGACGTCCTCAACGCTGATCTCGGCCATCGTATCGGGCGGGTTTTCCGGGTATTCGTTGCCAAGGTTGAGGTAGCCGCCACCCGGCCCAGGCCCCAAAACAATGGCGCGATCGCTCACCGGCCCCCAGCGCAGCGGATTTGTCGGGCCATGCAGCGCTACCAGCGGCACGCCCACCGCAGCGGCCATGTGCATCAAGCCGGTATTGACCGAAACCACCGCTTTGACATCGCCCAGGACTGCCAGTGAATCACGCAAGGAGGAACGCCCAGCGATGGTCCGCGCGTGCTCCGGATCGATGGCGTTGACGAGCTCTGTCGAGGCCACGGCGTCTGCAGGGCCGCCTGTGATCACAATGTCGTAGCCTCTGGACACCAGGGCTTTGCCTAGTGAAATCCAGCGCTCCCTGGCCCATTCGCGCAATTCGCAGCGCACGCCCGCAGCCCAGGGGTGAAAAGCGATCCACTGGCGCTCGGGCGTCAGAAGAGGCGGATTGGCCGGTGGATTAAGGCTCGGGCGTCCATTCGTTTCGGCGCCGAGCGGGGCGATCAGGGCTAGGAAATTGTCGAGCTCGTGGCGGGTGGCCAGATGGGGCGGGGCCGCATCGAAGGCAAAATGGCGTGCCTGCCCCTCTGTGCGAAATCCGACGGTGAAACGTGCCTTTGAGGCGTAGGTTAAAATCGCACTCAGTCGAGCCCACTGGCCGCAATCAATGGCAATATCGAGCTGCAACTCGCGCAATAACTTGATGGCTTTGCTTGGCTGGACGACCGGAATAGTCACTACGGAATCGAAATCTGAAAGTTCCGCGATGCCGCGATTGGCAGATGTGGTGACAGCGATGATCGAGGCATTGGGGAAGCGGCGCCGCAACGGCGCGATCAGGGCTGTGGCAATCACGGTGTCGCCGATGGCCGCCAGGACCATGATGGCAATGGAACGCACCGAGGCGGGATCTGGCACGCTGCGCTTGCGCCGCAATAAACTTACCACCTTCAAAAGCGGCGGGCCTGCGTACCGATCCACCACGCGTAAGCGCTTTTGACCTCGATTGTCGGACACGGAATTTCCCCCTTCGCCCCTTGAACCCGTCATAGTAAGAACGGCCCCCAGCAGCAAGCCCGCATGTTCTGCGCTCCTCTGTGACAGTTCTGGTGCGCGCCGATGGCAAGAAAGCCCTTGGCCCGGTTTTGTTTGACACCAAAGATAGGTCTTTGTAGGAAACGCGACGCTGTAAATGAGGGGGCTTTATGTTTTCGCCGGTATTGGCGCGCCAATTACAGCAGAGCAACTTGCGGTTTGTGATTACGGGTGGCGGCAGCTGGCTTGGCCAGGCGTCTCTGTTGGTGCTCGAGAACGCGTTCGGAGATCAGCTCCCGGACCGGGTAGCTGTCTTTGGCAGCCAGGCGCGTAGCCTGTCCCTTTCCTCTGGGCGGATTATCGAGAGCGCTGCACTGTCCAGCATCGAGAACCTTCCGCAGGGAGAATATATTTTCCTGCACTACGCTTTCATCACAAAGGGACATGTCGGCGAGCATTCGCTTCAGGAATTTGTTCGTCTCAACGCAGAGATCGCGGACCTCACCGAGGGGGCTGCCCGGCGTGTTGGAGCGCGGGGCTTGTTCCTTCCCTCATCCGGTGCCGTTTATCGCAAGGAGGGCGGGGTGCACACCGTCCTTGCCGAGAACCCTTACGGTTTTATGAAGCTGGAGGACGAGGCAAGGTTTCGCACAATGTGCAAAGAGATCGGTTGCGCATTGATGCCGATCAGAGTGTTCAATGTGGCCGGGCCTTGCGTTAATAACGTTCCCGCTTTCGCCTTGAGTTCGATTATCTCGGATATTTTAAAGGATAAACCAGTTACACTGCGCGCAATTGCGCCAGTTTACCGCTCATATGTCCATATCGTCGATCTTATCGAGATGGTTCTTTCTGGGCTGATGTCGGATAGTTGGGGTGTTCCCGCTGTGTTTGATACTGCGGGGGAAGAAGTTGTAGAGGTTGGTGTATTGGCAAGGCGCATCACGGATGCGATGGGGCTTTCGGGGTATCCGATCGAGCGGCCGGAGATGAAAGCGGAACCGATCGATTACTATGTTGGCGACCGTGCGGCATTTGTCCGACATGCGGATTCGCTTGGGATCGCTTTAAAGCCTCTGCAGTGCGCTATCCTCGATACGGTGTCAGACTTGAAGCAGCGCTTTGCGCAGAACCGGATTTAAGCTGGTAACGATCCCATGTCGCGGGAAGTGGTTTTCGCCGCCGATCTGGTTGTGGTTCTAGTTTGATCTAGTGTATCATCAGTTTAATACTTGATAATCCACGGAGAACCAGATGTTGCATGAGGCGAAGGCCCCGGTAGGCGTGGCGGAGTCACAGATTCCAGATTGGCTGTTCATCTTCGAAATGGCGAACAATCATATGGGAGATGTTGAGCACGGTATTCGTATTATTCGTGAATTCGCCGATGTCGCGAAGGACTTCCCTGAATTCAAGTTCTCCTTCAAGCTGCAGTATCGCGATATCAAAACCTTCGTGCATCCGGATTATCAGGACCGTTTTGATCTTAAGTTCGTCAAACGGTTTTCGGAAACAAACCTCTCTCAAGAGCAGCGCTCTGCTCTGCTCGGTGCCATCAAGCAGTATGGCTTCATTTCGATGTGTACGCCGTTCGATGAGAAGTCGGTCGATGACATCGTTGCTGATGGCTACGACATCTTGAAGATTCCGAGCTGTGCGTTCACCGACTGGCCGCTGTTGGAAAAGATTGGTCAGACCAATCTGCCGATCGTTGTTTCTTGCGCCGGTGCCAATCTGGAAGGTCTTGATAACGTCGTCGCTTTCCTGAAGCACCGCAAGAAGGACTTCGTCCTGATGCATTGCGTCGGCGAATATCCGACCACGAATGAAAAGCTGCAGCTCGGCCAAATCGAATTCTTGAAGCAGCGTTATCCCGGCGTGCGCATCGGCTTCTCGACGCATGAAGATCCTAACGAATTGCTTCCGGTGTCGCTCGCGATCACGAAGGGCGCGCAGGTATTCGAAAAGCACGTTGGTGTTCCGACCGATACTATCAAGCTCAACGGCTATTCTGCCAATCCGCAGCAGGCTCGCGCTTGGCTGGAGGCGGCACGTCAGGCACGCATCATCAATGGCGCTCTCACCGAGCGTTCTAGGGCCACTGACGGCGAACGGGCTACGTTGGGAGATCTGGCTCGCGGTGTGTTTGTAAAGCGTGACGTCAAAGCTGGTGAAAAGCTCACCAACGAAGATGTGTTCTTCGCTATTCCGACCCAGAAGGGGCATATCACTGCCCACGATTGGTCAAAGTACACCCATTTCTACGCCACGACCGATCTCAAGGCGAAAGAGCCGGTGCTGCAGGATAATTCACGTCGCGTGGAAGTGCGTGAGAAGGT
Organism: Rhizomicrobium palustre; assembly: GCF_011761565.1. Lineage (NCBI taxonomy): Bacteria > Pseudomonadati > Pseudomonadota > Alphaproteobacteria > Micropepsales > Micropepsaceae > Rhizomicrobium > Rhizomicrobium palustre. The sequence goes on along the minus strand of NZ_JAASRM010000001.1, from coordinate 284,418 downwards.
ATATTCCATCGTGCAACGGGTCAAATCCCTGTTGAACCGCGCCGCTATCCCGGTGCCGGGCGAGGTCGACTTGGAGATCTCGCACCATTATGGGCTCGACAAGTTCGACGAACACGGCATCACTGTTATCACCGTCGTGAATCGGGCCTATTGCAAGCGCCTGATCGTTGTGCTCCCGGGCCAAACCCATCCCGAGCAATGGCACAAGGTCAAGGAAGAGAGCTTCCATGTGCTATATGGTGATCTGACTGTGACGCTGAACGGCCAGGCTGAAGAGGTCCAGGTCGGCGAAGTTGTCACTGTGGAGCGCGAGGTGCGACATGGTTTCACCTCTAAGGGTGGCGCTGTGATTGAGGAAATCTCCTCCAACTATGCTAAAGAAGACACCTTCTATACCGATCCAGCCATCGGCAAGTACGAGGGTCGCAAGACCTTCCTGACCCACTGGCTGGGGTAGTGGTATTTATGGGGCAATGACAGTGCAATTGCCTCTATCCTCCACTGCGGTTATGAATTGTCGGGGTAATGAGCGCGCGAGGGCAGTGCCTTCGCGCGCATCGCTTTAGCAAAGAGCAGGAAATGTCGGATCGTAAGAGGGTCGCGGACTACGTATTTGATTTTGTGACCAAACAGGGCGTGGACGCTGTCTTTTTGGTTCCTGGCGGCGGCGCGATGTTTCTGGTCGATGCCTTGGGGCAGAACCCCGACATCGAGTTTGTCGCTCATCACCATGAGCAGGCTGCGGCCGTTGCCGCCGAAGCCTATGCGCGCACGCGAGGCGGTCTTGGCGTAGCTCTGGTGACCACTGGGCCGGGCGGTACGAACGCCGTAACGGCAGTCGCAGGATCTTGGATTGAATCTATTCCGCTGATGATCATTTCCGGGCAGGCTAAGCGCGCCGATCTTGTGGGCGGCCGCGGTGTGCGCCAGATGGGGGTGCAGGAAGTTGACATCGTCTCTGTAGTCAAGCCTATCACCAAGTACTCGGTAATGGTCATGGACCCGGCGGATATTCGCTACGAGCTCGAAAAGGCGGCACACATCGCTTTGTCGGGCCGTAAAGGTCCGGTTTGGGTCGACATCCCTCTCGATGTCCAAGCCACCTTGGTAGATTACGATAGTCTGCGTGGATATGAGGCGTCAGTCACGGTTAAACCGGACTATGTTGGCGACGCCGCCGATGTCATCGGCCTGCTCAATAAAGCCGAGCGTCCGATCGTCCTTGCAGGGCATGGTGTGCGGCTCGCCGGCGCCGAAAGGGAATTTCGTGAGTTCTACGAGGCGCTCGGCGTTCCGGTGCTGACGACTTGGAATGCGATGGACCTTATCCCGTCTAACCACCCGCTTGCCGTCGGCAAGCCTGGCGTGGTGGCGCTGCGCGGGCCGAATTTTGCTGTCCAGAATTCCGATCTTATTCTTGTGCTCGGCGCGCGGCTGGAAAATCTCACCACAGCCTATAACCCTGAGAAGTTCGGGCGACACGCGGCAAAAATCTTCGTGGATATCGACCCTAACGAACTCAAGAAGTTCTCCCCGGCGATGAACATCGCTAAGGGGGTGACCGCGGATGCGAAGGATTTCCTGAAGGCGTTGTTGGCGCAAAAAGGAAAGGTTGGCGGTGTAGATCGGTCCGCCTGGGTGAAGCGTTGCCAGGATTGGAAGGCGCGTTATCCGATTAACGACGGCAAGCCATTCCCGCAATCAGGCCCCATCTCTTCCTATCATCTCACCAAGGTGTTGATGGACGAGTTCCCGGAAGACATTCTGGTCTCTACCGGCACTTCTGGGCTATCCATCGAGGTTTTCTACACCGGTTTTTCCAATAAACCAGGGCAGCGGATTTTCATCAATACCGGTCTTGGGGCGATGGGGTACGGTCTCCCGACCATGATTGGCTGCGGTATCGCCAACGGCCGCAAACCCTATGTCGCCGTCGAGAGCGATGGCAGCTTCATGATGAACCTGCAGGAATTGGCGACTCTGAAAAACCTTGATTTGCCGATCAAGATCTTCCTCTTCGACAATCACGGTTACGCATCTATTCGCAACACGCAGCGCAACTACTTCAAAGGACGCTATGTGGCGACTGGACCGGAGGGGAATCTGGGGCTTCCCGATTTCGTGACCGTGGCCCGAGCACACGGCATTGATGCCATACGTATCGAAGATGCTGCCGAACTGACTGACGGTGTCCGTTATGCGCTTGCCCATAAGGGGCCATTGATCGTCGATGTGCGAATCATCACTGACGAATCCCTTTGGCCGAAATCGATGGCGCTGCCGCAGGCGGATGGCACCATGCGGTCCATGCCGCTGGAGGACATGTCGCCGCTTTTGCCGCGCGATGAGTTCAAGGCGAACATGATTGTACCGCTGGATCCGGCATCCGAAAATTTGCCCCCGCAGCTAATTGAACAATCGAAGAATGCAGCCAAAGCCTGATATGGCGCATTCAGCTCGATTGACTAGGGGTGGCCAAGGTCGAGTTCATAGTCGTCGATCATTTTGGAGGGGCTAATGGATACGCTTGAACAGCTTTTTGCTGAAGGTCGTGATGCGGCCGTGAGACGTGCCCAGACTGAATTTGATCGCCTGAGCGGCCCGCTCGGTTCGCGCATCGTGCTTTGCGGTGCTGGTGGTCTTGGCCGTCGCACATTGGCGGGGCTTCGTAAGGCCGGAATCGAGCCTATCGCATTTTGCGATGGCAACGCGAAGCTATGGGGCAATACCGTTGAAGGTGTTCCTGTCTACTCCGCCGAAGAGGGCGCGAAGACTTTTGGCGATAATGCTGTGTTTGTTTTCACGATGTGGAAATCGACACCGGCTGACAAACTAAGTGACCGGATCGAGCGCTATCGCGCTCTTGGCTGTAGGGTTGTCTTGCCGTTGGGGTCGCTCTACTGGAAATTTTCGGAAACGCTTCTGCCCTATTTCCCGGCTGACCTACCGCAGTATGTGCATGATGAAGCAAGCCAAGTCCTTGCGGCTGACAAGCTATGGGCTGATGATCGATCGCGTGCGGAATACCTTGCCCAAGTTCGCTGGCGCCTATTTATGGATTTCGATATGGGGGACCGCGAGGCACAACCCATATATTTCCCAAAAGATATCTATAAGCTTCGGTCTGACGAGGTGTTTGTGGATTGCGGCGCGTATGACGGAGATTCTGTACAGGCCTTCCTGTCGGAAACCGGCGGTAAATTCGGTGCGATCTATGCGTTTGAGCCGGATCCGACCAATTTTGCGCGCTTGAATGATAGCGTCAAACCTATAGCCGATTCTGGTCGGGTGTTTACTTATCAGGCCTGCGTCGGCCGGGAAAAAGGTATCGTCAAATTTTCGTCGTTCGGCAACGACAACTCGGTCACCGGCGTGGGTGATACGACCTTGCCTTGCATTGCACTTGACGATGTGCTCGGCGGGGAAGCCGTCTCACTAGTCAAAATGGATATCGAAGGATACGAGCCAGAAGCTATTGCGGGGTTGGAGAAGACGATTAAACGGTGCCGGCCAAAGCTGGCGATATCGGCCTATCATATCCAGAACCATCTCTGGAGGATTCCGTTGCAAATCAACGCCATCGCGTCGGACTACCGCTTTTATCTCCGTGCGCACGAGCGGGACTTCTTCGATATGATTTGCTATGCCGTACCAGCATAGATGACCCGAATTGATAGGTAGTGCGCCGGTGAGTGGTTTGTCTTCGCTGAGCGGTGCGGCCGTTCTATTTGATCTCGACGGCACATTGGTAGATAGCGCACCGTCTTTAACACGGGCGTTAAACCAAATGGCGCGCGAGCGCGGCGTGCCGGAAGTGGCCGTTACGGAGGTGCGCAAATGGGTGAGCCTTGGCGGCGAGAATATGCTGCGTGGGACATTTGGCGAGGACATCGCTAATTTGGAGCAGGAACTCGATACGCTGCGAGAGATACTGCGAGGGCAGAAGGCTGACCCGTCCGATTTGTTTCCTGGTGTTATTGATGCCTTGAAGACCCTGAAAGAAAATGGTCTCTATACGGCTATCTGTACCAATAAACGTGAGAATATTGCGGTTCCGCTGGCCTCGGGTTTGGGGATCGCGCCCCATCTTGATGCAATTGTCGGCGGAGCTGTTGGGCGGCTGCTGAAGCCCGATCCGTCCATCGTTGAACTTACGATGTCCCGACTTCCGGTAAAGCCGGACCGCGCCGCTTTTGTTGGCGATAGCGAAGTTGATGCTGAAACCGCTGCTGCCACGGGCTTACCTTTTATTCTGGTGAACTTCGGTTACCCACTGGGTGAGATCGAGGATATTCCTCGTGGAGCCATGATTGAGCATTTTGATGAGCTGTGTCCGGCTATTTGTAAGCTGCTGTGATACTGCGGAACGCTTGACTCGTGTGCTCAGGTTCTCGGAGGGGCTGTCCTGCTCGAGGCAGAGCTGGTTCCGAGTGGGGGCGATTTTCCGCCCTTTCCGGCCTTTCTGCGCTGGTCTGCGCCGAACCGCGCGCCCGTAACTAACGCATAACGTTTGGCAAAATCACTCCCATAGAGTATTGGTGGCAGTAGAATTGCCTATACTTGTAAATTGCCTCGTTAAGTATTTGGGGGGGATGATGAAAGCGGTTATTCTTGCTGGCGGACTGGGGTCTCGCCTGAGCGAGGAAACAGAGAGTAAGCCGAAGCCAATGGTTGAAGTCGGGGGGCGCCCGATACTTTGGCACATCATGAAGATCTATTCGTATTATGGGATCAACGACTTTGTCGTGTGCCTTGGGTATAAGGGCGCGAAGATCAAAGAATACTTTTTCCACTACAGGATGCAGTTTTCCGATCTGACCTTCGACATGGCCAGGGACGAGATCGTCGTTCACTCTTCAAAAGCTGAGCCTTGGCGCGTGACGTTGGTTGAGACTGGCGAAGGTTCGATGACGGGTGGGCGGCTAAGGCGCGTTCGCGAATACGTGAAGGACGAAGAGGCCTTCTGTTTCACTTATGGCGATGGGGTCTCGGATGTTCCAGTCGACAAGCTCGTCGCGTTCCATAAATCCCATGGCAAGCTCGCAACCGTAACTGCGGTCCGCCCTCTGGCTCGTTTCGGTGCTCTGGTTTACGGAGCAGATGGCGTTGTTCATCGCTTTGAAGAGAAGCCTGTCACCGAGGGTGGGTACATCAATGGTGGCTTTTTTGTGCTGTCGCCCAAAGTTATTGATTACATTGCTGACGATCTGACTGTGTGGGAGCGTGATCCCATGGAGAAACTTGTCAGTGAGCGGCAGATGGCTGCTTTCGAACACGGCGGTTTCTGGCAGGCGATGGATACTTTGCGTGACAAGCAACATCTGGAATCGCTCTGGGCCTCTGGCGAGGCGCCCTGGAGGGTTTGGGGCGAGAAATCCCGATGAACCCTTCATTCTGGGCCGGTAAGCGCGTATTCCTCACTGGCCATACAGGTTTCAAAGGTGGATGGCTGGCGCTTTGGCTTCAGCGCATGGGCGCGGAGGTTCATGGCTATTCGCTTGAGCCGCCTACCACGCCGAATCTCTTTTCCATCGCGCAGGTGGGAAAGGCCATGTCGCATCAGATCGGCGATATTCGCGATCTCGCGGCTATGTCTGCCGCGTTGAAGGCTTTCGCGCCGGATGTCGTTTTTCATCTCGCGGCCCAACCGATTGTGCGCGAATCCTATGCCATCCCGGTCGAAACCTACGAGACCAATGTGATGGGCACTGTGAACCTTCTGGAGGCCGTGCGCGGCACGCCTTCGGTGCGCGCCACCGTGATCATCACATCGGATAAATGCTACGAGAACCGCGAGGTAATCTGGCCTTATCGTGAATACGATGCGATGGGCGGCCATGATCCCTATTCCTCCAGCAAAGGTGCTGCGGAAATCGTCACGGCCGCCTATGGGCGTTCTTATTTCTCGCCGGAAATGGGCAAGGGCTCGGTCTCCTCGGTGCGCGCGGGTAATGTCATCGGTGGCGGTGATTGGGCCAAGGATCGCCTGATGGCCGATCTCATGCGCGGGCTGATGGCCGGTGAGGATGTGATCATCCGCCGTCCCCATTCTGTGCGCCCCTGGCAACATGTTTTAGAGCCGCTCTCCGGCTATCTCGAAGTCGCGGAGCATCTTTGCGTGGCCGGTCCGCTCGCATGGGAAGGCTGGAATTTCGGGCCGGAGGAAGACAGTAACCGCACGGTGGCGCAGTTCGCCGAATTGACCTGTCAATTGTGGGGCAATCCGGGTGCGCTGAAAATTCAGCCTGATCCCAACGCCGTGCATGAAGCGGGACTTTTGAAGCTCGATTCCACCAAGGCCAAGGTGCATTTGCACTGGCGCCCGCGATGGGATTTCGAGGCGTGTATTGCTCGCACGGTGGAGTGGTATCGCGCCTTTAAAGATGGCGCGGATATGCGTGAAGTAACTTTGCAGCAGATCGCGGCCTATGAGCGGGGGCATTCGAAGTAGTAGCTGAAGGGATATCCCCGATTAGGACACACTGCACAACTTGATCAGGATTATGGCGGATTTGAACTCACATATCTGAGGTAAGCTATGACCAACAGCCACTCAATGGTGTGTCGTGTCTGCGGGAACAAGGATGTTCAAGCGCTACCACTCGGGGCCTATGCGCCGTTCTTTCGTCTGAGGGTCAATATCCGGAATGACAAGTATTTGCTCTATTCTAGAGCACCGCTGCTCGGTGGACCCGAAATTTCCGTTTTCTCCAAAGTGTTAAAGCGGCTGGGAAAAATCTTTGGTTCTGCCAAGGACGATAGGCCCTGGACATTTAGGACGCTACTTGAATACTGCGATGCCTGTCAGAGTGTTCTCCCTGCTCACGAGTGGCCATTTGAGGACTTGCGAGGCTTGTATCACGATTACCGCTCCGCAACATATAATCGTGACCGCATTTCGGTGGAGCCATCTTACGCCGCGATTGTTAAAGATGTTGGCAACCACCCCTCAGAAATTGTCAATCGTAATTCATCTGTCGAAGCTTTCTTGCGTAAGAACGTCGACTATTTGGCAGGCACTTCGATGTTAGATTTCGGAGGCAGTGATGGGCGTTTTCTGCCTCCTATCATTTACGAGCGATACAGCAGCCTCCATATCTTTGACCCGTCTGAGGCCCCACTTCACCCTTCCATAGATCGCACGCTGGTTTCGAAAGTTTCCTCCGTCAAGGATAATGCGTACGATTTTGTTGCTTGTATGCATGTGCTGGAACACGTCGGTAATCCGAGGGCTTTTTTGGCTGACGCGTTTACCTCCCTGCGGACCGGAGGTCTCATGTATGTTGAAATTCCAGTTGATCTAACCGACGAATGGCTTCATGCATTTGAAGCTCGGTTGATAGACAATCCGCTATTGTTGCATGAACACCTGAATATGTTTGGGATGAAAAGTGTGCCGGTCTTGGCGAAATCTCTCGGGGCAGAGATGATAGATGCGGCGTCGGATGTCGTAGATTTTGGCTGGGCTAAGGCGCGGATCGGCAGATTTTTGGTTCGGAAGTTGAACTGATCTGTGAGCTCTTAGTCCGGCTGAGAAAATCAGCTTGTAGTATTTTGCCACGAGTATAGCCCGCGATGGGAGCATGAAATGAGTGATTCATCTGCAACGCCCAAAAGCGAGGCCGAGCTTCTGCGTGAGCAGATTCTGGAACTGACCGAGCGTTATGCCAAGCTTGCCCATGCTCCCAAGGAATTCGTGCCTGGCCAGTCGCCGGTGCTTGTGTCGGGAAAAGTCTATGGCGCTGAAGAGATGCGCACTTTGGTCGATTCTGCACTCGATTTCTGGCTGACTACCGGCCGCTTCAATGATGCTTTCGAAGCCAAGCTTGCCGCTTTCCTCGGGCGCCGGTTTGCCCTGACCGTGAATTCTGGATCCTCCGCCAATCTTGTGGCGTTGAGCGGTCTGACGTCTCCCATGGTCGGCAAGAAGCATTTGAAGCCAGGCGACGAAGTCATCACCTGCGCCACGGGCTTTCCCACCACCGTCAACCCGTCAATTCAGCACGGTCTGGTGCCGGTGTTCGTCGATGTCGACATTCCGACCTACAACATCAAGTCGGAAATGATCGAGGCCGCGATTTCGGAAAAGACCCGCGCGATCATGGTAGCCCATACGCTGGGCAACCCCTTCGATCTCGATACAGTTATGGCGGTCGCCAAGAAACACGATCTTTGGGTGATCGAGGATTGTTGCGACGCGCTTGGCGCGACCTATAACGATAAGCTGGTCGGCACCTTCGGTCATGTCGGTACATTGAGCTTCTATCCCGCCCATCACATCACCATGGGGGAGGGCGGTGCCGTCTTTACGCATGATGGCATCATCAAGCGGGCGCTGGAATCGATGCGCGATTGGGGCCGCGATTGCTATTGCGCCCCGGGCAAGGACGACACCTGCAAGAAGCGCTATCAGTGGACGCTGGGTGATCTGCCGAAAGGCTATGACCACAAATATACCTATTCCAATATCGGCTATAATCTGAAGATCACAGACATGCAGGCTGCTGTCGGTCTTTCCCAGATGGATCGCCTGGAAGGGTTCATTGCGGCACGTCGGGCCAACTTTGCTTATCTCACCGAAGTGCTGAAGCCGTTCGAGGACTTCCTCATCCTGCCGCAAGCGACGCCGAAATCGAATCCGTCCTGGTTTGGTTATCCCATCACGGTGCGCGATGGCGCGCCCTTCACGCGCGACGAGCTGGTGCAGTACCTCAATCTGAACAAAGTTCACACCAGGCTGCTGTTCGGCGGCAATCTCTTGCGCCAGCCCTACATGAAGGGACGAAATTATCGCGTGGTGGGTGATCTCACCAATTCCGACAAGGTGACGACGTCAACCTTCTGGGTCGGCGTCTTCCCGGCGCTGGGTAAAGCGCATATCGATTATGTGGCCGAGCAGATCGGTACTTTGGTTGGGAACAAGGCCTAGTGTTTGTTGCTTAATCGTTTGTTCGCCCCGGGGGCGTAGATGTTATCCATTTGTATTCCGACCTATAGGCGCAAGGACACGCTGCGGGAGTTGCTCGCGAGTTTGGCGGGCGAAGACCTGTCGGAGGTGGAGATTTGTATTTCCGACAACGCCTCCAATGACGGCACGCGAGAACTGGTTGCGGAATGGGGCCCCAAGTTAGGACGCGTTGTTTTCCATGAGTGGCCGGAAAATGTCGGATACGATCGCAACCTGCTGAAAGTCGTTGAAATAGCGACGCAGGACTATTGCTGGCTCTTCGGGAGCGACGATCTCATTGCTCCAGGGGGCATTGCGCGCATACTTGCTGATCTACATGCGACCAAGCCAACGGGAATGCTGGTCGGTTATCTCGGGTTCAAGACGTCGGTCCCGGTCGTTCCAGACCATCTGCAGACCACTGGGAGTGCTGCGAAGGAATTGCGGGGCAAGCCGTTGTTCCGCGCTAGCCCGGATTTCGGATTTCTCTCGCGTCAGATATTCCGGCGTGATTGCGTTGAGAACGCTCTTGCTGATGGCAAATGGGAAAGCTGCATCGGCGGCGGCTATATCCACTTTTACCTCGTAGTTAAAATCGCGTTCGGCCAGTCGGAGCCGGTGTGGTATCGCGACGATCGTCCGATGTTTTTCTATCGCAGTGCAAGTTTCGGCGACCAAGTAGCGTATTTCGGCTCCGTCCATCGGCGGCTGATGAACGAGATTCATGAGGTTAACCGCGTCTTTTCCTTGGCGTGTTCACAGAATATAGCCAAGGAAGTGCTGACACGCGGGGCTTGGCGTGACTTGTCTCGGAATTTGGCAATGTGGAAGCTTTCCCAGCCAACTGCTGAGACTGCCCGGGAGATGCGTGCCGCAATGCGGCAAATACCCTTAAAGTCAGCGTTGGACTATTACTGCCTCGTAGCAATTACATTCATTCCCTCGGCAGGAATCCGGGCTGCGCGTGCTGTTGTGCGGTTTGCACTCAATCTGAAATCTCAATGGACGGGGGTTCCCCGGCCTGCATGATGAGCAGTTATGGGAGGGATGCTCAGCTTATTAGGCTCGGGGCAGTCGCTTCACATGGCGTAGTGAATAAATATGTAGTGGTATGGAAATGAGCGCCAGCACGGCGAAGTAACCGTATGCCATAGCTGATGCATCCATTTTGTAGGCCGTAAACAGAGTCACAGATGTAACGCAGACTGCGGTGATCATGTTGGCCCAGACGAATGGATCCTGTTTCTGGGTGCGCGCATAGATCTGCATCGAAGTTGCTATCGCTCCAATAACCGGAACGCCCATGATGGCCATCATGGGCCCCATGGGCAGTAGGCGGTCCAGGAATGCGGGCCAGACAAATTTCAGAACTATCATCGCCACCAATACGGCCAGTGCGCCCGCCGCGCTGAGCCCGGCTGCGGCAAGCGCGCTATGACGCAAGAGGCGCAGAAATCCCGGATAATCGCTTGCGGCCATGGCGCTGAGCTTGGCGCTTTTAGCGCTAACCAAGCCGATACTTAGGGTGTAAAGGGCGCCGCTGATCTTGAGCGCCATGCCCATTTGTCCGGCTTCGATAGGACCTCTCAAGGCGAACAGTATCGGCACAAAGGCCATGTTGATGAAATATCCGCTCAGCCAAGTCAGCGCTATGCGCCATTGCAGCGGCAGGATTTCGTCCCTCCAGCTTACAGCGGACGTGTCGCTGGAGACGGATTTTAGAAGGCCAAAGAGCGCGCTGCGATAGGAGTAGAGCCATACGCCAAGCACCGTCACCGTGGCGATTTCTGAGATCACAATGGACCAGAGGCGGGAATGGAGGAGCAGCGCGAGCAGCAGCGCCAGTGAACCTGCAGCTCCGCTCATAAACTGAGCGCGTTTTACTTCCTTAATGCGTCCAGTGCCCTCTAGGAAGGCGGCGGTCCCATCCTGAAAGATGTTCACCGAGAACAGTAGAACCACGAAGATGAAGGGTACCAAGTAAGTCGCAGGCGGAAGAGCAGTTTTACTCGACAAGAGCAGGCATCCGATTGGAGCGACCACGACAAAAAAGGCGACCGCCATTACTCCGTACCAAGCTGCAATCTTGCGATAGACGGCCCCTATCCAGCTTAGGATATCGGGGGTGCCCGTAAGCTGCTTCATTTTACCCCAGCTTATTTCTGCACCCCGGTGGCCGACGATGAAGATCACGACGCCGCCCAAGCCGAGTTCGAAGAAAACGATCAGGCTAAGGATGCTGAAAATCGTATAAAAATAGCCTTGCTCTATAGGGGACAGGAAGGCCGCCACGATCGCTAGGGTCAATGGCGACATGACAATTCCAAATAGGCGCGTAGCAATGAACCAAGCCGTGGCCGGGTCGAGCACGGAGAGTGCCGCTTTGCTAATCCGCTGAAAACTCAACGCGGGCATCGACATAAGAAGCTTTAACCTTTGTTTCCGTGGAGCCGCAGGCATGGCGGCACGCCGAATATGCGCACCGCAACGAAGCTGCGTTACGCGCGGAAAAAGCGGGGGCGGGCGGCCTCTGCAACGAATTTTTTTCCGGTCAGCTTGCCTTTGGCATAGGCGAGGGACCTCAACAAAAAACGCCCCAGCTTATTGCCAAGCATAATCCGGCATGCGAGCGCAGCAGCGCCAACTACGAAAGAGCGCTCAGCGATCACCATATGGGACCAACGCAAGGAAAACAGGTAGAGCGTTTCGCTGCGTTCTATGCCGCTATCAACTAAATAGCAGGTGTGGATCGCGTCACTGATGAGCTTGGCAAAGCTCTTGTGCAGCATTTGCGCAAAGGCTTTGCGCTGCCTTGCGGTGAAGGGCAAATCCAACAGCGCGACCTGGCTCAGCACGCGTTCGCCATGATTGCCCGCATCCGGCGGCGCCTCTGCGGGCGGACGGGTCACGACATCAGGAAGCAACACCACCTCCTTGCCATCAAGGAGGGCAAGCAAGAGCAATACATATTGGCAGCTCATGGTGTTGCCGAAGCGGTAGCCATAGCGCAGATTGGCTAGATAATGTTTCCGCGCGTAAATGTTAGCCGACATCCAAACCATATGCGTTGGGGAGTCGCAGCGTGCGAGGTATTCGTCCATTCCGTGGCAGATAACGGGTGTTGTACGCGAATCAGTAAAACCCGGTGCGCCGAAATTTATCACTGCCGCGTCGGGGTACATTGCAATGGCATCAAGGGCGCGCTGCACGCCGTCCGGATCGATCGTATCATCGTCACCAATCAACCAAACCCATTCGGTCTGCGCATATTCGAAACAACGCGGAAAGTTTCCACCTGATCCGATATTCGCAGAGTGCCGCACCACCTCCACATCCTCTGGCACGAGGTCGCGCACTGGGGTCGGGGAGTGATTGTCAAAGATCACAAGCTTCCATTGCCCAGATCGCTGCGGCAGGAGCTGATTTACGAGCGCTTTGACCTTATCCGGACGATCATAGGTCGGGATCAGGATTGTCAGAATGGCTTCCATTGCGGGTCCAGTTATTTGCCCTCGGATGTCTTTTCATATTCAAACGTAAAAGCATAATAAAAATAGAAAATTGCAACGAAAACTGGGATGTACCAGAACTGATAAAAAAGAAGATTGTTGAACAATGAGGCGAAGACAACTGACACAAGTATATAGATCGTGAGCAAAAGTACGAGGTCGTCACCCTTCGCGCTCAAAATCGCGTTCAGCCTCGTGAGAGATGAAAGAGATCTAAACGCAAAAAGGAAATGCAACGAAAAAAAGATGAGGCCCCCAACAAAACCTAACATCGCGATAAGAGATAGAAGCGATTGGTCGTAGGAATAATGGTCAATGTCCACTGCTTGAACATAGTTGTAGCCGACGCCGAACAACGGATGTGCGTTAATTAGCTTGAATGCCGATTCAGCTTGATAAATCCGGTTTAGCGATGACGCATCGGTAGACATGTTTGTGCCGAAGCGTGACACCATGCGATCAAACGCAGTGCTATAGAGCGGATAGCTCGCAACCACGGCAACAGCGGCAGCAACGGAGCCAATGATCGCCGCTCGGTTCAGACGGATCGTGAACAAGCGAATGGAACCATAAATTCCGAGAATCAAAATAAGGCTGGCAATGCCGGAACGGGAAACCGTGAATAGCGCCGACACTAAAATAAACACTATCAACAGAGCCGATTTAGTATCGTGGTATCTTTTGTATGAAGATATACTGATGATCAGCGGTAGCCCAAGTATCGCACAGTATAGATTTGGATCGAAGTACGAAGAAATTAGACGGCGGATATGAGGGTCGCCTGCGAATTCAATGCCCATGAGGCGCAAGGCCATGTAGAGCATTTCCGCCTTTGGAAAAACGAAGTAAAGTATCCACCCTATAACCGTACTACCCACTATAGGGTAGACGACATACGCTCGCAGAGCTCGGTATATGTCAGCCTGGAACGCACAATAAAGGGCGTGCCCAGTCGCTGCGCAGGTCAGTAGCATCATTACGAAGCGAATGGAGTAGGCCACAAAATTTAAATTGAGCCCGAGTAGAAATGTCCCGTAGAGAGCGGACATGAGGGTTATGACGATGATCACGCTGTTCTCGCCGGGAAGCTTTAACCGGCGTAGATTGGCCGACAAATAGATAATCGTGATCAGATAGAGCACCGGTTCGGTGAGCAGTGCATTTGTGTTGCGGATGCCTGAAGGAATGAACCGGGGCAGATTGCCAAGGGTCAGGTGAATGAAGACCATCCAGAGGAGTGCGCGTTGAGCCGCCAATTGTAGCAAGACGGGCCGTCTCACGCTGCCACTCCTTTTTTTTGGGGGGGGGTCATACGACGCTTATCCGTTCATCCTTCGCGCGGTTTCCCATGGTGGCGCGGAGCACGACGAAGAGCACACCAACAAAAATCCCGAAGATAGGCCCGATCTTTAGAAATAACCCCGTCATCGGCCACACGGGGCCTTTTGAAACGGTAATCACGTCCAGCGGCTCGCTCGCGTAATTCGGGCGTAAATTGACCAATAGTAATCTCTGTTCTTCGGTCGCAAGCAATTGAGCAAGTGCTTGGCGTTGGTCGACCGAGGTGACGGTTCCAGATGATAACTTAGATACAAGGTAAGCTTCTGCCTCTTGCGCTCGCTTACGATCAACATCGCGGATAATCGCGTTTGTTTCGCGCAGGACACCTTCGAGAAGGGGCCCGACCAGTTTGGGGTCGGGATTGCGCAGAGTTACCATATAGACGTTTGGAGTTTTCGTCTGAGAGGTGTCCAAGTTTTCTTTAAGATAATTGACAACGTCTGAGGCATCTGGAGGCGACCACAGCGCCGTCTTCAACGTTTTGTGGATGAACTGCTTGAACGCGAAGAATGCCCCCTCTGGGCGCTTCCATGTGTTGTGTTCCGGATCCCAAATTTTTGCATTCTGTTTCCGAAGCAGGCCGAAGTCTTTGTCGAGACGCTCAGCTGTCTGTACAGAGTACATTTGGATAAGAAAGTTTTGGAAACGCTTATCTTCTTGCCCCCCGATGCCTCCTAAACGAAGAAAAGAGCTCACCGTAGAACTGCTCTGGCTGCTATTGGCGTTATCCTCTGCCGCTGTGATTAAAACGGAGGCTGAGTAAAGGGGGGGGGCAGCTAATATGAACAACAGTGTAGCAAGGTAGCCTGCAATACCGAATATCAGAAGCGTTCGCCAACGGCGCCCGAGGACGGCAGCGATTTCTCCTATCGTCATCTCAGTAGACGCAGTTTGTAAACTTTTGTTCTGACCGAGTTCGTCCAGCCAGGGCATTGCGATGGCTGCTAAACGGGGAAAGCGCTCATTAAAGCCTGAGCGGAACGTCCGAAATGCCATCTTAACTCCTGTTCAGTGGAGGGGCTGCTGCTGCGGCTATAAAGCGGCTTGAGCGCCATTGGTTTACTCCGCCGACGATGGCACTATCCCCCTCAACACGAACGTTCTAAACTGTCCGTGAGGTGGTGTGTCAAGGTCAGTCTAGCCACAGGTAGGTTCAATGATACTATCTGTCCGTTCAGGCGAGATCGCATTCAGTGATGCATGTCTGAATAATGCAGGTGTCACGAATCTCGTGTAATTGTTTTGTCCGCTTCGCCAGGATTCCGTCCGTATCAGGGCGTTTTGATTTCAGTTCTCGTTGTAATCGTTGCTCTTTTACTGCTACCGACTAGGTTGACTGGCTCTTTACGCGTGTGGTAACTTAATCAACATCTGTTGCGAGTGGAGGGATTTATGTCGTTAAGGTGGGTGGTTTTCGCGGGCTTAGGTCTTGCTCTGGGAGCGCTTCAAGCGGCCAGTGCGGCTGATAGCGCGCAGGGAGCCCTTCCGTCGGGTGGGGCGGCTGGTGTCGAAAAGGCTCAGTGGTTTCACAGCAAAAACAATCTTCTTTGGTTGGCCGGTGGTGGCGCCGTTGTTGGTGGCATCGTTCTGGTCGCGACTGGGCAGAGCAACGGGTCGGTTTCTGGCTGCGTGCTGAATGGCTGCACGTCGACCACAACGACTTCGTCGACTACGACCACGAAGCCGACCACGACTACGACGACCAAGAAGACGACGACCACCACGACCCATTAATATTGGGATGCCTCTTCTGGAGGCAATCTTCTCGCACCCATAGAGGGCAGGGTGACCTGCCCTCTGCTGTTGGTGGGGGGGGGCTTAAGGTGGGGGCGCCGGTGCCGACGATGACCAAACTTTCGCTTGGAGGTGAGGCGTCGTCGACGGTTTGGCGTTGTTTCTGTTGTAAATGCAGGAGTTCTCTCCTGCGTTAGTTGGCGGCCCTTCGGGGCCGTTTCTTTTTGTTGCGACCTCATCGGCGCGGGCGCCGTGGTGTGGTGTGCCAGTGAGATTGGCCTATTAGCTGGGTTGGACGATTCGCCGTCCTAAGTGGCTTTATACGCATCTAGAGGCATCGGATTTTTGCGCCGGAATGTTGTCTCCGGTTGGTGCTTTTATGCGGGCGCCGCTAGGCCTCACGCGAGGCTTTTTGGGGTGGAGAGAAATCAATCAGCCGCTAGCGGGCGAAGGATATCAACCGATATGGCGTCAAGCTTTGGTGAGACGTGCTGAAGCGAGCGCCACACCATTTGGGTTTGAGCATCCCGCCAAAAGATATTCTTGAATGACCAGTCCAGTTGCGAATCCTGGCTTTTGCAGCGCTCTTCTACACGCAACGTCTGAATCTCTTTGCCCAGAATGCTGATGGTTTCGCCCTCAGGCTGTTGCTCGGCGCAGGCGATGACGATTCCGTAGAGGCCCAACTCGCGAAAGTCAGCGCTCCAGCGGGTTATAAGACGACCATTTTTGTCGCGGCTTTCGCCCATATTGCGATAATACGTCAGATCGGGCGAGAGCCCACCGGTCCGAACAATGCGCCCATTCTTGGTAATAAGCGAAATCCGCGCAGCGGAAGTCCATAGCAGCGTATCTTGTTCCTGGGTGCCGAGAACCAGAATCACTTGGTTGCTATCGCCAACGCGCACACCGATTGATGCATATGGAACGGAGGCTGCTTCCTGCAGCGTGACCTCGCTCCGCTTACCGTAGGACTGCCGCATATAGTCGATCAGCGAAACTGCGTCGCTTTGCTGCGAAATCGCGCCGCATCCACCACTCAGCGCCGTGATGCAGATCGTGCCAACGAGAGGAGCCAGCTTACGGATTCGTGACATCATCAATGTGCTCCGAAATCGTCCCATAGGATGTGCGCTCCGTGGCTTCGTACAGCGAATCATCACCTCCAAGGCGCTGGCCACCGTCACGGGTAAGCGGAGAAAGCCACAAATTGTAGGACGACTGACTCCAGATCGGCAGACCCCATTCAAATGGGATATGAATCATGATGCCTTTGTCGAAGCTGCCTTCGCCGAATTTGGCATAGGGGACATTGGTGAAGGTAGCCCAGGCACCTACCTCGATACCCGACGCAAACCGCCGTGACATCTCAAAGGTCACACCGCGGTCTCCCGCCAGATATTGGCCCGCGCGAACCGCAAAATGCATTCCGTACCAGGGCGAATTGTAGTGCAAAGCCACATGCCCGGTCACAACGCTATAATTGCGCAGATTGAAGAGCCGTTGATAATCGCGCTGCCAGACCTTGTAGATGTCGCCCGTAAGAACGAATCTGCTTTCCTCGGGTCGCCAGACCATTTCAAGGCCGCCGCCAGTGTACATGTCTTCCAGCATACCGGCGCGAACCTGGGTGAAAACCGTCGGCGTTAGCCGCGCACGATATACCGCGGCGAGTGCCGCGATCCCGTATTTTCCGTGGTCCAGATACTGCAAGATGTCCGTGCGGACGTGTGGCAGGTCGCTGCCTGGATCACGCGTGAACGTGTAATTCGTCCACAACGTCGCCGTGGCTTCCGCCTCAATGGCAAGCCCAGGTGCGATCTGTAAAAGCCCCGTCGCATCCCCATAGACAAGGAATTGGATTGGCGCTGCGGGGTCGAATACATGTTGCGTCAGCTTGGGGTCGAGCGTGAAGCTTAGGGTGGGATAATTTACAAAATCCTGTGTGATGAGCGGTGTCGTTTCCATGGATGGCAGACGCAGCTTCACCGCTTCCTGCGCCAAGAACTGTCCAGAAACATCGGACAATCCCCGCTCCATCGCGCTCCTCAGAATTCGGTATTCGCGGACAGGCATCCCGAGACGCGTTTCGATAAGCCGGAATATTTCAATCTGCGCCGGCGCCTTCGCCATAAGAACGCGGGTCACGCGGCCCGCGGCTTCGGTTGAACGGTTGTACCGGTTATTCTCGTAATAAATGATCCACTCGCTCTCGGCGGGCTTTACCATTTCGAACGTAATATCCTGCTCGGCGAGTGCCTCGCGCAGCCCTGCGGCGGTATCGGCATCTTTCGCGGCCAGCGATTGGCCAACAGAAACGGCGCTGGCAAATTGCGTTCGATTTATCTCGGTCGAGCACATGACGGTTTGCCCGGTCGTATTCTGAAGGTCGGATATGGCAAGCCAGCGGATATTGGCGGAACTGGCGGCTGCGATCCGCGCGTACCGATTGCACTGCTCGTGCGTATCGGAGTGGAGCCGCGCATCGATCAGCAAGGACTGACCCTCGAGTGTGATGTCTCGGATATCGGAGGAGCCGGAGCGGAAGTTCTGCAGCAGTTCATTGCGGATTTGTGCGCGAGGGGCGGGGACGGACACCCACACGCCGCCATTCTTCGCCGCCTCCGCACCCGACGAGCGGCGCTGCAATGCGGAAAGGGCGGCTTGGCGCTCGCTCTCGGTTCGTATGACCGGTTCAGTCGGTGCCGGGCCGATGCGTACAGCCGATGGATAGTTCTGGGTAGGATCACTGCTGATGGCTATGGTGAGGCCATAGGTGGTCCCATACATCCAGCCTGCAGAGATCATGAGGCTGTCGGCTGGCCTGTAGGCAAGGCCCACATTGGTGGGTGACCGAACTTTCAATCCGCCGGCGGATCGTTCGCCAACGTATTTGTCGGAACTGTATTCCCCGATCAGGGTCAGACCTTCGATCGGGGTGCGCCAAGTCAAGCCCCCGAAAGCACCAGCCTTTGAGCCATGGAATAGCGAGTTGAAGCCAAGCTCACCTGCTGGGCGGTTATTGGGAGCAGATCGGTCGTTAAAGGAGGAGACAAGCTCTCCGAGGGGGTTCGCAATGGCCTGTGTGTCAGCCAAACGTCCCCAGCCCAAACCCGCTGTAAAATCGAAATCGCCAACTTGCTTGGAGGCAACAACATATTCTGAGCCATAGCCGCCGCTGCCGACAAAGTCGCGTGAGCCCACAGAGACGGATGGCAGAAGGCCGTACTCTTGCAGAAGCCGGACCTTCACCCCGAAGCTGCGATCGTAATAATGGGCGTCATCGCCCCAATGGCCGACGCGGGCATACCGAAACGACCCTTCGAGCCACGGTGTCGCCTGGAAGGACAGGGTGAAGCGTTCGGATATGGAGAGGGCGGACGCGGTGAACGAGAGCTGCCCATCCGGGGCCATGCGCGCCGAAGGCATGTCGAACAGGCCGACATCGCCATAGGTGGTCCGCAGCAATGGCGGGGAGGGCGATAATGATTGCGCCGCAGCAGATCCCGTCAGCCCAGCAAAAATAGCGGTGCTCGCCAGTAGCGCCCGGAACTTCAACCTGAAACCACCTGAATAGGAGGGGGAGTTCTGGCACAGAACGCCGCTGTTATCGCCCAGAATAGGAATAATCGCCCCCAATTTCCCCGCCAACGAATGTGCGCAACAAAGCTCAACTGTCTAGCATTTTCAAGGCTAGTCAGGAAGTTAGTTCGACACAACCAAGCGAGCGGGTGGGAGGTCAGACCTCCAAGGACTTAAGGATGGCTTTCAAGGCAGGGGCGATGTCGGGGCGCTGTAATCCGACGGCAATGTTGGCATGCAGAAAGCCGACCTTATCGCCGCAATCGAAGCGCGCGCAGTTGGTTTCGACGGCATGGAACGGCATGGTGCCGATGAGCTGAGCCATCGCGTCGGTGAGCTGAATTTCGTTCCCGGCGCCGCGTTCCTGGCGGTCCAAGATGGCAAAAATCTCAGGCTGCAGAATGTAACGGCCAATAATGCAGAGGGTAGACGGCGCATTCTCCGGCTCAGGCTTTTCGACCAGCGCCTTCACCTCCGTGGCATTGCCCGTCTTCGCCCCTGGATCGACGACGCCATAGCGCTTGGTCTCTTCGCGGGTCTTCTGCTCGGCTGCGACAATGCAGCCACCGCCGACCTGATTATACGCTTCGACCATCTGGGCGATGCTGCCGGGCTTTCCCACCATGAGATCGTCGGGCAGCAGTACGGCAAAAGGATCGTTGCCGATGAAGTGGCGCGCACACCAAACCGCATGGCCAAGTCCGAGAGGATTTTGCTGACGCACGAAGCCGACGGAGCCGGTTGGCGGCAGCATTTCTAACAAGCTGTTCAGGATGTCGTTCTTCTCGCGCGCTGCGAGCTGAGATTCCAGCTCGTAGGCGTGATCGAAGTGGTCCGAAATAACCGTCTTGCCACGTCCCGTCACGAACACGAATTGCTCGATGCCCGCCTCACGTGCTTCCTCCACCGCATATTGCACAACCGGTTTGTCGACTACCGGAAGCATCTCTTTCGG
Source organism: Rhizomicrobium palustre (assembly GCF_011761565.1). NCBI lineage: Bacteria > Pseudomonadati > Pseudomonadota > Alphaproteobacteria > Micropepsales > Micropepsaceae > Rhizomicrobium > Rhizomicrobium palustre. Next base: position 264,350 of record NZ_JAASRM010000001.1, on the reverse strand, counting down.
GATGGCCTTGGTGGCGGGAAGAAAGCGGGTTCCAAGTCCTGCGACGGGGAGTACGGCCTTGCGAACAGGCTTCGGATTGACCATAGGGACCTGTGGCTAAGTTGGTTTTGTTTCAACTCTTTATTCGCACATTAAGGTCGTTTCCGTCTACTCGCGATTTTGTCGGCGAAACGACCGTACGGCGTCTTCGCTTTTGTGCATGGCCTGCCCTAAGGGCGCGCAACTTGAGTGCCAGCTACTGGCGATTTCGTGGAGATATCTTGATAAGGAACTTTGCCGTTCCCGCATGCTGGATCTCGCGCGAGCCATTGGCTAGCGATTCTCTTGGGCTCCGAGCCTCGGCGCTCACCTCCCGATGGAATTCACGTATTCGCGATTGGAAGTGTGGCAGTCGGGCAGAGGAGGCATTTGGGGGGCGGTGATCACCGCCCTGCGGGTGGATGTACCGGCAAGAACTGTTATTATCGCAATGCGAAGGCCGCCGGCCCCGCGATAGTCAAAATTCCGGTGCAATGGTGTGTCTTTATGGACCGGGAGGGCCCCATTGGGCCCATTTTCGTTGTCGAATTCCAGAGTGTTGAGGTGAGTATAGTGCGTGCTTTGCGATTTGTGGCATCGCTCGGAACATGGGCTGGTTTGGCCGGGGCGGCGTTCGCAGGAAACTGGACCGACATCCAAGATGCTCAGCTTCGCTCCGATATCGAGCTCTTGGCAAGCGCGGGCTTGATCGACAACATCGCCATGCACTGGCCGCTGCCATGGCAGGGTCTCAAAGACAGTCTGGAGACGGCGGGTGGGCTTGGCACACAGCCCGGCTATATCCAAAACGTGGCCGACAGGGTTTTGCAGCAATCGGCATCCGCGACCCAGCGTGATCATTTGCGAACGGAGCTTTTCTGGGACGCAACGGGGTCACCCGCAGTGGTTCGCGGCTATGGCGCGCTCGGCCGTGCAACACTGCAAAGCCAGGTCTCGATGGAGTACATGTGGCGTGATACGACCGTGCACCTCAGCCTCGGGGCGCAAAGCGTAAACAAATTCGACCATCAAGTTTTTGTGCCGGACGGCAGCTATATCGCGCAGCGCTTGGGGGATACATACATCTATGCGGGTTATCTGCAGCATTGGTGGGGGCCGGGCTGGATCTCGGCGCTGCCTCTCTCAACCAATGCGCGCCCCATACCGCAAATCGGGATATCCCGCGTCTCTACTGAGGCTTTCGAAAGCCCATGGCTGAGCTGGCTGGGGCCATGGCATTTCGAGTTTTTTGTGGGCGTATTGGATGGCCCCCGCGTCGCGCACAACACGATATATGATGGCTTGCGGTTCGCGTTTAATCCGCTGCCCGGTCTCGAAATCGGGGTATCGCGCACGGATATGATGTGCGGCTCGGGCCATCCCTGTAAGCCTATCGCGGGATACTTCGATCCTCGCAACGATCCCTCGCATACGGACATCGTCAACGACGAGGGCTCGATTGATATTCGCTATACCGGCGCGTTCAAAGGTCTCAATTATTCCGTCTACACACAGCTTTTGAACGAAGACACCAATCCCTTTGTTCACTCCGGCACGGCGCACCTTTACGGCGCGAGCGTGTGGCATGGATTTGACGATGTCATTGGCCGCCTCACCGTCGAATATGCCGACAGCACCGCGTCCATGAACATGTTTGGCGGAAGCGCTTGGCACGGCGCGGTGTACAACAATTACAGCTACATTGATGGAATGCGCTATCGCGGCCGGACGCTTGGTTTCAGCCTCGACAGCGATTCGAGATTGATGACGGTTCAAGCCTCTCTCACGGATGCGGCGCAGCGCAGTTTTACCTTAACGTATAGCCGGGTGAGGATCTCTGACCCGCTGAACTCGTCCGGCAACGTGGTGACGACATCCCCTGTATCCTACAATCTGGGGCAGGCTCGCTTCAGTTTGCCGCTGCGCTTTACGGGCCAGAACGTGCGTCTGGATCTGGAAGGACGGTTTCAAGATGATCAGCCCCGGCCAAACCGGGGATCAATGGCCACTGCAGAGGCGGCCTTGCGTATCGGCCTTTGAACCGTCAAATTCCCGCAGCGTCAGGTCAAACCGCGCTGGCGCTTCGCTTGTAGGATATCAGCTATGGCTCTCGTTCCCGTCATTTTATCCGGGGGGTCCGGAACTCGCCTTTGGCCGCTTTCGCGCAATTCACTGCCCAAGCAATTGCTGGCGCTCCATGGCCAGCAAACGATGATCCAGGAAACGGTACTGCGGGCGCAGGTGCCGGGCGCTTCGGCGCCCATTCTTCTGTGCAATGACAGTCATCGCTTTCTTGTCGCCGAACAGATGCAGGAGGTTGGGGTTAAGCCCACCGCGATCGTGCTTGAGCCGGTTGGGCGCAACACGGCGCCTGCGGCGGCGGTTGCCGCACTGGTGGCGCATGAACACGATCCCGAGGCCGTGATCGCGCTGCTGCCGTCCGATCATGTGGTCTCTGACGAGGCTGCGTTCCGAGCTGCGCTGGACGTCGCTATTCGTGCTGCTGAAGCCGGATATATCGTGACCTTCGGCATGTCTCCCACCGCGCCCGAGACAGGCTATGGATATATTCAGCGTGGTGCGCCGGTTGAAGCTGTTCCGGGCGCCTTCCGCGTGAATGCCTTCAAGGAAAAGCCCAACGCAGATGTAGCGGCTGAATACCTTGCGGATGGTGGATATTTCTGGAACGGCGGCATGTTCGTCTTCAAGGCGAAGACAATGATCGAAGAAATCGAGCGTTTGGCGCCCGATATTCTGCCCCCGGTACGAGAGGCGCTTAACAAGGCTGCGCACGACCTCGATTTCGTGCGGCTGGACAAGGACAGCTTTTCCACCGCCCCGAACATCTCCATCGACTACGCCATCATGGAAAAGACCAACAAGGCTGTCCTGGTGCCTTGTTCCATCGGCTGGAATGATGTCGGCGCCTGGTCGTCTCTTTGGGAAGTGCGCGCGCAGGATGAGGCCGGAAACGTATTTCAAGGCGATGTGTTCGCGCATGACACGCGCGACTCGCTGGTCCTGAGTGGTAAGACCCTGACGGCGCTGGTGGGCGTCAAAGATCTTGTGGTGATTGCGACCAAGGACGCGGTGCTGGTAGCCGACAAGTCGCATTCGCAAGACGTCAAGCATATTGTCGATCAGCTCAAGGCCGCGGATCGCGTCGAGCGGATGGAGCACACCACGATCTTTCGGCCTTGGGGCAGCTATGAAGTGGTGGATCGTGGCGAGAACTTTCTCGTCAATCACATCATGATCAAGCCCGGCGGGCGCATCTCCTTGCACGCACATCATCATCGGGCGGAGCATTGGGTCGTAGTGCAGGGAACCGCCAAGGTGACGTGTGGCGAAAGGGTCAGCCTCCTGCACGAAAACGCCTCTACCTTCATCCCGATCGGCGAAAAGCACACCCTTGAAAACCCTGGGCGGGAACCTGTTCGCCTGATCGAAGTGCAGTCGGGACCCTATCTTGGTTGCGACGACATTGACCGTCTCGAGGATTATTACGGCAAGCCGTAGCCGCCCCAGCGCGTGTTCCAGTTAGGCCCTGTCCGGTGTACTGTGAGTACGGCGGACGGGGTTTGTTATGAGAAAGCGTGCTCTTATCACCGGCGTAACGGGGCAGGACGGGGCGTATCTGGCGGCCTTTCTGTTGAAGCAAGGCTATGAGGTCCATGGCGTAAAGCGCCGCTCGTCCTCCTTTAACACGGGCAGGGTCGACCACCTTTACCAAGACCCTCATGAGCCGGAGATCGGCTTTGTCCTGCATTTCGGCGATATGACGGATTCCACCAATCTGATCCGTCTGGTGCAGGAAGTGCAGCCGGACGAGATTTATAATCTCGCGGCTCAAAGTCATGTTCAGGTGAGCTTCGATACCGCCGAATATACGGCGAATGCCGATGGCGTCGGCGCGCTGCGCATTTTGGAAGCCATCCGCCTTTTGGGGCTGACCAAGACGACACGATATTACCAAGCCTCTACCTCGGAACTTTATGGTTTGGCGCAGGAGCGGCCACAGCGCGAGACCACGCCCTTTTATCCACGCAGCCCTTATGCCGTTGCCAAGCTCTATGCCTATTGGATTACCGTGAACTACCGCGAGGCTTATGGCATTCACGCGTCTAACGGCATTCTCTTTAATCATGAAAGCCCGTTGCGCGGTGAAACCTTCGTCACCCGAAAGATCAGTCGCGGGGTTGCCGCGATCCATGAAGGGCTTCAGGACAAGCTTTATATGGGCAATATCGATTCCGTGCGCGACTGGGGCCATGCCCGCGATTATGTCGAAGGCATGTGGCGGATGGTGCAGCAGGACAATCCGTCCGATTATGTGCTGGCGACGGGGCAAACCCATTCCGTGCGCGAGTTCATAGAACTGTGCTTTGCCCATGTCGGCACAACGCTCTGCTGGGAAGGCAAGGGTGTTGAGGAACGCGGGGTGGATGCCAAATCCGGTCGCGTGCTTGTCGAAATCGATCCGCGCTATTTTCGTCCAACAGAGGTTGAATATCTCTGCGGGGATGCGTCGAAAGCCCGAAACCAGCTTGGCTGGACCCCAGCGACGAGTTTTCAGGATTTGGTTGCTGAAATGATGCGGTCGGATATGGCCTCCATCGCGCGCAAATGCGGGCACGTCGAATGACCGCGCCTGTGCTTTTTCCGCTGGCGGGCAAACGCGTCCTGGTGGCGGGCCACAAGGGTATGGCGGGATCCTCGGTCGTCCGGCGGCTTGAGCGGGAGAATTGCGCCATCCTCACCGCCGATCGCGAGGAGGTCGACATGTCTCGCCAAGCCGAGGTCGAGGATTGGCTGGCGGCGATCAAGCCTGACGCGATATTCCTGGCGGCAGCCAAGGTGGGCGGCATTCATGCCAACAGCACCAGGCCTGCTGAGTTTCTTTATGACAACCTCATCATCGAGGCCAATGTCATTCACAACGCCTATAAGGCCGGCGTCAAAAAACTTCTGTTCCTGGGCTCGTCCTGCATTTATCCGCGCGGTGCAGCCCAGCCGATCAAGGAAGAGGCGCTGTTGACGGGACCTCTGGAGCCGACCAACGACGCTTATGCGCTCGCAAAAATCGCAGGCATCAAGCTCTGCGAAACCTACCGCAAACAATACGGCGCGGATTTCATTTCGGCGATGCCGACCAATCTTTATGGTCCCGGAGACCGCTATGATCTCGAACATGGCCATGTCGTCGCCGCGCTGATCATGAAAATCCACGCCGCCAAGAAGGCGGGTAACAAGGAAGTCGTGCTCTGGGGCACCGGCACGCCGCTGCGAGAGTTTCTTTACACGGAAGATCTCGCTGATGGCCTAGTCTACTTGATGAAGCATTATTCCGGCGCACCCCATGTCAATCTCGGCACCGGGGTGGAGCACACCATCCGCCAGCTCGCCGAAGCCATCGCCAAGGCCGCGGGGTGGGAAGGCCGGTTCGTCTACGACACCACCAAGCCCGACGGCATGCCGCGCAAGGTGATGGATGTGTCCCGCATGACCGCCTTGGGGTGGACGGCGCAGACCCGCTTCGAAGACGGCATCAAAGCCGCATATGAGTGGTATGTCGGCCAGCGCTGCTGATGCAGGTTTTCTTTGCTGGTTCTTCGAATGGCCCTATAACCTCTTTCTCACAGCCAGAGCAGGGGGGGCGGTTTGGGCGGGAACCTCTACGACAAATACAACGCGCGTAATCCCGTAGCAGCTTATCTGATGCGGGGCTTCCTGCAGTCCTTTGATCAGCTCACCGCTAAGGTGCCAGTTGGGGCTGCGGTAGAAGTCGGCTGTGGTGAGGGCGAGTTGATCCGGCGCTTGGCGCTGCGGGGCTGGCAGACGACCGGGTTCGATGTTTCTCCCGATGTCATTGCGATCGCCAAGGAACGGGCTGCGCGGGCAGGCGCGACGACCACATTTTTTAGCGCGGATATCCACGAAGTAGCGGTTCCGCCAGCCGATCTGCTTTTGTGCTGCGAGGTGCTGGAGCATGTCGAGCAGCCGGGCGATGCGCTCGATAAGCTCTCGAAAGCGGCGCCTTTTGCCCTCTTCAGTGTACCTCGGGAACCCGTTTGGCGGGTTTTGAATATGCTCCGAGGCGCTTATTGGTCAGATTGGGGTAATACGCCTGGGCACATCCAGCATTGGAGTGCCACGGGGTTCCTGGATTTCCTGTCTTCTCGTTATACGGTGATGGAAGTTCGCCGGCCGCTCCCTTGGACCATGGCCTTGTGCCGGTCCCGCGCCTAGGCCGCTGCTCAGCCTTTCTCAATTGTCTTTCGCCAGCCGGGGTTTTGTCTGGCTTGTATATCGGGCTGCCCGGGTGTATTTCACTGAACAACATCGGGGTTCGTTAAATTGGACACTAAATTAGCTGTTGTTTCTCATTTGAAGCGCCTCGAGGCGGAGAGCATCCACATCATGCGGGAGGTTGCGGCCTCCTTTGAGAAGCCGGTGATGCTCTACTCGATCGGCAAGGATTCGGCGGTGATGCTGCATCTGGCGATGAAGGCGTTTTACCCCTCCAAGCCGCCGTTCCCGCTGCTCCATGTCGACACGACCTGGAAATTCCGGGAGATGATCAGCTTCCGCGATGCGATGGCGAAAAAGCTCGGCATCGATCTGTTGGTGCATATCAACGAGGATGGCGTGCGTCGTGGCGTCAACCCCTTTGATTCCGGCTCGGCCTTGCATACCCAGGTAATGAAGACCGAAGGCTTGAAGCAGGCGCTCGATAAATACGGCTTCGATGCTGCATTCGGCGGCGCGCGCCGCGACGAGGAAAAGTCGCGCGCCAAGGAACGCATCTTCTCATTTCGCAACGCGTCCCACGGCTGGGACCCGAAAAATCAGCGTCCGGAGCTTTGGCGCGTCTACAACACCCGCGTGAATAAGGGCGAAAGCATCCGTGTCTTCCCGCTCTCCAACTGGACTGAGCTCGATATCTGGCAATACATCATGGCGGAGGACATCCCGATCGTGCCGCTCTATTTCGCCAAAAAACGCCCCGTGGTGGAACGCTCCGGAACGCTCATCATGGTCGATGACGAGCGCATGAAGCTTCTGCCTGGCGAGAAGATTGAGGAGCGCCTGGTGCGCTTCCGCACGCTGGGCTGCTATCCTTTGACCGGCGCCATTGAGAGTGAGGCCGATACGCTGGAAGCCATCGTCTCTGAAATGCTGACCGCACGCACCTCTGAGCGCCAGGGCAGGCTCATCGACAGCGACGAAAAATCTTCCATGGAGAAGAAAAAGAAAGAGGGATATTTCTGATGCAGGCGCCCTCTGAATTGCGCGAATACCTCGCGCAGCAGGAAAACAAGTCCTTCTTGCGCTTTTTGACGTGCGGCAGCGTCGATGACGGCAAATCCACGCTGATTGGGCGGCTGCTCTACGATACCAAGCTGCTCTTTGACGACCAGCTCTCCACGCTGGAAAAGGATTCCAAGCAGCACGGCACCACTGGCGGCGATATGGATTTCGCGCTTCTGGTCGACGGGCTTGAGGCCGAGCGCGAGCAGGGCATCACCATCGATGTTGCCTATCGCTTCTTCACCACCGATAAGCGCAAATTCATCGTCGCCGATACGCCCGGCCATGAGCAATACACCCGCAACATGGCGACTGGTGCCTCCAATTCCGATCTCGCGGTAATCTTGATCGATGCGCGCAAGGGCGTTTTGACCCAGACGCGCCGCCACGCCTATATCGCCTCGCTGCTCGGCATCCGCCATGTGGTGCTGGCGGTGAACAAGATCGATCTCGTCGGTTTCCAGCAATCCGTCTTCGACACCATCGTGGCGGAATTCGGCAAATTCGCCGCGCCGCTTGGCTTCGCTAGCCTCACGCCTATTCCCATGTCGGCGCGCTTTGGTGACAACGTCATGGCGCGAAGCCAGAACACGCCGTGGTACAAGGGTGTCTCGCTGCTCGAGCATCTCGAAACGGTGGATGTGGATACGGCCCTGACGGAGAAACCCTTCCGCCTGCCGGTGCAATGGGTGAACCGACCCAATCTCGATTTCCGCGGCTTCTCGGGCACGATCGTGGCTGGGCGCGTGGCACCCGGGGATACGATTGCCGTGGCGGGCTCGGGCCGCACTTCGACTGTGAAACGTATTGTGACCCAGGATGGCGATCTTCCTGCTGCGGGTGCGGGGGAGGCGGTCACGCTGACACTGGCGGATGAAATCGATATTTCACGAGGAGATGTGCTGGTCGCCGCGCAAGCCCGGCCCGAAGTGTCCGACCAATTCGCCGCCCATCTCATCTGGATGGCGGAGGAGGCGCTACTTCCAGGTCGCCAGTATTTGCTCAAGCTTGCCACTTCTACCGTTCCGGCCCAGATCACCGCCCTGAAACACAAGGTAGACGTCAACACGCTCGGTCATTCGGCGGCCAAGACCTTGGGGCTGAACGAGATCGGCTATGTGAATGTCTCGCTGGCCCAGCCATTGGCCTTCGATCCTTATAGCGAGAGCCGCGATATGGGCGGCTTTATCCTGATCGACCGCTTCAGCAACGCGACTGTCGGGGCGGGGATGATTGATTTCGGTCTGCGCCGCGCCACCAATGTGCATTGGCAAGCCCTGGACGTGAATAAGGATGCCCGCGCCGGGCTCAAGCATCAGAAACCGGCCGTGCTCTGGTTCACAGGCCTGTCGGGATCGGGCAAATCGACGATCGCCAATCTGGTGGAACGCCAGCTCCATGCCGAGGGCCGCCATACCTACATCCTGGACGGTGACAACGTCCGTCATGGCCTCAATCGTGACCTGGGCTTCACAGATGCCGACCGTGTGGAGAACATCCGGCGTGTGGCGGAGGCGGCCAAGCTCTTTGTGGAGGCCGGACTGATCGTCTTGGTGTCCTTCATCTCGCCCTTCAAATCGGAGCGGCGTATGGCGCGGGAGCTCCTGGGCCCAGGGGAGTTTATCGAGGTCTTTGTCGACACCCCCCTGGAGGTCTGCATGCAGCGCGACGTCAAAGGGCTCTACGCCAAAGCCAAGGCTGGGCAGATCAAGAATTTCACCGGCATCGATAGCCCCTATGAGCGTCCGGAGCAGCCGGAATTGACCTTGACCACCGTCGCCGCGGATCCCGCGGCCGAGGCGAGCCGGATTCTGGATTTCCTGCGCAGAGGGGGCTACGTCCCATAGCCCCGGGTGGCAGGTGTTAACTGGCAAATGGGGCGGGCTTTCCTCGATATTGCAACTATTTAACGCCATGCCCCCGGTCATGACGCAGCTTCAAATCGCGAATTGGCCGTGCTAGACAACCTTTAGCTAGGGCCTAGGGGGTTGCCTCGGCCTTTTTCACTGGGCAGTTCGAGGTAGTTGGGATGCATTTTGACGGCTGGATGTCGCGCCGGATTCGCTGTGCTGCGGGTACGGCACGTTGGGTTATGGCCAGAGGGCTTGCGGTGGCAGCTGTAGGGTGCTGCGTGGTCGCGGCCAATGCGCAGTCTTTACCCGGCATCTCCGCCGATCAGCTCCAGCAGCTTCAGCAAAACCGCGGCAATCCGGTAACCAACCTTCAGCCGGGTGTTTATCCCCAGACCACGGTAATCGAGCCGCAAATGGCCCCTGCGCCGATGCAGGCCAATCGCGAGCCGCCGTCTCGCCTTGAGCAGATCATGTCGGAGCGGGCCGGGATGCGGCTGCAGCTTTTCGGCTATGACCAGCTTGGCATCGGCCGGTCGGTGAATATCCCGCAAATGGGGGCTATGCAGGATAGCTACATCCTGGGGCCTGGCGATGAAGTTGTAGTCACACTGCGTGGCCAGGAAAACAACGAATATCGCGCCACGGTGGACCGCGACGGCCAGATCGTCTTGCCGCGCTTGAACCCCGTTTCCGCTGCTGGCCGCAGCCTCGGCCAGTTCCGTCAGGACGTGGTCGCTGCGATCCAGCGCGCTTACGTCTCAACTCAGGGCTTCGTCTCCATCGGCCGCGTCCGTCAGATCAGCGTGTTGGTGAGCGGCGAAGTGCGCAGCCCTGGTGTTCGTACCCTGACGGGCTTGTCCACCACTGTGGACGCCATTTTGGTCTCTGGGGGCGTGAAGAAGACGGGCAGCTTGCGCAATGTGAAAATTCTGCGCGGCAGCCGCGAGATCACAGTAGATCTTTACAGCGTCTTGACCGGTCAGGCGCACGCCAGCACGGCGGCGCTCGCCGATGGCGACCGGATCGTTGTCTCCCCGCTCGGCAAGACGGTGGCGATCGCTGGTTGGGTACGTAAGCAAGGTGTCTACGAGTTGCCCGTGGGTCGCGGCGGCATCGGCGTGCGCGAATTCATCAATCTGGCGGGCGGCACGGAAGTGCGCGGAAACTACCGCATGTCGGTGTTGCGCGTCGGTGCCGACGGTCGTGGAAACATGACCCAGATCGAAAACGAGCGTTCGACCTTGAACGACGGCGATATCCTGTTCGTGCAGCCGGCAGCGAATGAAAGCCGCAGCGTGGCGACGCTGTCCGGCAACACGCCCATGGCCGGCCAATATGCTGCCAATGGCACCAAGCTCTCGCAGGTCTTGAAAGCGCCGGGTGCGCTCGGAACGGAGCCCTATACGCTTTTTGGCGCCATCTCGCATCGCGATCCGGTTACCAAACTGCGCACCCTCATTCCCTTTACGCCGGTGGCTGTCTTGAACGGTGTCGAGGATATGACACTGCAGAGCGATGATATCGTGCGCGTCTTCACAGCTGCGGAAGCGCGGCGTCTGTTCGCTGTGGTCAAACAATATCGCTTGCGCAGGTCGGCGGAACAGGAACGAGCGATCAATCCGCAATCCACTTTGGGTGGTTCTTCGACGGAACCCGCAGCACAGTTTGGTTCCTTGCAGAACCAAACCGATCAAAGCGGGACGGGCCAGCGCAAAAACCTGCGTCAGCCTGTCGATCCCTCTAACCCGGATGCCCGTCAGCAGATGCCTGTGCCGCAGTCGGCGGACGGTGTCGATCCGCGCTTCAACAATAGCGGGATGGATATGCAGACGGATGCTAGCTCGGCCTATGGCCAGCAGGCCTATCCGCAGCAGAATTATTCGCAGCAGAACTACCAGCAGCAGAACTATCAGCAGCAAAATTACCCGCAGCAGTCCTATCCGCAGACGGGTGACGCAAACCAAACGTTCCCGCAGACGCAGAACCTGCCCGGGCAAAGTTTTGCGCCCGCGCAGGATGCGGAGAATCAGCTTCCAGGTCTCAATCTGGTTTCCGTCTCCAAGGAAATGCGGCGCTTGAATGATCTGGCTAAGCAGCTGCGCGTTGACGATCTGGTGCTGATCAATTTCCTCAATGATCGTGCGATCAATGTTGATGGCGCGGTGCAGGGACCTGGTCTGTATCTGATCGGGCCGGATGCGGATGTGCAGTCGGTTCTGCTGGCTGCGGGCGGCTTGGCGCGCTGGGCTGACCGGACCAACATCGAGATTCTCACCACCACGGTGGACCCCACCGCGGGGCGCTCAAGTACTGAACGGCGCGTGCTTTCGTTGGCGGACCCCGCCGGGTCGAGTTTCATTCTCGCTCCTCGCGATGAGCTGCGGGTAGGCGAGGTCTTCTCGAATGCCGGTATTGGCTCCGTGACCGTACAAGGGCAGGTGCGCCGGACGGGCACCTTCCAGATCGTGCGTGGGGAACGGCTCTCGGAGCTTCTTGCGCGGGCGGGCGGGCTGACGGATTCGGCCTATCCCTATGGCACCGTCTTCCTGCGCCGTTCGGCGGCGTTGAAGGAGCAGGAATCTTTCCGCCGTCAGGCGGCAGAGATTCAGACCCAACTCGTCATGGCCATGAGCCGTCGTGATGCGGGTTCGAAGATGGCGCCGGATTCTTTCTCGTCATTGCAGACTTATGTCGAAGAGGTACGCAACCAGAAGCCGCTGGGGCGCATGACGGTAATTGCTGATCCCGCACTTCTTGCCGCCAATCCCACTGCGGATCCGATTTTGGAGCCCAACGACGTCATTTACATCCCCGCGCGTCCCTATTCGGTCGCTGTGCTTGGCGAGGTTCTCCAGCCCACCAGCATTCCGTTCCGACCGGATATGTCGGCGAAGGATTACATTGATGCGGCTGGCGGCTATTCGCAGTTCGCCGAAAAGAGCCAGACCGTGCTGGTTCTGCCGGATGGTACCGCGCGGCGGGTCGAGAGTTCCTGGTTCAATTTCTCCTCCGAAACGGTGCCGCCGGGCAGCACGATCTATGTCGCCCGTGACTTGAGCGGCGTCGATCTGCACCAGAGCATCGTGGATATTGTGAGTGTAGTGAGCCAGCTCGCGGTCACCGCCGCTTCGCTCGCGGTGCTGTCCAAGCAATAGCGGATATTGGGGAGCATAGGCCGGCATGCCGGCCTATGGCCTCCACCGCCTGACCTGAAAAAAAAGCCGCGCAGATCGCGCGGCTTTTTTCTTTTCCCGGAAATGGTGAGCCCGCTGGGGTTCGAACCCAGGGCCCTCTGATTAAAAGTCAGATGCTCTACCCCTGAGCTACGGGCTCGACGCAATTTCGGGAGGCCGGAACATATGGGCTCGGACGCGTTGGGTCAACCCGTGCTAAGTAATTGTCTTCACGTCTTTTCTTATAAAGGAGCCTCGTTTTGTCGCCGCCTATGTGCGCGCCAGAGCTGGGCGGAGCGTGGCCCGTCAAGAATCGCGAACATTACCCAGGGTTGAAAGAAGGGGCGCTGAAGTCCTCCACTTTCAAGTTATCGTCATCGTAAAGACAGGGCGCGAACCGGCAGGCTAAAGTGAAGGTGATCTGAAAGCGCCACTTGGCGCCGCTGTCCGGAGTTTCTCTATGCTTAATATTCGCCCTGCGCTGCTCGGCGCTGCTGCCGTGCTCACCTTGACGGCTTGTTCCACAGCGCCTGTCGCGCCGTCCGCACCGCCGCCACCCCCGCCTAATCCTTTTGCCGAAGTCTCCTCGCTGCCGCTGCAGGCGCCGGATTTTGGCCGCATCAAGGACAGCGATTTCCAGCCCGCGATCGAACAGGGCATGAAGATCCAGCTCGCAGAAATCGAGGCGATCGCCAATAACCCGGCGGCGCCGACCCTTGAAAACACTATTGTGGCGATCGAGAAATCAGGCGCCATGCTGACCCGCGCCTCGAAGATTTTCTTTGCCCTGGCGCAGTCCAACACGAACCCGGAATTGCAGAAGGTGAAGGGGGCTGTTGCCCCGAAGCTTGCCGCCCATCACGATGCGATTTTCTTGAATGACAAGCTCTTCGCGCGCGTGAAGGCGATCTATGACCAGCGCGCCAGCCTGCACCTCGATGCCGAGGATGCGACGCTTCTGGATGTTGATTATCTCGGCTTTGTGCAGTCGGGCGCCCAGCTCAGCCCGGCTAACAAGGTCAAGCTGATGGAGATCAACCAGAAACTCTCCAGCCTCGAAACCGTCTATGACGACAAGCTCCTGGCGGCAACCAAGGCTGGTGCTTTGGTGGTGGACGATAAAGCCAAGCTCGCAGGCCTCAGCGATGGCGAGATCGCCGCTGCGCAGAAAGCCGCCGAAGATCGCGGCCTTACCGGCAAGTGGATGCTCCCCTTGCGCAACACCACCCAGCAGCCCGCGCTGCAGTCCTTAAACGATCGAGAGGTGCGCCAGGCCTTCTTCGAGAAATCCTGGACCCGCGCCGAAAAGGGTGATGCCAACGACACCCGCGCCACTATCGCGGAAATCGCCGATCTTCGCGCCGAGAAGGCCGCTTTGCTCGGCTATCCCAATTGGGCGGCTTATAAGCTGCAAGACCAGATGGCGAAGACGCCGGAAGCCGCGCTCGCCTTCCTCGGCAAACTCGCGCCTGCCGCCAAGAAAAAGGCACTCGCCGAAGCCAAGGACATCCAGGCCGCGATCAAGAAGAGCGGCGGTTCTTTCAAGCTCGAGCCTTGGGATTGGCAGCATTACGCCGAAGAAGTGCGCAAGGCGAAGTACAATCTGAATGACGCGGAAGTGAAGCCCTATTTCGAGATGAAGGCGGTGTTGGAAGATGGTGTCTTCTACGCGGCCAACAAGCTCTATGGCATCACGTTTAAAGAGCGCAAGGACATCCCGGTTTATCAGGCTGATGTGCGCGTTTTCGAAGTCTTCGATAAGGATGGCTCAACCCTCGGCCTGATGTATTTCGATTGGTTCAAGCGCGACAACAAGGCGGGCGGCGCCTGGATGGACACCTTTGTCGATCAATCCAAGCTGCTCGGTACCAAGCCCGTCGTGTTCAACGTCTGCAACTTCACCAAGCCTGCGGCGGGTGATCCGGCGCTGATGAGCTTTGATGATGTGCGCACGGCCTTCCACGAATTCGGCCATGCCTTGCATGGGCTTTTCGCCAGCCAGAAATATCCCACCACCTCCGGGACGGCGGTGGCGCGCGATGTGGTGGAGTTCCCCAGCCAGTTCAACGAGCATTGGGCGCTTTATCCCGAAGTGCTGAAGAACTACGCCAAGCACTATAAGACCCATGAGCCGATCCCGGATGCGCTGGTTGCCAAGATCAAGAAGGCGCAGGGTTTCAATCAGGGCTATGCCTTGACCGAAGCGGTGGCTTCGTCGGAACTCGACCTGAAATGGCACTTCCGCGGGCCCGGCGCGCCGAAGATCGATGTCGATGCCTTTGAAGCGGATGCTCTGAAAAGTGCGGGCCTTGCGCTTTCCGAAGTGCCGCCGCGCTATCGTTCCAGCTACTTCACCCATATCTGGAGCCAGGGCTATTCGGCCGGCTATTACGCCTATCAATGGGCCGAGATGCTCGATCACGACGCCTATTCCTGGTTCGAGGATCATGGCGGGCTGACGCGTGAAAACGGCCAGCGTTTCCGCGATATGATCCTCTCCAAGGGGCATACGATGGATTACGGCGAGATGTTCCGCGCCTTCTATGGCAAGGATCCCGATATCGGACCGTATCTCTATTATCGCGGTCTCAGCGATAAGAAGTCTGGTGCGGTCAAGAAATAAGCAAGAGGGCGGGGGAAACCCCGCCCTTTCCGTTTTTTATGTAGTAGCCGAATTTAGAAACCAACCCGTTCGTTGGCGCGGTTGGCGATGGCATTTGCCGGTTCAGCGTTAAAGCCGAATTGGGTGGCAATGACAGTATATTTAGCGCCATCCACCAGCGGCATGTAGCTCGCGGAACCGAACTCGCGCTGCTTCACCATCATATGAGCAAGAATCCAATTGCTTACCACGCGAGGCAGCACTTTGCTCACTTCCGAGGGTTGGCTTTGCAGATCACAGGCTGTGATGCGCTTGCCGTTGCCTTCAGCCGCCGAATTATAGCGGTTGGTGATCTGATCGAGCGTGTAGGTGGCATCAAGACCGATCTCATTGGCCCAGGGCTTCCATTTCTGGAACCGCCCGCCAACTTCCCAGGAATCGCCTTGTAGCGTGCAGTTCTGCACCCGGTTGGTGCCGTCGAGACGGGTCACGGCCACGGTGTAGATTTTTAAGGCCGGATTGACCACATGCACGCTCACCTGAGCGAGCGGCACCTCATAGGTGAGGCGCTGATAGGATTGCAGATTGAGACCGATCAGCCCCACCGCGAGACCCGCGATGGTGATCAGGCCGCCGCCGCCAAGACCGGCGCCCGCCCGCATGAAACGGCCGCGTACCAAATGCCCGGCGCCGAAAAGAAATCCGATGAATCCCAGCCCCGCGACGACGAGCGGTGCAACCACCCAAAGTGTGCCCATCCCCAACCCCCATTGGCCTAGCCGGGGCGGAGCCTACCTAAACTCTGCGACAATCGGAAGCGTCCGCGACCGAGCAGAAGAATTCGTCCGGGTTTAAAGCCTTAAAGAACTGGCGGGCGGCCCACGCTGACATAGGAAAAGCCAGCATTTTCCATGAGATCGGCTTTGTAGATGTTGCGCAGATCGACCATCAGGGGCTTTTTCAGCAGCTCTTTCACGTGGGCCAGATCAAGGGCGCGGAACTCGTTCCATTCGGTCAGGATCACCACGCCATCGGCATCCTTCAGCGTTTCATAGGTTTCGCTGCAGAACTCGACGTCGAAATGCTTCTTGGCTTCCTTCATGCCTTCGGGATCGAAGGCTTTGATCTTGGCGCCCTTGTTTTTGAGGTAAGGCACAATCACGAGGCTCGGCGCATCGCGCATATCGTCGGTGTTCGGCTTGAAGGTGAGGCCCAAGACCGCGATGGTCTTGCCGGCGACGCCGCCGAAAGCCTTCTCGATCTTCTCGCCCATCTGAACCTTGCGGGCATCATTCACCTCAACCACCGCTTCGATGATCTTGGTCGTAACGCCGAACTCCTGGGTGGTCTTCAGAAGTGCCAGCGTGTCTTTCGGAAAGCAGGAGCCACCGAAGCCGGGACCGGCATGCAGGAACTTGCCGCCGATACGGCCGTCCAGCCCCATGCCGCGCGCCACATCCTGCACATTGGCGCCGACCACTTCGCAGAGATTGGCCATCTCATTGATGAAGGTGATTTTGGCCGCGAGAAAAGCATTGGCAGCGTATTTGATGATCTCCGCGCTTTCGAGGCTAGTGAAGACGATCGGCGTCTCGTTGAGATAGAGCGGGCGATAGACTTCGCGCATCACGCCGCGCGCCTTCTCGCTGGTGCAGCCCACCACCACGCGGTCGGGGCGGCGGAAATCCTCGATGGCAGAGCCTTCGCGCAGAAACTCGGGATTGGAGGCGACGTCGAAATCCGCGTCTGGCCGCACCCTGCGGATAATTTCGGCGACCTTGGAATTGGTGCCGACTGGTACTGTCGACTTGGTGACCACCACCATATAGCGGTCGAGATATTTGGCGATCTCCTCTGCCGCCGCATAGACATAGGAGAGATCGGCATGGCCATCACCACGGCGGCTGGGCGTACCCACCGCGATGAAGACGGCATCGGCGCTCGGCATGGCAGAGGCAAGATCGGTGGTGAAGGAAAGCCGCCCCGCCTTGACGTTGGCGGCGACCACCTCATCCAGGCCGGGTTCATAGATGGGGATTACGCCGTTGATCAGCCCCTCGATCTTGGCCTTGTCGGTGTCCACGCAGGTCACATGATGGCCGAACTCGGAAAGGCAGGCGCCGGAGACAAGGCCCACATAGCCCGAACCGATCATCACGATGCGCATGGTTCATCCCTCAAAATAATGCCCTAGCTTGTGGCAAGATCGCCCGCGGGAGGCAATGTGATCCGGGCGGGAAAATTTACCCCTTTGGTCACGAATATTATCAATCTTTGACAATTTCAGGCTACCATCCTTCGGTTCACCAACGAAGCAGCCATGATCGACGTACGCGATCTCGTTTACGAGTACCCCTCCGTTCGGGCGCTGAAAGGCGTGTCCCTAACGGTACCCGCCCAGACCATAACGGCGCTTGTCGGCCCTAACGGCGCGGGCAAAACTACGCTTTTGCGCTGCTTGGCCGCGCTGGATGACCCCTATTCGGGTTCCGTTACGGTCGGGGGATTGGATACCCGCACCGACCCGCGCGGCATCCACGCCATGCTCGGCTATTTGCCCGATTTCTTTGGCCTATATGATACCCTCAGCGTGCGGCGCATTCTCACCTATACAGCGCGGTCGCGCGGCATCGGCTCGGATTTGGCCTCCGCCGCGGTGGATAAGGCGGCCAGCCGGGTGGGGTTGGCTGATCGGCTCGATCAGCGGGCTGGGGATTTGTCCCGCGGCTTGCGCCAGCGCCTCGCCATTGCTCAGGCCATCGTCCACGAACCCAAGGTCCTGCTTCTGGACGAACCTGCGGCCGGTCTCGACCCTCAGGCCCGGCGCGATCTTTCCGCGCTTATGGTCTCCCTTAAAGACGGCGGCATGACCCTGGTTGTGTCCTCCCATATTCTCGCGGAGCTCGAAGATTACTGTTCGGAAATGATCATCATCGAAGAGGGGATGATCGTCGGCGGCAATGCCATCAAGGTCAAAGATGTGGCGCGGCCCCGCTACATTGTCGAAATCGCCACCGCCCGGGCTGATTTGCGCGATTTTCTCGATGCGCGCGCCGGGGTGGACGTGATCGAGGCCGATGAATACCACGCGCTGATCACCCATCCGCGCAGCGCGGCCTCGCGGGCTCGGTTGATCCGCGAACTCCTCGGTGCGGGGTTCGAGGTGTCGAGCTTTGCTGAGTCCACACGGGCTCTGGAAGATGCCTATTTCAGCCAAGTGGGGCAGGGGCGATGAACCCGGAATTTCGGCGCAATGTTTGGCTGGAACTGACACCGCTCCGTTTGGTGGTCCTGGTGGCGCTGCTCTCGCTCGCGTTTTTCGCGGCAGCGGTGACCGATGGCATGAATGGCCCTGGCACCGCGGCACGCTGGCTCTACTACATCGTTGTGGTGTTCTGGGGCGCGCGTAACGCGGCGCGCAGCGTGGTGGGTGAAATTCGCGATCGCACCTGGGATTTCCAGCGCCTCTCTTCGCTGAGCGCCTCCACCTTGATGTGGGGCAAGCTCTTCGGCTCGACTATCTTCAATTGGGTGGGCGGGGCGATTTGCTTGGTCGTGATTGTGGCGGATGCCTTCAACCGCTCCGGCCCGGCTGTGGCAGTGGCCGATCTTTTCTATTTCATCGCACTCGGCGTGATTGCCCAAGCCGCCGCCTTGCTGGCGAGTCTTATCGGGGTGGTGCGCCGTCACGGTCGCGCCCAATATGAGGTCTTCATCTATCAGATCGTCGGACTGGCTGTTGGACTGGCGGTATGGGCGATCGCCGATCCGAACGGGCCTGTCTTAGGCGGTTTTCTGCGCTCAGATCATATTGCATGGTGGAACGCCAGCCTGCCGACGGAAGTCTTTCTTCTCGTCTCGCTAGCCGTTTTCGCGGGCTGGATTTTGCTCGGCTCTTATCGGCTGATGCGGCGCGAGCTGAAACAGGTCAACGGCCCCTTAGTGTGGCTCGCCTTTCTGACTTTCGTGGCGGGCTATGTCGGCGGGTTCGACGCCTGGGTCTCGAAGCAATTGCCGATCGCCGATGCGGACTCGCGCCGTCTCTATCTCGTCGTCCTGGTCTGTGCGGGGCTCACTTATATCAACATTTTCCTGGAAGCTAAGGATCGTGTCGCCTTCCGCTGGTTCGGATCGGAGATCGGCCATTTCCGCATCGGCTCGGCTTTGTCGCGGCTGCAATGCTGGATGATGTCGGTCTTCGCCACTTTGATCCTGGGTGGGGTTCTTGTCGCGCATCTCATTCTCTCCAATACAATGGAGCCGGGCTTTCCGGCGGATGCAGCCCTTGTCACCTCAATTCTCGGCTTTCTCGTTCGCGACCTTGGCATCGTCGTGTTGATGAACATGCTGGCGCGACGCCGTGGCGGCGATCTTTTAGCGCTCGCAGTGTTGCTGCTGCTCTATTTACTCCTGCCGTCGATTATCGGCGGGCTACAATACGGCACTGGACGGGCGCTGTTCTTGCCGCTGCACACCGATCCCACCTGGATGTCGCCCGCAGCTTCCTGGGCCGAAGCAATGGTGGCTTGGATCGTGGCCATCACGCAGATTGCGCTCAACGAGAGAAAAGCCTGAACACTAGTTTCAGTCCATGTCGCGTGTGCATTTTTGTGTGGCCGCAATCGCGCATTGTCATGCGGCCAGCAGAGTCTTAAGCCCATATCTTTCTTAGGGGGATTGATATGGCAAAATGGATGATGGCCGCTTTTGCGATGCTGAGCTTTGGGGCGGCGCAGGCGGGCCAACATGTGATCAGCGGCACGGTGCGCGATTTTGACGGCAAACCGGTAGCCGGTGCCGAGGTGGTCCTGAAATCGTCTGCCTTCAATGATCTGTACACGGTCAAATCCGATGGTGATGGCCACTACCGCATGATTGTGGAAGATGGGCGCTATATGGCGCTCGAATCCATCACCACGGCCGATTACGGCAAGTCGCGGCTTGAATTCTGGGCCTGGAATGTGCCGGTCGCGTCCGACATGAACATCGATGTGCGCTATCACCGGCTCGAGATTTACGGCGTCAATGTCTTCAAGGTGCAGGGTGCGGGGCCTGGCTATTTTGCTTATTTCCGGCCCATGAGTCTGACGCGGGCACTCTCCAAGGACACGAAGAAGGACCCGGATATCGCGCCCTTGCCAAATGAGCTGGATTTAAAGGTTGCGGTGAACGGCGCGCCTGCTGTGATCGATACTGTCGAACGTGTGCAGGAATATTTTGGCAAAGGCCCGACAATGGTATCATATCTCGTCCACTTTCAGCCCGCCAAGCCTATCGAGGGAACGGTGGAGGTGCGCATCACCGGGCTCGACAAGGCCAATGGCGATCGTGGCGAGGGCGCGTATTTCTATACCGTGCCTGACTACCGCAAATAGGCTTTAGCCTGCTCGCAGATACTTCACCGCTTCGTCTTGTCCAAAGAGGTAGAGTAGCACGCGCAACGCCACGCCCCGGTCTGATTTGAGATCGGGGTCGCGGCTGAGGATCAAGGCGGCATCGTCGCGCGCGCAGGCCAGAAGCTCTCCGTGTGCGGAAATATCGGCAAGGCGGAATTCAAGCTGCCCGCTTTGCCGCGTGCCCAAAAGCTCGCCCGGACCGCGCAGCTTCAAATCCTCTTCGGCGATGACAAAGCCATCATCGGTATCGCGCAAGGTGGAGAGGCGCGCCTTGGCGGTTTCGCCTAAGGGCGGGGCATAAACCAGCAGGCAGCTCGATTTGCCCGAACCGCGCCCGACACGTCCGCGCAGCTGATGCAGCTGGGCAAGGCCGAAGCGCTCGGCGTGTTCCACCACCATGATGGTGGCTTCCGGCACGTCCACGCCCACTTCGATTACCGTGGTGGCGACCAGAAGCTGCAGCTCCCCCGCCTTGAATTTCGCCATCGCCGCATCGCGTTCGGCCGCTTTCATTTTGCCATGCACGAGGCCAACCTTGGGGCCCAGCGTGGCGCTGAGCTCGCGGGCGCGGTCCTCGGCAGCGGCAAGATCGATCTTCTCGGATTCTTCCACCAGCGGGCAAACCCAATAGGCGCGCGTGCCAGCCGCCAGCGCCTTCCTCAAATGCTCCACCACGTCTTCAAGACGCGAGACCGGCAGTACGCGGGTTTCGATGGGCTGGCGCCCCGGCGGGCGGCCGAAGAGGCGCGAAACCTCCATATCGCCATAAGCGGTGAGGGCGAGGGTGCGCGGGATCGGCGTCGCGGTCATCACCAGCACATCGGTGACGTGCTCGCCCTTGCCTTGCAGGGTCATGCGTTGATGCACCCCGAAACGGTGCTGCTCATCCACCACCACCAGCCCCAAATCCTTGAACACCACATCGTCGGAGAAGAGGGCGTGGGTGCCGATGAGAATATCGATTTCGCCTTCGGCCAAGGCTTTCAGCAAAGCGGCGCGCGGTGCGCCTTTTTCGCGGCCAGTCAGCAGCGCCATTTTCACGCCCGAGGCCTCGGCGAGTTTTTCCAGCCCCGCCATATGCTGGCGCGAAAGGATTTCCGTCGGCGCCATCAGCGCGCCTTGGGTGCCGGCTTCCACCGCATCCAAAAGCGCCATGAAGGCGACCACGGTTTTACCCGCACCCACATCGCCTTGCAGAAGCCGCAACATGCGCTGGGGTGAGGCCATATCGGCTTCGATTTCCGCAATGGCCTGTTGTTGTGCCTCGGTCAGGGTGAAATGCAGCGCGGCAAGGGCTTTTGCCTTCAGGCGGCCTTCGGCCTTCAGCACGCGGCCTTTATTCACTTCGCGCATCTGCTTGCGCACCAGCATCAGCGCGAGCTGGTTGGAGAGAAGCTCGTCATAGGCCAGGCGCTGGCGCTCCGGCGTTTCGGGCGCGAGGTCAGCTTCCTTCACCGGGCTATGCGCGGCTTTGATCGCCTCATGAAAGGCCGGCCATTTCATCTTTTTCTGATATGCCGGGTCCAGCCATTCCGGCAGGGGTGAGACTTTTTCCAGCGCCCCGCGGATGGCCTTGGAAAGCACCTTGCCCGAAAGCCCTTCGGTCAGGGCATAGACGGGCTCATGCAAGGGCATCTCTTCGCCCGGTGCTGCGATGAAATCGGGATGCGGCATGGAAAGGCGGTTGTTGAACCGCTCCACCTTGCCCGAAATTACCCGCTGGCTGCCGACGGGCAGGGATTTGTTCAGCCAGTCTTGATGGGCGTGAAAGAACACCAGCTCAATGGTGGCGGTGTCATCACTGCAGCGCACTTTGAAGGGTTGGCGCTTGTCGCGCGGAGGCAAGTGGTCGAGCACATTCACGCTCGCCGTCACGATGCGCCCGGCCTCTGCTGCGATCAGCTTGGGGCGGTAGGAGCGGTCGATCACCCCGGTCGGCAGGTGGAAAATCAGGTCCTTCAGTCGCGTCCCGGCGACCTGGCTGATGAGCTTTTCCAGCCTCGGCCCAACCCCGGGCAGGCTCCTGGTATCCGCGAAAAGGGGGAACAGAATCGACGGGCGCATGGAGAGAAAAATAGGCCTTCTTGGGCAGGCCGTCTTGGCCCGGAGTTGGACGGTATATATCCGTCCGAAGTATAATTATTAATTGACTTTTAGCACGAGAAATTTTATATTCTCGACATGATTTATCCGTCTTTTGCGTTGGATGGGGCCGATTTGGCGGTTTTGGCACTGATCCGTGCCCAGCAGGACCAGCTTCTGTACCGCGCGGCGCAACTGCCGGGCCTTTGGCCGGGTTTCCTGCAGCGCAACGCCTTTGCCAGGACCTTGCACGGCTCGGCCAGCCTTGCCGGGATCAAAGCCTCACCCGCCGAGGCGCTTGCCGTGGTGGACGGGGAGAAGCCCGAATCGCTGACAGATCCAGCCTATCGCGCGCTGAGTGGCACTCGCAATGCGTTACGCTTCATTTCGCAGGCCCAAACCGATCCCTATCTCGAATGGAACGCGCAGCTTTTCAAAAGCCTGCATTTTCTCCTCACCAGTGAAGAGATGCCCGCCGCTCCAGGCCAATACCGCTCCGGTGCCAGCCTCGGCGGTGGCTCGGAACCCGATGCCGCCGATCTGCCGAAGCTGATGGGCGAGGTGATGGACTATTTACGCGAAGATACCGGCGATCCCTTGGTTCGCGCCGCTCTGGTGCATCTGAAGTTCCTCGAAATCCGTCCCTTTCGGCGCGCCAATGCGCGTCTGGCGCGGCTCGCCTATGTTTTGATCGCTTCTTGCGGCAGTGCGCTCAGCCCCGTCTTTTGCGCTCTCGATGAATGGCTCGCCCGCCATAAGGACGATTACGTCCAGCAGTGCATCACGGAAAACGGCCCCGGCGCTTGGCTGAAATTCATTCTGCGCGCCCAATACGAACAGACCGCGCAACTGGCTCAGCGCAGTCAGGCGGTGGCCCGCGCGGCGGAAGAGGTGATGCACCTTTCCCGCACCCATGATCTCCACGACCGCATGCAACCGGCGCTGCTCGATGCAGTCTTTGGATACATGCTGCGGGCCGGGCGCTATCAGAGCGAGAATGGCGTTTCCGATGTCGTCGCCAGCCGGGACTTGCGCCGCCTTTGCGATCTGGGGCTTTTGGAGGCGGTGGGCGAAAAACGCGGACGCTATTACCTCAGCGGCGAGCCCCTGAAACAAATCCAGGCACGCGTGCGCCTCGGCGGCGGTACAACGCCAAACCCTTACGATCTGGTGCAGGAAACCGGCGTCTAGCCCTTTCAGACCGCCCGGTCCGGCGCTATATCCACCCCATGACGAATGACGAAAACGGAGGGTCCCTCGGGGTCCGCCGCAAACAACTTTTGTTCCGTTGCCAGCGCCGTGGCTTCAAGGAGGTCGATCTGATCTTCGGGACCTTTGCCGCGCACCAGATCGATACGCTCGGCGAACAGGAACTCGATGACCTCGATGCGCTTTTGAAAGCGCCGGATCAGGACGTCTTCACTTGGCTGAAAGGCGAGGTGGCCGTGCCGCCCGCATTCGACACGTCAACTTTCCGGCGCCTGCAAGCGCTCTGTTCCCGCAAGGACCCGACTTGGACCGTGTAAATTATATCGCCCGCCAGGAAGGCCGCCTCACGGTCTCCGGCGCGCCGGAAGGTTATGATGCGTGGCTCGCGGCCCATGCCGCCGAAAGCCGCAAGGGCGTAGTGCTGTTTGTGGCGCAGGATGGCGTCAAGGCGGCGAGCGCGGTGGAGACAATTCGTTTCTTCGCGCCGCAAGTGCAGCTTCTGACCTTTCCGTCTTGGGACTGCTTGCCTTACGACCGCATGAGCCCGAGCCCTGACATCGAAAGTCAGCGTCTCGCCACCCTCGCCACCTTGGCCCGCCGGGGTAAAGACAGCGGTGCTGCGGTGGTGGTGACGACCATCAATGCCGTGTTGCAGCGCGTGCCGCCGCGCGATGTCATCAAGACTGCCAGCTTCGCCGCCAAGATCGGGGATACGGTTTCCCATGAGGATCTGGCGCGCTTTCTCGCCGCCAATGGCTATGCCCGCGCTTCTACAGTGCGTGAGCCGGGCGATTTCGCGGTGCGGGGCGGTATTGTCGATCTCTGGCCGCCGGGGCTTGATCCCTTGCGTCTCGATTTTTTCGGTGATCGTCTCGATGCCATTCGCACCTTCGATGCCGAGACCCAGCTTTCCTCCGGCGAGGTGCAGAACATCGATTTGTTGCCTGCCTCCGAAGTGCCGCTGGATGAAGCGGGCGTGTCGCGTTTCCGCCGCGGCTATGTCGCCGCTTTCGGTCCTGCGATTGACGATCCCTTGTATGAAAGCGTCAGCGCCGCCCGCAAAGCGCCGGGCATGGAGCATTGGCTGCCGCTCTTCTACGAAAAGCTTGAAACCCTCTTCGATTACGCGCCGCGCAGCCTCGTGATGCTCAGCCATCACAGCGAGGAAGCCCGCAAGGCACGACTGGAGCTGGTCACCGATTACTATCAAACCCGCCGTGAGTTTCTCGACAGCGACGCCAATAAGAAAGGCGCGTTGAAAGCCCCGCCCTATAAGCCGCTCAAGCCCGAAACCCTCTACCTCACACATGAGGAGTGGGAGGCGATGCTGAAGGCTTTCCCGGTGCGCGAGTTGACGCCCTTCCAGGCGCCGGAATCGATGAAATCCGTCGATGCCCATGGCAAGCTTGGCCGCGATTTCGCTCCCGAACGCGCGCAAGGCAATGTCAACGTCTTCCAACTCACTGCCGAGCACATCGTCGAGGTCCAGAAAGAAAAGAAGCGGGTCATTATTGCCGCTTGGACGGAAGGCTCCTCCGAGCGCATGGGCGGAGTTCTTTCCGATCACGGTGTGAAGGCGCTGCGCCCCGTCGCTGATTGGCATGACGCCGCCAAGATGGCGCCGAGTGCCATCGGCCTTGCCGTGCTCGGCATCGAGCATGGCTTTGAAGCGCCCGATTTCGTGGTCATCGCCGAGCAGGACATTCTCGGCGACCGCATGGTCAGCCATAAGCGCGCCCGCAAAGCCCAGAACTTCCTCACCGAAGCAGCGGGGCTGGCGCCGGGCGATCTCGTCACCCATATCGAACATGGAGTAGGGCGCTATCTCGGGCTTAAGACCATCGATGTCACCGGTGCGCCGCATGATTGCCTCGAGCTGCAATATGATGGCGGCAAGCTGTTTCTGCCGGTGGAAAACATCGAGCTTCTGACCCGTTATGGCGGCGACGACAGCAATGCGGTGCTCGATAAGCTTGGCGGCACCGCTTGGCAATCGCGCAAGGCCAAAGCGCGCGAACGCGTGCGTGAAATCGCGGGCGAACTCATCCGCATTGCCGCGGCGCGCGAACTCAAGACCTTGCCCGAAATCGAAAAGCCGCAAGGGCTGTGGGACGAATTCTGCGCCCGCTTTCCCTATCAAGAGACCGAGGATCAGGAAAAAGCCATCGCCGATGCGGTGGAAGACCTCGCCAAGGGCCGCCCGATGGATCGCCTCGTTTGCGGTGACGTAGGCTTTGGCAAAACCGAAGTCGCTTTGCGCACCGCTTTTGTCGCGGCGATGAGCGGCAGCCAGGTGGCGGTGGTGGTACCGACCACGCTTCTGGCCCGCCAGCATTACCGCTCTTTCGCGCAGCGTTTTGCGGGCTTCCCGGTGAAGGTGCGCCAGCTTTCCCGTTTCGTGGATGCCAAAGAGGCGCGCGAGACCAAGGAAGGGCTCAAATCCGGCGATATCGATATCGTCATTGGCACCCATGCCTTGCTCGCCAAGAACATTGAGTTCACCAGGCTTGGTCTCGTCATTGTCGACGAAGAACAGCATTTCGGCGTCTCGCATAAGGAGCGCTTGAAGAACCTCAAGGCCGATGTGCATGTCTTGACCCTGACGGCGACGCCGATCCCGCGCACGTTGCAATTGGCGCTCTCGGGTGTGCGCGATCTCTCGCTCATCACCACCCCGCCGATCGACCGCCTCGCGGTGCGCACTTATGTGACACCCTTCGATCCCATGGTGATCCGCGAAGCTTTGCTGCGGGAGCATTATCGCGGCGGCCAAAGCTTCTATGTCTGCCCGCGCATTTCCGATCTGCGCGAGGCTGACGAATTCCTGAAAGAGAATGTGCCGGAGGTGAAGGCAGCGGTGGCGCATGGCCAGATGGCGGCGACCGCCCTCGAAGAGATCATGACGGCCTTTTATGACCGCAAGATCGACGTTCTGATTTCCACCAATATCGTGGAATCCGGCCTCGATGTGCCGAATGCCAACACCATGATCGTGCATCGCGCCGATATGTTCGGCCTGTCGCAGCTCTATCAGATCCGCGGGCGCATCGGCCGCTCCAAGCAGCGCGCTTATGCCTATCTGACGACGCCCGCCGATCATAAGCCGACCGAGACGGCCGAGCGGCGCCTGGAAGTGCTGCAATCCCTCGATCAGCTGGGCGCGGGCTTTACCGTGGCCAGCCACGACATGGATATCCGTGGCGCCGGCAATCTTCTGGGCGAAGAGCAATCCGGCCACGTCAAGGAAGTCGGCATCGAGCTTTACCAGGAGATGCTGGAAGAGGCGGTGGCCTCGCTCAAGGAAGGCGGCGATCCTGAGAAGGAAGCTACGGAGCAGTGGTCGCCCAATATCAATATCGGCGCGGCCGTCTTGATCCCGGAAGCCTATGTGCCGGACCTCAATGTCCGCATGGCGCTTTACCGCCGTCTTTCCACCATTGAGACGCGCGCCGATATGGATCGCTTTGCCGCCGAATTGATCGACCGCTTCGGGCCGCTGCCGGAAGAGGTAAAGCATCTCTTCGAGATCGTGCAGATCAAGCAGATGGCGAAGAAGGCGGGCGTGGACAAGATCGATGCGGGACCGAAGGGCGGCGTCATCGGCTTCCGCAACAACCAGTTCGCCAATCCTTTGGGGCTGGTGAAGCTGATCAGCGAAAGCCCGACCTCCGTGAAGGTCCGCCCCGATCAGAAGATCGTCATTTCCAGGGTTTGGGAAACCCCCGAACAGCGCCTCAAAGGCGTGCAGGGCGTGCTCACCGCGCTGGTAAAGCTGGTGGCGTAACAAAAAGGCCGGGGCGAACCCGGCCTTTCGTGTTTCAGGTGAAAAAAACTAGAATAGCGGCTTGCCGTCGGCCTTGGGTAGCGGCACGTCGAGGATTTTTGCCAGGGTAGGGGCGATATCGCGCATGTCGATTTCGCCGAGCTTCTTCGGTTTGATGCCGGGGCCCGCGATCATGAAGGTCGCGCGCATTTCCTTGTCGTCCGGGAAGAAGCCATGCGTGCCTCTCAACACGGCGGGCATCTGCGCGGTGAAGTTGGAGTTGGCCGAATAGCCCTGCTTGAGGTCGAACCAGAACGAGGCATTGCGCGCCCCGCCGCGTTCGACAATGCCTGCCTTATCGATCCAGCGCGCCACGCCCGCATTAGGATCGGCTTGCAGCTTGTTGAGCAACGCCACGACGCGATCCTTCACGGATTGGTCGTCGGGCTTGTTGAGCACTACGGCCACCGAACCACCTGCCGCCCAAGGCGCGGCATCCCAGGACACGACCTTATGCGATTTGGGGTCGAGGGTGATGAGGCCCGCTTCCACGAAATACTTGGTGTAGTTGATTTCCGGGTGCACCACCGGGGCAAAGCCGTGATCGGAGACAATGGCGATTGTCACATTGGGCTCAATCCGGCGCGCCGTAGCAACAAGATCGCCGACATCCGTATCGAGCTGTTCCAGCGCCTGTTTGGCTTCCGCGGAATCCGGCCCATAGGTGTGCTGGTAATGGTCCAGGCTGACGAGATGCACAGTCATGAATTCGGGAAAGGTGAATTCCAGCATTTTCTGGGCATAGCGTGTGCGGCCGACATCATGTTTGGGATCTTCGCCGAAAAGGGCATAAGGCGGCAGTCCCGTTTCCTTGGCAAGGCGCGGCACAAGCCCGTCCGTCGAGAGGGCGACGATGAGTTTGACGTCGTCCGCGGTCAACGCGCGCCAATATTCCGGCAGATTATAGTCAATCGACAATGAGCCCACGCTCACCGGCCAGCCGATGGAGGCGACGATGCCTTTTTTGTCATGCACCGCGTCCCACAGGGTCGGCACCTTGATATCGCTCGAATACCAATACCAGCCGCCGAGATTTTTATTGTAGGGGTCGAAAGTTTCGTTATTGGCGATGCCGTGCTTGTCGGGCCAGACGCCGGTGATCAGCGTGGTGTGGTCGGGGTAGGTCACGGTCGGGAGCACATTCTTCACGCCTGTCGCATAAGCCGCTTCCTTCATGAACGCGGTCAAATGCGGCAGGTTGAGACCCTTCTTCTTGGCCTCGATCACATCGGCGGGGCGCAGCCCATCGAGAGAAATCATCAGAACGGGCGCGGCGCTGGCGGCAGCCGTCATCAGCCCGAACGCGGCGGCGCAAAGACTGGCGCGTAGTTTCATGGGTTAATCTCCGAGACTCATGCAAAAGGCGCCGGACTTTAGCCTATCGCATATGACAATAGTTTCACGGTTTGCGCAGGATGTGTGGAGAAGGCTTTCCGGCCGCAGGCAGGCTTGCAGCCGCCCCCAGGCGCGCGTAGCTAAGGCAGATCAAACCAATTCCGGGGAGAAGTATGGCGATTTCGATGTACCGGGCTTCGATCCCGGTTTTTGTGCAGTTCCTCACCAACCTTTCGGCTATCCTGGGCAAGGCCGCCCAGCACGCCGAGGCCAAGAAGATCGACCCCTCGGTGTTTACCACCGGGCGTTTGTCGCCGGACATGTTCCCGCTCACCCGCCAGGTTCAGATTGCCTGCGATTCCGCTAAGGGCGTCGCGGCCCGTCTTTCGGGCTCCGAGGTGCCGAGTTTTCCCGACACTGAAACGAGCTTTCCCGAGCTTCAGGCGCGTATCGCCAAGACGCTGGAATATATCCAAAGTGTTGAGCCTGCCAGCATCGAGGGCTCCGACGATAAGACGATCACTTTGAAGGCAGGGCAGCGCGAACTCACCTTCACGGGCGAGGCTTATCTGACCACTTTCGCGCTGCCGAATTTCTATTTTCATATCACCGCCACTTACGCGATCCTGCGCCATATGGGCGTGGAACTCGGTAAGCTTGACTATCTCGGCGGCAAATAATCTGGCAGGGAAGCGGGTGGGATCTCCACCCGCTTTTCCTTTTTAAGCTTCGCGATTGTCGAGACGCCAGAATTCTTCGTCGGACAATTCGATTTCCGTGGCCGCCACATTTTCTTCGAGGTGGCTGACTTTGCCAGTGCCGGGGATGGGCAGCATCACGGGGCTGCGCTTCAACACCCAGGCCAGCGCGACCTGGCTCGGCGCCGCGTGATGCTTCTTGGCGATAACATCGAGCACCGAACCTTCACGGGCCAGCGATCCGGCGGCGAGGGGATACCATGGGATGAAGCCGATACCATTGGCCTCGCAGTATTTCAGCACATCCTCGCTGCCGCGATCGACGAGGTTATAGCGGTTCTGCACCGTCGCCACGGGGAAGACTTTGCGCGCCGCTTCGATATCGTCCACGCCCACTTCGGAAAGCCCAGCGTAGCGGATCACGCCTTCGTCCAGAAGCTGCTTGATAGCGCTGAATTGCTCGTCGCGCGGCACTTTCGGGTCAATGCGATGAAGCTGCCAAAGATCGATGCTTTCAACGCCTAAGCGGCGGCGGCTGACATGGGCTTCCTGAATGAGGTAATCGGGGCGGCCGAAGGGAACCCAAACATCCGGGCCAGGGCGGACGAGACCGCCTTTGGTGGCGATGACGATCTTGCCATGCGGGCCGTTATAGGGATGTAAGACTTCGCGAATGAGTTCCTCGGAAACGGTCGGGCCATAAGAATCCGCCGTATCGATAAGATTGATGCCGAGTTCCGGCACGCGGCGCAGTGTGCGCTTGGCTTCCTCGGCATCGGTGGGATCGCCCCAGATACCGGGGCCGGTAATGCGCATCGCGCCGAAGCCGAGGCGGTGGACTTCTAATTCGCCGCCAATTTTGAAAGTGCCGGATTTTTGCGCAGTCATCGAAGCTATCCCCTTATTGTGGGTTCAGAACCTGTGACGCCATAGATGGGCCCAAGCTGGCGCCGGTTCAAGGGCCGTGCGCGCAAGATCAGACGTCGGTATAGGGGGCGTATAATCTGGTAAGGGTATGGCCTGGGAAGATCACCTTCCCAGGCCTCTGTGATCGTCTCGCTATAGGTTCCGTCAGATCAGATCACGCAAGGTGACCTTCACCTCGGACGTAGCCTCGCCGCGCTTGATGCCGAAAATCACGACGGTTCCGGGCTTATCGTTGCGCAGGCGTTTACGCAAATCGCCGACTCTAACGCCGGTTACAGGTTTTCCGTCGACAGATTGAATGATATCGCCTGCCTTCAGCCCGGCCTCTTCGGCCGGCGCGCCCTTGGTTACGGCAACGACCTTGTAGCCGCCTTCGCCGACATTCATCCAAAGCCCGGCGCGATCATAGGTGCCGGTGTCTTCGATCTTGTCGGTACGCGGCTTCAGATACATCACCTGATTATGATAATCGAAGGTGACGATGAAGCGCTTCAGAACGCCGCCGCCGACATTGCCGGAGAAGTCATTGCCCGAAAACGCTCCCTTGCCTTGATCGGAGAGTCCGGCGACAACCGGGCCAACCTTCACGCTGCCAAGGGTCAGCTCGGCGCCGCGCGTGATATAGCCCGTTGACGGCCCGCCGACTCCCCAGCCATCCACCGCATCGACACCCTTGGGATGTTTGGCGCGCAGGCCATGCTGCTCAGAAAAGCCTTTGGTGATCGTGATTTCAGAGCGCGAACCCGTATCAATATCGAACTTGGCCGGAATACCCTCGAAGGTGCCCGTCACTTCCGGTATGTGATCGTTGAGCTCGAATTTGATTGGTGTGCCCGCGTCCTTGGGATCGAACTTGGCGGGATCGATCAAGGTCAAGGTCTCTGCGCCGTAATCAATGCGAGTAACGAAGCGGCGAAAGGTTTCATAGCCCACCATGCCGGGCATGGGAATGCCTTCAATATCGCCGAGCTTATCGAGTGGGAAGACGATCGCGAGCTGGTTTTTCACAAAAGCCTTGCCGACCGAAAGATTAAGCCCGTTCGAGAAACCGCCTTCCATCACGCCTTCGCCCGCGCCTTGGCCGGGCAGGCTGCCTTCCACCTTCAGTCCGATTTCCTTGGCGACGGCAGGGGTGATGATGTTGCGCCCGCCGGTATCGAAGATGAAGGTGTAAGGACCTTTGCCGTTCACCTTCGCTTCGCCATAGATATGGTTGTTGATGATCTTGATCGGCATTGTGGCAGAGGACGCGCCGCCCTCGATACCGAAGTCGTTGATCGCGAATACCGGCTTGGCATAGGCGCTGGCGGGCTGCGGGCCTAAGAACTCGACCTTTGTCGTCATCAGGGTCTGCAGATATTTTTCGCCGGCTCCCTGATCGATGACGATCTTATGCGGCACCTGCACGCCGCTTTCGGGGCGGTAATCGGAAATCTGGGTAATGATTTTCTGCGAGCCCCGCTGTTCAACGATTTTCGCAAGCAGATGCGTCTTCACATCGAACCAGGCTTCGAAAGCCTTGCCGCCTTTGGGTGTGATGATAAGCACGTCATAGCGCCCGTTCGCATCGGCGATTTCGCCTTTGCCTTCGATGCTGGCGCCGCCATGATCGGCAAGCCACCATTTGTTGGAAGTGCGATAGGCATCGTTCACCGCCACTACCAGCGCGTCGCCACCTTTTTTCTCGGAAATGTCTCCCGAGCTATCGCGCTCCCATGGTGCGGTTCCGTCAAAGCCTTCGGCGCCTTTGAAGGGGCCAAGATCGAAATCGCTAATGGTGCGCCCGTCCTTCAGATCGGAAAGGCTGTGGGTGATGCCCTTCAAGCCCTGACCGTCATAACTGGCTTCGGTTTTCAGCGTGGCTTTGCTATCCCAGGCCACGCCACCCATGGCTGTTTTATTGGCCTTCAAGATTTCATCTGGTGCGCCCGCGGCAAGCGCGGCCATGCTGGTCGCGGTTAAGAACGCGAGTGCGGCAATCTTCGATTTCATGTGCTATCCCCTCTGGATCGCCAGGATGTAGGAACGGGATCAGGAAACGACAATATGCGTAGCCATCATAGGACCATTGCCGTTCTTGCCTGTTTTTTTACGAGCTTCCTCACTTGTAATGCCGAGGCGGCGCCCCAGCGCGTGGTCTCCACCTTCCTCTGCACCGACGAGTATGTCTTCCGGCTTTTGCCGAAGGAGCGCATTGCCGCGCTCTCCTATGAAGCGGTGGACCGCCACCCGGTCGTCTCAACCATCGCCGATGCGGCCCTTGGCCTGCCGGTCATCCGCCCCTCCACTGAAACGGTGATGGCGAAAAACCCTGATCTCGTCGTGATGTATGCGGGGACCAATCCGCGCCTGCATCAGAATTTGCAGCGGCTCGGGGTGCAGATCCTGGACGTGCCTTGGGCCAACAGCCTTACCGAAATCCGTCAGATCACCCTGATGCTGGGCGATGAACTCGGCGCCCCCGGAAAGGCCAAGGCGCTGGTGGCAGAAATGGATGTGAGGGTGGCGCGGGCTAAGGCAGCCGCGCCCCATCCCCCAGTCTCGGCCATTCTTTACGAGCCGCAAGGCTATGCCCAGGTGCAGGGGGTGACCGACGAGGTTCTGCGCCTTGCCGGGATCGTTAATGCCGCCCCGCCCAATGCCTTGACCCGGGCCGGGCAACTGCCGGTCGAGGCGGTGATAGCCACCGCGCCCGAGCTTCTCATCCTGGGGGGGGAGGAGAAAAGCGGCTCCGCCCGGGCCTATGCCGTCCTGCACCACCCGGCGTTTAAGGCGCTGGAGGGGCGGACCCATATGGAATTCCTCACCCTCACACCCTTGATGTGCCCCGGCCCCTGGTCGGTTCAGAGCGCCGCCCCACTTCTCGGCCTCGCCAAGCGGGCGCGCACCTCTAGGGACTAGCCCTGGGGTTGGCGGCTGAGCCGTGATGGCTTAGATTCGACCCCAGCGCACCGGAAAGGGAACGCGGGTGGAAATCCCGTGGCTGCCCCCGCAACTGTCAGCGGCGCCTCGCGCGGTCGGCCACTGGTCTTTGACTGGGAAGGCCCCGCATATCGAGCCGCAAAGCCAGGAAACCTGCCGGCGCGTGTCGTCCATCATCCGGCCGGGGTGTGCCGGGGGATAGCCGTTTTCACGGCCGCGGCGACAGAAAGGCCGCGATGGACGCGACAGTGATTTCCTCGGTGCGAGGCAAAAGCGTCAGCAGAGACGCCCGCCTCACGCTGCTTCTGCTTTTGACCGCGCTTCTCTTCGGGGCGTGGTCTTTCTTGTTGGGCCCGACCGGCCTTTCCCCCATGGCGCTGTTGCAAGGCCTCATCGATGGTCATGGCACGGCTGGCATCGTGGCGCAGGAAATCCGTCTGCCGCGCGCGGCCCTCGCGCTAGTGGTCGGCGCGGCGTTGGGGGCGAGCGGCGCCGCGCTGCAGGGCCTCTTTGCCAATCCTCTGGCAGAGCCTGGCGTCACAGGCGTCACCTCCACCGCTGGACTCGGCGCTGTGGTGGCGCTCTATTTCGGCCTTGTCGCCACTCATCCCTTAGCCTTACCGCTGTTTGCGATCCTGGGGGCGCTGGTCTCCGCAGGTCTGCTTTTCGCACTCTCCAAAAGCGGAGCAGGGCCGGTGGCGTTGGTTTTGGCCGGTGTCGCGATTTCCAGTTTCGCCACCGCGCTCACCGCGCTTGCGCTCTCCATGTCCGCCAATCCCTACGCCATGAGCGAGATGGTGCTGTGGATGCTGGGCTCCTTGAAAGACCGCACCCTTCACGATCTCGCTTATGCCGTGCCGCTCGCGGCCCTTGGGCTCGCGCTTCTGGTCTCGACGGGGCGCGGCCTTGATGCCCTCACGCTAGGTGAGGAAACCGCTGAGAGCCTTGGCGTGCGTGTGAGCTCGATCCGGGGCCGGGTGGTAATTGGTGTGGCGCTGGCGACGGGCGCGGCCACGGCGGTGGCGGGCGCGGTAAGCTTTGTTGGCCTCGTCGTGCCCCATCTTTTGCGCCCCTTCTATGGCCACCAGCCCTCCCGCCTCATTCTGCCATCCGCGCTTGGTGGCGCCGCACTTGTGGCAGGGGCGGATGTCGCCTTGCGCCTGATCGCGCCCGATGGGCAGCTCCTTCTCGGCGTCGTCACGGCTATGTTTGGCGCGCCTTTCTTCCTCTGGCTGATCCTGAAGCTTAGGAGAGACGTATGAGCGCCCTTGAGCTTGAAAACGTCTCGGTCGCCTTTGCGGGCCGCAATGCAGTCTCCGCTGTTTCGGTGGCCATCAATGCGGGCGAGGTGACCGGCATTGTCGGCCCTAATGGCGCGGGCAAGACGACGCTGCTGCGCTCTGTGCTGGGCTTTCAGAAACTCACGCGCGGCAATATCCGTATCCTCGGTCGTCCGCTCGCCGATTGGGATCGCACAGCTCTGGCCCGCCATATGGCCTATCTGCCGCAAGGCGGGGATGCGCGCTGGCCCATGCTGGCGAGCGAGGTGGTGATGCTCGGCCGCCTGCCGCATCGCGCGCCATTCCAGCGATCGGCTGCCTCTGACGAGCTGGCTGTTGCCCATGCACTGGCCCGTGCCGACGCCGCCGAATTCGTCGCCCGCCGCATGGACCAGCTTTCGGCTGGCGAGCGCGCCCGCGTGCTCTTCGCCCGCGCGCTGGCGACCGGGGCCGATATCCTGATCGCCGATGAGCCTGCCGCCTATCTTGATCCCTCCCACCAGCTCCGTCTGATGGATCTGCTGCGGGAAGAGGCGGCGCGGGGCACGGCGGTGATCCTGACCTTGCACGATCTGGCCCTGGCGGGCAGCCATTGCGACCGGGTGCTGGTGATGTCCGGCGGCCGCCTCGACACGGAAGGCCCGCCGGCAGAGGCGCTGGCCGACGCTACCCTGGCACGGGTGTTCCAGATCGTCCGTGCCGAGTCGCATGGCGCTTATCGCCGGATATAAGTCCCATAAAAATCACAAATGTCGCAGCCTCCCCGAGGGACGCGCCCTGACTTATGATGGGGTGCAGTTGGGGAGGGGAAAATGGTGAAGCGACCGCTTGCGGTTTGGGTCTTGTGTCTGGGTAATGGCTTACTCGCGGTTTTTTTGATCGCAGCCAGCCTGATCGCGCAAACGCGCGGCTTTGAGCCATGGCAGGCCGCCATCAGCGGTATCTGCGGCTTTGGCATCTCCCTCGCCGCCCACGCCGCATGGTTCGGCTATAAACTCGGGCGCACCGCGCTTCTGGCGCTTCTCAGCCTGTTTCTTGGATTGGTAGTGGTGCAAAGCACGGCGGTGCTCTTGTGGTCAGTCCAGACCGGCTACGAGGGGGCTTTCGTGCAAGCTGCCTTCACGCGCTTTTTGCTTTCGCTGCTTTGGCTGAGCGTGAATTATGTCTTCCTCTTCAATAAAACATCGCGGAGCTTTTTTGGATGAGTGAGCCTTTGCATGCCGCTGTGATCGGCTATGGTTTTGGCGGGCGGGTGTTCCACGCCGATCCGATTTCGCGCACCGAAGGGCTTAAGCTCGCCGCGATTGTCTCTTCGCGCAAAGACGAAATCGAAAAAGCCCATCCCGGTACCAAGGCAATCGCTCATCCCGAAGAGGTGTTTGCTGATCCGTCCATTTCACTGGTTGCGATCTCTACGCCTAACACGGCACATTTTCCACTTGCCGCAGCCGCGCTCGAAGCGGGCAAACATGTCGTGGTCGACAAGCCCTTTACGGTGACCAGCGCGGAAGCGCGCGAGCTGAAACAGCGGGCCGAGAAGGCGGGCAAGCTTCTCACAGTTTTTCACAATTTTCGCTATTACAGCGATTTTCTCACTCTCAAGCGTCTTATTGCAGACGGTACGCTGGGCGAGATCGTGAGCTTCGAAAGCCATTTTGATCGCTATGCGCCGAACGTGCCCGATGCCTGGCGCGAGAGGCCAGGCCCCGGCGCGGGAACCTGGTGGGATTTGGCGCCGCATTTGCTTGATCAAGTGCTGCAGTTGTTTGGCATGCCGCAAGCGATCTATGCCGACTTCGCTGTGCAGCGTTCGGCTTCAGGGGCCACCGATTATTTTCACGCTCTGCTTCGCTATGAGAAATTGCGTGTGATCCTGACAAGCTGTTTCCTCGCCCCAGAACAGGAAATCCGCTTCATTGTGCATGGTTCCAAGGCGAGTTTCTTCAAGAAGGGCATCGATACCCGCGAAGGCCCGGACCGCTGGCCGGGCAGGCTGGTGTTCTCGGATGGCCTTGAGAAAGAGGCGCCGCACGATACCGCCGATGGGCGCGCCTTCTATATCGCCATGCGCGACGCCATTCTGGGAGGTACACAAAGTCCCGTGGCGCTGGATGAGGCCATCGCGGTGATGGACCTTCTGGAAGCGGGCGAGAGAAGCGCGGCCGAAAAGCGGGAGATCGCGCTGTGATGCCTTTTAATGTCGCGGTGATCGGCTATGGGCTTGGCGGGCGTGTGTTCCATGCCCCCTATGTCAGTGCGGTGGAGGGGCTCCGCTTGGCGGCCATTGTCTCAAGCCGTAAGGAGGAGATCGCACAAGCCTATCCCGGGCTTCCCGTCTATAACGATCCTGCTCTTATTTGGGCTGATCCAGGAATCGATGTTGTCGTCATATCGACGCCGAATGCTAGCCATGCCGCTTTGGCCACGGTCGCGCTGAAGGCGGGCAAGCATGTCGTGATCGACAAGCCCTTCGCTGAGACAGTGGAAGACGCCCATGCGCTGATGGAACTGGCGAAGGCTGAAACGAAAGATCGTATACTAACCGTCTTTCATAACCGCCGTTGGGACGGGGATTTCCTGACCCTCAAACGTCTTCTGCGTGAAGGCGTGCTCGGCGATTTGACCTATGTCGAATCTCATTTCGATCTTTATCGCCCAAATGTTTCAACGCGTTGGCGCGAAACGCCCGGGCCGTCTGCGGGTGCTTGGTACGATCTTGGTTCGCATCTCTTGGACCAAGCTCTGAATCTGTTTGGTATACCAGATGCCATCGCGGCGGACCTCAGCATCCTGCGGGATGGTGGAACGACGACCGATTACTTCCGTGTAGTGCTCAAATATGGTCAGCAACGCGTCATGCTGGTTGGAAATTATCTCGCGCGCAGCGATCAGCGCTGGATCGTCCATGGCAGTAGGGCTAGCTACATCAAGCGCGGGCTTGATCCGCAGCAGACGATGCTTGTGGGGGGGAGCTCCATCGGCGATGTGGGTTTTGGTGTGGATCCGAACCCGGGATATCTCGTTCTGCCTGATGGCCGCGAAGTTCCAGTGATCGCGGAAAAGGGCGACTACAGGGCGTTTTACGAAAACCTGCGCGATTGTTTGAAGGGGATAGCACCGCTCGCTGTTCCTGCTCGCGAAGGCTTCCTGGTTATGAAATTGCTAGCCTTGGCAGAAAAAGCGTCCCGCGAAAAACGCGAAATCCTTCTCACGCCAGGCTTTCCGTAGACGGAGCAAGCTGCGGGCTTGCTTGACGTAGTGATCACTTTCACTTGAGCCGACATAACCCAGTGTGGTGCTTCAGATTGTCCTGACGCACGACAATTTGGGCGACGGACCACCCGAAGTCTTGCCTCATCGAGGTTTTCGCGTCCTACTCTTGTGGGTCCGCTTCAAAGGCTTCAAAGTCCCGGAAAACATGTAAGTGAAATACATCTACACCGTATAAGGGAAAATGTCATCACGACTCTTGCAGCTTGTTGCGGTTCTTGGCTTTCTCTTGAATGAGATGCGAAACCGATTTGCTGCCTCGCGTCTCGTAAAGGGTGGTGTCCGTTTCTGGGTTTTCATTACCGCCTGAACACCAAGGCCTATCCTGTCCGAGAAGAAGAATGAACAGCACACAGAAGAATGAGAACACAATGAAGTCCGCTCAGGGTTCGGGATCCTCTACCGATAGAAGAAAGCGTTCTCGTGTCCTTGATGCCGAAGTCGGCCAGTCCATCCGCCAGCACCGCAAGAGCGCGAAGATGACCTTGCAAGGTTTGGCGGACCGTCTCGGCATCGCCTACCAGCAGGTCCAGAAGTATGAGACAGGTGTAAATCGTGTGGGCGCTGGTCGCCTCATGGAGATCGCAGAGATTCTCAACATTCCGGTTTCGAGTTTCTTCGAAACTGGACATGACCCTGAAGGTCATAGCGATGGTGAAGCTGTTCTGATGGGGCGTCAGCTCTTGACGACCTTCATGAAAATCAAGGACCCGCAGAAACGTAAGAGCGCCTTGACCTATATTCGCACGCTCGCTGAATCCGAGTAACCTTTGATCACATATGCCGTGCTCCCGCGCGCTGGGATGATCGGCTAAGGTTTCCAGGGGTGGCTGGGGTGAAGTCGTATTCGCGAATCGTGCCCGCGAGGGCAAAAGCCAGGGTTCGGCCGGCGAGGCCGTCTGCGGTCCGTCCGGATGTGCGCCCAAGCCGGCGATCGGGCGAGGATCTAGTCGCGCTTCTGACCTCGTGTATCGAGAAGGTCCAGACGGCGGGCTATCCTGAGACTGCCGAGATGCTCGCCATCGCACGTCTTGATCTTTTGGCGCGGGTATTCGGGCTCGGCGATGATGAGCTGGAGCTTTTGGTTGCCGCCGCCGCCAAGAAGAAAAAGGCAGCCGGGCGTAAGCCCCGCCTCAGTGCAAAAGCAGGGCAGGACTAAAACAAATCCGGCTGGGTCCGGCTTGGCGGCTTCTTGGCGCGTTGCATGTCGAGATCCCGCGCCGAGGATTTCAGCAGCGCTTTGGCGTCGGCGAGATCGGCTTTGGTTTCGCCAAGCCAGAGCGGCCAGTCCTTCGGCTCGATCAGCGCAGGCATGCGGTCGGTGATCGTCGCGATCAGCGCATTCGGCGGCACCGTCACCATCGCGAAAGAGAGGAGCGAGCCGCCTAGGGGCTCCCGCCAGTGCTCCCACACCACCGCGATGGCGATGGGTGCGCCATCCTTTGGTGTCAGCACATATTGCTCGGTCTTGGTGGGGGTGATTTCGAGCCCTTCATTGAAGCTATTCACCACCACCAGCCCGCGCCGTTTGGCGAAGGCCTCGCGAAAAGTGGGCTTGGTGTCGATGGTTTCCGCGCGCGCGTGAATATGTGGTTTGACGGCGGTGGGGTCTTTTGCGCCCGGCGGCACAAGGCCCCAGCGCATGCGCACCGCCTTGCGTTTGCCATCCGCACCGATGGCGATCACGCTTACCAGGCGTATTGGAGTGGCGGTCTCTTCCGGGCCCCCCCCCATACTCTCCTGCAAATCGGCAAACTCGCAAAGCTCGCTCCAGCGGAGCATCTGGGTGAACTTCCCGCACATGGTTCCAGATTCTCAGGAGGGGGCCGGAGAGATATC
The DNA here is from genome assembly GCF_011761565.1 of Rhizomicrobium palustre. NCBI lineage: Bacteria > Pseudomonadati > Pseudomonadota > Alphaproteobacteria > Micropepsales > Micropepsaceae > Rhizomicrobium > Rhizomicrobium palustre. The sequence continues at coordinate 224,612 of NZ_JAASRM010000001.1, read as the reverse complement.
CGGCTGGCGACCCCGACAGGATTCGAACCTGTGGCCCTCAGTTTAGGAAACTGATGCTCTATCCACCTGAGCTACGGGGTCGCGTACCGGCGGCGCCTAGAACAGACCATGGCGCCCAAAACTGCAAGCAAAAGGGAAATCGCTGTTTTCGTCGCGAAAATCAATGGCGAAGCGCGGCGGCACCCAACCTGTCGGCAGCAATAGTGTGGGCCGCTTCGGCCTGCAGCCGCAAGCGCAACTCCATCGGCAAGGCCTCGAAGCGGGCACTGATATGCGCCGTGATTTTTGGCCAATCCTGCCCGAAAGCAGCCACCGCCTCGGCCGACCAAGCGGCCACCAGTTGCGCAAGGCTCACACCAGCGATTTCCGGTTTTGTGTTCATTCGATGCACAGCTTATTTGAAGAGATGCTCAAAATTACCCCGGCTCCGCAAAACCGCTTAGCCGCGCAATTCTACCCGTCGTGCGTTGGGAATGTAAACGGGAGGCGTTAATGGCGGGTGAGGGGCACAACTCTTTTCGGGCGGAGATCGTCACGACCATGGAGCAGTTGCAGCACGCCTATTCAGTGCGAGCGATCTGTTTCATGGAAGAGACGGGGCTGCCGGTCGATCATGCCTTTGATGGCAATGATCTGCAGGCGACTCACGCGGTGGCCTATTTGAATGACGAGCCCGTAGGAGCGCTAAGGGTGCGCTGGTTCTCGGATTTCGCCAAGATCGAGCGGTCGGCCTTCCGCAAATCACATCGTCATCCGCGCTATCTGAAAATGTGCGCCGAGTTCATTTTCGACCACATCGCGCGCAAGGGCTACACCAAGGTCATCACCCATGCCTCGCCGGAATATGCACGGCTCTGGCGCGCCGTGCTCGGCTTTCGCGAGGTCGAGGGCAAGGCGCCTGCGATTTATCACGGAGAGCCCCATGTTGAGCTCATCCGCGATCTTGTCCCGCCGAGCGATGCGATTTCGCTTGCCAGCGATGTTGCGGTGCTCTTCCGCACCGAAGGCAAGTGGGAAATCCCTGCCAAGCACGAACAATAGAGGGGTCAGTCTTCGGATGGATCGCCTGAGGGTGGGATGACGGCGGCGCGGTCCAGCGTCGCCCCGATCGCGCGGGGGATATTGGTGAGGTTGAGCTGAGGCGAGAACCAGGGCGTCGTGGGCGCGAAGATTTCGCAGAGCCAATCGAACACCAGCTTGATGGGCTTGGCTTGCAGCCGCTCACCCATGGCAAGAACGAAAATCGGCAGCGGCACATGCACGTCGATGTCGAGCGGTATCGAGATCGGATCGGCGAGGGTGTAGGAGCCCAAAAGCGCGATGCCGAGGCCGGACTTGGCCATCAGCGCGTAGGCGAAGGAGTTGTCGCAGTAATGCGAGACCTCGCCGCGCGCGACCGCCTTCTGCCAGCCATCCCAGACCCCGGTCTTGGCCGAGTAATACTCTGTATCGAGAAAGAAATGAGATTCCAGGTTGGAGCGCGTCGGCATGCCGAAGCGCTGCACATAATCGCGACTTGCCTGGGGGATAAGGTGGACCACGCCGCAGCGTTGCGACACCACACTGCCGGTGCCCGGCTGAAAACTGATCATGATGTCGGTCTGGTTGTCGCGGAAGGCGGCGAGGTTGGCCGGGTTGCGGATGTGAAGCTGGATTTTGGGATAGCGCTCGCTGAAGGCGGCGAGGTTAGGGGCGAGGAACAGCCCCGCCAGCGCCTCCGTAACGGAGACGCGCACCAGCCCTTCGGCGTCGCGGCTTTCGGCTTTGAGTTCATGGGCGATTTCGAACAGCTTTTCGTCGAGCGAAATCAGCGCCTGGGCTAGCTCCAGCCCCTTATCGGTCAGGGTGATGTCGTTAGCCGAGGAGACGACAAGCTGTGAGCCAATCACATCCTGCAAGCGACGGACCTGCCGACTCACCGTTGGCTGCGACATGCCAAGCTGGCGCGCCGCGCGATTAAAGGACTTGGCCTTGGCGACGGCGAGAAAGACCCGAAGCTCCCCCCAGAAGGGCCCGCTAAGCAGGCGAGGGTCGTCGAGCGGGCTGCGCGCCAGGGGGCGTTGGCTGCCGTCGAACGGCGCGGGGCCGCCATTGCCATTCCCGTTTGACTGCCTGCCCATGATGATCTCCCCACTCGCAACGCACTGCCCATGATTTCAGCTTTATTTCATGCGTGGCGGAAGGGCATTCGTATCTTTTCTTGGGCTTGAGGCGGAAAAAGCCGCACAGGCTACTTTCACGTGTGGTCCGGGCGGGGCATTTTGATTTGTGCGCAACGCTCGTACGCTTATAAATTGATTTTGGCGGCGTGGTGGGGGCTCAGGTTTTTGGCCGAAATAGTGGACTTAGGGGCTGGCTTGGCACACTTTCGGACTAGCGCATGCTATGGAACATCGCCGGAGCCGAGCTCGGCTAGTGAATGAGGGGTAAACTACTTCCCATGAAGAATATTCTCGCGATCGCGACTTTAGGGTTTTGCGCTGTCTCCGCTGCTGCGGAAGATTTGCCGGCCAATGTGAATATCTGCGCCGGGGTGAGTGATGATCGTGCCCGTCTGGCTTGTTTCGACGGTTTGGCCGCCCGTGCCGCGCGCACACAACCCGTCGCTCCCGTGGCGGCCCCGAAGCCGCCCGAGGCTCAGCCCTTCGTGACCCTGCCAAACCAGGGCGCTGCGCCAGTGGCCGCTGCTCCTGCCGCCGCTCCGTCCGTGGTGCCTGCGCCCGTCGCAGTCCCGTCTGCCGCGCCGGTTTCGCGTAGTCCCAGCAAGGTGGATGAATTCGGTGCCGAAACCATCCGCAAGACTCAGACCCGCGAAGAGGCCGCCAAGGAACCGCAGGAAGTTCAGGAGGTGCGTGGCAAAGTCACGGCGGTCGATTTAGGCAAGACCGGCAAGTTCACCGTTACCCTCGATAACGGCCAGGTCTGGCGCCAGATTGAATCCGACACCGGCCGCGCCCGTTTCAGCAAACAGGGCGACACGGTGGTGATTTCGCATGGGCTTTTGGGCAGCTACAACCTTGTGTTTGAGGGCCGTGAGATGACGCTCTTCAAAGTCCGCCGAGTGAAATAAGCGCTACGGCGCGGCGAAACCCTGCCAGGCAGCAGCGACCTCGCTGCCATGGCTCCGCCACCACCCCGCATCGACGGCGAAGGCGGTGTCCATGTGCGCGGTCGGCAGGTAGGGCTGCATCGCGATTTTGAGGTCCGGATTGGTCACCACAAAGGCCAATCCGCTGCGGCGAGCGGGGCCATAGGGAATCCAGCTCGCCATGCGGCCGAGATTTTCCGAGCGCGTAGCAAAGCGTAGGAAGTCATTCGCCGCCTTCGTCTTGGGGCTCCCCTTCGGAATGCCGAAAGCTTCCATTTCATAGAGCTGTCGATCCCAGAGAATGGCGAGCTTGCCATGCGCGTCGGGGGAATTGTCGGCGTCGAACACCGCCCAGTTGGGCATCAGCGCCATGGCTGCGCGCCCGTCCGAGAGCATCGCGGCGGCATCCGCTGCGCCTTTGTACCAGACAAGATCACCTTTCAGGCTCTGCAGCTTGGCAATGGCGCGCTTTAAGCCGCTTGGCGTCGCCAGCGTGGGGTAGACATCCTTGGGTGCGACGCCATCGGCGAGCAGCGCAAGCTCGAGTGCGTATTTGCCGCTCGTCGCCGAAAGGGCGCGCTTGCCGGGAAAATGCGCTACGTCAAAGAAATCCGCGGCTTTCTGAGGCTGGGCCACGGTGGGCGTATAGGCGATCACCTGGGAATAGACCACGCTCGCCACCCAGCATGGCCCGATGGCGCCGGGCACGAAATCGAGCCGGGCCGGGCGGCCATTGGCGCCCGCGGGCAGATCGTCCGCATTAATGGGCTCGAGCAGGCCTTGCGCGCAGGCCGAAACCACGTCGGGATATTCGAAATCAATAACATCCCATTTGTACTGTTTGGAGGCGACTTGGCGGGCGAGATCGCTGGTGCCGCCGTCATAGATGGCGAGCAGCACATTGGTGCCGCTGGCATTGCCGAAGGGGACGAGCTGCGCGCTCGCCTGCGCATGACCATAGCTGCCCGGCCAGGTCGCAACCCGCAATTCGGGCTTGGGCCGCGTCATGAAGAGATATCCGAACACACTCGCAAGGACGACGAATCCGGCAGCGCTCGCCGCCACCACTCTCCATGTCTTCATCATGTCCTCAATGTATGCCGAACAGGTCTTTCAACGCGTTTCCAGTGTTTTTCTTCTTGTCCTCCGGCTTTTGGCCGTTTTTTTGACCGCCGCCGAAGAGTGCTCCAATCGCCGCAGCCCCATTTTTCAGGCTATCTGACGCACCTTCCATAATTGCCCCCACATCGGGTGCGTAGTGCAGTTTGGACCAGCTTCCGCTGATACGGAAGGGCACCGCGAGCCCATAACCTGCTACATGCGCGCCCGGCTTAACGCGGAAATCGATGGTCTTATTGCCGATATCGATGCCGCCGTGACCCGTCATCTCGACCACGGGGCCTGCGAGCCGGAAGTCGTTAGTGGACATCACGCCTTGGGCCAGAACAAAGCTCGCGCCGAGATCATGAAAATCGGTGCTGGCGACATCACCTGTCGCATCGCCGCCCAGAACGATGGAAACCGTCTTGGCGACACGCCCGAGATCGACACCTTTGACGCGCCCATTCTGCGCCGAGAGGCTGCCTTTGCCGGAAAGGCTATGCAGGATCGCGTTGGGCGAGCTTCCCGCGAAACGCAGGTCCAGCGTCAAGGCGCCGACGCCGCTGATGGCATCGACTTGCAGCATGTCCTTCAAGAGCGGCTGCAGCTCGACATTGTGCAAGGTGCTGCGGCTCAAAAATTGCGGCACCTTTCCGCGCGCATCAATCGTCATATCGCCTTGGCCCGAGCCGCCATAGAGCGAGACCTGATCCAGCACGATATTGGCCAAGCCATTATCGACCGTGAGATGGAGGCTGGCACGGCCGAGGTGCAGGCTCTGCGCCGTCAACGACCCCGTCGAGAAGGCGAGCTTGCCATTGAACTCCTTCAACAAGGCAAAGCTGATTGGTTCCCGGCTCCAGGCTTCATTGGGGCGCGGCGCGGCCCGCGTCTTTCCGCCTTCCAGATAGGGCGTCAGATTCAAGCGATCTGCATTTAGCGTACCGCCCAACACCGGCACCGTGTTGCTTGCATCGATGGTGAGGTCGCCGGTCATGTTCTGCCCGTCGAGACTCACTTTCAGCGCCTCGAGATGGGTGACCTTTTCCTTATTGATGATCCGGCTCTTGAGGTTCAGTGCGCCAAGCCCGCCTGCCGGAAGCTTCTGGCCCAGCCATCCAGAAAGCTCGCGCAAGGAGGGGCTCGTCATTTGGAAGCGCCCATCCGTGGTGCCATCGGGCAGCATCTGGCCATTGAAATCAGCTTTCAAAAGCTCGGAGTCGAGCGCCAAGGCAAAATTCGTGGTGCCCGAGGAGAGGAAGCTTTTCAGCGTGGCGAGCCGCCCCTGGAAACCGAGCTTGCGCGTCTCGATGAAAAGATCGCCGGTCAAGGAAACCGGCTGGTCGATCTCGGTGATGCCGACCACGAGATTGACATGCTCGACCGCGCGGTGGGTTTTGGTTTTGGCATTGTCATAGGTGACCATGCCATCGCTGATCTCGATACCGTTGAAGCGTGTGCCCGAGGGCAGGGTGAGCGTGCCCTTCTTTTCGCTTTTGTCGGTCTTTTTGCCGAACTGCCAATTGGGGTTGCCGTCGTTATCGACCTCGAGGGCAATCACCGGTTTGACTAGCACGATCTTGTCGAGGGCGATGGCGCCATGCAGCAGCGGCCAGAGTTGCAGCGACAGGTTGATATCGCCGACATCCACCATCACCGAGGCCTTGCCGCCCTTCACATTGGCGAGCGTGACCTGCTGAGCCTTGAGCCCCAGATGGGGATAGAGGGTGAGCCGGACAGGCCCCTCGATCTTCATCGTTCGCCCGGTGGCAGTGGCGCCTGCGGTCTCGATCTGGCCGCGATAGGCATCCATCGGCACCAGGAAGGGAATCGCCAGGACGAGCACGGCGAGAGCGGCAAGCACCCCCACGGCGATGAGAATACGGCGCCATATTTTGCTCATGACAAGCTCCCCCTGAACCGTCCCAATGGGGTGGGATCATAACCGGCTGATGTGACGGCGCCAGGGTGCCGCAGGGCGGTTTCGGCCAAAAGGGCGAGATGTGGCTGGGGATAGGAGGGGCGGAGGTGGCCTGCGGCGGTTTTTTCCGCAAATTCTGGGTATTTGGGCGCTTGCTTTTGCGCCCCCGCCTCACTAGTTTCCGCCCCCCGAAGCGTGCAGGCGTAGCTCAGTTGGTTAGAGCGCCGGATTGTGGATCCGGAGGTCACTGGTTCAACCCCAGTCGCCTGTACCACCCTTCTTCCCCTAAAAAATCCGGCCTTCCGCCGCCCTGGACTGACAGGCGGTGCGGACATTGGCGTCTCTAAAACCCCTTCCAGCGCAGCCGGACGAAGCGGACGGTGGCGGCTATCAGAATGCCGAAGGCGATGAGGGCGCAGAACGGGATGGCGTATTGAGCCAGCATGTCTGAATAGAAGACGATCTTCTCGACGACATGCGGTTTGATGCCAGGGCTCTCGATCAGGCGGATGGCGTGGCTGGAAAGGAACCAGCCCAGTACAAAGGTCTTGGCGAGGTCGAAAAGCAGGCGGAAGAGAATGGTCGGCCAGTTCCAGCTCGGGCGGAAGAGCTGAAAGCCGGTTAGGGCAATTTCGGCCAGTGCCAGCGCTAGCGATATCTGGCAAAAGCCCACCCATTCCGGGCTCAGCACGATGTGCATGTTGAACAGCCAGTATTCGCTGCGCGAGAGATAGCCTGCGAAGAACAGCCAGACGAAGACGAGATTGCCGGCGATTTCCCCGATTAGATCCGAACGGCGCAGGCGGTTCTTATCGACCACCGGCGGCAGGGTTTTCGGATTGAACTCCTTCGTCTTAGCCGCCAAGACGTCATTGCGCTCGATGATGGCGAAGATGATGGTCACCACCGCGAAGGCCATCAAAAGCCCATTGAAATCGACATTGAACGAGCCCCAGCGTCCATGCATCGCGCCTGAGGCGATATTGCCGATCAACCAAAGGCCGACAACCACCGCGCCCGCGATTTTCAAGACCAGTATGTAGACCGGGAAAAGCTCAGGCCCGATCAGACTTCTTTGTGGCAGGTAGCGGCGGGCAACCGTCAAGGGCGCACCGCGCTCCTTCAAGAGTGCCGAGATTTCATCATCGGTGAGTTTCCGCCCCTTTTCGGCTTCGGCCTCTTCGATTTCCGAGCGGATGTCCTCGGCGAGTTCGGCGGCGATGTCGTCTTCAATATCCGACGGCAGCCAGAACTTCACAGCGGCGATATAGCGGTCGACAAGCTCCATGATCGAATTCCCCAGTTTGCCCAATTAATCGTTAGGTGGTGCGATTGAGTTCGGCGATGGCCTCGCCGATGCCTTTCCACTCCGCCAACAGGCGGGTGTAGATTTCGGCGCCTTGGGTGCTGAGGCGGTAGAAGCGCTTCTTGCGCTTGTCCTCCTCGCGCCATTGGCTTTCGAGCAGGCCTTGCGACTCCAGACGGCGCAGCAGCGGGTAAAGCGTGCCTTCGTCCACCGGCAGGCCGCAGTCCTCCAGCGTTTTGCGTAAGGTGTAGCCGTATTGCTCGGCCTGCAGGGCCCCCAGCACCGCCAGGATCAAACTGCCCCGGCGCAGCTCCATGCGGAGATTTTCAAAAATCGATGCTGTCTCGCCCATACCTGCCAACAAGCTGTGTTGCACATCCTGTGCTACACATACTGTGTGGCATATAGTGTGTCAAGCACAGGCTTCATGGTGCTTGGTGGTGGTCCCGCCAGAAAGGCGAAAATCAAGTATTATAAGTCTCTTAGGAGGATTTTTGCGGGTTTGTTTTCACGTTTTGAAATCGCGGGTCAGCCTTTTGGGCGACTGGTCGATTTGCGGATAACCAGCTCATGCTGCTGCGGGCGGCGGCGCATCTCGGCGCTATGAGGCGGCTCGATGAGGAAGTCCACGGCCATGTAGCCAGTGAGTTCCATCTTCTGGCGACAGGTGGTGAGCGGTGGCCAGACCACGCGGGCAATCGGCGCATCGTCGAAGCCCGCCAGCGAAAGGTCCTCTGGCACGTTGATGCCGCGGCTATGGCAGACCGCCAACACCGCCGCGGCGATCTCGTCATTGCAGGCGAATATCGCGCTGGGCGGTTCGGCGAGGCTTAAGAGCTTTTCCGCCGATTGCAGGCCGGAACTGAATTCGAAATTGCCCGCTGGGCAATACGCTTCGGTAATGGGAAGGCCTGCATCGCCCATTGCCTGACAGAAGCCGTCATAGCGCACCTGTGCGTCGCGATGATCGGACGGACCCCGGACGAAACCGATGCGCTTGTGCCCAAGCCCAATCAGATAGGTCGTGAGGTCATATCCCGCCTGAAAATTATCGATGCAAATATCAAGCGTGCGGCTGTTGGGGGAATGCGGTGTGATCCGCACCACGGGAATGCCCGCTGCAAAAAGTACATCCAGCACGTCTTCCATATCGCACATCGGCTCGGGCAGGACGACGCCGTCTAGGGGATTGCGCAAGATCACGTGCCGCACTTGGTCGGGAATATCCTTTTCCGCGAACTCGAAGGATTTGATCAGAAGTGCGCTATCCCATTTGCGGCAACCAGCCATCAGTCCGATCTGCAACATGGCGAGGTAGCCCGAACCCACCATCGGGGTGTCGCAGAAAAATCCGATGAGATGTCTACGCGGCACCATGTTTACTCCCACACCAATTTTATTGGTCTTGTTTGTTCGGCGTAATTATTTCTGGCCCACCAGATCGGCGACGGCAGTGGATTTGGCGACCCCGGCGCGGAACACCGTGGTCGTGAACACCATATTGAGCGCGCCTGCATCATCGCTGAGCGGCGCGATAAAAATCTCCGCCTCCAGGAAATGCAGGTCGTTGAGACTGACGACGGTGACGATGCGGAGCGGTTTTTTCTCGTCCAGTGCGCGCGTGAGGGCCGTGGACCAGCGGGTGGCGACGAGGGCGGGCAGAGCCTCTTCCAGCCGCTTGCCTTGCATCTCGCCGAGAGTAGCCGCGATGCGTGTGCCCATCAGCCGAATGAGATAACCTCCATCGGCCATCTTTTCGAAAATGGTCAGATGGCCCACAAAGGCCTTCACCGCACGGGGCGTGAACCGGCTGCGGGCTGGGATAGCGCCTGCGCCCAGTTCCGCCCAGGTCTGGTAGGCTTGCGCCAGCAGGGGGGATTCAAAGGCGAGGCTTTCGTCCCAGGTGATCGCCCGGGGGCTCGTGGCCCAGTTTTCGTAGTCCGGCATGAAGGCAATCCTTTGCCGAAGATGATAAACGCTTGGTTTAACCAAGCCCTTAACCTGGCGCCCGCCTAGCGTGTATCGTCTTGGGATTTTATCGCCGTGTCGGGCTTTTGCCCGGAGGGCAAGACGGCCTATGCCGTTCTGTCTCTGCCCTTTTTCTTGCCGCTCCTGGTTCCACCCGCTACAAGGCCCCCAACTGAATTGGGCAGCGTTTTACGAAAGCAGATCATGGCATCCGACAAGAAAATTGCTCAGAAAGGGTCCAAGCCCAAGGCGCGCCTGCCGCGCGGGTTTCGTGACCGGTCGGGTGCTGAGATCGCCGCCGAGCGCCGCCTGATCGAGACCATCCGGGGTGTTTACGAGTCTTACGGCTTCCTGCCGCTCGAAACCCCGACCTTTGAGTATACCGACGCCCTCGGAAAGTTCCTCCCCGATGTGGACCGTCCCAATGAGGGGGTGTTCTCGCTCAAGGACGATGATGAGCAGTGGATGAGCCTGCGCTATGACCTGACGGCGCCGCTCGCCCGCTATGTCGCCGAGAATTTCCAGAACCTGCCCAAGCCCTTCCGCCGCTATCAGACGGGCCTAGTCTATCGCAATGAGAAGCCCGGCCCGGGCCGCTATCGCGAATTCACCCAGTTCGATGCCGACACGGTGGGGTCCAATTCCCCCGCCGCCGACGCCGAGCTTCTGATGATGGTCTGCGATGCCTTGGAGGCGCTGGGCCTCAAGCGCGGCGAATATGTCGTGAAGATCAACAGCCGCGGCATTCTTGATGGCGTACTTGATGCGGTCGGTCTGCCGGTGGAAGAGCGCGAGCGCCGCGGCATTGCCATGCGGGCGATTGATAAGCTCGACCGTTTGGGTGTCCATGGTGTGAACGCGCTGCTCGGCGAAGGTCGCAAGGACGAATCCGGCGACTACACCAAGGGCGCGCAACTTTCGGATGAGGCTGCTGCCAAAATCCTGCGTTTCCTGGAAATTGGCGGTGTGCAGGGCGACTTCCGCCCCGTGCTGCGTGAGATTGTTGGCGAAGATGCCAAGGCTAACGCCGCCATCGATCAGCTTTTCGAGATAGTGCGTTTCTGCCGTGAGAATGGCTATGGCGAAGATCAGATCGCGCCCGATACCTCGATCATTCGCGGTCTGGACTATTACACCGGCCCGGTATTCGAAGCCCAGCTCACCTTCAAAGTGAAAAACGAAGACGGCCAGGAGGTCGTGTTCGGTTCGGTCGCGGGCGGTGGGCGTTATGATGATCTCGTCGCGCGTTTCACCGGCCAGCAGGTTCCGGCTACCGGCATTTCCATTGGTGTTTCCCGTCTTCTTGCCGCGCTGACTTCGCGCGGGCTGGTGGGCGAGGTGAAGCCCCTGGTGATCGTGCTCGCCATGGGCGATACGGTTTCTTCCTTCCGCCTCGCCAAAGAACTGCGCGCCGCGGGTATTCGTGCGGAGACCTATGTCGGCACTAAGAAAATCCCAGACCAGCTCAAATATGCCGATAAGCGCGACGCGGCGCTGGTGGTGATGGAAGGCGATGACGAACGCGCTCAAGGTGTCGTCACCATCAAAGACCTGAAGCTCGGTGCGGAGCTTTCCAAATCGGTCGAAAGTCGGGCCGAATGGGTCGGCGCGCGGGCTGCGCAAGAAACCGTCAAACGCGAAGACATGGTGGCCAAGGTGCTTTCCATGCTGGGGCAATAAATGCCGTCCTTTCCCACCTATGGTCCTGACGAGATTGCGGCGCTGGATGGTGTCGCCAATGCGGTGCTCGGCGTTTTTGGCGCTAAAGGCTATACGCGGCACGAGCCTGCGATCCTTCAGCCCGCGCACCTTTTCGTTGACCGTTCGGGCGAGGATATCCGCCGCCGCACTTTCGAGCTGACTGATCCGTCGGGCCAGGAGTTGTGTCTGCGCCCCGACCTCACCATCCCGACCTGTAAGTGGCAGGTGGAGAGCGGAAATCCTTATCCGGCGCGGCTTTGCTATCACGGTCCTGCCTTCCGCCATCAGCCTGGTGCAGGCCAGTTTTGGCAAGCGGGCGCTGAGTTGCTCGGCTTGCCGGATCGTGCCGCGGGCGATGCCGAAATGATGGGCCTTGCCGCCGAGGCGGTGCGCGCGGGCGGTGTAAACAATTTCTCCATGATCGTGGGCGATCTCGGCCTCTTCAACACCCTGATCGATGCCCTCGATGTACCCGCCCAATGGCGCGGACGGCTGAAGCGTCATGTCTGGCGCACGGGCTATTTCGAAAAACTCTTGGCGCGCATGGTGGCGGGCGAGGGCAGCGATGCAGAGCGCACCGTGGATAAGCTCGCGGGTCTCAAGTTGATGGAGCTGAAGCCCACCATCGAGAATATGATCGACGCGGCTGGCGATGCCCCGCTCGGCGGCCGCACGCGCGATGAAATCATTGAGCGTCTGACGTTGCAGGCTTGCGAAGGCGAAAGCGTGCGCCTTGATGCCGATGTCGCCGATCTCATCAGTGAATTCTTGAAGGTGAGTGGGCCTTGCGAGGAGGCGCTCGAGCGGTTGCGGGCCCTGACCAAGCCTGTGGCGGTCAAAATGCTGAAGCCGCTTTCGGCTATGGCGGATCGCCTGCATGCCTTGAAGTCGATGGATATCGATCCTGCCCGCGTGCGCTTCGTCGCCCATTTCGGGCGCAATCTTGAATACTACACCGGCTTCGTCTTCGAATTCTGGACCCATAGCGGCGAGGTCGCTGGTGGCGGGCGTTATGATACGCTCATGGAAACGCTGGGCGCGCCGCGTGGCACCACCGCGGTGGGCTGTGCCATCCGCACTGAGCGCCTCATCGCAGCGAGAGCGGCACAATGACAGATATGGTGACTCTTGCCGTTCCTTCCAAGGGACGCTTGAAAGAACAGTTCGATGCCTATCTTGGCACCGCTGGCATTGCCTTGAAGCAAACTGCGGGTGCGCGCGGCTATCGCGCGACCGTGGAAGGCCATCCCGGCATCGATGTGATGCTGTTGTCGTCCTCCGAAATCGCCGCATCGCTCGCCAATGGCGATGTGCATCTCGGCGTTACGGGCGAAGACCTTATTCGCGAGGCTGCGCCGGAACTCGACCGCCGCATCGCGCTGTTGCAGCCGCTCGGCTTTGGCTTTGCCGATGTGGTGGTTGCCGTGCCCGCAAGCTGGATCGATGTCTCCACCATGGCGGACCTCGATGACATCTGTGCCGCCTACGCGACCCGTCACAAGAAGCGCTTGCGCATCGCGACGAAGTACACGCAGTTGACGCGCAGCTATTTCGCCAGCGCCGGTATTTCGGATTACCGCATTGTGCCGAGTGCCGGGGCCACCGAAGGTGCTCCCACTGCGGGCACCGCGGAAGCCATCGTCGACATCACCACCACCGGCTCGACGCTCAAGGCCAATGGCCTGAAAATCCTGGATGACGGGGTGATCTTGAAAAGCCAGGCGACGCTCGCCCAAAGCCTGATGGCCGAATGGTCGGCGGAGCAGAGAAGCGCCGCAGCGGCGTTTTTGGTGCCGCTGGGCGTAAGCCTTAAATAGTTACTGCGGGGAGATCGGCCCGGCCATGATGTCCGGGTCGTTCAGATGCTCCGCCTTCCAGCGCATCGCCATCAGGATGCGATTGCGCCCCGATGGGTGATCGAAGAAGACGGTTTCTTCGAGCTTGCCGGGTTCCAGCTTCCTGTATTCGCCGGCCATCAGGGCCACCTTCGCAAAGGCATCGGGCTGGCGCACCGCGTTGAGGCCATAGATATCCGCCTCGATTTCCTGGGTGCGGATCATGGTGTTGGTCACGGGTGTGGCGAAAAAGAAGAACACTGAAATCAGCGCCATTACCGCGGGCAGGCCCGCAGGGTCGTCAATGCTGCGCGCATCCCAATTGCCGCCGAAGATACCGGCGAGCCCATAGAACGCCTTATCCACGAACCAGAAACCGAACAGGATCAGAAGACCCATCCAGACGACGAAATTGCCGACATGGTTCATCACGTAATGACCCATCTCATGGCCAAGAACGGAGAGAACCTCGCTGGGGGTACCGCGGTTCAGAAGGTTGTCGTTCAGCGCGATGCGGGTCGTGCCGAACAGGCCTGCGACATTGGCCGAAACCTTCTTGGTCTGTTTGGACGCATCCACGACATAGACATTCTTGGCGGGAATGCCATTGGCGCGCGCCATGGAGAGGATGGCGTTCTTCATGCCGCTATCCGGCAGCGGGGTATATTTGTTGAACAGCGGTTCGACAACGATCGGCGCGATCAGCATCATGAACACCATGCCGGCGATGGTGATGCCCGCGCCCCATATCCACCAGGCCCGGCGCGCCGCGCGCGCAGCGGCGTAGATGAGGGTCAACAGAACCGTCATGCCGATGAGCTGAATCACAAACCCAATACCGAACTCGCCTGCCCATTGGCCGAGGGTCTGATTGGAGAGGCCGTATTTATGCTCGCGAAAAAAGCCCTCATAGACCGCAAGCGGCAGCATTAGCACCGTCGTCACCACCACATACTGGGCAATGTAGATCGGTGCCTGCCAGAAGCGATGGCGTGTGACGCCTTCCGCGAACTCGCGCATGCGGCTGGAGAATTTTCCCCATAACAGGACGCCCGCGATCACCAAGCCATAGATCAGATCGACCACTTGCAGCACATAGCCGCCTTCGAAATAGGCGTCGGTCTTGGCACGCTTGGCAGCAGGAACTTGGGCGAGATAAGCATCGGTCGCCTTCACGGGGTCGAAGCTTGAGACCCCGGCGGGGGGCAGGGTGCCCACTTCAATATGCGAGGTCGGTGCGCGCAGAGGCACGGCTTGGGCAGAGGCGGGGGCCGCCATCCCGAACAGGAAGGCCGCCAAAAGGAAAAGAACCTTGAACCTCATGCGGACCTCCCCAGGCCTAACACATGTTTCATGAACAGCTTCCGGCTGGTGCTTTGAGGCCGGACGTGCTTTGACGCATTGTGGGATTTTCCGGGAAGTTGCAATGGCCGATCCTTTCACTTTTGCGCGCGATGGTGGCGAGACGATTGCCTATCGCCGCATAGCCGGGCGCGGGCCCGGGATTCTCTGGCTTGGCGGCTTCCATTCCGACATGTCCGGCTCCAAGGCGCAAGCTTTGTCCGATTGGGCCGAGAAGAATGACCGCGCCTTCTTGCGCTTCGACTATTTCGGCCATGGCGAGTCTTCGGGCGATTTTGCCGCCGGAACCATCTCGCGCTGGCGCGATGATGCTTTGGCCGTGCTTGATGAACTGACCGAAGGGCCGCAGATGTTGGTCGGCTCCAGTATGGGCGGCTGGATTTCTACGCTTCTGGCCCATGCGCGGCCGGAGCGTGTCGCTGGAATGCTTCTGATTGCTCCGGCGCCGGATTTCACCGAAGACCTCATCTGGTCGCGCATGCCGCCGGAAGTGCAGGCGGTGGTGCAGGAAAAAGGCGTCTGGAATTATGCGGAGGGCGGTTATCCTATCACGCGGACGCTGCTGGAAGACGGTCGCAACAATCTGGTGCTGAATAAAATTCTGCGGGCCAAGTGGCCTGTGCGCATCCTGCATGGCACCGCGGACACCGACGTGCCTTGGCAACAAGGCTTCAAGCTGGTGGACCAGATCGAGGGCGATGTGACCTTCACTTTGGTCAAAGGCGCGGATCATCGCATCTCCTCCCCCACCAATTTGAAGCTGATCGAGATCACGCTGGAAGCACTGCTGAAGGAGATGGACGCATGCTGAAGCGCGCCGCGTTGTTGGGTTTGATGGTCGTAGCCACGCCCGCTTTTGCCGAAGATATCGATTACAGCGGTTGTGTTTCCATGGTGGATAGGAGCCCTCAGACGGCGGAGCGCAAAGCCGCGGAATGGCAAACCCATGGCGGTGGTGGCGCGGCGATGCATTGCCACGCCCTCGCGCTTTATGCCTTGAAGCGTTACGACGAGGCTGCGCGGGTACTCGATGCTCTCGGCCGTAACCGCGATGTGCCCAAGGGCGAACGCGCCGCGCTGTTTCAGCAGGCAGGCGCCGCCTGGATGCTTTCCAATAAGCCGCGCGATGCGGTGGCGTCTTATTCCTCGGCGCTGTCGGATTTGCCGAATGATATGGCCACCTACGCGGACCGCGCCAGGGCACGCGGGCTGATGAAGGATTGGAAGGGTGCCGAAGCCGATCTTTCCGTCGTTCTGGGGCAGGATAGTAATCGCGCCGATCTTCTGGTCCTGCGCGCTTCGGCGCGTTGGGCGCAGGACAAAAAGGCCGATGCCGCCAGCGATATTGTGCGCGCCTTGGAGGTCTATCCCGATTATCCGCCAGCTCTTCTGGAACGCGGCAAGATGAAATTCTCCGCTGGCGACAATGTGGGCGCGCGCAAGGATTGGCAGAAGGCGGCGAGTTCGGGGCAAGGCGAAACCGCGGCGGACGCCAAGCGCTATCTTTCGAGCCTGCCGCGCTAAACGCGATCCCATTCCTCCAGCACCGCCGGATCGGTTTCGCTCGGGCGATGGCGCGCGCGCAAACTTTCGAAATTGGACCTGAGGCGGGAAAGCGCCCAGACTGCCATGCCGCGTACCAAGGGCGAGGCATCGGTGAGAAGTCGTTCGGCTTCGGCGGCGAGGGTCTGATCGCCTGAATTGCCAATCGCGATCAGCACATTCCGGATAAAGCGGTCGCGGCCAATGCGTTTGATCGGCGAAGCGCGGAAGAGGGTGCGAAATTCGGCGTCGTCGAGGCGGGCGAGGTCGGCGAGCTTCGGCTGCTGCGTGATCGCGCACGCGGCGAATTGGGCTTCCTGCGAGGTTTGCGCGAATTTGTTCCATGGGCAGGCCGACAGGCAGTCATCACAGCCATAAATGCGATTGCCAATCGCGATACGAAACTCGGCGGGGATGGGGCCCTTATTCTCGATGGTGAGGTAAGACACGCAGCGCCGCGCATCCATGCGGAAGGGCGACAGGAAGGCCTCGGTCGGGCAGGCATCCAAACAGGCCCGGCATTGGCCGCAATGAGTGAGATGGGGTTCGTCTGCTTCGAGTTCAAGGGTGGTGAAGACCGAACCTAGAAATAGCCAGGAGCCATAGTCGCGGCTGACGAGGTTTGTATGCTTGCCTTGCCAGCCCATGCCCGATTGTTCGGCGATGGCTTTTTCCAAGACCGGCGCGGTATCGACAAACACCTTGGCATCGCCGCCATAGGTTGCGCATAGATGACCTGCGAAGCTCTTGAGCTTTTTCTTGATGACATCGTGATAATCATCGCCGCGGGCATAAACCGAAATCGCCCCGCGTGTCTTATCGCCAAGATCATCGCGCGGATCGTGATCAGGACCGTAATTCACACCCAGCACGATGATGCTTTTTGCTTCCGGCCATAGAACGGAAGGATCGGCGCGCTTCTCAGCATTCTTGGCGAGCCATTCCATTTCGCCGTGGCGACCGGCCTCCAAGAACTCGCTGAGGCGTTCCGTGGCATGGGGCGGGGCGACGGCTTTTGCGAGCCGCACCACATCAAAGCCTTCCTCTTTCGCCCGCTGGCGGACGGCCTCGGAAAGCTCAGAAATCGAGATCGGCATAATATTTGATCGGCGGCTGGCCGGGCACGCGATCGGCCAGAAGCGAGCGGAAAGAAGGGCGCGACTTCATCCGCATATACCACTCCTTCAAGGGGGCGCTCTGGTCCCAGGCAATCTCGCCAAAATAATCCAGCGAGGAGATATGCGCAGCGAGCGCCAGATCGGCGATGGTGCAAGCCCGGCTGACAAGATTGCCGCGCTCATCCATGGTGGCGGCGAGCATGGGGATCATGTCGCGCAAGGCATCGCGCCCGGCGCGGATCACGTTCATGTCGGGGGTGGAGCGGGAGGGGTTGCCGGTGAAGCGCGGATTGGCTTTCTCGAACACCACGCGACGGGTCACTTGGTCGGTAAAGACGGTGGCAGTCCAATCGAGCCAGCGCAACGCCTCGCCGCGTTCGGCGGCATCTTCGGGGATCAGCGGGGCGTCGGGGTAGTTGCCTTCGACGTGATCCAGAATGGCCCATAGCCCGACGCAGCGCGTCTCGTCCTCATCCTCGAAGACCGGGAGCTGGGCGTGGAAATCCTCCCCAGGTTGCAGGTCAACAACCAGCCGCTTCTCCCCAAGGACGAGGCGGACCAGCCGGGAGGCGGGTTGAAATACGAGGTGGGTCAAACGGCGCATCCGGGTAGTGTAATAAAACTGCCTCGATACTCCTAGTACTACCTCACACAGCGATCGAGATCATCGCGCGAAGCTTCATGCTCGCGGGCCATGGCGCGGCTCATCCGGGCTTTACCAGCCTTTTGCGCCTTCCATTTGTCTGGGTTAGGCAGGATGGAGGCCAGCCGTGCCGCCTCGGAAGCCGTCAGCTTGGCAGCGCTTTTGTGGAAATAGGCCTGGGCGGCAGCCTCGGCGCCATAGTTCCCATGCCCCCAATCCACGAGGTTAAGATAGGCCTCTAAAATTCGCTTTTTCGGCCAGGTGAATTCCACCAGCACGGTCAGGTAAGCCTCGAGCCCCTTGCGGACCCAACTGCGGACCGGGGCGAGGAACAGGGTGCGGGCGACCTGCTGGGAAATGGTGGATGCGCCACGCAGCTTTTTGCCGGGCTTCTCATCATGCTGCTTCAAGGCGAGCTGGATATCATCCCAATCAAAACCGTGATGGGTGCAGAAAAGCTGATCCTCCGAGCCGATGACGGCGTGGCGCAGCGCGGGGGACATATCATCGATCGAGCGCCAGCTCTGATGCACCTCTTGCAGCGTGACGTAATCGCCAATCATCTGGGGGGTGATGGGGATGGGGACAAAGCGGAAGATCACCAGATAGGCGAGTGGCAGCGGCACCAGGAGGGCGAACACGGCCCACAGGATCCGGCGGAGCCATGACGGCCGCTTGCTCTTACTCCACACCCGTTTAACCACCGGCGCCCCCTCTTGTCGCGCCGGAGTTTAAAGCCTAGCCCCCTTCAGGCGCAACGCATTGGCGATCACCGAGACCGAACTGAAACTCATCGCCGCAGCCGCGATCATGGGCGAGAGCAGCCAGCCGGTGAAGGGATAGAGCACCCCCGCCGCCAAAGGCACGCCCAGCGCGTTGTAGAAAAAGGCGAAGGCGAGATTCTGTTTCATATTGGTGCGGGCGGCGCGGGCGAGGTGGCGGGCCTTGAGGAGGGCTGAAAGATCGCCCTTCAACAGCACCAGCCCCGCCGTCTCAATGGCGGCATCAGAGCCCCCTCCCATGGCAATGGCGACATCGGCGGCGGCGAGCGCCGGGGCGTCATTCACGCCATCGCCCGCGAAGGCGACGGTATGGCCTTGGCCTTGCAGGTTGCGGACAAGCTCGGCCTTGCCTTCGGGCATAAGCCGGGCATGAGGTTCGCTGATGCCTGCTTCGGCTGCGATGGCGGCGGCGGCCTCTTCGCTGTCGCCGGTGGCGAGCACGATTTTCAGATCGAGGCTCTTGAGCAGCACGGCGGCATCCGGCTTCAGCTTGTCTTGCACGGCGAGGAAGCCCAGCGCCTCAGTGTTGCGCGCGACATAGAGGAGTGTAGCGCCTGCGTGGCGCGTGGTTTCGGCTTCAAGGGCCGAGAGGTCGATCCCCGCCATGAACGCGGCATTGCCGATGCGGATCTCGGCGCCCTCGATGCGGCCCTTGAGGCCTTGCCCGGTGATGCTTTCGAAATTTTCGACCGCGGGTAAGGTGAGATCTTTGGCAGCTTCCAGTACCGCCTTCGCCAAGGGATGGGCGCTTTTGACTTCCAGCGCGGCGGCGAGGGTGAGAAGTTCGTTCTCGCCTTGCGGCGCATAGATGGCCGTGAGGCTGGGACGGCCTTCGGTGATGGTGCCGGTCTTATCCAGTACCAGCACATCGGCGGCGGCGAATTTCTCCAACGCGGCGGCGTTTTTCACCAGCACACCGGAATGGGCGCCTTTACCGACCGCCACCATCACCGACATCGGTGTGGCGAGACCCAGCGCACAAGGGCAGGCGATGATCAGCACTGAGACGGCTGCCAGCAGCGCATAATCGAAGTTGTATCCGGCCGCGAGCCAAGCGATGAAAGCAAGGATCGCCACGCCGGTGACAATCGGCACGAACCAGGCCGAAACCGCATCGGCGAGGCTTTGCGTCGGGGCGCGGCTTCTTTGCGCTTCGGCCACCAGAGCGACGATTTTCGCCAGCATGGTATCAGCGCCGATGCGGGTGGCGCGGATGGTGAGCGCGCCTTGTCCATTCAGCGTGCCGCCGGTGACGGCATCGCCGGTGTGTTTGGCGACGGGCATGGATTCACCGGTGAGAAGGGATTCATCGATGGCGCTCATCCCTTCGATCACCTCGCCATCAGTGGGCACGGCCTCGCCGGGACGGACGATCAATTCATCGCCGAGCTGAATATCGGCCTGGGCGATGGTCTCCGTTCCATTTGCCGTGCGGCGCAAAGCGGTTTTGGGCGACAGATCAAGAAGGGCGCGCAAGGCGGCGCCTGTGCCCGCGCGGGCTTTCAACTCCAAGACCTGGCCGAGCAGCACCAAAGTGATGATGACCGCGGCGGCTTCGAAATAGACCGGCGGTCCCATTTTGCCATGCACCGCCATGGGCACAATGCCGGGCGCGATCAACACCGCGAGGCTGTAGAGATAGGACACCGCCACGCCCAAGCCGATCAGGGTGAACATATTGGCGTGACCGCTGATAGCGCCTTTCCAGCCGCGCACAAAAAACGGCCAGCCCAGCCAGGCCACCACGGGGGCGGCGAGCACCGCTTCGATGATGGCCTTGATCTGGTGCGAGAGCGGGATCGCATCGCCCGCCATAGCGAGAAGGAAAACCGGCAAGGTGAGTGCCAGCGAAACCTTGAAGCGGAAGCTCATATCCTTGAGTTCGCTGTCATCCTGCGCGGCTGTGGGATCAGCCGGTTCCAGTGCCATGCCGCACAGCGGGCAATCGCCCGGGCCCATCTGCTTCACCTCAGGGTGCATCGGGCAGGTGTAGAGGATGTTCTTGGCGTTGGCGGGCGGCGGTTTTGGCGCGGTGTGGTGGTGATGTTCGCAGCACGTGCCCCCATGTGTCTTGGCCCGCGACTGCGGGCCATCCAGGTCTCGCGGCTCAGCAGGCTTTAGAATAGACCGATGTATCGGCGTTGAGGGCTCAGCAACTCCACCTGGGTCGCCCGCAGTCGCGGGCGATGACACCACATAGCGTGTAGGCTCGGCATCGAATTTTGTTTTGCAGCCAGCGCAGCAGAAGATGTAGCGCACGCCGTCCCGCACCGAGGTGTTGCCCTTGGCGATGGCTTTTTCCGGGGCCGGCGTCATGCCGCAAACGGGGTCTTTGAGATTCAGCGTTTCATTTTCCATAGCGGCTGAACAACTCCACAAGCTCGTCGAATTTCTGCTTCTGATCGCGCGCATTGCCGGATTTGATGGCATGGGCGACGCAGTGCGCGGCATGGCCCTTCAAAACCTCGGCCTCGACCTTACTCAACGCGGCCTTGATCGCCTGGGTCTGGTTCAAGACGTCGATGCAATAGCGCTCTTCCTCCACCATGCGGATGACACCGCGCACTTGGCCCTCGATACGGGCGAGGCGGGAAAGAAGTTTGGGATCGGCCTTAGTCACGGCGCCTCTCTTGTACCCCTGGGGGGTATATACCGGGGAGGGGTATAGCACCGGGAGGCGAAGAGGGGAAGGGGGAGGTGAATGGCACGGCAACGCGCTCCGCCGCTTGCGCGCGGAGAGTAGAGGGGCGGTGCGGGCGCCGGAGGCGGCGTGCAGCACAGGTTGTTCGCTTCAAGCATGGTAACTTGAAGCCTTTCGCGTATATCCGCCTTCCGGCGTTCCGCACCCGGCGTTCTATGACGTGACATCGGTCGCGCTATCACCCGAAAGATGTTCACATCTTCCGACCAGCGACGTCTCGCGCGCATCTGCTCTCTGGAGCGTCTCCATTGGTGAGCAGGCGGGGCGACCGAGCACACCCCCTGCTTCGCTTGGTTCGTTAGTCCAAGCTTCGCAGGGCGCCGATCACAGCTCGCAAATCGGACGACCGGTTCGCCCCCTCTTTTGAGCTGTAACGCGGGGAAGTGTAAGGCCGGTCTGAAAGAGGGGGATAGATTTATTTTTTGCGCCCTGGTGCATGAGGCGAAATGGGCAGCAAGGCAAACGGTTAGGCCGCTCTTTGGAAATGTTTAACGAGGGGGATAGAGCGGTTTTTTGGTACGTGTACGGAATATAGTCTTGACCCGCCGAGCCCGCCTTCCCATTTCGAGGAAGAGGCAAAGGAGGGGCGTACATGAACCCGCTGGATCAGAGCATGGTGAAAAAGCTGCCGCGTCCCGAAGGCGCTTATGATTTCACCAATGATTGGATGGATTCGCTCAATCAGCGCATGCTGTTGTTGTTCGAAGAGGAACTGACGGCGTTTGAGGAAAGCTGCAGGCGCCCCGATCCGAGAGCGGCGTTCCTGGCCAAGCTCGATCTTGTCGAACGGTATCTGAAGGTGAGGAAGCTCGCCAACGAGGTGATGCCGGAGCGCAGGAAAATGCCAAGGCTGAAAAGGAAGGTGCGGGGGAAGAAGTGATCCTAAACCTAACCGTCATGGCCGGGTCGGAGCCCGGCCATGACGAAAATGTTGCTACCGCGCCCGCGCGCCGGCTTGTTGCATTTTCGCGAACCAGTGCTGGCAATCCTCGTCGCTCATGGTCTCGACGCCGCCAATCAGGGTGCGCTTGATCGGGCGGATGCCGGAGAAGGCGAGGAGGTTGTTTTCCACCGCGCGCACGGCGCAGGCGCTGTAATACCAGCGATAGAGAAGGCTCGGCATGCCCATGGTGACGGCGAGATGGGCCGTTTTGCCCTTCAGCTTTTTGGGCGAGGTCTTGTCGGCGGGATCGGTGAGCACGAAATCGTTGCGGAAGACCTGTTCCATCAGCGCTTTCAACATGGCCGGAACATTGCCCATCCATAACGGGTGAATGATCACGACATGATCGGCCCAGACGATGGCATCCTGCACATGCGCCGCGTCTCCACGCGCCATACCGGTTTCGAATTGGCCCTTGGTGCGCATCAAAGGCACGGTCATGGTGCCGAGGTCGAAACGCCGCACCTCATGGCCTGAGCGCAAAGCGCCTGCCGCATAGGCATCTGTCAGCCCGGCGCAAAGGCGCTCCGGCGAGGGATCGGGATGCCCATCCAGAAGAAAGATGCGTTTGCTGGCCAAGGAAGTCTCAGGCTTTTGGAAGATTGCTCCCCAAAATGCCTGAGCGCGCTACCGTGGTTAAGGCACAGGGATGCCGCGCGGCAACGATGCGCAATATGCGTTTTACCTCCCCCTTGCGGGGAGGTCTTTTGGGGGGAATTGACCAATCTGTCATCCCGGCCAAGCGTTCGCTGCGAGAGCAGGGAGCGCGCAGAGCCGGGACCCACTTCAACAATGTTCATATTTCTGAGTAGGTCCCGGATCGCGCCCTTGTGCCAGATGTCGTGATCTTCGCGGGCGCGTCCGGGATGACAATATGGGTTCGCAAAAGCACCTCCCCGCAAGGGGGAGGTGAAAGATGTATTATTCTGCCGCTTCCACCTTGTCCGCGAGCGGGTGGGAGAGGCGAGAGACCATTTCCTTCGGCACTACCTGCCAGAAATGGGCGAGTTCCACATCCCAATTGGTGAGGAGTTCCGCCGCCCAGGCCGAGGCCGTTTCGGTTTTGTGTTCCTCGATCAGGCTACGCAGCACATTTTCCCAATGCACGGTGGAGACGCGCTGATAGATGACGCTATCGGGGTTGACGTGATCGGTGAAACGTTCGTCCGCATCATAGACGAACGCCATACCGCCGGTCATGCCCGCGGCGAAGTTGTCGCCAACGCGGCCGAGGATCGCGACCAGGCCGCCGGTCATGTATTCGCAGCCATTGGAGCCGCAGCCTTCGATGACGGCGGTGGCGCCAGAGTTTCTCACCGCGAAACGCTCTCCCGCCTGGCCCGCGGCGAAGAGCTTACCCGCCGTGGCACCGTAGAGAACGGTATTGCCGATGATGGTGTTATCGCGCGCGATGAACTTCGCCGAAACCGGTGGGCGGATGGCGATGGTGGCGCCCGAAAGCCCTTTGCCGACATAATCGTTGCTGTCGCCAAAGACTTCGATTTTCAGGCCTTGTACCGCGAAGGCGCCCAGCGATTGGCCGCAAGAGCCGCGCAGCTTCAAGGTGAGATGGCCCGGCGGCAGGCCGGTCATGCCGTATTTCTTGACGATATGTGACGAGGTGCGGGCACCGATGGAGCGCATGGTGTTACGCACCGTATAGGTGAGCTGCATCTTCTCGCCGTGATCCAGCAGCGCCCAGGCGTCTTTCTCGATTTGCGCATCGAGGGTGTCGGGCACTTCGTTGCGGCCCTTTTGCGTCGAATAGCGCGCATGGGTGCCGGGGTCGGCCTGCACCAGCAGCGGATTCAAGTCGAGATCGTCGAGTTCTTCGGCGCCGCGGCTGATCTGAGTGAGAAGATCGGTGCGGCCGATGACGTCTTCGAGTTTGCGGAAACCAAGGGAGGCCAGGATTTCGCGCACTTCCTCGGCGATGAAGCTGAAGAGGTTGATCACCTTGTCGGGCGTGCCGGTGAATTTCTCGCGCAGCTTTTCATTCTGGGTGCAGACGCCGACGGGGCAGGTGTTGGACTGGCATTGGCGCACCATGATGCAGCCCATCGCGACCAGCGAGGCGGTGCCGATGCCATATTCCTCGGCCCCCATCATCGCCGCCATGACGATATCGCGGCCGGTGCGCAGCCCGCCATCGGTTCTGAGCGTGACGCGGTGGCGAAGATTGTTCAGCGTCAGGATCTGATTGGCTTCGGTCAGGCCCATCTCCCACGGCGCACCCGCATATTTGATGGAGGTGAGAGGAGAAGCGCCGGTGCCGCCATTATGGCCCGAGATCAGGATCACATCCGCTTTGGCTTTCGCCACGCCCGCAGCAATCGTGCCGATGCCGGTGGCCGCGACCAGCTTCACGCAAACCCGCGCAATCGGATTGATCTGCTTGAGGTCATAGATGAGCTGGGCGAGGTCTTCGATGGAATAGATGTCGTGATGTGGCGGCGGCGAGATCAGCGTCACGCCGGGCGTGGAATGGCGCAGGCGCGCGATCATCTCGGTGACTTTGAAGCCGGGAAGCTGGCCGCCTTCGCCGGGCTTGGCCCCTTGGGCGACTTTGATTTCCAGCTCGCGGCATTGGTTGAGATATTCCGCGGTGACGCCGAAACGGCCTGAGGCGACCTGTTTGATCGCGGAATTGGCGTTGTCGCCATTGGATTTGGGCTTGAAGCGCACCGGGTCTTCACCGCCTTCGCCGCTATCGGATTTGGCGCCGATGCGGTTCATGGCGATGTTGAGGGCTTCATGGGCTTCGGGCGACAAGGCGCCCAGGCTCATGCCGGGGGTGACGAAGCGTTTTCTGATTTCGGTGATGGATTCCACTTCCTCCAGCGGCACGCGCTGGCCGGTTTCGCGAAAATCCATCAGATGGCGCAAGGAGACCGGCGGCATGGCGCGCACGCCATCCGAGAAGCGCTTATAGGTGGAGTAGCTTTCGGTCGCGACGGCGGTCTGCAAGAGATGAATGAGATCGCCCTTATGGGCATGGGTTTCCCCCGCAGCGCGCGCCTTATAGAAGCCGCCGATGGGAAGGGTGGCTGCCTCGCCATCAAAAGCGCGGGCGTGCAGGCGGGCGATTTTCTTGGCGATGCCGGTCATGCCGATGCCGGAAATGCGGCTGGGCATGCCGGGGAAGATGTCGGCGACCATGGAGCGCGACAGGCCCACGGCCTCGAAATTATAGGCGCCGCGATAAGACGAGATCACCGAGATGCCCATCTTGGAGATGATCTTGAGCAGCCCGGCGCTGATCGCGTCGAGATATTTCTTCACGCATTGGCCGAGCGGCTGATTGCCGTAAAGCCCGCGCGCATGGCGGTCGGCGATGCATTCCTGCGCGAGATAGGCATTGACCGTGGTGGCACCGACGCCGATCAAGACCGCGAAGTAATGGGTATCGAGGCATTCGGCGGCGCGCACATTGATCGAGGTATAGGTGCGAAGGCCCCGGCGGACGAGGTGGGAATGCACCGCGCCGGTCGCCAAAATCATCGGCAGCGCGGCGCGCGCTTCGGTGATCTTCTCATCGGTGAGGATGAGGTGGTTATAGCCTTGCAGCACGGCCTCTTCCGCTTCGGTGCGCACGCGGTCAATGGCTTGTTGCAGCCCTTCGCCGCCTTCGGCGGTGGCAAAGGTGCAGTCGATCTCGAAGAAGCGGCCTTCAAGATGCTCCTTCATGCGCAGGAACATGCCGGTGGAGATGACCGGGCTTTCCAGCACAAAAACCTCGGCCTGCTTGCCATCCTGCTCGAGCACATTGCCGAGATTCTGGAAGCGGGTTTTCAGGCTCATCACCCGCTCTTCGCGCAAGGGATCGATCGGCGGATTGGTGACCTGAGAGAAGTTCTGGCGGAAATAATGCGAGAGGGGGCGGTATTTCTCTGACAGCACAGCCAGCGGGGTGTCATCGCCCATGGAGCCAATCGGCTCCTTGGCGTCTTCGACCATCGGCTGCAGCACCGTTTCCATGTCTTCCATGGTGTAGCCCGCCGCGATCTGGCGGGCGCGGCGGGTTTCGGCGTCGAACATCAAGGGTTCATCGCCGGGCCCGATGATGGGGTCCAGAGCCACAATGCGCTTGGTCCATTCTTCATACGGGTACTGGGCGGCGAGGCTGTCCTTGATCTTGCGGTCTTCGTAGAATTCGCCTTCCTGCAAATCGAGCGCGATCATCTGGCCGGGGCCGACGCGGCCCTTGCGGGTAACGTGATTGTCGTCGAGCGCGTTCATGCCGGTCTCGGAGCCGACCACGAGAAGCCCGTCATCGGTGAGGGCGTAGCGCAGCGGACGCAGGCCGTTACGGTCCATGCCGGCGATCACCCAGCGGCCATCGGTGGCGGCGAGGGCGGCAGGGCCGTCCCACGGCTCCATCACCGCATTGGCATAGGCATACATGGCGCGGTGGGCTTCCGGCATGGTGGAGGCTTGCTTGTTCCAGGCTTCCGGCACCAGCAAGGTCTTGGCGAGCGGGGCATGACGGCCCGCGCGCACCAGCGTCTCGAACACCGCGTCCAGCGCGGCGGAGTCGGAGGAACCCGGCTGAATGATCGGCTTGATGTCCTCGCCCGCGCTGCCGAAGAGGTCGGAGGCCATTTTGACCTCGTGGTTCTTCATCCAGTTGATGTTGCCCTTGACGGTGTTGATCTCGCCATTATGGGCGAGCATGCGGAAGGGTTGCGCCAAGCGCCAAGTGGGGAAGGTGTTGGTCGAATAGCGCTGATGGAAGATGGCGAAAGCCGAAACAAAGCGCTCGTCGGTGAGGTCGGGATAGAAATTGTCGAGCTGCTCGGCCAGGAACATGCCCTTATAGATGAGCGAGCGCGTGGACAGCGAGCAGACATAGAAATCGGCGATATGGGCGGCGCGCACCGCCTGCTCGATGCGGCGGCGGCAGAGATAGAGCTTGCGGTCGAGCTCTTCGAGATTGTCGTCGGTGCCGGTGTCGAACATCACCTGTTCGATCTCGGGGCGGGTGGCATTGGCCTTCTCACCGATGATGGAGATGTTCACCGGCACCTGGCGCCAGCCATAAAGATAAAAGCCGGAGCGCAGGATTTCGGATTCCACGATGGTGCGGCAGGTTTCCTGCGCGTTGTAATCGGTGCGCGGCAGGAAGATCTGGCCAACCGCGATGCGGCCCGAGCGCTGGGCATGGCCGGTCTGCTTGACCTGGGCGCGGAAGAATTCCTGCGGCACCTGGATGTGAATGCCAGCGCCGTCGCCGGTCTTGCCATCCGCATCCACCGCGCCGCGATGCCAAACCGCCTTAAGGGCTTCAATCGCGCGGGTGACGACTTCGCGCCGGGGCTTGCCATCCACCGCCGCAATGAGGCCGACGCCGCAAGCATCGTGCTCCTGATCGGGAGAGTAGGCGTGGGCCTCTTCCAATTTCTTGGCGTTGGCGATGAAGCGTTGGATTTCCTGCTCGCCGTTATACTCGGTCATCGGAACTACTCCGCGGCTTGCGGCTGGGCCGCTTTGTTTTCGAGATAGGTATGGATGGCGGTGGCGGCATCGCGCCCATCGCGCACGGCCCAAACCACCAGAGAAGCACCGCGCACGATATCGCCGCCCGCAAAGACGCCCTCGATATTGGTCATCATGGTGGAGGGCTTCACGCGCAACGTGCCCCATTTGGAAACGCCGAGCGTCGGCTCCTTGAAGAGTTCCGGCAGCGGCTCGGGATCAAAGCCGAGCGCCTTGATGACGAGATCGGCTTGAAGCGTGTAATCGGCGCCTTTGATCTCTTCCGGCGATTTACGGCCCGTGGCATCGGGCAGGCCGAGGCGCATGCGCGAGATGCGCACGCCTTCGACGGCGGCATCGCCAAGGAAGCCCTTGGGCAGGGTCAGCCATTGGAAATCGACGCCTTCTTCCTCGGCATTGGTCACTTCGCGCAAGGAGCCGGGCATGTTCTCGCGGTCACGGCGATAAAGGCAGGTGACGGATTTCGCCCCTTGGCGGAGCGCGGTGCGCACGCAGTCCATGGCGGTATCGCCGCCGCCGATCACGGCGACATTCTTGCCCGCGGCGTTGAGCTTTTCACCATCGGTGATGGTATCGCCGAAGCCGGTCTTATTGGAGGCGGTGAGGAATTCGAGCGCGGGCACGATAGCGCGAAGGCCGACGCCTGGGGCATCGATTTCGCGGGGCTTATAGACGCCGGTGGCGACGAAGACCGCATCATGAGAGGCGCGAATGTCGGCGAGGGTTGCGTCGCGGCCAACCTCGAAATTGAGCTTGAAGGCAATGCCGCCATCTTCCAGGCGCTTGACGCGGCGCATCACGACATCCTTCTCCAGCTTGAAGCCGGGGATGCCATAGGTGAGGAGCCCGCCCGCGCGGTCGTGGCGGTCATAGACGGTGACGCTATAGCCTTTCTTGCGCAACTCTTCGGCACAGGCGAGGCCCGCCGGGCCCGCGCCGATGATGCCGATGCTTCCCGCGCGCGTGCGGGTAGGGGCGAGGGGCTTGACCCAGCCTTGTTCCCAGGCGGTGTCGTTGATGTATTTCTCGATAGCGCCGATGGTCACGGTGCCATGGCCGGACTGCTCGATAACGCAATTGCCTTCGCAGAGCCGGTCTTGCGGGCAGATGCGGCCGCAGATTTCAGGAAAGTTGTTGGTGGCCTGGGAGAGCTCATGGGCCTCTTGCAGGCGGCCCTCGGCGGTCAGCTTCAGCCAATCCGGGATGTTGTTCGAGAGCGGGCAATGCTGCTGGCAGAAGGGCACGCCGCACTGGCTACAGCGCGAGGCCTGCTCGGCGGCCTTCTCGGCGGCGAACTCAGCATAAATCTCGTGGAAGTCGCGGGCGCGGTCTTCCGGCGGGCGCTTGCCTGGCATCGCGCGACCCAGGCTCACGAATTTCAGCATCTTCTCGACCATGACGGGTGCGTAAGGCAGTCGCAGGCAAGAATCCAGCGGATTCTCATAAGAAAGACAGCAATGCTGTCTAGAAAAATGCGAGATTTTGCGAGGCGCAGAAGTGTGGGCTGGATGGATTGCGCTATAAGTAAAAAATGCTGTCATAAATGACGGGCGCGCCGCGAATCGGGGCGCGCGTAAAGCAAAAGGCCGCCCTCTCGGACGGCCTCTGGTCGGATTGGGGTATTCCCCTTCGTGTCATCCCCGGCGAGCGCGAAGCGCGAGGGAAGGGGACCCAGGTGGAACGGCTCGCAGGGCCGCAATAGGCTAGGCAGGCCAAATTTCTTTGGGCGTCCAGCCAAGCTCGGCTTCTATGCGTCGGCGATATGGCGTGTCGATTTGGCGAGGGGCGAGGCGGACATAGCGCTCGGCGTTTTCGCGTTGATTGCCATCAAGACTGCGTAAATGAGCAATGACCTGTTCAACCGTTGGGTTCTCCATTTTGGGAGGGCCTTTGAACTTAGGCGGCAGCGCAGTCCACACGACAGCATCAAGGCTATGTACTTTCGCCCATTCCGGTAGGTTTTGAATCGTGCTCGGCTCAGCGTCGCCGTCTTTCCAGTGGCCAATATCTTTTTCGAAGTTTTTATCGCCTATGCCCTCGCGGAGCTTTAGGGCTTGGCGAGCGGTATTCAAATCACTGCAGTCCATTATCGCCCATAACGCACGAACGGGCTTGGCAGTATCCTGAATCACGAGGGTGATCCTGTTGTCCGTCGACTGTCGTGCGAACTCGACCTTCACGAATGGACCGTCATTGAACCATTGACGCTGAATTGGCAGACCTCTTGGGTCCCATATTAATGAGCCCCATCCAATGCAGGCTATGATCATTAGCTCCCCCCATTTCACTATATGATCGATGCTTTTTGCATCGTAGCAGGTTTTGCTACCTGGGTCCCCTTCCCCTCGCTCCGCTCACTTTCGTTCGCTGCACTCGGCCGGGGATGACATCGAGTACAAATACAAAGAGCCGCTCTCGCGAGCGGCTCTCTTCAAAATAGATAGTGCGTAGGTCTATTTCAGCGCCTCTTTCAGGCCCGGCACGAACTCGATCCCGTTGGGAACCTGCGCGGTGGATGCCTTCAGGGCATCGCCGATGGGCTCGGCGCGGCCACCCAGATTCTTAGCCAGGAACTGCTCGGTCACGGACCAGAAGGCGATGGAGTTTTCCGGCCGGGCAAAGCCATGGCCTTCATCCGGGAACAGAACATAGGTGACCGGAATGTTCTTCTCCCGCATCGCCTTCACGATCTGATCGGATTCAGCCTGGTTGACGCGCGGATCGTTGGCGCCTTGGCCGATCAGCAGCGGCTTCTTGATCTTGTCCGCTTTGAAGAGCGGTGAGGCGTCGTGCAGGATCTTCTGGCCTTCGGGCGTAGTGGGATCGCCCATGCGCTTATAGAACTGCACCTTGCCCGCTTCCCAATAGGGCGGAATGGTTTTCAGCAAGGTGGCAAGATTGGAGGGGCCCACGATATCGACACCGGCAACGAAGGTGTCGGGCGTGAAGGTCAACCCCGCCAGGGTGGCATAGCCGCCATAAGAACCGCCCATGATGGCGACCTTATCCTTGGTGGTGACGCCTTTCTTGATGGCCCAATCGACGGCATCGATCAGGTCGTCGTGCATCTTCAAACCCCACTGCAGATTGCCCGCAGAGATGTAGGATTTGCCGAAGCCGGTGGAGGCGCGATAGTTCACGCTGAGCACGGCATAGCCGCGATTGGTCAGCCATTGATGCACGCTGTTATAGCCATAGCTATCGCGGCCCCAAGGTCCGCCATGCACGAACAGCACCATCGGCAAGGCCTTATCGGGAACGCCATCGCCGTTGGCATCGCTGCCCGGCGGCAAGCTGAGATAGGAGACTTCCGTCAGCCCGTCGCGGGTCTTGATCTCCACCGGATGCATCGCGGCCAGCGGAAGACCGGTAAGCTCGGGACGCGAGACGTAGAGCTGCTTCAGGCTCTTGGCTTTGCGGTCATAGAGATAAACCGCCGGCGGGGCGGTTACCGCATCCACCGAGACGGTCCAAAGATCGTCCTGATAGCTGCGCGAGGTGATGGCGATTTCGCCCTTCAAGCTCTTTTGCAGGAAATCGAGATCGCCTTTGACGGACGGATCAACCGCGGTCCATTCCGTCTTCAGATAATCGACCGCATAGGCTTCCACCTTGCCGGTTTTGGGATTGGCGAGCGTTTCGCCGATATCGGCTTTATCGCTTTCGGCAATCACCGTCTTTTTGCCGTTCGCCACATCTTCGGCGATGAGGGCCGCCTTATCGCGGCCACGGGAATCCACCCAGTACAGCGTCTTGCCATCGGTGGTGAAACCGGCCGGCCCCGTGGTCATGGAGTCGTCGAGCCCCACATCCGCGAAGGGTTTGGTCTCCACTTTGTTATCGATAACCTTGAAATAGTCGCTGCCGCCATCGGGGCGGGAGCGTACCGCGCCGCGCAAGGTCAAATGCGCATCGGCGAGAAAGCCCGCGTAATTGCCGTCATTCTGCAGCACCTTGGTCAACGCGCCGTCCTTAAGCGACAGGCTGTAGACGTCGTGCCAGTGCGGATCGCGATTGTTGAGGCCGATCAAAATGCGATCTTTGACTTCTGGTGAAACGCCAATCACCTCGACGCGCGTCTTCTCAAAAGGCGTCAGTGTCTTCTGCTCGCCGCTCGAGACGTTCACGCTATAGAGCAGGAAGTTCTCGTCACCGCCCTTGTCGTTGATAAAGAGGATGGTGGCGGAATCCGGAGCCCAGAAATAGCCGCGGATCGGACGTTTCTTTTCCGAGGTCAGCGCTTTGGCCGCGGAGGGATCGCTCACCGGCGCGACCCAGATATTCATCACCCCGTCACGCGGCGCCAAATAGGAAAGCCATTTGCCGTCCGGGCTGATCCTGCCCTGGCTGCGGCTTGGATTGCCAAACAACTTTTGGCGCTCGATCAGCGGTATGTCCCCTGCTGCGAGGGCAACGGATGAAACCGCGACCCCCACTGCCGTAAAGGCTGCGAACAACAACGATTTCATGAAGTCCCTCCTAGACCTAAGCCCACACGGGGCAGGAATGAGGTGGGTATCGGTTACAATTTATCAAGGTGGTGCACCGGCATGGCTAGCTATGCGCGGCTGTGATAGGTCAAAATCAGATGTGGGTCGCGTTTGCGGGGTTTTATGCACGATATTATCAATGCCATTCTTCTGGGCATTCTCGAAGGGCTGACGGAGTTTCTGCCAGTGTCGTCCACCGGACATCTCTTGGTGGGTGAGCGGCTGTTGGGCTTGCCCGACAATAAATGGGAATCCTTCACCATCATCATTCAGTTCGGCGCCATCCTCTCGGTGGTCGCTGTCTATTGGAAGAAGTTCTGGGATGTGCTGATCGGGCTGCCTTCTAAGCCCGAAGCGCGTCAGTTCACCCTCAATGTCCTTGTCGCCTTCCTGCCAGCCGCGGTGCTTGGCGCGACGGTGTTCAAATTCCTCAAGGAGTATTTGCTGCAGCCGAGCCTTGCCATGCCGGTGATCGGCGCCTGCTGGGTCTTGGGCGGTATCCTGATCCTCATCTTGGAGCGCGCCGCGCCCAAGCCGCGCTATACCGATGGCGATGCGCTGCCGCTGGCGAAGGCGTTTCAGATCGGGCTTTGCCAATGTGCGGCGCTGATCCCAGGTGTTTCGCGTTCGGGTGCGACCATCCTGGGCGGTGAGCTTTTAGGCGTCGACCGCAAGGCGGGCGCGGCCTTCACCTTTTATCTCGCGGTGCCGACCATGCTGGGGGCGACGGTCTATGACCTCTATAAGGAGTGGCACAACTTCTCCGGCTCCGACACCACTAACATCGCCATTGGCTTCGTGGTCAGCTTCATCGTCGCTTATGTGGTGGTGAAGGGCTTTATCGGCTTTGTCGGCAAATACGGCCTCAAGCCTTTCGGCTGGTACCGCATCGCCTCCGGCGTGGCGCTGCTGGCATGGCTGTATTTGGGGTAACGGGGAATGTCATCCCGGGCGAGCAGGCGATGCGAAGCGTCGGCTGAGAGACCCGGGACCCACTCCAACACCATTCAGATTTCTGAGTGGGTCCCGGATCGCGCCATAGTGCCTGGCGAAGAAATCGCCGAGGCGCGTCCGGGATGACAGGAATGCTTGATCACCGCATCGCCTAAACGAAAATGGCCGGGTCAATGCCCGGCCATGACGCTATTACAGGTATGCAGAAGCTGTTTCTTACCGCGCGCTGATCGCGACCTGATCCTTGAACTGGCCCTTCGGATGGAAGCGCCAGAGGTATCCCGGCACGATCGATTCCACGCTGGCCGGCGTGATGCCCAAATCATCAAGCGTGAAGGCGCCCGGCTGCACCACATTATCGGCCTTCAAGAGACGCACCTGATCCACGGTCAGAACCGGGCGGATGGGCAGAAGGAAGCTCGGCAGCTCCGCGACAAAGCCCATCACCGAAGCGATGAAGCTGGGCAGGGGCAGGAGCAGGCGCTTGCGGCCGGTCTCGGCCAGGATGAACTGCAACAGCTCCTTGAAGCTGTAGGTCTTGGGGCCGCCAAGCTGATAGGTGCGGCCTGCGGTGCGCACATCCTGCACCGCTTTGAGAATGGCCGCGGCCACGTCCGCGACATAGACCGGCTGGAACTTCGTCTGGCCGCCGCCAATCAGGGGCAGGGCAGGCAGAAAGCGCGCCATCTGGGCGAAGCGGTTGAAGAAGCTGTCCTCCGGCCCGAAGACCAGCGATGGGCGCAAGATGGTCACGCGCGGGAAAGCCTCGCGCATGTTGCGCTCGCCCAGCCCCTTAGAGCGGGCATAGCCGGAATCGGATTCAGTATCGGCGCCGAGCGCCGAGACATGCACCAAGCTGGTCACGCCAGCCGCCAGCGCAGCTCGGGCGATGCGGCCGGGCGCGTCGCAATTGATCGACTCAAAGCCCTGCTTGCCATGGCCATAGAGAACGCCGGTGCAATTGACCACGATGGCGGCGCCCGCCACGGCTTTCGCAATATCTTCCTCGCGGTTGATGTTGCCTTTCACGATCTGAATCTGGCCGACTTGGCCGGCCGGCAAGAGGAAATTGGCGAGGTTGGGCCGGCGCGTCACCGCGCGGATGCGATAGCCTTCCTTGGCCAGGGCGCGCACGGCATGGCGGCCCAAAAATCCCGAAGCGCCGAACACGACGACCAGATCGTTCTGCATGACGAGGTCCTAAACGGTTTAGACTCGTTCTATGGCACGAAGGGCCGGTTATGTCATCACTTTAGGGGCTTTAGGCGCCGCCATGCTAAGCGGCGCTGCCCTCCGCCACATAGGCCCGTTCGCCCGTGAGCGGCTTGACATAAACCGTGACCAGCTTGCCGCTTTTGGGATCGACAAAGCGCTCCGCCGTGCGCTGCCAGCCAGAGCCGGTGGGCGCCTGATCCAGGATTTTCTTATAGGCCACCCGCTCGTAAAGGATGCCGAAAACCAGGATTGCACCCCAAACGAGCATGAAGGCGGCGGCCTGCCAATGACCGGAAATACCCGCCATGGCGCCGGTGACCAGAAGGGCGCCGCCCAGGGTGAGGAGGATGTTACGCAGCATGCTCTTCCTCCAGCACGACCGCGGTGCCGTAAGCGACGATCTCGCTCATGTTCTCGCCGATCTCGGAGGAATCAAAACGCATCATCACCACCGCATTGGCGCCCATGGCGGTGGCGTTGGCGACGAGCCGGTCTACCGCCTGGCGGCGCGCTTCTTCCAGAAGCTGGGTGTATTCATGGATTTCGCCGCCGAAGAGCGAGCGCAAGCTGGCAATGATATTGCCGCCCAGCCCGCGCGAGCGCACCACCACGCCAAATACTTGGCCTAATGTCTTGGCCCGGCGAAAGCCCGGCACCGATTCCGTGGTTGCAACCAGCATGTTTTACCTCCCTGACCCGACCCGCCCGCAGCGGGCGGGCGAAGCACCCATAAGACATAATATAGGGGGCAAAAGGCGGGCGTGACGGGGCGGCAGGGAAGTTTTTGTGGGGTACGGCGCAAATTTTCGGGCGGACGGCAGGGCAGGTGCCGCGATTCTGAGAGGGGGACGGAAATTTGCTGGCCTGGACAGGGGGTTCGGAGGCGGTGGCGCGATTTCGAGGTGCAGTGTTGGGATTTTCGGGGTGGGGGCGAGGATTTTAAGGGGAGCGCGCCTACGCCGCGCCGCAAAGCCAAAAAAAGTTGCCCAAACACCCCTTTAAGCGCGCGCGCCGCGTTGACTTGGCCCCCCGAGGGCAATAAACACCCCGCTCCCAAGCCCGTGCCCAGATGGCGGAATTGGTAGACGCACTAGTTTCAGGTACTAGCGCTGCAAGGCGTGGAGGTTCGAGTCCTCTTCTGGGCACCAAGTCTCTGATTTTCAAAGAAAATTTGGCATTTCGCGAAGCGGCCTCAGGCCGCTTTTTGCGTTGCCATTTTGTGCGCTGGGGCCAATTCATCAACTCCGCCCCTCGATAAAATTGACGGAGTGCCGCTCGCCTGACTGCGAGGTTCGAGAAGATGATGGCGAAACAGTTGATCAACGCATCGTAAGCTCTGTTCAAAAAAGCGGGTGCTTACCCGAACCATGTATCTGAGAACGATGCGTGCGAATCTCATCATGGCCTGGCCGCAACAGCGGTCCACTCGCCAGAGGCCGGATACATTTATGCAGACTGTCCCCGTTAGCACTGCCACGACCCTTGCACGGACGGGCGGGCCATACATTTTTTGAATTGAGGTCCTTTAACATCGCAACGTCGAGCATAGTCTCGGCCAACAGTGTCTTCAGCTTGCGGTTCTCTTCCTCCAAAGCCTTTAGCTTCTTGGCATCCGAGACATCCATCCCGCCGTACTTGGCCTTCCACTTGAAGAAGGTGCCAGACTCTACAAAAATTTGGAGGTAGTTCAGGGGCTCTGGTCACAGGTAACTGCCGGACCTAAGGCGCTGCCGGTCGCACCATTTGGCGAAGATGCGCCTCGTTTTCGCGACACTTGCATTCACGGGGTAGGAGCACGGTCACACCATGCTCGATGCGATTCAAGATCGAGCGTGGACATCATGGGTGCAACGGCTTGCGTAGGCAGCTGGGCTGGCAGAGTACAGAATATGGTTTCTTCAGCCACTTGAATGAGTATCGAGCCCTATGGGGCTTCGAAAATCCGTTTCAACACTCACCTGAGCCGCTTTGCAAGTGCGTGGTCCTGTCTGCAACATTTATCGCAACCGCCCTTAAAATCCCTACTATCGCGCGGGCGATTTCAAGGGGATCGATCTTTCCCTGCGCGGGGCGGGAGAGGGATGCGGTCGCTGATCGGCTAAATGCAAACGAGCTTTCGCAAGCAGGTGGTTAATGCCCTCCCGTTTGCGCGACTGGGCTCTCGGTATTCCCGAGGGCCCATTTTTTTTCACAGATTCCGCAGCGGTCTGCCTTCACGCCTATTCGTTTGGCTAACCTACAAGCAGGACGCATTTCATGCTGGTTTTAGCCTTATTTGCCATTTTGGGTGGGCGTTCAAATCACGTCTGCCGCTTCGCACCAACAAAAAACCGCCCTGCAAAGCACTAGTCCGCCCTGGAACATTTTTCGGCGCAGGCAACTGGGCGGCACAATTATCATACCAAAGAAAACGCGCCATGAAGCCTTAAGACACGGCGCACGCGGGACGGACGAAGAGGGACTGCTTGCATCTGAAAGAATGGCGCGCACGCGGCTGACAGCGCTTACGCATTTCGCGTGCTTGGGACATTGGAGGGGATAGGGATGTAGCGAGGTGTCGATAGACATGGGAACCGTGCAGCTCAGGCCGAGCAGAAATTTCGGTGCTTCTGCTAGCCGCAACAGACATTCGTGGCTGGTTCAAAACAGCCAAATGAGGATCGCCGGTTAACTCAACTTGAAACTGGAAGGCGTCGCTCGTGGCGATTTGCGAGCGCCGGTGCAGTCAAAGAGTCAGAAAAATGCGGGCGGCAGCAGTCGCCGAGCTGGGAGGAAAACAATGACTCAATCATCTACGTCAATCCGTGGCAGTCTTTGGCTGTCCGCCAGTATTTTGGCAATTATGGCCGCTAGCCCTGTATTGGCGCAGCAGGTCGAAACCGTGACGGTGACAGGCATCCGTGCCAGTTTGCAGTCGGCGCAAGCCATCAAACAGAACTCTGATCAAGTTGTGGATTCGATCTCTGCCGTCGACATTGGCGCACTTCCGGATCGTAACGTTTCCGAAGCATTGCAGCGTGTTCCCGGTGTGACGCTTACCCGCAACGATGCAGGAAACAATCTCGTCGCGATGGGCTCTATCAATACTTCGATTATGATCCGCGGCCTTGCGTGGGTGAAATCGCTGGTCAACGGGCATGATGAATTCACCGCTATCAATGGCCGTTCCTTGAACTTCTCGGACGTGTCGGCTGATCTGTTGTCCGGTGTTGATGTTTATAAGAGCCCGACCGCCAAAATGATTGAAGGTGGCGTTGGCGGCGTGATCGATCTGAAGACCCGCAAGCCTTTTGACCAGGATGGCCAGATGATCGCCGTCTCGGGCGACCTCACCTATGGCAATCTGTCCGACCGCATGGTGCCTTCCGTCAACGGATTGTATAGCAATCGCTGGAACACGGGGATCGGCGAAATTGGCATTCTGGCCTCCGTCGACTGGCAGGATCAACGTACCCGCACCACAGGCATCCGGCTCGCCACCTATGACTGTTGGGACATGTCAAGCGCCAGCTTGGATCGAAAGAGCCTGACCGATACCGGCTATGACACCTGCATGGCGGAGCCTGTCAGCGCTACCGCTGGCCGGTTGATGGGACCGAAGGGATGGGACTATCGCCAGCTCGATTATCATCAGCAGCGCCTCGCCGCCGATCTCGTGCTGCAATGGCGTCCGAGCGATAAGCTGGAGTTCACACTTAGCGGCTTGAACTCCTTAGCCAATCACCAAAATCTCGAACATTATGTATCCGTGAATATCAGTGGCGATCAGTTCAAGGCTGGAAAGTTCGACAGTGCTGGGAACTGGTATAGCAGCCAGTCAAGCCTAAACGATTTCGATACGGGCGCCGGCTATGGCCATAACCGCTCCAGTGATTTCAGCCTCAACGCCAAATACAATCCGACCGATTCCTTGGAAATCACGGCCGACGTGCAGTTTGTGGAATCGGATTCGACCCAAACAGGTATGACTTTGTATACGACGGCAAAGGACAAGCCGACCTATACAATCGATGTCTCGAGTGGCGATCCGAAAATCACCTACACAAGCCCCAGTACTCTCTCCAAGAGGAGTAATTACTACTGGAGCGCAGCGATGGACCACCTTGAGTACGACTCGGCCCACGCTTTCAACGCCCGTCTCGATGCCAGTTACAAGCTGCCCGGCAATGGCCTGTTTGGCATCATCAAGAGCGTCGATACTGGTTTCCGCACCGAGCAGAAACTCTCGGTCACTCGGCAAGCGGGCTATAACTGGGGTGCTCTGACCCAAACATGGCAAGGCGATGGTCTGGCCTATCTCGATGGCACCATCGGCTGCAAAGCCGGCAGCAATTGTTCCTTCGCGGCGGCTGACGGCGTGACCTATACTACCGCTACCGGCACCATGGCCAAGGTCAACGAGCAGGCGGAGTATTTCAATTACGCGCAGATCCTGGGCAATTCCATGCCGAGCCTGTGGCTCCCCAGCACGTCCTTCGCAAGGATGAATACACTCGACTCTTATAAGCTTCTTTCCTCGGTCGAGTTGGCCGCCAACGGCAACGACCAGAACTGGCAGCGCTGGATTCCGTTTGCGGCGGTAGCCGGATGTACCGGCGCCGATGTGACCTGCCTCAATGCCTATCAGAACGCCAAAGGCAGCAATAGCTCCGGTAACCGCAGCAGCACAATCAAGGAACAGACCTACGCAGGCTACGCTCAGTTCAACTATGCGGTCGACTCGCTCTTTGGGGCTGACATCCCGATCGACGGTAATATCGGCGTGCGCATCATCCGCACCGAAGATCAGGTCGGTGGCGGCTTGCTGGTCATGCCTTACCTGAACCGCACCTGCACAGTGGGCGAAGTTCCAAACGACAAAAAGACGGTCACGACGTGCGCCGACTACAACAAAGCAGTGCAATTCCTTGGCGGTATCGCCGGACAAGGCGCCACGATTGCCCGCCCGGCCATGTCCAACGGCTATACAGATATCACGCCGAGCTTCAATTTGATCGCGCATTTGAACGACAAGCTGCAAGCGCGACTGGCGTATTCTCAGACCATCGTCCGTCCGGACTTCGCCTCTATGAACTCCAGCGCGTCGCTGAACTTCAATTTCTATGACGCGAACACTTATCAAAAGGGCATCTGGAACGCGGATCCGTCGGGTTCGGGCGGGAACCCGAGCCTGAAGCCGATGCGGGCCAACAACTACGATGCCAGCATCGAATGGTACTTCGCACCGACAGGGTCGCTGACCTTCTCGGTGTTCCACAAGGACCTGTCGGATTACTTCCATTCGGCGACGGTGAAAGAAACCATCGTCCATCCGACGTCTGGCCAGGCGATGAGCTTCAATTACACCACCACCATCAACGGCAAAAAGGGCAAGATCGAGGGTTTCGAACTCGGGTACCAGCAATTCTATGATCAACTGCCTGGCATCTTTGGCGGGCTTGGTGTCGAGGCGAACTACACCAAGATCTACAATTCGGGTGGCGTGAACGGCTCGGGCGATATCAGCAATACGTCCGCCACCGCCTTCGCCCAAAGCTCGAAGCTTCCGATTGAAGGCATGTCGAACGACACCTACAATCTTGCGCTTTTGTACTCCAAGTACGACATCGACGCGCGTTTCGCATGGAACTGGCGCTCCAAATACCTGTCAGCGACTTCGGACGCGGACAGCAAGCAGCCCGCTTGGGTGGAGAACTATGGCCAGCTCGATGGGTCCATTTTGTATAGCTTCTGGGAGCATTACAAAGTTGGCGTCCAGATCACCAACATCACGGGCGCCAAATATTACGCGGACAACGGTACCTCCGACTATCACCCCCAGCGTAACTGGGTGGAAGCCGACCGCAGGTTCTCACTCGTGTTCCGTTCCCTCTTCTGATTTTATGACTTGAATGCCGTGCGCCCCCTTGGCAGTAACTCCAGGGGGCGTTTTTTTGGATATACCGTCGTCACGCGCGTATCCGGGAGCCATCATGAGTCTCGCAGACGACCTTCTGACCGGCAAACGCTTCTTTGATGTCGGCCGGTACGATGCAGCGCTGATTTGCTTCGAGAGAATTCTCGCCCAGGCTCCCAACCAGTATGATGCCATGCGAGCAATGGTGATCACCCTCAATGCGATGGGGCGGGCGGCGGATGCGCTTGAGGTCTGCGAAAAGGCGCGGCGACACCATGGTAAAAGGCCGGAATATTACCACTTGGCAGCGCAATCCTTAGAGCAGCTTGGCCGAATTGACGAGGCGCGGCGTGCTTTCGAGGAGGCGATAGCGCTCGCCCCGGCCGCGGTGCACCATTATTATGGCCTTTCGCGCCTCGTGCGGTTTCGGCCGGGTGATTTCTATCTCGACAAGTTAGAAATGCTGGCGAAGAACATCTACCGGCTAAGCGATGTCGAAAAAATCGAGCTGCATTTCGCGTTGGGTAAAGCCTATGACGATCTTGGTCGTGTTGAAGAGGCTTTTCACCATTTCGCCGCGGGAAACCTCTTGCGCCGCGCCCAAATCCAGTATGACGAGGCGATGTGGCTGGGGCTGTTTCAGGCCATGCAGGACGTCTTCACGCCCGAGGCTATTGCCGCGTTTCATGGCGTGGGTGACCCATCTGATGTGCCCATCTTTGTGATTGGAATGCCACGTTCCGGCACGACGCTGGTGGAGCAGATTCTCGCCAGCCACCCCAAGGTGTTTGGTGCCGGTGAGCCACTTTATCTGCATCAATTCTTGGGGCAGGGCCTTCTGGGTGCAGATTTTCCTCATTCGCTTGCCGCGCTAAAGCCTGCGGATTTACGCCGTTTTGGGGGCACTTACGCCACACGGCTGAAAACGCATGCGCCAGAGGCTGCGCGCATCGTCGACAAGTTGCCGACGAATTTTGTTCTCGCGGGCCTTATCCATCTTGTGCTGCCCAGGGCGAGGATACTGCACGTCAAACGCGATCCGCTGGATACCTGCTTTTCCTGCTTTGCCAATCTGTTCTCGCAGCAGATCGACTACAGTTACGATCTTGGCGAGTTGGGCAGGTATTATCGCGGTTATGCGGTATTGATGGAACATTGGCACCGCGTGTTGCCGCCCGGAACCATCCTCGATGTCTCCTATGAAAGGCTGGTCGCAGACTTCGAAACTGAGGCCCGCCGCATCGTCGCCCATGTCGGGCTTGAGTGGAATCCCGATTGTCTCGATTTCTATCGTACAGATCGTGTGGTCCACACATTGAGCGCTGCTCAGGTACGCGAGCCGCTCTATGCCCGCGCGGTGGGGCGGGCCGCACCTTATCAGCCTTTTCTCGAGCCGCTGAGGAATGCGCTCCGTGAAGGTTGAAATAGGTTGGGTGCTTGCCGGACCTGCTTGGGCTGCGACGAAAGGGAGATTAGCGTCGATAATTGGCTGGGTTACGGTTAGGGCGAACGATTGTACGGGCGGTTACTCGAAATGGACCTGACCGGAAGCGTAAGACTGGGAGCGGCAAAGCCAATAGCTTCAACCGGGGGAGTTGCTGTGGGGCGCCTGTCGCGCTGGCAAAAGGTACTGCTGGTCTTTCTTGGGTGGACATTCATCGGCTTGCTGATGGCTGTACCGCATGCTGTCGCAAAGTTTGATTGGCCGAATGTCATCAACAAGCTGATTGAGTATTGGGCATGGGCGTTGCTAACTCCCCTGTTTCTGTATGTGGATCGTGTACTTTCGCGTTATGACGGCAGGCCAGTGCTGCGCGTTGCCATTTTCCTGCTGTTGAGTGGTCCTTTCAGTTTCGTTCACGTCTATTTGACGGCTTTTTTGCTGTATGCCGACCCCCAGATTTGGTGGAACCCGCTTCGAACGCCGGAGTTCGTCACCTACTATTTCCTCGGCGGCTGGCTGATGAGCTTCGCCATTATCGGAATGTTGGAGGCGCTTCGATATCACCGCAGCTTCATGCAAGGGCAGATCGAACTGGAGCGCGTTGAGAGGCGGCTTTTGGAATCGCATCTCAACACGCTGCGGATGCAGCTCGAGCCGCACTTCCTGTTCAATGCCCTGAATACGATATCTTCTGAAGTGATCTCAAACCCGGAGCTGGCGCGGGATATGATCGAGGATCTCGGGGCTCTGCTTCGTCTCTCGCTTGACTACAAAGATAACCAGGAAATATCGCTGGCACAGGAGATCATCCTGCTTGAACATTATCTGGCGATTCAGAGGGTGCGGTTCGGAGACCGTATTCAGACCGGTATGGACATTCCGCCAGAGTTGATGGAAGCGATGGTGCCCTGCATGTTGCTTCAGCCGATTGTCGAAAACTCTATACGTCATGGCCTTGGAAAACGTGCGCAGGGAGGCTGTGTGAACATATCCGCGATGCGGGAAGGCGGCATACTGCAAATTGTGGTGGTGGACGACGGAGTGGGGCTGTCGAACGGCTGCAATCTCGAAAATGCCAAGGGGCTCGGGATTCGGGCAACTCGCGAGCGTCTTGCCGGGCTTTATCCCGGAACAAGACACTCCTTCTGGATCGGGAGCCGTGATGTTGGTGGCGTAGCCGTTGTTATGCGCGTGCCGTTGCGATTTTCTGGAGCAGGGGATGATGGAACAGCAGCGGCTTAAGGCGTTCAGAGTTCTTCTTGTAGATGATGAGGCGCCAGCTCGCCGGCGCCTGCATGATTTGCTCTCTGACGATCCTGAAATCAGCACTATTTCCGAAGCCGAGAACGGCTTGGCTGCCGTCGCGGCGATCGAAAGTGAAAAGCCCGATATCATATTCCTGGATGTGCAAATGCCGGAGGTCGACGGCTTTGGCGTAATCGACGCCATCGGCAGCGATCTCATGCCTTTGACGATCTTCGTCACCGCCTATGACCAGTATGCGCTTAAGGCGTTTGAGGCAGATGCGGTGGACTATCTCTTGAAGCCTTTCGGCGACAAGCGTTTCCATCAAGCCGTGGCGCGCGCGAAGGCCCGTCTTCGCAATTCGGACTGCAAAAGCATTGGCCCGAATGTCATGGGGCTTGTGTCCAAGCGCGAAGCGTCGGGTGTATTATGGGACTGGCTGGTGATCAAAACGGGTGGTGTGACCAAGCTGCTCATGGCCTCCGAGATCGATTGGATCGAGGCGGCGGGGGTGTATGTCAATTTGCATTTCCAGGGCAAGGAGTGCGTCTACCGCTCGTCACTGGCCGCCGTCACGAAGCGCCTCGATCCAATGCGCTTTGTGCGCATACATCGGTCGAGTGTCGTTAATATCAGGGCGATTACGCATCTTGAGCCCATCTCTCACGGGGAGTTCGAGGTTTTGTTGCGCGATGGAACGCGTTTGACATTGAGCAGGAATTTTCGGGCAGAAGTTGAAAAGCGTCTAGGCCAGTCTTTGTAAGGCGTGCCTGCAACTTAGGTGGTCCGGTTCATGTCAGGCCCAGTCCTCTCTGCATATCCCAAATCCACCCCGGAACATTTTCCAGAGGTCATCGCGCGAGCTCTATAGTAGATGTCATATAAATGCGCCGACCGACCGAAGTACGGCGCAAAGGGAAGAGATTTCGGATGTGGCTGGGTCATGGCCACCGAAGACTTGCCATAGAGTGCTTGCTGGCCGCGCATGCGTCCGGTCGGCTTTAGCGGGAAGTCTTGTCTGAACGTCTCTCGAAGAGTGCGGGAGGGAACGGGTGATCTATTCTAGTCGTACGCTTTTAGGCCTGGCCGCAGCTGCCTTCATGACGCTGCCTCTCATGGCGCAGCCGCCCGCGCGCCAGTTTTCTTTAGATATGAACATGGTGGCCGGGCAGCGCGACATGGCTTGGCAGGACTGTGTTGGTGCCGATCATCCCGGTATTCTGCTGCGGCCCGATAATCTCGCCCAGCTGAAGCTGGTGCATGATGAAATCGGGTTCAAGTTCATTCGTTTCCACGGCATCCTGCACGACGATATGGATGCCTATCATGAAGTGAACGGCAAGCCTGTCTATAATTTCGACAAGATCGATGCGGTCTACGATGCGATCCTGAAGACGGGCATGAAGCCGTTTGTCGAGATTGGTTTTATGCCGC
The DNA here is from genome assembly GCF_011761565.1 of Rhizomicrobium palustre. NCBI lineage: Bacteria > Pseudomonadati > Pseudomonadota > Alphaproteobacteria > Micropepsales > Micropepsaceae > Rhizomicrobium > Rhizomicrobium palustre. The sequence continues at coordinate 180,427 of NZ_JAASRM010000001.1, read as the reverse complement.
ATGATTTGGCCAGTGGAACCAAAACGATCTTCTATTGGCAGGGCAATGGTTCGCCGCCCAAAGATTGGGGCAAGTGGTCGGACTTTATGACGGCCTTCGCGCGCCATCTGGAAACTCGCTTCGGTGTGGCCGAGGTGCGCTCATGGCGGTTCGAGGTGTGGAACGAACCGAACCTGGACGGTTTCTGGACCGACGGTAATCAGCAGACCTATTTCAAACTCTATGATGTGACTGCGAAGGCGATTAAAGCGGTCGATCCGGCATTGCTGATCGGCGGCCCCTCGACGGCTGGCGCAGCCTGGGTTCCAGAATTTCTCGCCCACACAAAAGAATCTGGTGCCGCCGTCGATTTTATTACTACCCATGCTTACGGTGTTAATGGGGGTTTTCTCGACGAAAAAGGCGAGGGCGACAATAAGCTGGCGCCGCAGCCGGGGTCGATCAGCAATGATGTTTGGAATGTACGCCGCGAGATTCAGGCTGATGCGCCCGGCCTGCCGCTCTATTTCACGGAGTGGAGCACGAGTTATAATCCGCGCGACCCAATTCACGACGATTATCTGAGCGCGGCCTTCATCCTCGACAAGCTGAAGAAGACCGAAGGTGGGGCCCAGTCGATGAGCTACTGGACCTATACCGATCTGTTCGAGGAGGCTGGTCCGCCGCCTTCGTCATTCCATGGCGGCTTCGGTCTGGTCAATCGCGAGGGCATCCGCAAGGCGGCATTTTTCGCGTACAAATACCTCAACCAACTCGGAGCTCAGGCCCTGATTGGCGCCGATACACGATCGGTTCTGACCAAGACCGAGAACGGCTTCGCCGGTCTCATCTGGGATTACACAATGCCGGACCAGAAGGAGAGCAACCGTCCCTTCTTCCGCAAAATCAGGCCGTCTGTGGCAGTCGCGCCCGCCGAGCTGAATATCTCCAATCTTTCGCCGGGTTCTTACCGGCTTTCGGTGTACCGCACGGGATACGCGGCTAATGACGCTTACACACAATATCTGAAGTGGGGCATGCCCAAGGATCTCTCGGCGGATCAGGTTGCCGAATTGCAGCGGCTCTCCGCCGACAGTCCGGAGCGCAGCGAGACGGTGACGGTTGGCGCAGATGGAACCTTCCATCGCACGATCGCGCTTCGGCAGAATGATGTTGTGCTCGTCAGGTTGGAAAAGGCCCCGCGTTAATGGGGGCGAGTTCACGCCATTTCGTGTTTACTCCCGCTCTGGACCTTTGAAATGAAGCCTTCAACAACGCGACTTGCCGTGGGATTTGCGGCGTTATGTTTGGCAGCCGGGCAGCTTGCGAGTGCGAAAAGCACGCCCCCGCTAGCCTATGGCGATACCCAGGTGATCGCAGCAGGTGATTCCGATGCCGTCATCGCGGAAAAGGCCGCCAAGGTATTGCCGCGGGAAAACCAGAAGGCTTGGATGCGGCTGGAGAACACGTTCTTCCTGCATTTTGGGCCGAACACCTTCCGTGGCCTGGAGTGGGGCGACGGCCGCGAAGACCCCGCCATCTTCAATCCGACGGCGCTCGATGCCGAACAGTGGGTACGCTCGATGAAAGAGGCGGGCGGGCGGATGATCATTCTGGTCGCCAAGCATCATGATGGCCTGAATTTGTGGCCGACACGTTATTCCGAGCATTCGGTGGCGGCGAGTCCGTGGCGCGGCGGCAAGGGAAATCTGGTCCGTGAAGTCGCCGATGCGGCGCGCAAATATGGTCTCAAGCTCGGCATCTATCTCTCGCCTGCCGATCTATGGCAGCTCAAGACCAATCCCAAGAACCCTAATCCGTTATATGGCAATGGCAGCACCAAGCGCCCCTCGGTGATTCCGACCGACCCCGCGCGGTTCCAATCCGATCCCTCGCAGGGGCGTGCCGCGACACCGGGCTTCGCGCGCTATAGCTATACGGTCGACGATTACAACCGCTATTTCCTCAACCAGCTTTATGAGCTGCTCACCGAATATGGACCGGTCCAGGAAGTGTGGTTCGATGGCGCCAATCCGGATCCAAGCGTACAGGAAGCCTATGATTATACCGCATGGTACGATCTCATCCGCAAGCTTCAGCCTGGCGCTATCATTTTTGGGAAGGGCCCGGATGCACGCTGGGTTGGCAATGAAAGCGGCGTAGGGCGGAAGACGGAATGGAGCGTTATTCCTTTGCCGACTGCGCCGCAGAATTTCAATTGGCCCGATATGCAGGACGAGGATTTGGGCAGTCGGGCCAAGCTGGTGCCTGGATCGCATTTGTGGTGGTACCCGGCGGAGGTAAATACCTCCATCCTCTATGGCTGGTTCTGGCATCCGAAAAAGCGGGTCAAGACCGCATCGGATTTGATCGACTTCTATTACCAATCGGTTGGCCGCAACGGCAATTATCTGCTCAATCTGCCGCCGGATACGCGTGGGCTCATTCCCGAAAATCAACTCGCTTCTTTGCGGCTGATGGCACAGGTCATTCGCGAAACCTTCGCCAACAACCTTGCAGCCGGTGCGACGCTCTCTGCCGATACATCGGCCAAGGGACACGAACCTGGAAGCGCAATTGACGGAAATCTCGACAGCTGGTGGGCAGCCGCGCCGGGCCATAAACAGGTCACGCTCATCCTGACGCTCCCAAAGGCGAAAACATTTGATGTAGTTTCGCTGCAGGAAGCCGTGGATCATCGCGGGCAGCGGATCGAAGCCTTTGCCGTCGATATTTGGGATGGTTCCGCTTGGAAGCAGATGGACGCGCAGACCACCATCGGCCACAAGCGCCTGCTGCGTTGGAATGAGCCTGTGACGAGCGATCGGATACGCATTCGTATTACCAGCTCGCGGCTGGAACCCTCGCTGGCCGAGATCGGTCTCTTCAAGCAGGCCGAAATTGTGCAGCCGCCGGTCATATCCGAACGCAGCCTGGATGGTGTGGTCACGCTCAACAGTTCCAACGGCCTCAAGATCGTCTACACGACGGATGGATCGGTGCCGACGTTGCAATCGCCCGTCTATAGCGGCCCGCTTGCCTTGGAACAGGGTGGAACGGTGAGTGCTGCGTGTGTGGCGGAGGACGGCCGTCTTGGAATGCTCGCCTCCCGTCGCTTCGCGGGCTTCAGGCCAAAAGGGTGGAAGCTGGTTGGCAGCAGCCAGGATAATGCCGCTATCGACAGCAATTCGGCGACCGTGTGGCACGCAAAGAATGGAACCCTGCCGGCGTCCATGACAGTCGATATGGGGCGGGCGCTTCGGATTGGAGGCTTCTCCTATCTGCCGAGCAGTGATGCGTCTGGCGCCGTGGATAGCTATAGCCTCGAAACCAGCACCGACGGGCGAAACTGGACAACCGTTATTGCCAATGATCGCTTCGGTAATATTGCGAATGATCCGGCACTTCAGGAGGTCACGTTTGCGCCCGTTACGGCGCGCTACTTCCGTTTTACCGCGCTGAAGTTAGCTAAAGGCCAAGTTGCGGGCATTGCCGAAATCAGCGTTTTGCCGTCTGATCCGGCCAAATAAATTTTAGGGAGGTTTTGATGGTTCAGATCACGCGCCGCGATCTCGTCGCGACCGGTGTCGCCTTGTCGGCCCCGGCGCTGCTGGGAAGGCAAGCGCTCGCTGCCGCCAACGCGTCCATGCCCGCAGCAGCAGAAAACGCAATCGCGCCCCGTGAACAGCTTCTGTTCGATGTCGGCTGGAAATTCACTTTTGGTCACGGCAGCGATCCGGCGAAGGATCTCGGCTTCGGTATGGGGCAGGGCGATTTTGCCAAGACCGGCGAATTTTCTTTCGCAAAATTGGGGTTTGACGACTCCGCGTGGCGGCCGCTCGATTTGCCGCACGACTGGGCCGTGGAACTGCCCTTTGTCAAAGACGATACCGCAAAAGGCGACAGCCAGCTCAGATCCCATGGCTATAAGCCGCTTGGACGGCGCTATCCTGAGACCAGCGTCGGCTGGTATCGCCGCGAATTCGACATCGCGGCGGCAGAGCTTGGGCGCCGGATTGTGATCGCGTTCGATGGTGCTTTCCGCGACGTGCTCGTTTTCGTCAATGGCTGCTTCATCGGCCGCAACACCAATGGCTATGCGCCGTTCCAATTCGACCTCAGCGATTTTCTCGTGTATGGCGGCAAGAATGTTATCGCGATCCGGGTTGATGCGAGTTTCGGCGATGGCTGGTTTTACGAAGGCGCCGGTATTTATCGCCATGTTTGGTTGACTAAGAGCGATGCGGTTCATCTGGGCCGCTGGGAAAGCGTTGTACGGTCAACCTTGAACGGCGACACTGCCAGCCTTGCGCTGACCGCGATTGTGGAGAACCGCGAAGCCGTGGCCACGCGGGCGAAAGTGACATGGGTGATCCGCGATGCGGCGGGCACCACGGTCGCAACGGTGCAAAGCCCGGAGCAAGATGTCCCAGCGGATGGATTGGCGGAATTCTCGGCCTCGGCGCCAGTCCCCCATCCGCTTCTGTGGTCGCCGCAGACCCCTAATCTCTACACGGCAGCCGTAACGGTTTCGACTGGCGGCAAGCAGCGTGATGGGGAGATTGTTTCCTTCGGTATTCGCACGGCGGAGTTTGATGCGAATAAGGGCTTTCTGCTTAATGGCGAGGTGGTGAAAATCCAGGGCACCTGCAATCACCAAGATCACGCCGGTGTTGGCGCCGCCTTACCGGATGCGCTGCAAAACTTCCGCCTGTCGGTGCTGCGCGAGATGGGCTGCAATGCCGTGCGCACTTCGCACAATATGCCTGCGCCAGAATGGGTGGAGGCCTGTGACCACTCGGGTGTCATGATGATGTGCGAAACGCGGCTGATGAATTCGAACCCGGAAGGCATGGCCCAACTTGAGGCCATGATCAAGCGCTACCGCAATGCGCCGTCGATCATCATCTGGTCCATAGGCAATGAAGAGTGGCTGCTGCAGGATAAAATGGCCGAGCAGGGCGAGAAGATCGCCGCCACGATGGTGCGCCGCTGCCATGAGTTGGACCCGACCCGGCAGGTGACCACCGCTGTGAATGGGGATAACGAGAAAGGCGTGTCTGAGGCGGTCGATGTGATCGGGTTCAACTACAACGAAGAGAAATGGCCCGACAAATTCCACGCCAGCCATCCCAAGCGCCCCGTGGTGGGCTCGGAGACCTCGAGCGCACTTTCCACGCGCGGCGAGTACATTACCGATCCAAAGCGCAATACCGTGAACAGCTATGACGGCGCGGCCGATTGGGGAAAGACGCCTGAAGCCTGGTGGAATTTCTACGGCACGCGCGACTGGCTGGCTGGGGGATTTGCCTGGACCGGCTTCGATTATCGTGGTGAGCCGACGCCTTATGGCTGGCCTTCCATCAGCTCGCAATTCGGCATCGTCGATATGTGCGGATTTCCGAAGGACTACTTCTACTATTACAAAGCGTGGTGGCGGAAGGAGCCGTCCTTGCACCTCTTCCCGCACTGGAATTGGCAAGGCAAGGAAGGCCAAGATGTTGCCGTCTGGGTCTATACCAACCTTGAGTCCGTCGAGCTTTTCCTGAATGGCAGAAGCCTTGGGCGCCAGAACGTGCCGCATCTCGGGCATGTTCAGTGGAAGGTGGCGTATCAGCCGGGCGTTATCGAGGCGCGCGGGTATAAAGGCGACACCATCGTGCTGGTGGAAAAGCGTGAAACCAGTGGAGGCGCAGCGCGGCTTCGTCTCTCCACGGATCGCAAAGAGATCAATGCAGACGGCGAAGATGTGGTGCTGGTCAGGGTTGAGGCCTTCGACAGTCATGGCCGTCCGGTGCCGACGGCGGGCAACAAGCTAGCCTTCCGGGTTTCAGGTTCGGGCAGGTTGATCGGTGTCGGCAATGGCGACCCCAACTGCCTGGAAAGCGACAAGGACCCGAGGCGTTCGCTCTTCAACGGCTTGGCGCAGATTATCGTCCAGGCCACAAATCAGCCGGGTATCATCCACATCGCGGCGGCTTCAGAAGACGGAACACTAACGCCAGCTGCCATTTCGGTTCGGGTGAAACCGGCCAAGCGGCGTCTGGCAGTGCGTTGATACTGAAAATTTGGCACCGCCTTACATGGCACCACTCCGCTAGTTTCTTTCTGGCATGACGAGAAGTTGGACGATGAGAAAAGAACTAGCCAAGTGGCGTTCATTGGGCCGCGCCGCTGCGGCGGCAGCACTTCTGGGATGGGCTGTGTTTCCAGCCTTCGCACAATCGGCTGCGGGCCATCCCGATTGGCCGGGCAAGGGACAGCTCTTTGTCGGCACCTGCTATCAACCGATTGAGCGCACGCCGGAGCAGATAAAATCCGACATCGCCATCATGAAGAAGGCGGGTTTCACGGTCGTGCGGATGGGCGATCTGTCCTGGGATTCCTTCGAACCGGCAGACGGAAGTTATAGTTTCGCATGGTTCGACGCGATCATGGATCAGATGCAAGCTGCTGGCATCAAGGTGATCCTGGATATTCCTGGGTTGCCGGCCCCGTTGTGGCTGCATCAGAAATATCCTGGCGTGAACATCATCAATCAGGAAGGCGCCACGCTTTATCCTTCCGACCGGTATATGCAGGACATCTCGGACCCCGATTACCGGCGCAAGGCGAAGGAACTCGCCGAACATCTACTCAAACGTTACGCGCATCACCCCGCGCTTTTTGCGATCGGCTACGATAACGAAATCGGCAATAGCTATATGTCCTGGTCGCCTGCGACACGGGCCCGCTTCGTGGAATGGCTGAAGAAGAAATATGGCACCCTAGAAGCGCTGAATGCCGCTTGGCTGAGCCAGAACTGGTCGCGGCGCGTATCCAGCTGGGATCAGGTAGCGCTTCCTTACAAGAACGATCCGGGCGGTCCGCCGGAGCGTTATCTCGACCTGCATAAGTTCTGGTCGGATCAGATCATTGCAACGCTGGAAGATCTTGAAGCGGTGCGTCAGAAGAATGCGCCGGATAAACCCGCGCTTTCCAACCTGTGGGATACGAGCCCGCGCAAGGGCTTCGACTATCTTTCGAGCTATCGCAAATACGTCTCATACGGTGCGTGGGGTTTCTATCCCGGTACGCCGGTGAGCTCTGCGTTTGACGTGCGCCGCATGAAGGCCGGCCTCGATACGCCGCTATGGTTTAACGAGTTCACCGTCATGGGAGATGGAGCGCGCTACGGCACGCGCGGTCGCAGCCGGATGTGGGCCTACATGGGGTTGATCGACGGAAGCCAGGCATTGCTGGCCTGGACCTTCAACACCCATCGGGGCGGCGAAGAGCAGGCGCTGTTTGGTCTTCTGGATCATGATGGGACGTCGCTTTGGAAAATGGACGAGTTCACCCAGATCGCCACCGAATTCAAGAAACTCCAATCTCTCGGTTTTCCCCGGATGGAAAAGGCCGATGTGGCGATCGCATATTCCTTTGACAGCGCGGTAGCCTCTGCGCCGCCCTATGGCAGTATGGTGAAGGACTACATCAAGCTTCCCTATGCGGAGCAGGCTCAAGCAGCTTTTGCGCCATTCTATAACGACAACATCGATGCGGATGTGATTGGCCTCGGGCATGAGGATTTGTCCGCTTACAAGGTGGTTGTTGTGCCCGCCGATTACATCATGGACGAGGCGAGCGCCGCTGCGCTGCGCGCTTATGTGAAGAGCGGCGGGACTGTCGTGATGACCAGCTATTCCGCCAAGGCGGACGAGCATTCGAGATGGTTTGAGACGCCGCTGCCCGGACGGTTGAGCGATGTCTTCGGCCTGCACACAAGTGTTTTCGAACGCGCCGACAAGCGGCTTGAAATGATGTTCGAGGGTAAGATTGTTCCGCTGACGGACAATTACTACGAAATCCTGCATCTCGATACGGCGAAGCCGCTGGCTTGGCTGGCCAACATGCCTGATAAGCCGGTCGCGATCACGGTCAATACCTATGGCAAAGGTCAGGCGATCTATGTCGCGACGGCCTCTCAGGAAGCGGTCATGGGGCCGCTTCTGCATTCCCTATACGCCAAGCTCGGGATCAAGCGCGGGCCGGAGACGCCCGTCGGGGTCTATGCGCGCGTAGTCGATGGTCGTACGCTTTATGTCAATACGACCACCGAGGCGAAGGATATTCTGATCGACAGCCCTCAGAATGGCATCCTGACGGGTGCGAAATATCGCAAAGCCATCCATCTTGAAGGATATGGCGTGGATCTGGTCGAACCGGTTTTAAAGAACTCTCGCTAATCTCTGGACGATGCCAGGACGTAATCGGCAAAAGATTTAGCGGGTATATACAGCGGGTTCTGCCATTGCCGGTCTCCCGGCCATGGCAGCTATCGAGTTCAAAGCTTGTAATAGGTTTCCCATTCCTTGCGTGGCTGGGTGCCTGCAAGCAGGGCCGCGGCCTTTGCATTGCCGATAACTTGCTTGTTCGCTGGCATGCGAGCCGCCTTTGAAGATCAGCCCTTCGCCATAAATGACCTTGCCCGCTCAACGAGACGGCGCAACGAGATGAGAAGATTGTTGGTGGTTTTTGCGGAAGCCGTTTTGGCTTTCTTGGCGATCAAAGCGGCAACGGCGTATCAGTTTAAGTGAGCGGCTGCCGTAGCACGCACAGGTCGAGTCTCAGACAGGCCCTAAAATGTGCGCTGCATCGAGGCGCGACCTCAAATCGAAAGCCCGTTAAGCAGGTATCGTCACCCGTGCGACTAAGCCGCCTTGCAGATGGTTTTCCAGAGTGACGGTCCCACCGAAGGTCCGGGCCTGGGCTCGGGCGATGGTCAGGCCGATGCCGGTGCCGCCGGTGGTTCGGGACCGGCTGGTCTCTCCGCGCACGAAGGGCTTGAACAGCGTCTCCAGCGCATCTGGAGGCACGCCGGGACCATGATCGCGCACTGTGATAACGAACTGCCCTTCCTCGCGGAAGCAGCGCAGTTCGGCATCGCCGCCGTATTTCACGGCGTTGTCGATCAGGTTGCCGAGGCATCTCAGCAAGGCGTTGGGTTTGACCCGTACGCTGGCTCCGCAGCCATCGGCGAAAGTCACCCGATCGCCGAACTCGCTGGCGTCCTCGGCCACGCTTTGCAGCAGAGGGTCGAGGTAAACAGTCGACGGGTCCTCTTCGCTTTCGGTGCTGCGCGCCAGATCAAGACCTTCGCGTACCAATTTCTGGGTGGCCGCCAGGTCGGAGATTAGGCGTTCGCGTAGAGCTTCATCCTCGACCTGCTCGAGCCGCAGCCGCAGGCGGGTGAGGGGTGTCTGAAGGTCGTGGCTAATGGCGGCCAGCAACTGGGTGCGCTCGCGGAAGCCCTCACGGATGCGGCTCTGCATCAGATTGAAGGTCGATAGGGCCGCGCGTACCTCCTCTGGGCCATGTTCCGGCAGAGGTTCTGGGTCGGAAGAGAGCGAGAAGGACTGAGCGGCGCGTGATAGGTGGGCGATTGGCGCGGCGGCTAAGCGCGCGGCGAGCAGGGCAAGGACAGCCCCGGCTGCGACGATGATCAATAGGAAAATAGGGGACAAGGCGGCGCTTCGGGGAAGCGTTAGCGACGGAAGGTCGATGGCCAAAGCGCGCCGCACGCCGTTAGGGTCGGTGAATGTCACGATCCAGCATTGGGGGCGCAGTGCGCCGTTGAGGCCCGCTGCTACGGCTCCTGAAGCATTTTGCTCTTTGTCCCAGCACGCCTCAACCGGCGCTTGGCCAGCGGTAGGGTGGAAACTTGCACCGAGGCGTTTGGCGAGCAGGGCTGTCAGAGCTTGATCGGTTGCGGTCGGCCTAGCGCCGGCCGGCGATGCATGCGCGCCAATGATGCGGCCTTCGGCGAGCATCATCTGGGTCTCGACCGGGGCGCGCTGAAAGCGGCTGATAATGTCTTCGGTGCTCGCGACCACGCGTTCCAACGTTATGCGGGCAAAATCCTGCCTGCGGGCATGGTCCGCCGCCAGAAGCGAAATGATCACAGCGGTGACCATGCCGAGGGCGATCAGGAGAAAGATGCGCGCCGCCAATGTGTCGTGACGGCGGCGAAACTGCTCGCCAATATTCTTCATTCCGCGTCAACCGAAGCAGCGAGCAGATAGCCTTGGCTGCGCACCGTCAGAATAAGGTCCTCGCCGCCGGGCGCCAAGGCGAGCTTCTGGCGCAGTCGGCTGATCTGCAAATCGATGGAGCGGTCATAGGCGACTGTCTGCCGGCGTTCAGGCAGCAGTTCCTCGCGGGAGAGAACCGTATTGGGCGACTCGACAAAGCGGTCGAGGAGCCGGTACTCGCTGGATGACAGCATCACAATACCCTCGTCGGGTCCGATGAGGCGGCGATTTAGGCGATTGAGCCGCCAGGGGCCGAACTTCACTGTGTTAGCCACCCGCTTGGCGGTCTCGGGCGCCTGCATGCGGCGCAACAGGTTGCGAATGCGGGCCAGCAGTTCGCGCGGCTCGAAGGGCTTGGTCAGGTAGTCGTCAGCACCCAGCTCCAGGCCCAGCACGCGATCAATGGCGCTGTCGCGGGCCGTGACCATGATCACCGCGGCTGCAAAACCGTCGGCGCGCAGTTCGCGGCAGACAGCCAGGCCATCGCCGTCGGGCAGGTTGAGATCGAGCACAACGAGATCGACCGGCCGATCCTGGAGAGCGGCGCGCATCTCGGCGATATCGCCTGCGCCGGTCGCGTCGAAGGTCGCTTGCTTCAGCTGGCGTACGATCATCTCGCGGATGTCGGCGTCATCGTCGACGACCAGAATGGAAGCGGGGAGCGCAGTTTTCATAACCGGGAACATTAGCATTCAAGGGCGCCGCCGTCTTCCCTGAAGGCCTTGCCCCTACAGACCGATACAAACCGCTACACACCGAAAGACGGCGATGCGGGGCGTAACGAAACGCTGCGATCGGACACCAACTGGTCCTACCGCAGCGGCCATATCCTGGCCATTTATTCTCTTGCGATGGGCCTCGGCCAATCGTCGAGGAGATCGAGACGACCATGTGGCCCATTAACTTTATTGCTTCCAAGCGCACGTCGCTGCTCGGCCTTGTGCTCTCGGCCCCCCTGGTCTTGACCCTCGCCGGATGTGGCAAGTCTGCGCCTCCCGGGCCGCCGACCGCAGAGGTCGGCTTTGTCGTGCTGAAGACGGAGCCGGTGTCGCTGACCGCGGAACTGGTGGGGCGAACGAACGCCTATCGGACGTCGGAGGTCCGGCCGCAAGTCTCCGGCATCATCAAGGAGAGGCTGTTCGAGGAGGGGGCTTTGGTGCAGGCAGGTCAGCCGCTCTACCAGATCGACCCTTCGCTGATGCGGGCCGCGCGAGACCAGGCGCAGGGCTCACTTGCCAGTGCTCAGGCCAGCCTCGCCACGGCTCAGGCCAAGGCGCGCCGCTATCGCGCGCTGCGTGAAAGCGATGCGATCAGCCGTCAGGATGCCGACGACGCCTTGGCCGCCGAGCGGCAGGCGCAGGCCTCGGTGACGCAGGCTCAGGCAAGCTTGCGCACCGCCGAGATCAACCTGGCATACACCCGGATCACCGCTCCGATCAGCGGTCGCATCGGCCGTTCGACCGTCACCCAGGGCGCACTGGTCACCGCCAGCCAGACCAGCGCGCTGGCCACCATCCAGCAACTGGATCCGATCTTCGTCGACATTACCCAGTCGAGCAGCAAGATGCTGGAGTTACGCCAATCTCTCGCATCTGGCGGGGTTTTACCGGCCAGCACCCAGGTGCGGCTGAAGCTCGAGAACGGCACGGACTATCCGCTGGCCGGTGTGGTGCAGTTCGCCGAGCAGACGGTCGACGAGGCGACCGGAACGGTGACGATCCGTGCCCGCTTCCCCAATCCCGACGGCGTGCTTCTCCCGGGCATGTTCGTGCGGGCAATCATGCCTGAGGCTGTTGTGCCCAAGGCGATCCTCGCGCCCCAACAGGGCATCACCCGCGACGCCAAGGGCGCGGCGACCGCGCTCGTGCTTAGTGCCGACAACAAGGTGGTGCTGAAGACAGTCACTGCCGAACGCGCCGTCGGTGATCGGTGGTTGATTACCTCTGGCCTGGCGGCCGGTGACCGGTTGATCGTCGAAGGGGTATCTAAGGCCCAGCCCGGCGCGGTTGTGAAGGCGACGGTCGTGTCGCTGTCGACGGGGCGCTGATCGCATGTTCAGCCGCTTCTTCATCACCCGCCCGATCTTCGCCTGGGTGCTGGCCATCGTCGTCATGCTGACGGGCGTCGCCTCGATCCTATCGCTGCCGGTCGCGCAGTACCCGAATATTGCGCCGCCGGAAGTGCGTATCAGCGCGACATATCCTGGCGCCTCTGCCGAAACCCTGCAGACCAGCGTCACCCAGATCATCGAGCAGCAGCTCACCGGGCTAGACGGCCTGATATATTTTTCGTCGAGCAGCAGCGCCGACGGCTCGGCCACCATCACCGTGACGTTCGAGAAGGGCACGGACCCGGACACGGCTCAAGTACAGGTGCAGAACAAGGTGCAGCAGGCGATGACGCGCTTGCCGCAGGCAGTGCAGTCGCAGGGCGTCACGGTCACCAAGTCGCAGAGCGACTTCCTGATGATCTTGGCGCTGTACGACACGACCGACAAGGCGACCGTGACCGATATCGCCGACTTCCTTGTCAACCATTTCCAGGACGATCTGGCCCGTGTGGACGGGGTCGGTCAAAGCCAGGTGTTCGGCTCGCAATACGCCATGCGCCTGTGGCTCGACCCAATGAAGCTGGCGGCCGTAGGCCTGATGCCCTCGGATGTCTCCGCGGCAGTGCGGGCTCAGAACGCCGAGGTTTCGGCCGGGCAGCTGGGCGAGAATCCCTCGGTGAAGGGCCAGCGGCTCAACGCTACGGTAACGACCAAGTCACGCCTGCAGACGCCCGAGCAGTTCCGCAACATTATCCTGAAGACCACGACGGACGGCGCCATCGTGCGGTTGTCGGACGTGGCGCGCGTTGAACTTGGCAACGACTCCTACGCCTCGACGGCGCGGTTGAATCGCCACCCGGCTTCGGGCATTGCCCTGCAGTTGGCGCCGGGCGCCGACGCTCTAAAGACCGCTGAAGCGGTGAAGGCGCGAGTGGCAGAGCTGTCGAAGGACCTGCCGGCTGGCTACGCGATCGCCTACCCGCGCGACACCACCGACTTCATCAAGCTTTCAGTCGAAGAAGTGGTGAAGACTCTGATCGAGGCTATCGTCCTCGTTGTCTTGGTCATGTTCGTCTTCCTGCAGAGCTGGCGCGCAACCCTCGTGCCGGCAATCGCCGTGCCCGTGGTGCTGCTGGGCACCTTCGGGGTCCTGGCTCTGTTCAACTACTCGATCAACACCCTCACGCTCTTCGGCATGGTTCTGTCCATCGGCCTGTTGGTCGACGACGCCATCGTCGTGGTCGAGAATGTCGAGCGGATCATGGCCGAGGAGGGGCTCTCGGCCCGCGAGGCGACTATCAAGTCAATGGGTGAGATTAGCGGCGCCCTGCTCGGCATCGGCGTGGTGCTGAGCGCTGTGCTCCTGCCCATGGCGTTCTTCGGCGGCTCGACCGGAGTGATCTATCGCCAATTCTCGGTCACCATTGTCGCCTCCATGACCCTTTCGGTGCTGGTCGCCCTGATACTGACGCCGGCGCTCTGCGCCACTCTGCTAAAGCCCGGCGCGCATCACGACAGCGGCAAGGGCGTGCTGGGCCGGTTCAATCGCTTCGTCGACGACGCCACCCGCCGCTATGTCGGCACCGTCGAATCCGTGGTGGCGCGCCGACTGATCCATCTCGGGGTCTTCGCGGCAATCATGGCCCTGTTGGCGGTACTGTTCGTGCGGCTTCCGACTGGCTTCCTGCCGGTGGAAGATCAGGGAGAGGCTATCGTTCAGTACACCTTGCCGGCCGGGGCGACCTCCGAGCGGACCGCCGCCGTCGCCCGCCGGATCGAGAACCATTTCCTTGGCACCGAGGCCAAGAACGTCGCGGCCATGATGAGCATCGAGGGCTTCGGCTTCTCCGGTTCAGGTCAAAATGCGGGCATGGCCTTTCTCAGTTTGGCCCCATGGGATGATCGCAAAGGTTCGGCCAACGAGGCAGGCATGATCGCCCGCCGGGCCACCATGAGCTTATCTGCCATTCGAGACGCCATGGTCTTCGCCTTGACCCCTCCTGCCATCTCCGGCCTCGGCCAGAGCGATGGCTTCACCATGGAGCTGCTCAACACCGGCGGCCTGAGCAGCGAGAAGTTCTTGCAAGCCCGCGATGCCCTGATCGCGGCCGCCAACAAAGACCCCAAGCTGTCATCTGTTCGCGCCTCGGCACTGGAAGACACACCGCAGCTCCACGTCGAACTTGATGAAGCGAAGCTGGCGGTGCTCGGCCTCTCGGAGTCCGACGTCACCACCACCCTCAGTTCAGCCTGGGGTGGGACCTACATTAATGACTTCGTCGATCGCGGCCGGGTGAAAAAGGTCTATATGCAGGTCGACGCGCAATACCGCGCCCTGCCCAGCGACCTCGACACTCTGTTCGTGCGCGGCTCAAACGGCACAATGACACCATTCTCCGCCTTCGCTACCGCGACCTGGACAAAAGGCCCGACCTCTCTCAGCCGGTTCAACGGTGTTTCGTCCTATGAAATCCAAGGTTCGGCGGCGGCAGGGCAAAGCTCCGGCGCGGCCATGCAGCGGATGAGCGAACTCCAGAAGGAGGTTGCGCCGGGCACCAGTGTCGCCTGGAGCGGCTTGTCGTATCAGGAGCAATTGAGCAGCGGGCGCGCGCCCCTGCTGTACGCTGTGTCTGTGCTGGTCGTCTTCCTGGCGCTGGCCGCGCTCTACGAGAGCTGGTCGATCCCGCTCGCGGTGCTGATGGTCATCCCTCTGGGGGTGATCGGGGCGGTGCTGGCGGTGACCGTGCGCGGCCTCGAAAACAACATCTACTTCCAGGTCGGTTTGCTTGTGACTGTGGGTTTGGCAGCGAAAAACGCCATCCTGATCGTCGAATTCGCAGAAGCGGCGCACCGGGAGGGCAAAGACCTGCTGGCGTCCGCGCTTGAGGCCGCGCGTGTGCGGCTCCGGCCGATCATCATGACCTCGCTGGCCTTCGTCGCTGGTGTCATTCCGCTGGCGATCGCCACAGGGGCGGGCGCTCAGAGTCGTATCGCGCTCGGAACGGCGGTGGTCGGCGGCATGCTGACGGCGACGATCCTCGCGATCTTCTACGTGCCGATGTTCTTCGTCGTGGTCTCGCGGCTGTTCGCCCGCAAGAGCCGGAAAGAAGAAATGGATGGGGTGGGTATGTGATGCGCCATCCTCACCAAATTCTTCGACACTCATGCTGCCGGGTTCGACCTTTTGGTTATCGAGCGACATAAGGGTCAGTTTCCTAACCCTATCGGGTTTTGACCAGCTCCCCGCTTTTGGGACCGCGGCAGGCTAGAAAATTCCAGGTATCCGGCGCGTCCAAATTTCAAGGCCTGTCTGCGCGATGATGTGAAGTGATCGATGACACCATGTCGGCAAAGAGGGTTCCGCCGGCGCTGATGTGTGTGCGCATCGTTTGGCGAGCAGACGCTTCGTCACAAATCATGATCGCTTCAACGATTGCCGCGTGCTCCAACCATGATGCAGAGAGCGAAGCGCGACGCGAGAGACTGATCTGGCGGTACACGCGTGTCCGCAAACGCCCGGTGATCTCTCTGGTCAAATATTCGTTGCGTGCTCCGGCATAAATGGCCGCATGAAAATCCGCATTGTACTTTGCATACGTTGCCGTGTCGCCTGAACGCACGGCGGTCTCAGCCTGCAGGTGCAGATTCCTTAAGGAGGACCGATCACTCTCCGTCATGCGTCGGGACGACAATCCTGCCGCTTCCGCTTCAAGGGCGGTCAGGACCTCGACCATTCCAATTGCTTCCTGCGGACTGACGCCGGAAACCTCCGTGCCCTTTCTCGACCTGAATACAATCAAGCCGTCGGCGGCCAGGGCAAACAGGGCCTCACGCGCAGGAGTCCGCGAAACAGAAAAACGCTTCGAGAGATACTGCTCGTCGACTTTATCCCCCGGCACCAACCGGCCGTCGGCGATGTCTTTCTCGATTTGCCTGCGGATGTCCTCTGAAACGCGAGCGCGCACCTAAGAATGCCTCTATGTATACATAGCAACGCACAATGTATGCGAATACGCTCCTGATTGTAAGGGAACGCTCCCGGATGGCCGCCACAGGCCGCGGTATCTGCCGAGACTTACTCCCTGCTTCGCGCTGTATCCGTCACAGGAGCCTTCCATGGAAGCCAAGCAATCCAACACCCGAGTTCTTCATGCGTTGAGCGAGCTGATCGAGCCGTTGGGATTGAGCGTTGCTGATACCGGAGGCTGTATCGAAATATTCGGCGCGGATCCGCTATTTCCCAGCGCGGTTCGACTGGGCGAAGCATTTTCCATTGCCGCGATGGCACAGGCAGTGGGAGCCGCCGCGATTTGGAGGGAAAGGACTGGAGAAGGGCAGAATCTCTGCGTCGACATTCGGCAGGCCGCGCACAGCATTGTGCCGGAATTCACGTTCCACCCCACAATCAACGGGCACTCTTATCCGAACTGGATGGGAAACATGCACCCGTTCGGCGTATTTCCTTTTCGCACGGCGGACGGGCGTTGGGTCTATCCTTCAGGTGTCTACCCGCATCAGCATTTTGCATGGAGCAATTTCTTCAATTGCGGGCTGAGCCACGCGAACATCGCCGCGGCGATTGCAAAATGGAACGCAGCAGAGCTGGAAGATACTGCAAACGCCAAAGGCCATACCCTGTGCATTGCGCGGTCTGCCGAAGAGTGGTTAGCGCATCCGCAGGGGAGATATCTCGCGAACGAGCCGGTGATCGTTGTCAGAAAAATCGGCGAAGGCCCGCTTGTGCCTCTCGCCCCGGCGAAGCGCCCGCTTGAGGGTATCCGCGTGCTGAGTCTGACGCATGCCATTGCCGGGCCGGTCGTCGGTCGCACTCTCGCCGAACAGGGCGCCGACGTGCTTTGTGTCAATCGTCCCAACGATTTTGAGCATGCGTGGGTCTATGACGATGCCAATGTCGGCGCACGCTCGACCTTTCTCGATCTCAATGACCCTGAGCAGAACAGAACCTGCAAAGCTCTCGCGCAGACCGCAGATGTGTTTGTGGACAGCTATCGCGGACGCAAGATGGCGGAATTCGGTTTGTCGCCTGCGGAACTGGCAGCGCTCCGCCCAGGAATTATCGTTGTCAGCGTGCGCTGTTATGGCTGGGATGGACCGTGGTTCGACCGCGGCGGATTCGACATGCTGGGCTCCGCCGCCTCCGGCCTCGCTATGCTTGAAGGTGTGTCGGGCATGCCGGCCTTGCCGCCGACGGTAGCCGGACACCTTCGCCGCCCGCGCCCGCGTGAGGTATCCGGGCCGCGCATAGGTCGTGACAACGATGACCCGTACCGGCAGCTTCTCCGCCTCAATGGCATGGGCGAGCTCAATGCAGGAAAGACCCGGCATCTCCACATCGGTCAGCAAAATGTCGGGTCGCAACGCGCGCACCATCGTCAACGTGTCTTCGCCGTTACATGCCCGGCCAACGACATGGAGATCGTCTTCAAGTCCGAGCAGGGCGGCGATGGCTCCAAGCACCAGCGTTTGGTCTTCGGCGATGACGATGCGGATCTGCGCGCTCATGCCGGCACACTTGCGACCAGGGTCGTGCCGGATTCCGACTGGATGACCAACGCGCCTCCCGCCGCCACCAGCCGCTGCCGCATTCCGGTCAAGCCGTTCCCTTCGACGATCGCTGTTCCCGAGCCGTCATCGATAACGATCAGAGTCCATTCCCGGGCCTGACGCGCCAACTCGATCTCGCATCGGCCCGCGCCCGCATGGCGAATGACGTTCGTCACTGCTTCGCGCAGGGTCATGGCGAGGATCGCCCCGGCGTCGGGCGGGATTGCTGTTTGGTCACCGCGGACCTCCACCTGAATGCTTGCGGCTTTGAGCGCCGCGATCGACGCGGTTATCTCGCCAGCGAGGCTTCCTCCGGCCTTACCGTCGAGCGCGGCCCGTATCTCGGCGAAACCGGCGCGTGCCTGCTCGCCGATGCTTCGGGCTTCCTGCGCGGCCGCATCCCCATCCTTCACAGCCAAGCGCTCGACAAGATCAGCTTTCAGCGCGATCAGCGTCAGTGTGCGGCCGATCACGTCGTGGAGGTCACGTGCCATGCGCTCGTGTTCGGCTAAGCCTGCGAGCCGCCTGACTTCTTCCTGTGTAGCCAGTAGCGCGCGCGTGCGATCGTAGAAGGCTTCGCGTGACAATGCCGCTCCGCCGATCCAGGCCGGCAATATCAGGCTTGGCAGCCACCAGATCAGCGGTTGCCTGGAGAGGAGCCCTGCGACAAGAAAGGCGGCCATGCAGAGCGGGATCGCCCATATGGCGACGCGCCGCGGACGAAGGCGGGCGGCTTGCATGGCGGGATAAACCGCGAGGCCGCTCCATCCCCCACCCACCGGCACCAGTGCAACACCAATCACAACCATAAGGGCAACCGATCCGGCCTGCGCCTTGCCGGTCAGATGAAAGGAGCGAAAATACACCGTCAGGAATATGCCGAGCGCGACAGCAGACAGCAGGAGTTGTTCGCCGCTGGGAGGCAGCCACAGCCAAGGGATGCCGTAGGTAACGAGATAGGCCAGCCAGGGCCAGGGACCATCCCACCATCGCGCATCGCTTCGCATGTGCTGAGCGTCCGTTTTTGCGCCTGTGTGGTCAAGCTGGCCTTCTGCTTCTCACCAGGCTCGGGCGTTTTTTTTGCCGCCCTTTCTCTTCCCAAACCATCTTTTTCAGGAAAGGCGGCGGCGTCAAGCGGTGAGGGTTTTTGTAAACCACCCAACCGGGGCAGCCGCTCAGAATACTAAACTCTTGGGGCTTTCGGCGCTAAAGGCGCGCGCACATAGTGCGGCTCAGCTTCGGCGCAGCAGGCGGGCAAGAAGAAAGCCGATCACCAAACCCATCACCGCGCCGACCAGCGCGATTTGCAGCACAAATCCGATCAGCTTGATGATGGCAAAAGCCAGCAGCGCGACGATCAACGCCGCGGCAATTTCCAAAATGCGCATCGGATCAATACCGCTCTTGCAAAGTTTCTACGGGTGCTCGCTGGCTACAACGTCTTCCGCGCGAGGATGTTTCCACGCCCGCCGAGATCCATGCCAAGGGCACGGATCTCGCGTCTATATTCGCGGGTCGGGCGCGGACCGGAGTTAGCGGCCTAGATCGATGACCGCACGCCGGTTTTGCGGTTCTCTTACGCCCGGCGCCGTTGGAACGAGCGGGTCGGCGAAGCCGCGGCCGCTAAGGGAGATGGCTGTTCCGTCCAGACCTTCGCGCACCATTTCATCCTTCACCGATTGCGCCCGCTGCAACGACAACGCCATGTTGTATTTGTTGGAACCCACCGTATCGGTGTGGCCGACAATTTGAACCTTCACAAAGCCGTTGTTCTTGGCTGTCTTGACCGCATCGGCGACGACGTTGCGGGCGGATTCTGTAAGGTCAGCCTTATTGAAGTCGAAGAACACGATATACGCCGTGACAGGCGGCGGTGCAGCCGGCATCGGTGGTGGCGGAGGAGGAGGAGGCGGCGGCGGCGGTGGTGGGGGCGGCGGAGCAGCCGTGCGCTGATCAATATACCAGCGCAAACTCAGCATCGCATTGTGGGAGGCCATATTCACCCTGTGCCCAGGATCAAAATTCTCCAATCCGCTGGTGGTGATATAGCGATAATCCGCCTGCAGGTTTAAGGCATTGGTCAGCTTGTAGGTGATGCCGCCGATGCCTTGCCAGGTGAGACCTTCGGATTTTATCCCACTGCGGCCAAGGTCGAGCTTGGTCCAGCTCCAGCCGCCGCCGCCGCCCAAGGTGAGATACCACCGGCTGGAAATCGGGATATCGTATAAGAGATTTCCCATCGCCGTGAATTGGCGGACATTGGCGTTGGAAAGCGGCAACTTCACGCCAGACAGTTTCAGCGCTCCAATATCTGGATCGGTGTAACCGCCTTCGGCTTCGAAGCGGAAGTGATTGCTCCAGGCATACCCCATCGTGCCGATGGCGCGCCATGTGTTCTTAGGCTGCGCCTGATCAGCAAGAACGGACTGTCCATTGGCGGTGATCAAAGCCGTGGTGGGGAGCTTGACGGCTTCAGGCATGCTGTAAGCACCGCCAATTCCCACATACCAGCCGGTATCCTTAGCTGTCGCTGAATTTGCCAAGCCAAGCAGTGCTGCGCCCGCTAGCGCGAGGGTACGAATTCTCATCTGTGTTTTCTATCTTTCTGGAACCGATAGGAAGAGACGATCTTCCCGACGGTAAGCCTGCGCGATCTGGCGGGTCTTTGGCCGATGCTCACGAAGAAGGAGAGATAGGCGCACGCAGGTGAGCGCAACAGGTTCGGAATGTACTCAGGGCTATGGCGCCAAACTGTGGCGATACATACGAATGGGGCAGGGTAGATTCCGAAATGGCCGATTTGGTGATTGGCACCTAGGCTGGCGATACATGGCGCGGGTTGGGGCGTTATCTCCGTCAGCGTTCATTTGATGTTGTAGCGCCTTCAGTCTCGAGATGATTTATGCAAGAGACGAGCACTGAAAATCATGTTCCGTGATGACCGGCTTCATAGCGAAAGGATAGCGTTGCGCGCCGCGGTGGCGCCGTTTGAAAAATCCAATCCGATCCGCGCCACAGTTCAAATTGCGACCTCGATTGGGTTTTATGTCGCTACGGTGGCGCTGATGTATTGGTCCTTATCCGTCTCCTATCTTTTGACCTTTCTTCTGGCTTTTCCGGCCGCCGCCTTCCTGGTGCGTACCTTTATTGTTCAACATGATTGCGGGCACGGCTCGTTCTTTGCGTCCAAGCGCGCCAACGCCGTTTTGGGGGCGATCTGCGGTGTTCTGACCTTGGCGCCTTACGCCCATTGGCGGCGCCAACACGCGGGACATCACGCCAATTGGAACAATCTCGACCGGCGGGAGTCCGGCGCTGATATTTATTCGGTGTGCTTGACGGTTGCGGAGTATCGCGCGCTGTCTCCGCGCCAGCGCTTCTTTTACCGACTTTGGCGACATCCGTTGATGGCGAATGTGCTTTTCCCGCCCTTAGTATTTCTTTTGCTCTACCGGGTTCCCTTCGATACGCCCAAGAGCTGGAGCCGGGAGCGCCGCAGCGTTTGGATGACCGATCTGGCCATCGTTATTCTTTTTGGAGCCTTGGCTGTCCTGTTCGGACCAATTGCTGTGCTTCTCGTGCATCTGCCCATTGTGGTGACAACGACAATATTGGGTGTGTGGCTGTTCTCCGTCCAACACCGCTTTGAAGGCGCGCAATGGCGACGCAAAGATCAATGGAAGTTCTCTGAAGCGGCTTTAGAAGGCTCGTCCTTTCTGGCTCTCCCGCCGGTGCTTCATTGGCTAACGGGCAATATCGGATATCACCATATCCATCATCTTTCGCAGCATGTTCCCAATTACCGGCTCGCGGAATGCCACAGCAGCGATGCCATCCTCCGCCCCGCAACGCCTCTGACGCTAGCGCGTGCGCTCCACGCCAGCAGACTGACGCTGTGGGATGAAGAGCTGGGCCGCCTTGTTTGCTTTGGCGATGCATAGCGGAGGCGTTTGGGCGAAGAGTGCCTCAGGGGTGCTGCTGGACGCATTGCTTTGAACCCGAAGGCGTGACGATTTCCGTTTCTGCCCGGCGATCCGCCATGTCGACGGCTTCGCTGTCGATGCGATTTGGTACCGAAGGGGTATCGCGCCGCAACTCTTCAAGCAATGCGATGATTTTCGAAACCATCTGAGCACTCTGCAGAGCGAGTTCCAGAGTCATTTTTTCGCGCGCATCTGCCAATCGATCCGCGCGCTGCTGACTGGCCAGGATCAAGACCGCGATTGCCAAAGCGGCAGTAGAGATGACCAATCCGAGCTCCGGGAAAGGGAGCGGATCGAAGGCTTCGGGTCCTGCGAGAATGTTGGCGCCTATCCATACGATAACGGCTGCGACCAGGAATATGAGTGCGAGAGGGCGTCCTAGGATCGCTGTTCCCCGATCAACCCAGCGCTCCAGTGCGGTTGCCGATTCTTTATGCGTGCTGTGGAGCGTGTGAATGGTTGCGCGTGCATTCTCGACATGGCTCATTTCGGCTCGCTCGGTGTTGGCGCAGATAGCTTTTGCCGCGTCTGGCGTCCACGCAGAGTCTGCGCGCGTAAAAGCCACATACTAACGTGCCGGGGTTCAAATGGTTCTCACCCGTTCTGCGGCTCTGCCTTCGCAGGGTGCGATCTGACTTTATTATTAGCACAACTGCGGAACGAGGCGGGCGGGGGGACGTTCCTGTAAGTCCCAAACCCCGGAGATCGTCTATGCGCCATTTCCTCGCGGCAGTCGCTGCGTGTGCTCTTTTATCGTCCGCTGCAATCGCCCAAACGATGCCGGCCGAAAACGGGCCTCAAAATCCCGCCGTCAAATCGATGCACGAGAACAACTCGGCGACGCCTGTTCAGGGCGCCAACAGCTTCACAAAGGCCCAAGCGAAATCGGCGATCGAAGCCAAGGGCTATACCCATGTTGTCAAATTGAAGAAGGACAACCAGGGGGTATGGCGGGGCACAGCGACGAAGGACGGTTCGGCTGGTCCCGTCAGTGTCGATTACCAGGGCAATGTGAACTGATCACATGCGCCCCACCCTCCATTTGCTACATGGTTCAGGAGTTTCTATGACAAAAACACTCACGCGCGTATTCAATGACTATTCGACGGCCAACGCAGCTGTCCAAGATCTTAAAACGGCCGGGTTGAGCGACAGCCACATCGCTATCGTCGCTTCCAATGCGGATGGCTGGCACAAGCCCGGCAGTAGCGAAGTAGATCCTAAGCACGATAAAGACCGCGACGGCAAAGATGATCGCACGGAAGGTGCTGCTGCCGGTGGCGGCATAGGGGCCATTGCTGGCGGTGCGGCTGGTGTTGCGGCTGGGCTGGGCATGCTGGCCATTCCGGGCATCGGGCCCGTCGTCGCTATGGGATGGCTCGCCACGCTTGCGGCTGGCGCTATCGCAGGCGGTGCAGGCGGCGGCATCATCGGTGCCCTTGTTCAATCAGGCACTAGCAAAGAGAATGCGGAGCTCTATGCCGAAGCCCTGAGGCGCGGCGGATCCATCGTCACAGCGAAAGTGCCGACGGATGAGGAAGCAAAATACGCCGCCATTCTCGATCGTTCGGCGGTCGACATGACCCAGCGGGCGTCCACTTATCGCGCCGAGGGGTGGAAGGGGTATGATCCAAGCGCCCCCGCTTATGGCCCCGACCAAGCGCGGCGCGAGCGGGAAGTCACGCGAACCTAACCACGCGGGCTTTCGCCGGCCCCTATGTTGATGTGGGTGGGCGCTGCCCGCCATGCATTCCCCATCCGTCAAGGAGAGAGCACATGCTTATCGTCGATAAATTCATCGCCGCAGTTACGCCGATGGAAAGCGAGAAGGACCGCGCAGATGCCCGTGCCAAGGCGTTTGCCGCCGCCGAACCGGGCGATTGGCTCTCGCTTGTGCTCAATCACCATCTGGAGCTTGAAGATGCCTTGGCCGCCATTGAAGAATTGTCCACGCCAGGCGAACGGCGTGACGCCTTCAAGGAGTTTTCCATTTTTCTGGTGGGGCATGCGATCGCGGAAGAAGGGGTGATTTACCCCGCTCTGGCGGCCCATTCTGAAGCAGGCCATGCGAATATGGCATATTCAGAGCAGGCTGCCGTGAAAATTGAAATGGCGGTGCTGGAGCAACTGGATCCCTTAAGCGAGGAATTCGAGGACAAGCTGGAGGCCGTCAAAGGTGCGCTTCTTCATCATATGTACGAAGAAGAGAGCGATTGGTTTTTGGCGCTGAAGAAGAATGCCACGCCTGCCGACCAGGAACTCATGACAAACCGCTATGCCGAAGAGTTTGACCGCTATACCGGCGACATGGAGTTGACGGACGATGAGGATGAGGACGAAGAGGATGGTCGGTGATGGAGGGGCCCGTCCCTCGCCATCTGGAGGTTTAGGCTTACGCTAGATATAGGGGAGACCCGGATCTGGCAGCGACTGCGGCGGCGCAAAGGTGACCATATCTTAGGCTGCACGCCGCAGTCATGCATGGGTAGATTCCGAAGCTTCACGCCGCACGCGGAAGGCGCAATTTTTATGCACCGGCGCGCTGGCAGATGTTCCAGCTGGCAGTGGTTAGGTACCCATGCGAGGCTGTTCATTGAGGAAAACTGCAAAGTTGATTTCGCTTGCAACCGCGGTTCCGGAGCACATCCTGCATCAGGAGGATGTCGCAGCCGCCGCGCGCGAGATGTTTGGTAAGCGATATGAGGCATTCGATCGTATGGCTCCGGTATTCCTCACGGCTGGAATCCGCAAACGCCATGCCGCGCGCGCGATCGACTGGTATTCCAAACCACGTGGATGGAAAGAAAGAACCGCGGCCTATCTTGAGGTTGCCCAGGGCCTTTTTGTGGATGCCGCGAACAAAGCCTTGGATGAGGCCCGGATCACGGCGGCCGAGGTGGATGTCGTGGTCACGGTGTCCTCCACCGGTATCGCCACGCCGAGCCTAGAAGCCCGGGCCGCCCAAGCGATGGGATTTCGCACCAATATTCAGCGAGTACCGGTTTTCGGTTTGGGGTGTGCAGGAGGTGTTTCCGGCTTCGCCATAGCTGCGCGCCTTGCCAAAGCCGAGCCAGGGACGAATGTTCTGCTGGTTGTCGTGGAGCTTTGCACGCTGGCCTTTCGCATGGATCAGCTCTCAAAGGCCGGTATCGTCGCCTGCGCTCTCTTTGGAGATGGCGCGGCAGCCTGTGTCCTGCGGGCGGGAGAAGGTGGTATTGCCGAGGTGGAAGTCGCAGGCGAGCACACTTGGCCTAATACGCTCGATATCATGGGCTGGGATCTCGACGGGCAGGGCTTCGAAGTGATTTTTGCCCAGGCGATCCCTTCCTTTGCCGAAGCCAATATGGGACCGGCGGTGGCGAGAATTCTTGATCGCGCCCAGATACGGATGGATGAGGTTGACCGCTTCGTTTGTCACCCCGGCGGCACGAAGGTCCTCGCGGCACTAGAGCGAGCCTTGAAAATCCCCCAAGGCGGACTGGACCATGAACGCGCGGTGCTGCGCGAGTATGGAAATATGTCCGCGCCCACAGTGCTGTTTGTGCTGGACCGTGCCTTGCGGGCCGGATTGCCGCCGCGCTCGGTGATGACGGCTATGGGCCCCGGATTTAGTGCGAGCTGCGTTGCGCTGAAGAGGGCCGCTTGATTGGGTCTATCGTCCTTCCTGGCTCCGTCGCGCTAGAGCGGCTGGCGGAGCTTTTACGGGCAAAGCGTAAATACGGCCCGCCTCATCGAGCCTAGTGCCACGGAAGTCGCGCCGGGGCATTATCCCCTCATTGTTGCGATGCATGCGGTATGGCTGGCCGGATTGTGGCTGCGCTCGCCTCAGCTTCGTGGTGGCGATGTTGACCCCCGCGGCGCTTCTCAGCATTCCCTTTGCCCGGCCAAAGCGGTCAGCCAAGAACGACGCGGAGTTGATGGGGTAGCCCGTCTTCGGCGAGCGGCACCTGTTTTTGCGTGAGCAATTGCCCGTCCAATTCCATGGTGGCTACGCCGCTGCAGATGCGGCTCGGATTTTCGACCACGATGTCATAGCTGGTCGCGCCGTGGCGGTAGGTGATTTCATAGCGCGGCCAATGGCAGGGAATGCAGGGATCGAGGATCAGGAACGCCCCGCGCCGCCGCAAGCCGAGAATGGACTCGATACCCGCGCGATACATCCAGCCGGATGAACCCGTATACCAGGTCCAGCCGCCGCGCCCGGTATGCGGTGGTTCGGAGTAGACATCCGCGGCAATAACATAAGGCTCAACCTTATAGCGCTGCACGCCGGAGCGGTTTTTGGCGTGGTTGATGGGATTGAGCAGCGAAAACAGCTCTGCCGCCTTGTCACCATGGCCGAGCGAGGCATGGGCGATGATCGACCAGGTTGCGGCGTGGGTATATTGCCCGCCGTTCTCGCGAATGCCCGGCGGATAGCCCTTGATATAGCCGGGATCGAGCGGCGAATGGTTGAAGGGAGGCGTGAAGAGATGCTCTATCCCAAAATCATGCCGGATAAGTTGTTCGTCTGCGGAAGCCATCGCTTGTGCGGCGCGGGCGGGGGCGGCAGCGCCGGAGATCACCGCCCAGGATTGCGCGATAGAGTCGATACGGCATTCGCTATTGGCCGAGGCGCCGAGCGGTGTTCCATCGTCGAAATAGGCGCGACGATACCAGCTTCCGTCCCAGCCATCCTGTTCCAGAGCGGCTTGCACATCATCCGCATGGTTTTGCCAGCGGGTAGCGTGAGACGTATCCCCGCGCGCTTTGGCCAGCGGCCTGAAGGCGGCAAGGGTTGCATAGAGGAACCAGCCCAGCCAGATGCTTTCGCCTTTGCCTTGATCGCCAACCCGTGTGAAGCCGTCATTCCAATCGCCGGTGCCGATCAGCGGCAGCCCGTGCATGCCGACCGAGAGGCTTTGGTCGAGCCCGCGGGCGCAGTGTTCGTATAGCGAGGCGCTGTGTTCGGATACGATCGGCTGGAAAAAGGCATCATGTTCATCTGGCTGCAGCGATTGTCCTTCCAAGAACGGGATTTGCTCGTCGAGAACGGAAACGTCCCCCGATGTTTCCACATACTGCGCCACAGCATAGGCGAGCCAAACCCGATCATCCGAAATGTGGGTGCGCACGCCTTGGCCGAAGGGCGGCAGCCACCAATGCTGAACATCGCCTTCGACGAATTGCCGGGCCGCGGCACGCAAGAGATGCTCGCGCGTCATAGAGGGCCGCGTCAGAGCAAGCGCCATGCCGTCCTGAAGCTGGTCGCGGAATCCGTAAGCCCCGCTCGACTGATAGAAGGCCGAGCGCGCCCACAAGCGGCAGACGACCGTTTGATAGAGCAGCCAGCGATTGAGCATGACGTCCATCGCGCGGTCCGGTGTTTTCACGCTGACGGCGCCCAGCAATCCATCCCAGTGTTCGGTCATCTCGCGAAAGACGCCATCGAGGTCGGTCTCGCGATAATGAGCGATGAGGAATTGCGCATCGGCCGCGCTGGCGGACTGGCCCAGCAAGACCACTATTTCAGTGCTTTCACCGGGGGCGAGCGTCAATGAGGTTTGCAGCGCGCCGCAAGGATCGAGACCCGCGCCGGTGCGGCCGGAGAGGGACGGCGCATCGGAGGCAAGCGCTGCGGGACTGTCGAGCGCACCATTGCGTCCGATGAATTCGCGCCGGTCAGCGGTCCAGGCTGTTTGGCGGCCCAATAGATCGATGAATGCAACCCGTCCACCAAATGCCTGGCTCCAGGGATTGCGGGCGAAGATGGCGCCCGTTGCCGAGTCTGCTTCGGTTGCGATGAAGGGGGCTGATGCGGACCGTGAGGTCCCTAGCACCCATTCGACATAGGCGGTGACCGAAAGCCGTCGCGTGCGGGGCGAGGTGTTGCGCAGCTTAAGCCGTGAGATCTTGATCGGATCATGGAGCGGCACGAATTGAAGAAGATCAAGCTTAATCCCATGCGCCTCGTGTTCGAAGCGGCTATACCCCTGACCGTGGCGAATGATATAGGGCGCGTCCTCGTCGCGGATGGGGTGGGCGGCGGGGCCCCAGACAATGCCGCTGTCTTCGTCCCGCAGGTAAAGAACTTCGCCTGGACGATCCGACACGGGATCGTTTGACCACGGCGTCAATTGGTTTTCCCGGCTGTTGCCACACCATGTATAGCCGGTGCCCTCCGTGGAGACCTGGAAGCCGAACGCCTCATTCGCGATCACATTGATCCAAGGCGCGGGCGTTACCTGTCCGCCGTTGAGGATGGTCATGTATTCGCGGCCATCCGCGGCAAAGCCGCCAAGCCCGTTGAAGAACTCAAGCCCATAGGTCGCGGAATGGTCGGCTTGCGGGGGCGCGGCGGGTTTTTGGTGCCTTGGCGGCGGCGGGATGGAGATGCTCGCCTTGCGCAGCCGGTCAAGTTGATGAGCGAGCGTTCCCTGGCGCGCGGCAAGAACCACTCGAGCCACCGCAGGCAGCAACGCACGCGTTTCCTGTGAGATGAGGTCGGTGCGCAGCACGAAAACCCGGCCGCGCGTGGCCCCCACACCCGGCAAGGGATGGGACTGGCTTTTGCGCACCATGGTCTCGATGGCGACATGTAGATCCTGCACATAAGAGGACGAGCGTTCATTCAGGATGACGAGATCGACCGCCATTCCTTTCATGCGCCAGTATTCATGCGCACGCAGCAATTGTCCGATCACCGCGATGTCCTCAATCGCATCGATCCGTACCAGCACGATGGGAAGATCGCCGGAAATGCTCTGGGACCAGAGGCCTGTCGGTCCGCCGCTGCTTCGGCGGATCACCTCGCTGGAGGGGCGCATGGCGGGGCTGGCATAAACCACATGGCCGGCGAGGCGCTGAAAGAGCGTCGCCTCTTCTGCATCGATCGCAAGGTGGCGCAATTGCACCTGTGCTTGCGTCCAGGCCAGTGTGGTGGCTCGGTCAAACGCGTTGGTATCCTGGTGCTTGTCGACCAAATCCATCACTTCTGCGCGCGAGGGGGCGATGATGGTCCAGAACGCGATGCGCGCGGTCCCGCCAGGCTGTACCCTCACGCGCCGGCGCAAAGCAAAAACGGGATCGAGCACGGTGCCGACGCTGCCGGACAGGGCGCGATTTTCCGCGATATCCACCGGTGACCTTGCCTCGTGGCCGCGGCCGATAAACTTGGCGCGGTCGGTTTCGAATTCAAGATCACCGATGGTTTCGCCCTCAACCACGGCAATGTGCGCCGCCCAGATTTCGGGTTCGGTAGGGGAGCGGCGTCGCCGCGTTGCCAGCAGTGCGCCAGACTTGGCGTCGAATTCGGTTTGAACGAAGAGTTTTGAGAAAGCGGGATGCGCCGTATCGGCGGCAGGCTGTGTCAGCACCAGCTCTGCAAAAGAGGTAATGTCGATTTCGCGTGGACGCAAGCTGGCATTGGAGACGGTCACGCGGCGGGCTTCAGCATCGCTTTCAGATGAGACGACGACTTCCAGAGTTGTGGTGATGGCGCCGTCTCGCCTCGAAATCTCGGCCTTGTCCTCGCTGAAATTGGCTTCATAACTGGCCGGTTCGATAGCGCAGGGCTGATACCCCGCCGACCAGACATCGCCGCTTTTGACGTCGCGCAGGAAAATATAGGATCCCCAGTCGTCGCGGGTCGTGTCTTCGCGCCAGCGGGTGACGGCGATATCGCGCCAGCGGCTGTAGCCGGAACCGGCAGCCGTCAGCATCACATTATAGCGTCCGTTCGATAAGAGGTGGAGCTCGGGTGTTTGGCCATGTGGTGAGCCAATGCGGCGTACTTTGGGGCGGTCCGGTACCGCAACGGTCACGCTGGTGCTGGCGTCATGTGCCCAAGGGCGAACCGCGGTCACGTCACGCGGTGTGCGTTCTTGCAGCAGGAGCTCGGTGGCTTGGATGGAAGGTTCAGCGTGGAAGCGCGCGCGCATCTGCCCGTCGAGAAGGGTGTTGGCAATGGCGACGATGGTCATTCCTTGGTGATGCGCCATAAACGCGCGAATGACGGCGTGGTCCGTGTCTTCGGGCAAACGGGCGCGTGTGTAGTCCAGCGCTTCGTAGAAGCCAAAGCGGCCGAGAGCGCCTTCTGCCGTGAGCCGGGCAAAATTGCGTGTTGCTGCAGCAGGTTCCACCATCGTAGCGAGCGCGGTCGCGTAAGGCGCGAGTACGGCGCTTTCGCCCAGGCCACGCTTTAATCCAAGCCCTGGCACACCGAAATTGGAGTACTGATAAGTGAACTCCAGATCGCGTGCGTTGTAGGCCGATTCCGAAATTCCCCAGGGGAGTTTGCGTTCGGCGCCATAGGCGATCTGCCGGCGTACGACGAGATGGCTGGTCTCTTCCAGCAGGCTCCCCGCAGGTGCCCGCATGACCAGTGACGGCATTAGGTATTCGAACATCGAGCCCGACCAAGACACTAGCGCGGCGCCGTGATTGATCGGGGTGACGGCGCGCCCCAGCCGGAACCAGTGCCGGGTTGCCACATCGCCTTTGGCAATGGCAAAAAAGCTCGCGAGGCGCGCTTCGGATGCCAGCAAATCGTAGCAGCTCTCGTCGAGTCGTCCTTCAGCAATGAGGTAGCCGATCGCGAAGAGCTCGCGGCGCGGATCCAGAAGGAAGCCGAACTCCATCGCCTCCGCCATTGCCCGCGCGCTTGTTTCGAGGGCGAGAAGGCGAAGGTCGAGCAATCGTCTTTGTTCTACGGTTTGACATATATCGCGCAGATGGCTGTCGATCGAGCGCTGGATCGCGCGTGCCCAGAAGAGGACTTCGATGCTGGCTTGATCACTGCTGGCGAGCGCCTGCGCCATATCCACCACAGTCTCTGCGTGTTGCGCGAGTCTGTGAAGATGCTCTGGTAACCCATTCGCCTTGGGGCCGCTGCCTGTCGCGAGGGCAATCAGGGCGGTCTCGAGTTGGTGGCGTGAAACGAACTCTGTTTGTAAGGTGGGGGGAAGGCTTTCGAGCGCCGCTTGGGCCAGTTGAGCGGCGTCGTCGATGCCAGCCTTAAGCTGAGCGTAGGCCGCGGGAGCGCCAATCCATTCTCTTGCTGCGTTGGCGACCGCGATCAGATGCCCTGCTAAATTGCCGCTATCCACGGTGGAGACATAGCGCGGCTCAAGCGGATGTAAGTCGCAGGTGTCGTACCAATTCAAGAAATGCCCACGGTAGCGTTGCAGACCCGCCATTGTCGCAAACGTCGCTTCCAAACGGTCTACCGCTTCGCTCGTGCCTACCCAGCCGAAGTCGCGCGCGCTGACCACCGATAGAAGATAGAGCCCCATATTGGTAGGCGAGGTTCGCCGCGCCAGAACCGGTTTCGGGTCTTCCTGGAAATTATCCGGCGGCAGCATGTGGTCCGTTGCCGTGACGAAGGTCTCGAAGTAGCGCCAAGTGCGGCGGGCAACGAGACGTAAGCTTTGAGCGTCTGTCTGCGATACCGCAACGCGGCCCGCGACCAACGGGGAAATGCTCATCCACCGCGCAATGGCAGGGGCGGCAAGCCACAAGAGAATGAAAGGAAGGGCAATCGGCCAGGCACTGCCGCCGGCAAGCAAAAGAACCAGTACCGAAACGCCCGCGATTATGACGCCGTGGGTCATCTTGCGATAGGCGCCTGCAAGATCCAGCCGCGGGCTCAAATTCGCATGTGCCGCTGTCACCCATTCGAGCAGATTGCGATGGCTGATAAAGAGGCGGAATAGGGTGCGGCCAATGGCATCGCACATTGAACATGCCTGTTGCGCCAGCAAGGTCATGGTCAAGGCGGTTTGGGTCAGGGCTGTGCCGAAATCGTCAGCGAGCGTGTCGAGATAACTGCGTGCGGTCCGGGCCCGGCGCGGCACGATATCGGCAAATACGGGCAGCATTGTTGGGAGGGCGATGGTTACCAGAACGAAGCAAGTCCACAGGGCGGCGTCGAATTCCGGCAGCGTCCAGGCGACCAGCAGTGCCGCGATGCTCGCAGGCGCCGATAAAGTCCGGCGCAGATTATCGAGCATCTTCCAGCGCCCGATGAGGGGAAGCTTTGCGGTGCGTGACGCATCGCGGCGGCCGAAAATCCAGGGCAGCAACTGCCAGTCGCCACGGGCCCAGCGATGTTGCCGCGCCATGGCGACGTCGAAGCGCGCGGGATATTCCTCAATGACTTCGATGTCGGAGGCCAAACCAGCGCGCGCGAATGTGCCTTCGAAGAGATCGTGGCTGAGAAGCGTGTTCTCCGGCACGCGATCCTTCAGCGCCGCTTCGAACACGTCCACATTGTATATCCCTTTTCCAGCGAATGAGCCTTCGCCGAACAGATCCTGGTACACATCTGAAACGGCGGACGCATAGGGATCGATGCCGTTCATGCTGGAGACGATGCGCTGAAACAGCGATCCTTCACGTCCTACAGGTAATGACGGGGTCACGCGCGGCTGCAGCAGCGCATAGCCTTCGACCACCCATCCGGCCGCAGCATCGAAGAGCGGCTGGTTGAGGGGATGCGCCATCTTGCCCACCAGCTTCCGGACGGTTTCCCGGGGCAGGCGGGTATCGGCATCGAGGGTTATGACATAGGCGATACCCGGCGGGACGGTGACCGGGCGGCCCGCAGCAGGGATGAAGCTTGTATCGGTCGTCCCCCGCAACAGCCTGTTCAATTCATGGAGCTTGCCGCGCTTTCGCTCCCAGCCGATCCAGCTTTGCTGTCCTTGGTTCCACATGCGCCTGCGATGGAGCAATAAAAAGCGTTCGCCACCGGGAGCCGGGCCATATTGGGCGTTGAGGCGGTCGATGCCTTTTGCTGCTTCATCGAGAAGGGCTTGGTCGTCCGCGCTGTGTTCCAAGGCGGAGTCGGTCCAATCGGTGAGCAGCGCGAAATGCAGGTCGCCTTCGACGCTAGCAAGATAATGGACTTCCAGCCGCTCGATCTGTTCCTCAATAGCTTCGCGCGTTGTGAGCAGCGTCGGAACGGCAACAAGGGTGCGCAGATGGGGCGGTATGCCGTCGCGGAGCGCCAAGCCGGGCAGGGGCGCCGCAGGGAATATGGCCATGACCAGACGGTTGATCAGCGCCACGGCCAAATCGGTTGCGGGGAAGACGCCGAAAAGCAGCAACAGCCCGAGGGCGAAGCCGCCGGTATGAACTGCCAGCAGCGGGAGGAGCAGCACCAGCGTGGCAACGGCGCCAACAGCGCTGATATAACCCGCGATACCGATCCGCATGTTACAGCGCGCCAGCCAGCTTCGTATCGGCGCATGAAATCCGATGCGCTTTTCGAAGTCGCGGCGTCCGCCCGAGATAAGGTGATAGCCCGGATCGCGCGCGCGCTCATTCTCCTGGCCAGCCGCGGCGGTAAGGGCGGCGTGCGCAATCTCCAATTCCGTCAGGGTTGAGCCGCGTGCCAGCTCTTCGATGGCGTTGCGGTAAAGATTGCGGGTTGAAAAATCCATCGCCGCGAAATCGCTGCCCGAGCGCAGCGCCGCATCGACCAGGCTGATGGTTTCGAACATCTCCGCCCAATCCACGCCCGATGCCATGCGCATGCTGGTGATGATATTGCGCACCGTCACGCTGGCCGCGCCTTGACGCTGATGTTCTTGATGCACGAGTTCGTCAGCCGTTGTGCCTTCCGCCGAAAGGCGGGCCTCCAGCCAAACGATGGCCGGTGTCACTCGCGGGTCCTGATCGCGTAACCGGCGAACGAGCTGGACAGTAAAGGTCTTGGGCAGTGTGGCGCCTTCGTAATCGCGAAGCACGGAGTCTATGGGCTCGGCGGTACGCCCGTTCACCCCCAGGAGACGATCGGCAACGTCATCGGCTTCTTGGCGTTCGGCGCGGCTTCTGACAATGCGTTTGGCCGCCCGCCGCAGATTCTCGACAAGCACAATACGCAGGGTAATGGCGAGCGCCCAAAGTTCGCTGATGGTTAGCGGCTGCACCCGCTGATAGGCGTGCACGAAACGGCACAGCATATCGGGATCAAAGCGGCTGTCGGTGTGGGCGACGAAGGCCCAGGCAATACCAAATATGCGGGGATAGCCGGCAAAAGGGCCGTCCGCCAATTTGGGCAACTGGCGGTAATAGCGCGGCGGCAGGTCGTCCCGCACTTCACGAATTTGCTCCTCGACGAGGTGAAAGTTGTCGAGTAACCATTCGGCGGCGGGCGTCGCGGGCTGGCCATTGCGCGTTGTTCGCCCGATATCGCGATAGGCCATCAGCAGAACCGCCTCATTGTCTTTCAGACGCGCGCTCAAGGAGCGGCGTGATAGCGGTGATGGGGTGACGGGCTGAGCGGCTGCAAGGCTCTCTGCGTGTTGTTCCAGTCGGTCAATACTGAAGAGCTCCTCGCGGATAGACTCTTCCGTATTCCAAGGGGATATTTTCGAGGAGGGTCGAAAAAAAATCTGGGACGACAAGTGCAATTTAGCCTTTCCACCGAGTATGCAGGCATGGATCGCCCGAAAGGGGCTCCACGTTTCACCTTAAGCTTCTCGGAATGATCTTCTCGTCGCCAAGCTCTGAGTAGCCCGGGAATACAGCGAGATCTGTTAAACGGACTATAGCACCTTATTATCCGTCGAATGGAATTTTGTTTATTTCTTATACTTGTTGCCCCTACAGGATGCGGGCTAAGACAAACTTAGTGGCTAGTCGTCAGTTAATCCCCCAAGGCTCCAGGTATTGCTGCCTTGTAATAGGCGTATTGCAAGCCTACATCCGATAGGCGGCGGCGTCCCCGTCAGATGAATCGCACTTTCGTGCTCCCGGCTTGCACCGCGCAAATCCGGCAGAAACAGAAGAACTTTCAGGCTGATTGCTTCGTTTCTCGCCGCTCAAGCAATGGCTTGAGTGCAACTCGACGTATCTGGATAAATCATGACCATCGGCATCGTGAAGTTCTTCAACGCGAGCAAGGGCTTTGGCTTTATCGCACCTGAAGGTGGCGGTAAGGACGTGTTCGTTCACTCGAGCGCGCTGGCAACATCTGGCATGCGCGTTCTGGCTGAAGGTCAGCGCGTTTCCTACGAGGTTGAATCCGATGTCAGAGGCCCCAAAGCCGTCAACATTCAGCCCGCCTAACGAAACATCAGCGATGGAGAGAAATCTCCCCGTCGCTTCTGCTTTTCAAGGAGTATGCTCATGGATATGGCCAACTATCGTCTGAGCCGGATCTACGCCGAAGGCTGGAACAAGGCGCAATTATTGTCGGAAGAACAAACCGCGGGCTTAAAAAAGGACAGCATGGCTGCGCTCAATCCCTACGGCGCCGAACCCGAACGCTCCCGCTGGATGGAAGGTTTCGCAAAAGCCATAGGTAGCTGAACGGCTCTAATCCCGGCCGGCAATGTGATGTGCAAAAATGCGTCGAAGTGAGGTTGGTTTATGCCGGAGTTTCTCCGCGGTCTCAATTGGCGCGTATTTGCTGTCGCAGCGGTACTCGTCGGATTGATGGGTTTTCAATATGTGGTGCTGATCCGCTAAAGGCGGTGAAAGCGAGAGGCTCAGATGAACAAGATTATCCGCTTTGGCAGGCGCCTTCCGATCCCGTCAACGGTCCAGATCAGGCACGAGCTTCGCGCCTTCTGCGCTTCCGAAGATGTTCGCGAGGAATGTGCCGCAAAGGAGGGGCTGCCGAAAGAGGCGACGTGGGATGAAATCTATGCGCATCGCGCGGCAGGCACCACCTCATCCTGAGCGCGGGCCAGTGTTTGGAGAGGCCGGAGTATGCCCTTAAATGTTGTGATTGGACAGAAATGGGCCACCTGGGTCCCAGGTCGCAGGCAATGGCTTTTGGCAACGGTGATCGGCCGGGAAGCACGTACGATCGTGCTCAAGTTTGATTCCCGTTACGGGATCAAAGCGGGCGAGGATGAGGCGCGGGCGGATGAGGCGACAATGCTTTCCACCGTCAATCGTTTCCGCTTCATCGAGGTCTGAACGCAGAAATCGCTGAGTATATTCCGAAGCTCCTCGCCGGGTTGGGGGGTATGCGATTATGCCTGAGCTACGGCGTTTTATGCCGGCATGAAAGGCCTCCACTAAAATGGCAGAATATTCAAACCCGAACGGCACGAAGAATGAGCGCGCCCATCTCAGCACGTTGCGCGCCGAAATCGAAACGCTGGGGACCGATATAAAGACCTTAGCAGGAGATGTTGAAGGCATTGCAGATGCTCGGGTGCACGATGCCTTGCACAAGGCTGAAGACGTGGCTCGCCGGGCCTACCGTTATGCCGAAGACACAGCCACGCAAGCTTCCAATGATGTGGAAGCTTGGACCGACAGCAATCTCAAATCTGCACGAAGCTCGATACGCTCCCAACCAATTGCGGCGCTCGCCCTGGCAGCTGGGGCTGGTGCGCTGACCGGCGTTATCCTGGGGTTGGTTGGGCACAAGCCAAAGAAAGCGAAAGTCTAGTTCGGGCGCGGACTTTCGAGTTATGTCGCGGCAGTTTCGCGAAGGTGCCGTATGAGTAGTTTCCGAAGCTCCCCGGCGTAATATGCGTCCGCTAGGATACAAAAAGGCCCAGTAACCAATCAGACGATCGATGTGCCACCGTCTTTTTGACACGCACAACGGTTGGGCCTTCCCCTCGGCCGCCGACACCAAGCCCCCTTAGGTCGGCGGCTTTTCTTTGTCAGCGGCGTGGGCAGGCCCTTGGTTTAGTAAGTCTCTTGCGTCATGATATACAAATCCCGGCGGTTCAGGTTCGTCATGACAACCTTCTTGTCTGCATCAAATCGCAGATCGCCGGAGTCGACCCATACATCGCCACGCCTATTGTCGAGTGTGACGCGCAGCGCGTCGACGCGACCGTCAAGTAAGGCTATTTCCGCCACCTGACCGACTGTACGGCCGTTAGACGTGCGGACTCGTGCCCCCAACAAATCGTTGGTATCGACGATAAGGCTTTGCTGGTAGCGCGCCGGCCAGGTTGCCCGCTGATATTGGGCGTGCCCAGCAATGTAGCGATCGCGCGCCGCCAGATAGATCGCGGCACGTTCCTGATAGTTCTTCTGGCCCGCTTTATAGACCGTAAGCTGCTCCTGATAGCGGGCCTGCTGTTGTTGATAGAGCGCATTGTTCTCGGCTTTTTTCGCATCTGCGGCTCTGTTGGCATCGGTGATGTTTTGATTGAGCTGCTGCGTCTGCGTTTGTTCAGCGGGGGTAGAAACGGGCTGGGCGGCGGCGGGGGCGGCGAGCGAGAGGAAAAATGCGAAGCTGACGGGGAGGGGACGCGCAAACATAAGAGCTCTTGCGGACATCATGGCTGAGTTTCCTTTTCTCTGGGAGGCGGTGGCAGTGCTTTCGCCGCACACCGGATGGCCTTCTCGCGCGAACCATAGCGGCCGGGCGGCGATCAGGCGGAGCCAAGGATGTCACTATCGCGCAGTTTTAGGCAGAATCGGAAACTACTCAATCCTGTGCCGGATAGAGGTTTTGGCTTCGCGCAGGCCGATGGATGCAGGCATGCGTGAGCCCGGATCTTGCGGCGAGCGATGGACGTCAAGTGGCGGGATCACGGTGATGATCTTGTAGCCGAGATCTTCCAAGCGGTGGATTTGGGCAAGAGTATCCGCTTGCGAGGGAACGGTCATGGTGGTCAGCACATGCCACAATTCTGGACGGCGAAAGGTGATGGTATAGCTCACGAAGACCTCCACAAAAGGATGCGCCGGACGCGGCAGGGAAGAGCCGTCAATCGGCAGGCGATTGCTGCGCCTGCGCCTTGTCACGCATGGCCTGAGCAACCGCGTCTTTCAGGCTCGTATAGTGAAATTGCCGGTAGTAGAAATTATCGATTGGAATGCAGGTTATGCCATATCGGGCCATTTCTTCGGCCCGTGCTCCGGTCTCTGCCTGCTTGCTGGTTTCTGGTCCCATATCCATTCTCCTTTGGATGATGTGCGCGTCGGGCGCAGCTTCCCCAAGATCTGCGCAACAGATCTTTAGCGCCGCCAGATATACAGGCCGCGCTTCACTGCCGACAGGTTCGGAATGTACACAGAGGGGAGGCGAGCGGCGCTACGTCAGGCCTCGATGATAACTTTCAGGGCCCGGTTATCGGCCGCATGCGTGAAGGTGTCATACGCCTCCAGAATATGATCGAACTTGAAGCGGTGGGTGATGAGGCGTTTGGGGTCAATCTTACGAGCCCCGACGGTCTTCAGCAGCATCGGCGTGCTGATGGTATCGACCAGCCGTGTCGTGATGGTGATATTGCGATCCCACAGTGTTTCCAGGTGAAGATCGACTTTCGTTCCATGGACACCAACATTAGCGATGGTGCCGCCAGGGGCAATGATCTCCTGGCATAGCTCGAAGGTCGCGGGAATGCCGACCGCCTCAATGGCGGTGTCGACCCCTAGACCGCTCGTCATCTCCTTGACGGCTTCGGAGGCTTTTCCAAAAGAGCTGTTGATGGTGTCGGTCGCGCCCAGCCGCTTGGCGACGTCCAGACGATTGCTATCGAGGTCGATCACGATCAGCTTGGCCGGTGAATAGAATTGTGCCGTAAGCAGCGTGGCAAGGCCGATCGGTCCGGCGCCCACGATGGCTACGGTGCTTCCGGGTTGAATCTTGCCGTTGAGCACGCCGCATTCAAAGCCGGTTGGCAGGATGTCGCTCAGCATGACCAAGGCTTCTTCGTCTGCTCCCGCGGGAATGGGATAGAGGCTCGTATCGGCATGCGGAATGCGGACGAATTCGGCCTGGGTGCCGTCGATGGTATTGCCGAGGATCCAGCCGCCGCTTATGCAATGCGAGTACATCTGCTTCCGGCAATACACACAGCGCCCGCAGGCGCTGATGCAGGAAATCAGGACGTGATCGCCCGGTTTGAAACCGGTGACGCCTGGTCCGATTTTATCGACGATGCCGACGCCTTCATGCCCCAGAATACGGCCAGGCATGCAACTGGCGACATCGCCTTTCAGGATATGCAGATCCGTGCCGCAAATGGTCGTCTTGGTGATCTTTACGACGGCATCGGTGGGCGCCACGACATCCGGCTTCGGGCGCTCTTCTAAGGATTTCCGTCCCGGCCCCAGATAGAGAAGCGCTTTCATTGTTTTTGGTCTTTCGATGTCGCGGCGGGCAGGGTTGGCTTTGCGGCTGTTTCGGATGCCGTCGGGCGGACCTGGATGGACGCAGGTGTGTCCGCTACGAACCATCCGGCTGCGAGTGTTAGAGCGATCAACAGGATGAGAATATAAACGGGGGCCTTTGACGACCACATTTCGGCGACGCCCTGCAGATAGGGCGGAATGTTGGTGTGCCCTTGAGACGCCGGCAGCGTGTCGAGAAGGCCTTGACGGGGAAGAAGCTTGACCAAGCGTTCGGCAGTCGCTTCCTGCTCGGCGGCTGGGGATGCATTTTCGGGCAGCGAAGCGATCAAGTCGGTGAGCCTTTTCACCGCCTTCTTTGCAGGTAATTCGGCAAGAGTTGCGGCCTCTCGCCAGGGATCGAGGTTCATCCGTGCCATGGCGGAAAGCACGGTGAGTACGGATCCGTTCTTTTCAGTCCCGATGTCCGCATACAGGAAGGTGGCGAATTCCGTTCGGCTACCAGGGATCTTAGCAGCTAGCGTGATTTCGGTCATAGTGCACCTTCGCCGGTGGTTGCTCGTCCGCAAATGCAAGGAGTACCGATGATCGGCGGCACCCGCCCGCGTTCAGGCGCGCAAGGCGGTGAACCCGATGGCCTCGCCGGAGGTTAATTTCCGGCCGTCTTCTGTTTGATGCGGGAGATTTTCGTGCCTTCCAGGCTGACGCCGGCCATCAAACCTTGCTGGCCGAAAATGAAAGCATAGGCATCGTCTTTCAGCGTTGAACTCGATAGATTTTTCGCAAGGCCTTCGTCGACAACCACTACCGTCGGTCCGACGCCGATTTCCCAGCCGCGCGATTGGTGGATGTAGCGCAGCGCCTTGTTGCTGGTCAGAAATACGACGTAGGAATAGGACTGGGCGCCTGCCTGAAGCCCCCAAGAGCCGGTGACGGTGTTGTAATAGCCTTCCACCTTGGATCCCCGCAGCAGCTCGCCTTCGCCATAGGCGCCGCCAAAGATCAATCCGGCCTTGACGACATTCGGAAAAATGAGGATGGCCTTGGCGCTGTGGGAGAGCCGTTCTGCTAAGGGGTGCAGTTTGTACAGCGTCTGAAGCGCCTGTGCGGAATCTGAGTTGAGATTGGCTTCCGACGCCGCGGAGGCGGGAGCTGTCATGCCTACCGTCATCAATGACGCCGTGGCGAGCGATGTGGCAAGTAGGGCTGTTCGGAAGTTCATCATTTCTTTGATCCTGTTTTAGCAGTATGGGGCCGCGAGCGGGGCGGCCTTCCAACTGATCGCGAACCTAGCCCAGTTGGGCTGCGCTGCTCAGGATCGGAATCTACTCAGCCTGTGGGGAGTAATATATCCCGGCTCAGCGTGAGACTCGACGAGCCATAGTTGATGGTCGATGCCGCGTGAAATCTCGGTGAACAGATCTGCCGTGGAGGTGTCGCCGAAATCAGCTGACTGATCGCTGGCTTCGCGTACAGACTGGCCGAAGGCGGCGAGCGCTGCCGAAATCCCGCAGACATGTTCCTGCTCGTCCGAGATATCGAGGCCATACGGCACGAGGAATGACCGCCTTACGGCCAAATGGATGGTTCCTTCCGCTATGCCACCCAGCCCCCGTGTCCGCTCCGCGATCAGATCTGCGTAGTTTCCAGCCTCCCCAGAGACGGTGTCGAACAAGTTGTGAATGGCAATGAAGTTCGGGCCCTGCACATTCCAATGGGCTTGCTTTGCTTGAGACTGAAGGTCGATCACTGCCGCGAGATGCTTGTTTAAGAGGTCGACGGACTGTGTTCGAATGTTCTCAGAAAGGGTGTTACGCGTGGGGCGTATCATTATGTTACCAATCGCTTTAGGCACACTCATCTGGTCCGTAAATCCGTCGGATTCGCTTCCAGGCGTCGATATGATGCGTGCCATTACTTTGGGTGCGTGCCATTACTTTGGGATTGTGTGGTGGTGTCCGTGCCGGTCGCGTGCAATCCCGCTTCTTCGTCCCGTATCCAGAGCAATGATGATCTTGCCTCATCTTCGGGGCTTTTTAATCCGCGGACCAAATACTGGGCATCGGCATGGGCGTAGGCATCTTCAATCGCCAAGGCCCGTTCCATCCCGCTTGCGCAAAATGCCTCGAAAAGGGTCTGTGCGAAATGATGCTTCCAGGCCCGTTCTGCGGCACTTTCGAAATTTGCTCTGAACAATGACTTCCTCCCTCAGCCCGGCGAAAGTGCCGCAACGGCAAAGCGATGCGATCCGTTCAGCACAGGTGTTGACAGGCTGCACGCCATGGTAAAGAGCTGAAAGGTTCGGAATCTACTCAGAGTGGCGGCTTAGATCGCCCGCTAGCATCGC
Source organism: Rhizomicrobium palustre (assembly GCF_011761565.1). NCBI lineage: Bacteria > Pseudomonadati > Pseudomonadota > Alphaproteobacteria > Micropepsales > Micropepsaceae > Rhizomicrobium > Rhizomicrobium palustre. The sequence continues at coordinate 139,390 of NZ_JAASRM010000001.1, read as the reverse complement.
GGTGGCCGCAAAGACCTGATAACGTTAGACATCGCTTCGTTTTTGGAAGCAGCTTTTCGAGACATACCTGATGCCTAAGAGTCGTCCGCAAAAGGCCAAACAGGCCAGTGCGCGATCGAAACCTCGCCCAATAAGACCTGTGCGTCCCACTTCCGGCGATTTTCCGGTGGCGGCGATCGGCGCGTCGGCGGGGGGGCTCGAAGCTTTCCGAAAATTCCTCGGCGCGCTGCCGGTTGACACCGGCATGGCTTTTATTCTTGTGCAGCACCTCGACCCCACCCACGAAAGCATGATCGTGGATCTGTTGGTCGGCAACACCGCCATGACCATTCAGCAGGCGGTGGATGGGATGCCGATCGAGCGTGATCATGTTTATGTCATTCCCCCCGGTACATATCTCGCGGTTGCCAACGGTAGCTTGCAGCTCACGCAACCTAAGCCGCGGCAAGGCGCAAGGCTGCCTTTCGATTACCTTCTGCACTCTCTGGCGCGCGATTGCGGCAGGCGCGCTATGTGCGTGGTTCTGTCGGGAACGGGTTCTGACGGCAGCCTTGGATTGAGGTCGATCCGGGAAAATGGCGGATACGTGATAGCGCAAGACCCCGGCGATGCTGGCTATGACGGAATGCCAACCAATGCCATTGCCACGGGGGACGTGAACGTCGTGCTTGCCGTGGAGAGAATCCCTGGCGCGCTCATCAGATATGCGAAGGGGCTTGGGGCACGCCCGCAGGCGCAGGCCGCCGCGCAGGAAGACACCGACGACAGGTTGCCGGAGATCATCGAGCTTTTGCGCACCAAGACCGCGCATGATTTCTCGCTATATAAGCCCGGCACATTGCGGCGGCGCATTGATCGCCGTATGGGAATGACGGTTGGCGGTAGCGGCGAGATTGGCCGCTATGTCGATCTGCTGCGCAGGGACATCAAAGAGCTGGACCTTCTTGCCAAGGACTTGCTGATCAACGTCACGAGTTTCTTCCGTGATCCCAAGGTATTCGATCTGCTGGCGGAAAAAATCATTCCTGACCTGATCAAAAATCATCCAGTAGACCGGCCTTTGCGTGTCTGGGTTGCGGGATGCAGTTCGGGCGAAGAAGCCTATTCGCTCGCTATTCTGTTTTGCGAGCAGATCACCGCGGCAAAGCGGGAGATCCGGCTTCAGATCTTTGCATCCGATATCGATCCCGACGCGATCACCACCGCGCGCGATGCGCTCTATCCAGGCACCATTAGCGCCGAAATTTCACCGGAACGTCTCTCCCGCTTTTTTGTGAAGGAGGGGCGCGGCTATCGTGTATCGCCTGATCTGCGCGCGGCTGTTGTTTTCACTGTGCAGGACGTGCTTTCCGACCCGCCGTTTTCGCGCCTGGACATGGTTTCGTGCCGCAACCTTCTCATCTATCTGGGGCCGGATGCCCAGAAGCGAGCCTTGGCGCGGTTCCATTTCGCCCTGCGCGATGGCGGCATTCTTCTGCTCGGTGGGTCGGAATCCGCTGCCACCGAGAGTGGCTACTACACAATCGTCTCCGAGGCGGAGCGCGTTTACAGGCATATCGGTCGAAGCCAGCCGGAAGCGTCTCCTGCGGATCGGACCTTCGATTACCACACGCGCCTGTCTGTGACGCCTTGGCATAAACCTGTCGTGTCGCGTCAAGTCGCGATCGCCGAATTATGCCGGCGGGCGGTGATGGACGCCTATGCACCGGCGGCTGTGTTGATCAACGAAAAATTCGAATGCCTCTATTCGCTTGGACCTGTTGACAGGTACATGCAGATGGCGCCGGGGTTTCCGACCCTCGATCTCTTCGCCATGACGCGTGCCGACTTGCGCGCCAAGCTGCGGTCTGCCGTCAAGCAGGCCTTTCAGGAAAACACCCTGATTATGGTCGCCGGAGGAGGGCTGCGCGCCGGGCTACCCGCTTTTAATATCGTTGTGCGCCCGATTACCTACGAGGCCGAAAAGCTGCTGCTGATCTGTTTCGTTGATGAACCCAAGGAGACGCGCAAGCCGGGGGCACGGGTTGCGGCCAAGGATGCTTCGCGGGTTGCAGAGCTGGAGAGTGAGCTTCGGGCGGCGCGAAAGGAGCTCGAGGGCGCCGTTCGAAACCTGGAGCTTTCGGTTCAGGAACAGAACGCCATCAACGAAGAAGCCTTGTCGGTCAACGAGGAATTCCAATCGACAAATGAGGAGTTGCTGGCCTCCAAGGAGGAGCTGCAATCGCTCAATGAGGAGCTGACGGCCCTCAATACCCAGCTTCAAGAAACGTTGGAACTTCAGCGGCGTACCTCGGACGACCTGCAGAACGTCCTCTACAGCACCAATGTCGCAACGCTATTCCTCGACACCGAGCTCGCCATTCGTTTCTTCACGCCGGCCACCAAGCTTCTGTTCCGCGTTCTTCCCGGCGATGTCGGGCGGCCGCTCGCCGATTTGAGTTCGGTGGCAGTCGATAGCGCGCTCATAAGCGATGCGCAAACCGTGCTGAAGACCTTCGAGCCGATCGAACGCGAGATCGAAGCGCAGAGCGGCGCCTGGTATGTTCGCCGTGTGCTGCCGTACCGCACCAAGGACGATGTGGTGGAAGGTGTCATCATCACCTTTGTCGACTCGACCGAGCGCCGCCAGGTGGCGGAGGCGTTGTTGGCAGCCAAAGCCCAAGCAGAGCAGGCCAGTATCGCCAAGTCCCGCTTCCTCGCGGTTGCCAGCCATGATTTGCGCCAGCCGCTTCAGACGCTCGCTTTGCTTCAGGGGCTTTTGGCTAAAGCGGTGGATGGACCCAAAGCACAAAAGCTGATTGATCGCTTCGACGACACGCTGACGGCAATGTCGGACATGCTGAACACATTGCTCGATATCAACCAGATTGATGCCGGAACGGTTCAGGCAGAGCCGAGCACATTTAAGGTCAACGATCTGTTCGAGCGTCTGCGGGACGAATTTTCCTATCACGCGCAGGCCAAGGGATTAACGCTGCGTGTTATTCCCTGTGATCTGTCGATCTACACCGATCCGCGCCTCCTCGAGCAGATGATCCGTAACCTGCTGGCGAACGCGATGAAATTCACGGCACGCGGCAAGATTCTGCTCGGCTGCAGACGGCAGCGGGGCAAGCTCAGTATCCAGATTTGGGATACCGGAATTGGTATTCCTCAAGAAGAGCTTCAAGCGATCTTTGTGGAATATCATCAACTGGACAACGATGCGCGCGAACGCAGCCGTGGCCTGGGGCTTGGCTTATCCATCGTGCAGCGGCTGGCGGCCTTGCTGGGTCACCGGGTGCGCGTTCAATCCCGGCCAGGCAGGGGCTCTGTGTTCTGCATCGAACTCGATCTTCCAGGTGTCGAGAAGATCGCGCAACCCCATCTTGCTTGGCCTGCGATGGACAGTCCAATCGCCGACGGCAGAGGTCGTTCCGGTACGGTCTTGGTGATTGAAGACGATCCTGAGGTTCGTGAGCTGCTCGATCTGACGATTCAGGACGAGGGTTTCGTCACGGCTGCAGTTTGCGACGGGGCCGCTGCGCTTGATCTTGTTGAGCGCGGTGTGGTCAAGCCTGACCTCGTCCTGGCCGATTTCAATCTTCCCAACCGCTTGAACGGGCTTCAAGCGTCCGCGAAATTGCGCGAGAAGCTGCGGCGCGAAGTTCCTGTTATCATTCTCACGGGCGACACGTCGACGGGCGCATTGCGCGATATCGCAGAACGCAACTGCCTGCACCTCAATAAGCCGGTGAAGCTCAAAGAATTGATGGCGGCCATCCGGCGGCTTTTGCCCGCGGCTGAGGCGCATCCCCTTGGTGTGCAAGAGACGGCGGTGCCGAGTGCGCCTGAAAAGCCGGTCGTCTATGTTATCGATGATGACGCCGACATTCGCGATGGGGTTCGCACAACCTTCGAAGGGGAGGGCTTGGCGGTTGAGGATTATGCTGACGCGGAGGAGTTTCTTGGCACCTATCGCCCCGCCCGCGAAGGCTGTCTTCTCATCGATGCCTATCTTCCTGGGCTCAGCGGGCTTGAGTTGCTGGACAGGCTGCATCGCGTGGGGCATCGGCTTCCCGCGATCATGATTACCGGCCACAGCGATGTACCGATTGCGGTGAAAGCCATGAAGGCGGGTGCGCTGGACTTTCTCGAAAAGCCGGTCAGCGCCGTCGATCTCGTTGTCAGTGTCCGGCGCGCCCTGGAGCAGTGGAAGGACACATCAAAGCTTTCGGAGTGGCGAGAGGAGGCGGCCCATCACCTGGAGGGGCTTACTCCGCGCCAACGCCAAGTTATGGAGATGGTTCTTGCTGGCCACCCCAGCAAGAATATCGCCGCGGACCTCGGCGTCAGCCAGCGCACAGTGGAAAATCATCGCGCTGCGATCATGAAGAAGACGGGTGTGAAATCGCTTCCAGCGTTGGCACGGCTTGCAGTCGCTGCGGCCTCCGCCAGCGAGGCTGCTGATGGTGGAAATTGACGGGAGCAAGAAAAGCTATCTAGGTGTACTGTGTCGTCGGGCTCGGAGTCACCAAGAGCTTTTTATCGCCAAATTGTGTGTGGGAACGGCCAGATTGGCGGGACCTTCGTTATGCAGCGACATAGCCGAAACCCAGCCATTCCTCGCGCGCGCTTTGATATGACAGTATTGTGAACATCTTGCATAAGCTCCCTCTGCACCCCATAGCTGCTGCGGCGGCGGTCAGCAGGGATCGCGCGGCAGCTCGTGCGGGTTACGATGGCGTTGGCGGAGGAGAGCGAAGACGGCGAGGCGAAGCCTGTCGTTGCTTCCCGTTCCTCCGCGCCGCCGGTGGTGATTGAACGGCTTTATCGCGCGCATTGGCGCGATATCTGCCGCAGCTTGCGCCGGATTTACGGTAATGGCCCGCCGGAGCCGGAAGATCTGGCCCAAGCCGCCTTCGAAAAATTCGCCCAGCTTGAGGATCACGAGCGCATTTTGCATCCGCGCGCCTTTCTGATCCGTATCGCGACCAATCTTGGGCTCAACGCCATTGACCGCATCCGCACCGCGCGGCGCTTTGTCGAGCGCGAGTTGGTGGAAGCCTGCGAGCCGGTGGTGGAAGAAAACACGCCCGAAGATGTCTATTCCATACGGGAGCGCATGGCGATTGTGGAAAAAGCCATGTCGCGCCTGACAGACAAGCAAAAGGAAATCCTGGTGCGCAGCCGGTTTCGGGGCGAGACCTATGCCCAAATCGGGGAAGAAACAGGATGGAGCCAAGCTGATATCAGTCGTCAGCTCAACGCCGCGCTGGCCGTTTTGCAGCAGGCGATGGCTTCGGGAGAGGAATAACCTAGAAGAGCTATGGCAGAGCAGGATCAAAGCTTAAGCGCCAAACGCCAAATCGAGGCGGAAGCCCGGGACTGGCTGATGGCGGTCTATGCGGGCAAGGCCGATCAGGCGGGCTTTCATGCTTGGCTTTCGGCATCGAGCGCGCATGCGCGCGCCTATCGCCAGTTGGAGCAGGCGTGGCGCGATCTGCCCTTATCCGAGGCGCTGGATGTGGAGATACGCCGCAAAGTGGGGGCGCGGCAGCGCTGGTTCGTGCCCGCGGCTTTGGCGGCGAGCCTGCTGCTGTGCCTGGGGCTGGGCGTGGCGTGGAAGGCCTCTACGACCGGGAACGAGGCCGGGCTCGCTTATGCCTCTGAAATCGGAAAACTCCGTACGGTGAACCTGCCGGACGGCAGTACGGTGGCGCTGGGTGCCGATAGCGCGATGGCGGCCAACTTCAGCAAGACCGCGCGCGCGATTACGCTGGACCATGGCCGGGCTTATTTCGATATCGCCCATGATGCCGCGCGTCCACTGACGGTGACAGCGGGTAATGCCAGCCTGCATGTGCTCGGCACCGCTTTTGAGGTCTGGAAAGGGCCGAGTGGGGTGCGGCTTTCGGTAACGCGCGGGCGTGTGGCGGTGGGCGTAAACGCGGCGCCGGCCTATGTCGCGAGCCTGGGCGCGGGCGAGCAGATCGTGATCCATGAAGATGGCAGCCTGACGAAAATCGCCGCTTTCGCGGAGAAAGACCTTTTGGCGTGGCGTCAGGGGCGGCTTGTCTATCGTGATGCGGCACTGGCCGATGTGGTGGCCGACATGAACCGCTATCGCGCGCTGCCGGTCAAAATCCTCGACCCCAAAGCGGGGGCGCTCAGGGTGACGGCGGCCTTCCGGGCCGATCAGAGTGAGCAAGTTCTAGCCGGGCTTGCCGCCAGCCAGCCCATTCGCCTCGAAAAAAGTCAGGGTGGCGTGATTTTGCGCGCCAAGAACTAAGCGCGATCCGGCTGGCTTAGGTTGGCGAGTGTTAAGAAAGCGATGGAATCCGCCTGTATACCTGCCGTTTCAAGGTGTTGCGCGCGGGTGGTGCGCGCAGATTACGGCGGGGTAGTTTGTTTTGAAGTGCGCGGTGCCGGGGACGGTTTTCGCTGTGGTCTCGGCGGTTTTCGCCTTGGCCGCGGGCGCGCGCGCCGAAGATTTCAACATTCCCGCGTTGCCGCTCGCCGATGCCATCGCGGCGCTTTCCGAACAGGCCAATGTGCCGATCCTGGCGCCCGCGGGGTTAGTGCATGACAAGCGTTCCAGCCCAGTCCAAGGCCGATTGAGCGCCGCTGCCGCGTTGGATCAAATGCTGACAGGCGCGGGGCTTTCGGCGCGGCTTGATGCGAGCGGCGCCTTCATCATCACGCATGCGCTCGCTGCCAAAGAGGCTCCGCTGGAGGTGGCAGGAGAGATCGTGACCGTCTATGGTACTATCTCGGGCGGGTTGGCGCGCTCGTTAGATATAAAACAGAACGCGGCCAGTATTGCCGATGCGCTGGTTGCCGCCGATATCGGTAAATTGCCCGCGGTGAATGCCGCCGAAGCCTTGCAGCATCTGGTGGGCGTGACGATCTCGCGGGAGGCGGGCGAGGGCGAATTCATTGGTGTGCGCGGGCTGGGGCCGAATTTTCAATCGGTCACCTTTAATGGCGTGCCGCTGGCGGTGAATGAGAATGTGCGCAATTCGGATCAATCCGGGCGGCAGTTCCGCTTCCGCGTGCTACCCGCCGATCTGATTGGCGCGATTGTCGTAACCAAGGCTCCTACGGCGGATCTGATCGATGGCGGCATCGGCGCCAATATCGACATCAGGACGCTGCGCCCGCTGCAATGCGAGCCGTTTTTGTCATTCCGCGCCTATGCGAGCAGCGATGAGCGCGTCGGCAGCGTCTTGCCGAATGGCTCGGTGTCGGCCTGTTGGAAGTCGCCGGATGCGCGGTTTGGCGTGACCGGCGGGCTTTCACTGCAGCGCCGCGAGGCCAAGTTCGATCGCTTCCAGAATTTCGGCTATGCAGCGCGCAAGGTTGACGGCATCGACGGCGTGCAAGTGCCCGATGATTGGAGCACGACGGTGGAAGAGGAGAAGCGCGAGCGCTTCAGCCTTTCCCTTGGCGCGCAATGGCGGCCCACTGCCGGTTTCGATCTGCGCACGGATATGCTGTATTCGCGCTTTAATAACGAGATCGCGGAAAACCGCGTCAGCTATGGGCTGGGCAGCTACGCCTCGGCCGCGCTGCTGCCGGGGTCCGCGCGGATCAAGGATGGCGTGCTTTATGCGGGGGAAATCCGTGGCGGGCGCATCGACCGCAATGCCGAATTCTCCGCACAAGTGCATGACAATCTCGCGCTCAGCGTTGGGGCGGATTGGGCTGTGGGGGGATTTGTACTGTCCTCAACGCTCAGCCTGTCCGGCGCCAACTCCAAGCTCAAAACCCCGCTGCAGCGGATTGAATCGCAGACGGGCGATCTGGCAGGGTTGGAGTACAGCTTCGATCTGGGGCGTTATCCGGCAGGAGCGGGATATATCCAATCCCTGCATACAAAGTTGGATTTGAACGACCCCGCCGCGACGCAGTTCAAGCGCTATCGCATTCGGCCGACAAATTCGCAGGATCAGGATGCCACCGCGCTTTTCAATCTCGCGCGTCCGCTGGATGTGTCTGTGGCTGGGGTAACCTTCACCGAGTTACGCCTGGGCGGGCAGTGGACGAGCCGCTATCGCGATTACCAGCGGCGCGACCGCATGCTCACGCCGCGCCAGGGCGCGGTGGTGGATGCAAGCTTTTTCACCGGCAGGGTGCCGCAAAGCGCGATGGAGCATATCATCCGGGGCGCTCGCTCCACTTGGGTTGGACCGAATTTCGAGAAATTCGCGCGGGCCTTTGTGGTGGCGGGGGAATATGACGGGGTAGCCCCGCAAGCACGCGATCTTGTGCCCAATGCTGCCGATCTTCGCCAATCCTACCGCGTGGAAGAAGAGGTGCGGGCGTTTTATGCGAGGCTCGATTTCGCGAGAGATGACGGGATTCCACTCAGCGGCAATGTGGGGCTGCGGTTTGTGCATACCGATACCAAGGTTTTCGGCAGCCGTGTTTTTGCCGTCGCCAACGCCCAAGGCGGGATGGAGATGGCGAGCGAGCCGCGTGTGACGCAAAGCGCCTATAGCGAATTCCTGCCCAGCCTGAATCTAAAGTCGAATTTGGCGGAGAATCTCGCGTTGCGATTGGCGGGTTCACGCTCCATGACGCGGCCATCGCTTGCGAGCTTGCGCGATGCCACGGTGCCAAGCAGCGCCACGACGTCCGATATTTTCGAGCGTGGTGCGGCCGCACTGACAAATCCAGACCTCGATATCACGGCGGTAGGCGGCAACCCAAAACTCGCGCCGATCACCTCCTGGAATGGCGATGCCGCACTGGAGCGCTATTTCGAATCATTCGGTGCGGTGACGATTTCCGCTTTCTATAAGCGCATGTCGAATTTTATCGCAGGCGATGTCAGCCACGAACAAATGCCTTTCGATATGCGCAGTGGCGGTAGCCTGAATTTGGACATCGCCGTCAACCGGCCACAAAATATCGGCGATGCATCCTTGGCAGGGCTGGAGCTTGGCTATTCGGGCCGGCTTCAAAACGGCTTTGGTCTGGCGCTGAGCGCGATGCTCACCTCCTATGCCGTGCGGCTCCATCTTGCTGATGGCACATCCAAGAGCGGCAGTCTGCAAGGCGTCTCGCGCACCGCATATTCGATTACGCCATTTTTCGATTGCGGAATATTCGACGCCTATCTCAGCTATACCTATCGCAGCAAATTCGACTCCAACGCTAATGTCACCATTGCGAGCACGGTGGAGACCGACCCCAATGAAACCGCGATTGCTGCTGGTTTCGGCACGCTTGATTTCGGCGCGGCCTTGCGGCTGGGAGAAAGCCTTGAGATTTTCGCGGAAGGCGTGAACATCGCCAATCAGCATCAGACGGCCTATCTGGGACGCGCGGCACGTCTGTATCAGATTCATGACTATGGCCGCAGCTTCAACATTGGCGTACGCGGACGGTTTTGAGGTTGTTTCCATTCCTTTTGTGAAGTTCTCGTGAAATCAGCGCGCGCGCTGAAAGCTGCACCAGGGCTTCCTGTCTCCTCCATGTCGGAACGTGAGAACCGGCTGGGCGCAAGCCCATGTTCAACTCTCCGTGGGGGATTTTATGAAGGTTTTTTGTCGTCATCGCGCCGCCGCGCTGAGCGCCGCTTCCATGAGCGTGCTCGCGTTTGTCATGCCGTCGCACGCCGAAATGATGGGCGACACCGAGACGGTTGTCGTCTCTGGCTATCGCCAGAGCCTGGAAAAGGCTGTCGACATCAAGCGCGAAACCATCGGTTTCTCCGATAGCATTATCGCCACCGATATCGCCGATTTCCCGGAACAGAACCTCGCCGAAGCGCTGCAGCGTTTGCCGGGCGTTACGATCGAGCGTACCAGAGGTCTTGGTACCCGCGCGGCGGTACGCGGCCTTCCCACCGAATTCACCCAGGTGACGATCAACAATCTCGCGACGGCTTCCGGTAATGGCGGCCGTGCGGTGGATTTCGATATGTTCGCCTCCGAGTTGATGCAGCGTATCACGGTGCACAAATCGCCGACCGCCGCGGATGAAGAGGGCGGTATCGCGGGTTCTATCGCCATCCGTACCGCGCGCCCTTTCGACTTCACCGGCTTGAAGCTGGTGGGCTCCGCGGAAGGCGCCTACAACTCGATTTCCGAAGCGCTTGATCCCAAATATTCCGTGCTGGCTTCCAATACCTGGGGGGCCTGGGGTGTGCTGGTCTCCGCCTCGATGGGCGATCGCACCAACCGCACGGATTCCAACTCGGGCATCAATTTCCGCCCGATGTTCCGCTTCCTGGAAGCCTCGGCGCCACGTAATACGCAAGCCGCCGCCGTGCTGGCGCGCGATGCCGGCGTCGTGGTCAAGAATATGAAGGATCGCAACGAAACTGGACGCATCATTTTCCAGGACAAGGTCGGTGATCGCATCTATCTCGACAAGCAGCACAAATGGGGTGTCTCGACCTCGCTGCAATATAAGCCGTCCGACAGTTTCAGCGTTTCGTTCGATGCCTTGTTCGGCGGGTATAAGCCGCATCAGGATACCTATGACGCGGCGGCTTATTCCGCCTCGAGCAAATCCACGCTACAAACCATCCATGCTTTCGATAACAAGACCCTTTCCGAATACGGGATGGTGGTGCTGCGCGACGTCTCCTATACCGCGACCCAGCACGAATTCCTCAGCACCGAATATGTCAACAAGACTGATTACCGCCAATTTGGACTCGATATGGATTGGCAGACGGGCGCTTGGAAGATCAGCGCGCTGGCGGGCTATTCCGGCGCCAATTCCAGCCATGATTACGGCAACACCAAGCACGTCGCCTATAAGCCGACGCGCACGCGCTGGACGGAGAAGGGCGGCGAGACCATTCCGAGCGCCGATCCCAACACCTTCGACATGTACAATACGCCCAAAGCCTATCTCTTCGAAGCCTATGAGACGACTTATGAAGAAGTAGCGGATGACAAATACGCCGCTCAGGCTCAGGTTAACCGCGCTTTCAACCTGGATTTCTTCCCGGCACTGTCGAGCGTTGATCTTGGCATGCGTTACACCAATACCGCCAAGGAACGTAATTACGGCGAAGAAAAGATCCAGGGTCCGACGCGTGGCAGCACGGCGTGGCTGAATGTGCGCACTCTGGCGGATTCCACGCTGGTGAAAGCCTCCGATATTGTTGGCGGCGGTGCCTATTCGGTGCGCGATATCTCCTGGGCGCAGATTCCGAACGACTATGCCCGCGCCACCTTCCGCCCAGCAGGATTTGTCAGCCCCTTCGCACCGGATGGCTATTATAAGGTGCAGGAAGAGATCTTTAGCTTCTACGGCATGGCCAATTTCGATTTCCATATCGCGAGCGTGCCGGTCTCGGTGAATGCGGGCGGGCGCTATGTTGACACGACCGTGACGTCGGCTGGCTATCACCAGATTCAAACCTCGAATGGCGGCACCGGCTACACCTCTGCGCCGGTTTCGAGCGAGGGCAGCTATAAGGAATTCCTGCCGTCATTTAACGCCCATGCCGATCTTTGGGATGGCTTGGTGCTGCGCGCCGCCGCCTCGCAGACCTTGATGCGTCCGGCGCTGACCGATCTTGCCTATAAGCGCACCGCGAGTTGGAACTCCTTCCGTTTTACTGATGGTAATCCGGGCCTGAAGCCCACCTATGCCGATCAATGGGAAGTGGGCCTGGAAAAATACTTCGATAATGGCGCGCTGGTCTCCGGCTCCTACTTCTTCAAGCGTGTAGCGGGCGTGGTGCGCAGCGCGTTGACGGGGACGGTCAAGAACGTGACCAAGTACAATGCCAATGGCTCGGTCGACGGCGTCTATGATTTCGACGTCTATCAGCCGGTCAATGCCGATGGCTCCTATGACGTCAACGGCTTCGAGATTGCCGCGGTGGTGCCTTTTGGCATGATCCATCCCTGGCTGGAAGGCTTCGGCATCAACGCGAACTATACGCTGCTTGATAGTTCGCTGACGGGGCAGTCGATCATTAACATTCCGACCCCGCCGGTGGGCTTGGCCAAGAACACCTTCAACTTGACGCTCTATTACGAAAACGGTCCCTTCGAGGCGCGCGCCTCCTACAATTATAAGGACCGCTATGTAGAAAGCATCGGCTATGAAATGTATCCGATCTACCGCAGCGCTTATGGTCAGCTCGATATCTCGGCGAGCTATCGCATCGACGAGCATTTCCAGATCGAGCTCAAGGGTATCAATATGAGCGATACCCCGACCAAGGGCTACACCATCGATCCGTCCTACCCGACCATGTATGAGTTCTCGGGCCGCCGGATCAGCTTGGGCCTGCGCGCGGAATTGTGATGGCTGGGTTTCAGAACTGTCGCAGAGCCGTGAAGTTTGCCGGCTAATATGTGAGTGTTACGCACCCTGCCGGTTGTAGCCGGCGGGGTGCCGTCTTTTCTGGGGAGAAACCCGCGATGCGCATTTGGATGAAGAGTGTACTGGCTTTCGGCTGCATGATGGCTGCTTCCGTGGCAGGTGAGCCGCAAGGGACGGCAGCGGACGCGGCCCGGCTTGCCACCGCGCTGAAGCGCGTGCCCGATACCCATAAGCCCAAGAACATTATTCTCTTCATCGGCGACGGCATGGGCATCAACAGCGTTACGGCGGGGCGCATCTTCGCCAGCCAGCAGCGCGGCGGCGATGGCATCGCCTATGATCTTGCTTTCGAGAAATTTCCCTATTCCGGCTTCTCCCGCACCCATTCGGCGGATCAATATGTCACCGACTCCGCCAATGGCATCAGCGCCATCACCACGGGCGTGAAGACGATCAATGGCGCCATCGGTGTGGATGCCAATGTGAAATCCGAAAGCTGCGCGGGCGTCGCCAAGGCTAGCATTCCGACCTTGTTCGAAGACGCCAAGAAGCGCGGGCTTGCGGCAGGTGTGGTGACGACCTCGGGTATCACCGATGCGACGCCCGCAGGCGCTTATGGCCATACCTCGACGCGCGGCTGGCGCTCCGATGCCGATCTGCCGAAAGAGGCGGCGGCGGCGGGCTGCACCGATCTGGCGTGGCAATTGGTGGATGCTCCCGCCGCCATCCGCATGGATGTGGCGCTGGGCGGCGATCGGCTGGACTTTCTGCCTGCGGGCGGGGAGGTGGCTGGTGCGCGCCAGGATGGGCGCAACCTGATTGAAACGTGGAAGAAGCAAAGCGCCAAGGCCGCTTATGTGGCGAACGCCGAAGATCTCGCGGCGGTGGATGCGGCCAAGACGGATCATCTGCTGGGCTTGTTTGCGGATGGCGATCTGCCGTCGCCGGTGGATAAGGATTACCATAAGAACGTGCCTGATCTCGCCGCCATGACCCGCAAGGCCATCGAGGTGCTGAAGAAAAACAAGAACGGCTTCATTTTGATGGTGGAGTCCGCCTCTATCGACAAATGGCATCATCGCAACAACGCTTATCGGGCGCTGACCGACGTGGATGAATTGTCGAATGCGGTGGCGGCTGCCGCCGAGATGACCAGCGATAAGGATACGCTGATCATCCTCACTGCCGACCACAGCCATGGCCTGACGCTTTCCGGCGGCTTGGCGATTGGGGCTCCGGTAATGGGGCTTGCCCAGAGCGACGGCCAACCTAAGCGCGACCGGCAGGGCAACACCTATCCCGCTTTGACCTATGCCACCGGGCCGGGCGAGGGCGGCGGAGACGAACACCCCATGCTGGATCAAAAGACAGCCACCGACCCAGCTTTCAAGCAGCCCGCGCTGGTTCCGATGAACAGCGCCGCGCATGCGGGCGAGGATGTGCCGGTTTATGCCCAAGGTCCGCAGGCCTATCTGGTGTCGGGCAGCTTCGAGTCGACCTATTTGTATCAAGTTATGCGCCACGCGCTTGAGGTGAAGCCGAAATAACGTTGTTTGCCGCGCGAAGCTCTCGTTTCTGGCGAAGGACTTCGCGCGCTTTCACGGCCATTGCATTCAAGCATGGCGGCTTCGTTCAAGAAGCCCTCGGGCCCGTTTTGCACACTCCGCGGCGAATTTAACGCTGAAGGAGCGCTGCAATGGGCGTGACTGCCAAGGCCGAGCCGGGTGCTGGTCTTTTGAAGCCGAATGATCACACCCTGGTGCTGATCGATTTCCAATCCCAGATGTCCTTCGCGACAAAGTCGATCGACCCGGTGCTGCTGCGCAGCAACGCTTCGTTGATTTCCAAAGCTGCCGCCGGGTTCGGCGTGCCCGCGATTCTGACCACGGTGGCGGAAAAGACCTTCTCCGGCCCGATGTATGAAGAAATCACCGCGCCCTTTCCCAAGCAGGAGCTTCTCGACCGCACCTCGATGAATGCCTGGGAAGATGAAGCCGTGATCGCCGATGTGAACCGCATCGGCAAAAGCCGTATCGTGCTGGCGGGGCTGTGGACTTCGGTCTGCATCGTCGGCCCGGCGCTGTCGGCGATCAGCCAGGGTTTCGAGGTCTATGTCATCACCGATGCTTGCGGCGACATTTCCGAGGAAGCGCATGAGCGTGCGGTGCAGCGCATGGTGCAGGCGGGCGCCCGCCCGATGACCAGCTTGCAGTATCTGCTCGAGTTGCAGCGCGATTGGGCGCGGGCTGAGACCTATGACATGACCACGGGCATCGCCAAAGAGGTCGGCGGCGCCTATGGCCTAGGCATCATCTACGCCCGCGCCATGTTCGGCGCCCATGGCGGCTAGGGCCACGCCCTAGCTTTCGCCGTCCGAAGCTTTTTCCCGCGGGATGAACCATGAAAATCTATCTTGCCTCTCTGGCCGCCGGTCTTTTGGTGGGGATTGTCTATAGCCTGTTGCAGGTGCGCTCTCCGGCGCCGCCGCTGATCGCATTGCTGGGGCTTTTGGGCATTCTGGTGGGCGAGCAGATCATCCCACTTGGGAAACAGCTTCTGGCGGGGGAACGCCTCAAGACGGCCTGCACCGAAACCATCACTAGCGCGCATCTCTTCGGCATGCTGCCGGGCCATCCCGCCAAGGCACCGGAAAAGAAGAAGGAGACGGTGTGATGCTTGTGCCGGATCTCATTCTTCATCATGGCCGTGTCACCACGCTGGATCGGAGCAATCCCGAAGCAGAAGCGGTGGCGATTTCGGGTGGAATTTTCACGGCGGTCGGCAGCGATAAAGAAATTCTTGCGCTGGCTGGCCCCAAAACCAAAAAGATCGACCTCAAGGGCCGCCTTGTGTTGCCGGGGCTGATCGACAACCATCTGCACATCATTCGTGGCGGGCTCAATTTCAATATGGAGCTGCGCTGGGATGGGGTGAAGAGCCTCGCCGATGCCATGGGCATGCTGAAGCGGCAAGTGGCGATCACCCCGCCGCCGCAATGGGTGCGCGTGGTGGGCGGTTTCACCGAGCATCAGTTCGCCGAGAAACGGCTTCCCACGATTGAAGAGCTGAATGCGGTGGCGCCGGAAACCCCGGTCTTCATCTTGCATCTCTATGATCGTGCGCTGCTGAATGGCGCGGCTTTGCGCGCTGTCGGCTATACCAAGGATACGCCCAACCCGCCGGGCGGCGAGATTGTGCGCGATGCGGCGGGCAATCCCACCGGGCTCCTACTCGCCAAACCCAATGCCGGGCTGCTTTACGCGACTTTGGCGCGCGGACCCAAGCTGCCTTTCGATTATCAGGTCAATTCCACCCGCTATTTCCTGCGCGAGCTGAACCGCCTCGGCGTGACCGGCGCGCTGGATGCGGGCGGCGGCTTTCAGAATTATCCCGAAGACTATCAGGTCATCCAGAAGCTGGCTGATGAGGATCAGCTCACCATCCGCCTCGCCTATAATCTCTTCACCCAGAAGGCCAAGGGTGAGAAAGAGGATTTCCTGCGCTGGACGCAGAACTCCAAATACAAGCAGGGGACGGATTATTTCCGCCATAATGGGGCGGGCGAGATGCTTGTTTTCTCCGCCGCCGATTTCGAGGACTTCCGCCAGCCGCGCCCCGATATGGGGCCGGAAATGGAAGGCGAGCTTGAAGAGGTGGTGCGCATTCTGGCCGAGAACCGCTGGCCTTGGCGCATGCACGCGACCTATGACGAAACCATCACCCGTGCGCTGGATGTGTTCGAAAAGGTGAACCGCGATATTCCGCTGGACGGGATTCACTGGTTCTTCGATCACGCCGAGACGATTTCAGAACGCTCCATCGACCGTATCGCGGCGCTGGGCGGCGGCGTGGCGGTGCAGCACCGCATGGCTTATCAAGGCGAGTACTTCGTCGAGCGCTATGGGCCCAAGGCCGCTCAGGCAACCCCGCCGGTGGCACGTATGCTGGAAAAAGGCGCGCGGGTTTCGGCGGGCACCGATGCGACGCGCGTTGCCTCCTATAATCCCTGGGTGTCGCTCTCCTGGCTGGTGACGGGCAAGACGGTGGGCGGGCTGTCGCTCTATCCGAGTCACAATTGCCTGGATCGCGAAACCGCGCTTCGGATGTGGACCGAGAACGTCACCTGGTTTTCCAATGAGGAAGGCAAGAAGGGGCGTATCGCGGAAGGGCTGTTCGCCGATCTCATCATTCCCTCGGCAGATTACTTCTCGGTGCCGGAATCGGAGATTTCCGGGCTTACCTCCGATCTCACCATGGTGGGCGGGAAAATCGTTTTTGCGGCGGGCGATTTCGTGAGCCATGACGCGCCTGCGCTGCCGACGCCGGTGCCCGATTGGTCGCCCGTAAAAAGCTTCGGCGGCTATGGCGGCTGGGGCGATAGCGAAAAGACCGTTGCCCAAATGGCCTCTGCTTGCGGCTGCGCCCATTCCTGCAATGTGCATGGCCACAACCATGCCAGCGCCTGGAGCGCCGATCTGCCTACGGATGATCTTAAATCCTTCTGGGGTGTGCTCGGTTGCGCCTGCTGGGCTGTGTGATGCAGAGCTGGACGGAACGCGACCCCGGTTGGGTGGATGCCATTCTGGAATGGCGCTGGACATGGCTGTTGGCACGTGTGGGCCTCACCAGCGCGTATTTCATTGGCGGGGTGAATAAGGCGCTGGATTTTCCAGCCGCGGTGGCGGAGCAGGCGCATTTCGGCATGCAGCCCGCCGTTCTATGGGCTGGCGTCGCGGTGGTGTGCGAGCTTGTGGCGCCGGTGCTGATCGTGTGGGGCCGCTTTGTCTGGCTCGCCGCGGGGGCGTTGGGTGTGCTCACCTTCATCGCCAGCCTTCTCGCCAATGATTTCTGGAATAAGACGGGTGAAGCGCATTTCATGGCGCTGAACAGTTTCTTCGAACATATCGGCTTGATCGCGGGGCTCGTCATGGCGGCGCTCATCGCCGAACATGCCAAGCGTCAGCGCTAACGACGGGAAGGAGTATTCCATGCGTCTCTCACAGGCCTTTCTGGCTTCGGCCTTCATTGCTCTTCTGGCGCTGCCTGCGGGTGCGAAAGATGCCGCCGCGAAAGATTTCTCGGTGGGGCCGCAATACGACACCACCCATGTCTATGTCGCGCCGGAGGACTATGATCGCTTCATGGCGAGTTTCGTGGCGACCTTTGGCGGCACGCTTTCCAAGCAGGGCGTGTTCCAGGTGACGCCGACGCCGAGCCAGACCATGTCGCAAATCGCACTGACACCGGCGGGCACGATCTCCACTTTCGGCTTCAAGACACCGATCCCATATCCGTTTGGCGCCGAACGCACCGGCTATCTCGTGACGGACATCGATGCCGCTGTGAAGGCCGCCAAGAAGGCGGGTGCGACGGTGATGGTGTCGACTTTCCCTGATCCAATTGGCAAGGACGCCGTGATCACTTGGCCGGGTGGGGTGAACATGCAGCTTTATTGGCATACGACGCCGCCGAATTATCCCGCCCTTGCCACCGTGCCGGAGAACCGCGTCTATGTTTCCCCCGATGCCGCCAAGGCTTTCGTGAAAGGCTTTGTCGCTTTCGCACATGGCAAAGTGACCTCGGATACGGCCAAGGCCCCGGGTGCGGAAATCGGCAAGCCGGGCACGAGCTATCATCGCATTCGCATCGAATCCGGCTATGGCAAGATGGTGGTGCTGGTGACCGACGGGCAATTACCGTGGCCTTATGGGCGCGAGCTGACCGGCTATGAAGTCGCCGATCTCGATGCCACGCTGACCAAAGCGAAAGCGGCTGGTGCGAGCGTGATCAGCGAACCCGTCAACTCCGATGGCCGCCGCGCCGCGATGGTGCAGTTTCCCGGCGGCTATATCGCTGAAATCCACGCGCTCGTGCCGTGATGAAACGGGCGCTCTTTCCGGCGGCTGTGGCTGCATGTCTTTTCAGCCCAGACACTGCCGCGGCGGAGCGCCCTTCGATCTTGATGAACCGCTGGCAGGAGGATTGGTCGGTGCTGGCCGATCCTTCCGTGCCGCGCCAGTCGCTCGATACGCTGAAATATATTCCGCTTGGTGATGCCAAAACTTATCTCTCGCTCGGGGCGGGGCTGCGGCTGCGCTATGAAAGCAATGACGCGCCCAATTTCGGCGTCGGCGATACGCGCTCGCAATCCTATGTGATCTCGCGCCTCGAAGCGCATGCCGACCTGCGCCTCAGCCAAGGCGTGCAGGTTTTTGTGCAGCTCGACAGTGCTTTCGCGCCCGGCAAAGCGCGCATGACGCCGGTGGATCAGAACCGGCTGGATCTGGAGCAAGGTTTTGTCGCGCTGGTGGAGCCTGTGGGCGCGGGTACGCTGCGGCTTCGGGCGGGGCGGCAACAATTTGCCTTCGACTTGCAGCGTTTCGTGTCGTTGCGTGATGGGCCGAATGTGCGCCAATCCTATGATGCGCTGTGGGCCAATTACGAAATCGGGAGCTGGCGCTTCATCAGCTTCTTCAGCCATCCGGTGCAGAACCGCGATAGCGCCGCCTTTGACGATAGCAGCAATGCGCATTTGAGCTATGGCGGCTTGCGCGGCGAATATGAATTCGGGCCGGGCAGTGTGGCGCTCTATTATTCGCAATACCGCCGCGATGGCGCGGTGCTGGGCAGCCTCAAAGGCAGCGAGCGGCGCAATATCTGGGACTTACGTTCGGCGGGTGCGGTGTCGGGCTGGGATTGGGATGTGGAAGGCATGCTGCAAAGCGGCCATTTGGCGGAGCATCCGATTAACGCCTGGGCGATTGGCAGCCGCGCGGGCTATCGCTTCAGTAAGGCCGTCTGGCAGCCGCGCTTAGGTCTGCAAGCCGATGCGGCGTCGGGCGATAAGAACCCCAATGACGGCAAGATCGGCAGCTTTAATCCGCTTTTTCCGAATGGCTATTACGTCGCCTTGGCGGGCTATACCGGCTATACCAATTTCATCCATCTCAAGCCGTCGCTGACTTTGAAACCCCGCAGTGATGTCTCGCTGATGCTGGCGGGCGCGATGCAGTGGCGCCAGACCACCGCCGATGCGGTCTATACCCAGCCGATGAACCCGGTGGCGGGTACGGCGGGGCGGGGCTCGGCCTATACCGGAACCTATTACCAAGCGCGGATGGATTGGCAGATTTCCGGTCAGCTTTCCGCCGCGGTCGAGGCGGTGCGGTTTTCCGCAGGCGAGGCGATACGGCAGGCGGGCGGGCGGCCTTCCAATTATATCGGTGTTGAATTCAAATCCGGCTGGTGAGGAGACTATTATGGCCACGCGCATCGCAATCCTTCTCAGCATTTTGGGCGGCTATGTCGATACGCTGAGCTTTCTCACCTTGCAGGGCCTCTTCGCGGCCCATGTCACGGGCAATTTCGTCACCTTGGGAGCGGCGCTGGTGCTGAGCCGTTCGGGTATTACGGCCAAGCTTCTGGCATTGCCGATGTTCTGCCTGATGATCGTGCTGTCGCGCCTGCTGGGGCATCGTCTGGCCAAGGCGGGGCGTGCGCCGCTGCCCATCATGTTTGGTGTCATGGTGGTATTGTTCGCGGGTGCGACCGCGCTGGCCTTTGCCTTTGGGCCATTTACGAGTGGCGATAGCTGGATGGCGCTGGTGACAGGTATGGTGCTGGTTTCTGCCATGGCAATCCAGAACGGGGCGCAGCGGGTGCATCTGCCAAAGTTGCCGCCTTCCACGCTGATGACGGGCTCAACCACGCAAGCCATGCTCGATGTTGCCGATCTGATCGTGGGTAACGCGGGCGAGGAGCGCGGTGTCATCAGCGCGCGGCTTCAGAAGCTTGGCGTCAGCATTTTATCTTTTGCGTTTGGCTGCGGGCTTGCGGCGCTGGTGATCCATTTCGGCGGCATGTGGGGATATGCCTTGCCGCCGTTTTTCGCGGCGGGGCTTCTGTTCCTGCGCGCGGAAAAGATTTGAGGCGATCAGGCCTGCTGCGCTTTGCGCCAGGCGCCCGGCGTGAGCCCCGCGACTTGGCGGAAGGCGCGGGTGAAATGGCTCTGATCAGAGAAGCCAGCGTAAAGCGCGATATCGGCAAGGCTCTGGGTGTCTGCGAGCAGCATTTCCTGGGCCCGGCGGATGCGGATGTTCATATGCCAGCGTGAGGGGGCCACGCCGGTAGAGGTCTTGAACGCACGGCCGAAATGGGATTGCGAAATTCCGGCGAGGCGCGCGAGATCGGCGAGGAAAAGCTGTTCGCGCCAATGCTCTTCCAGATAGGCGATCACACGTTGCAAGGCGCGCGGGGCAAGGCCGCCTTTGGCCGGCTTCTGCGCCCGCTCGGTGATGGCAAGCAATGCCGCGGTCAGGGCATGCGCGAGGCTTTCGCCGTACATTCGCCCGTTAGGTCCGCCTTGCTGGGTTTCGTCGGCCAGCATGGCGGCAAGCTGGCGGACGACCGGATCGGAAAACGTCGCGAGCTGCGATATCTCTTGTAACGCGGCCATGTTGTGCCCGGCTCGCTGCAATTTGGCGGCATCGAAAAAGATGAAGATGCGGCGGGCAAAAGCGATATGGTCCGCACTCTCCCATACCGGCTTTCCTGCCGGAACAAGGTAAAGCTCGGCATTGCCACGCCGAGGCCTTGCTTTGGCGCCATGCGGTTGGCTCTGCATTTCGACTTGGCCGCCGCGAGTCTCCAGACAAACCGCGAGCCACGGGCATTCGGCGCATTTTTGCGCGAGGTGGCGCCCAGGTCCCTGGAGTAAATCCACTTGAACGGTAAGGCCATCCCAATGCTGCTCAGGATAGCTGATTGCCGTAACGGCAGACGTGCGCGTGCCTTCTTCTAATGCAGAATTACAGAGTTCAGCCGTAAGCGCGCCCATATTTGCCCGTATCGAAGAACACGCACATGTTGCCTGACGGGACAGAGTAACGCGTGTTAATAGTTGTAAATTGCTTTTGCTGGATTTGAGGACAGGGGAATTGCAGCACGCTGCAGCCGGATCTATCCGCGTTTATAGGTTTGAGAATTTTCGCCTCATCCCGTCGCAGGATCGCCTTTATGAAGGCGATGTACCGGTCGCTGTGGGATCGCGCGCGCTGGCCATTCTGGCGGTGCTGGTGGAACGATCCGGAGACGTCGTTTCCAAAA
This sequence comes from Rhizomicrobium palustre, assembly GCF_011761565.1. Taxonomy (NCBI): domain Bacteria; kingdom Pseudomonadati; phylum Pseudomonadota; class Alphaproteobacteria; order Micropepsales; family Micropepsaceae; genus Rhizomicrobium; species Rhizomicrobium palustre. The sequence goes on along the minus strand of NZ_JAASRM010000001.1, from coordinate 118,003 downwards.
ATGACCTGATGGCCAAGGTCTGGCCGGGCATTTTTGTTGAGGAAGCGAATCTGCGTGTGCACATTACAGCCTTGCGCCGTCTGCTCGGCGGCACGGGGCCGGTGTCCCATTACATCGCCAATGTGCCAGGGCGCGGTTATCGCTTCATGCCGCGGGTATCCGTAACGGAAATGCCTGCAGAGAGTGCGGCGCAAGCCGTCGAATTGCCGAGCCAGCGCGATTATCCGCGGCTCGGCACCAGGTTGGTGGGGCGCGGCGAAACCGTGGCCGCCCTCACACGCGAGCTAGCACAACGCCGCTGGGTCACGGTGACGGGCTCAGGCGGTATCGGCAAGACTTCGGTGGCACTCGCGGTGGCCGACGCGGCGCTCCAAACCTATCCCGATGGGGTGCGGTTTATCGATTTTGCGGCGCTGACGGATGTCGAGGCTGTGCCAGGGGCCGTGCTTTCCGCCCTGGGCGTGAGTGGGGCCGGCGAAAAAACGATTGCCGCGATCATCGCGGTGCTGAGGCCCAAGCGCATGCTGCTCATCCTTGATAATTGCGAGCATCTGCGCGACGCGGCGGGCGAGCTGGCGCTGGCACTGTTTAACGGTGCGCCACAAACCGGGCTTCTGGTCACCAGCCGCGAGCCATTACGCATTGAGGGAGAGCGGGTGTTCCGGCTTCAGCCTTTGGCGATGCCGCCGCTAGAAGGCGCCAAGGACGCGGATCTCTCTGTTTACGCTGCGGTGGAGCTTTTCATCGAACGCGCCAATGAGCGTGCGCAGGTCGAAAGCAGCGATCTGCCGCTGATTGCTGAGATTTGCCGCCGCCTGGATGGCATTCCGCTCGCCATCGAACTGGCGGCGGGGCAGGTGGAAGTGTTTGGCGTGCGTGGGCTCGCGGCACTGCTGGAAGAAAAATTCGCGCTGGTCATGCGCGATAAGCGCCGCGCCCTGCCGCGTCATCGCACCTTGCTGGAAACCCTTGATTGGAGTTTCGAAAATCTTCCGCCGCAAGAGCAGGCGCTGCTGTTGGAACTAGCGATCTTTGCCGGACCATTTGAGGCCGCGGATGTGCGTGCGGTAGCGCTGTGCGGACGCAGCGCCAATGTACTCGATGACCTTGCCTGTTTGATCGACAAATCCCTGGTCGCGATCAGTATGGGCGAGGAACGCGTCACTTATCGGCTGTTGGAGACGACGCGCGCCTATGCCCGCGAAAAGCTGGAGGCGGCGGAGGTCTATCCCACCATCGCGCGGCGCCATGCCGAGTATTATGCCAGTTTATTGGATAGCATTCTGGCTCAGCGTGATGGGCTGACGCCGGTGCAGTGGACGCGGGCGCATGGGCATGTGCTCGACAATATCCACGCTGCGCTGCAATGGGCGCTGACGGAGGCGACGGCGGCGGAGCTCGGTGTCGCGATGACGCTGAAGGTTCTGGCGCTGTGGCACCGGCTGTCGCTGTTGGAAGATTGCCGCCGTTACGTCGAACTTGCCTTGCAGCGCGTGCCTGCGGGGGATGCGCGCAACGCGCGCCCGCGGATGATCCTGCTGCAAGCCTTGGGGCAGACGGTTCCGGCCACGCTGGGGGTGGGGCGCGAGGTCGAATCCTGGTGGCGTGAGGCCTATGGCATTGCCGAGCAACTCGGCGATCGCGAAAACCAAGTGCGCAGCCTGGTCGGGCTATGGGCGACGCAGTGCTATACCGCCAATTATCAAGAGGCGCTGGTGACGGCGGAACGCTTCCGTGTCCAGACCGGCTCGGATGCCGATGAATGCGTCGCCGACCGCATGGTGGGCACGGTGCTGCATGTATTGGGCGACCAGACCAAAGCCTTGGCGCATCTGGAACGCTCGCTGACCTATTACGACAAGCCTGCAGTGCCCGGCGCCAATGTACGCTTCCTTTTGGATCAGAAACTGTTGAGCCAGGGGGCGCTCGCCTCGGTGCAGTGGTTATGTGGACAAGCGGATCGCTCTTGGGAATTGATCCGCAAGGCCATGGAAAGCGCATTGGCCGAGCCGCATGCCTTCACGCTGTGTAATCTGCTCGCCCATTACGCTTGTCCCTTGGGATTGTTCACTGGCAATCTCGATGCGGCGTTGCGCTATACCGCGCTGCTCTTGGAGCAGACAGACAGTCACGGGCTGGAGGTGTGGCGGCGCTGGGCGCTGGCCTTTGAAGCGCTGCTGGGCTTGCACAAGAATTTCACACCGGAAGGCTTCGCCGCCTATGAGCAGGCGATGGGGAATCTGCCGCCCAATAATGCGCATCCCCGCTACAAGGTGTTGTTGTGGTCTTATGGCTGGGCGATGGGCCGGGCGGGGGCGAGCGACAAGGCGATACGCCTGCTCGATGGCATGCGTGCCGATCTTCAAGGTAATGGCGAGCTGTGGTGCGTGCCGGAAGTGATGCGGATGAAGGCGGATGTCTTGACCGGACTCGGCAATTCGCTTGCAGCCGAAGCCTTGCTGGAAGAGGCGATGGCTTTAGCGCGAAAACAAGGCGCCCTGGCTTGGGAGTTGAAAGCCGCGATTACTCTTTCGCGGCTGCTGCTCGCCCAAGGCCGCCGCAAAGAGGCTGCGACGGCCCTGGAAGAGCGCGTCCGGCTTTTCACCGAAGGGTGGGGGACCGGTGACATGCGGGACGCAAAAACACTTCTGGAGATGCTGGCGGGGTGATTATTCCTCGACCAGATGCGCTTCCACGAACCAGAGCTGCTTGTCCACCGCGCGCGAGACCTCGGTGAAAACGTCCGCGGTATCGGCATCGCCGATGGCGGCCGCCTTGTCGATGTCGGCGCGCAGATGCTTGCCGAATTCGGCCAGCGCCGCCGCGACGGCCTTCAAATGCGCCGCGCCGCCTTTGGCCTGCAGCGGGTATTCATAGAGCGTGGTTTTGGCAGAGGTGGTCTGCACCCGGCCATCGGCAATGCCGCCAATGGTGGTGATGCGCTCGGCCAGGGTATCGGTAAGGTCTTCGATTTCGCCATGCAGCTTGTCGAAAAGCTCATGCAGCTGGAAGAAATCGCGCCCCTTCACGTTCCAATGCGCCTGTTTCAGCTGGGCTTCGAGGTCCAGGCTGTCGGAGAGGCGCGCCTGCAACAGGCCCGCGGATTCCTTGCGGATATGCTGGGCGAGATCGAGATGCGAAGCGAAGATGTAGGTTTCTTGAGTCATGGTTCTCACGCTTTCACAAAGGCCAGAAGATCGGGATTGATGACATCGGCGTGCACGGTGCACATGCCATGGGGGTAGCCCTTGTAGGTCTTGAGCTCGCCCTTCTTGAGCAGCTTGACCGAGAGCAGGGCGGAATCGGCGATGGGCACGATCTGATCGTCTTCGCCATGCAGCACCAGCGCCGGAATATCGATCGCCTTCAAATCGTCGGTGAAATCGGTTTCGGAGAAGGCCTTGATGCAATCGTAATGGGCCTTAGTGCCGCCCATCATGCCCTGACGCCACCAGTTCAGGCGCACGCCTTCCAGGGTGGCGACGCCGGGGCGGTTGAAGCCATAAAACGGCAGCGGCACCTGCCAGAAGAACTCCGCGCGATTGGCCAGAAGCTCTTTGCGGAAGCCGTCAAACACTTCCATCGGCAGGCCGCCGGGATTGGCCGGGGTCTTCAGCATGATGGGCGGCACCGCACCGATCAGCACCACCTTGGCGACGCGGCCTTTGCCATAACGCGCGGCATAGGCGGCGACTTCACCGCCACCGGTGGAGTGGCCGATATGGATGGCATTCTTCAGATCGAGATGTTCGGCAAGCTCGGCCACATCCTTGGCATAGGTCGCCATGTCGTTGCCGGTGTCGGTCTGGGTGGAGCGGCCATGGCCACGGCGGTCATGGGCGATGATGCGATAGCCGTGCTGCAGGAAATACAGCATCTGCGCGTCCCAATCGTCGGAGGACAAGGGCCAGCCATGATGGAACACGACCGGCTGGCCGCTGCCCCAATCCTTATAGAAAATTTCGGTACCGTCTTTGGTCTTGAAGAAGGACATGGCGGAATCTCCGTGAGGAATGGGCTTTGCTCCCGCAGCCGCAAAAGGCGTGGCGGCCAAAAGCGCGGCCGCGCCTGCGCCAATAAAAACATCCCGCCGGGTGGAGGTGAGAAATGGGGTGTCGATCATTGGCCTTGGCGATGAGAGTTTCACCCGCCAGTCTGCCCGCGCGCCTAAGCTCCGCCTTGAACCCCATGGGTTGCATGGAACAAATTGATCGCGAAAAAGCGGGCTTTGAGGCATAGGAAGGGAGTGGTCCGCGCCGCTTTTCGCTGGGGTAAGCCGTCCGGCATGGCCTCAAGCGGGTTCGATGCGTCGCGATTTCTCGTATTCCTGGTGTGGTATGCCGCTTTCGTCTTTTGCCTTACCTGATTTGCCGGTCGCGGAGTGCTTGCCGCGATTGACCTCTGTGCTTGCCGCTGAGCCCAATGCCGTGCTGGTGGCTCCGCCGGGCGCGGGCAAAACCACCAGCGTGCCGCTGGCGCTGCTTGGCGCGGCGCCGATGGGTGAGGGGCGTATCCTGATGCTGGAGCCGCGCCGTCTGGCCGCGCGCGCCGCCGCCACCCGTATGGCCTCGCTGATCGGCGAGAAGGTGGGTGAGACGGTCGGCTTTCGCACGCGTCTGGAAAGCGCGGTGTCCTCTTCGACACGTATCGAGGTGGTGACGACGGGGCTGTTGGTGCGCCGCCTTCTGGGCGATCCCGGCTTGGAGGGCGTGTCCACGGTCATCCTCGACGAAATTCACGAGCGCTCGCTGGAAGCCGATCTGGCGCTGGCGCTCAGCCTCGATGCGCAAGCGATGCTGCGGCCGGATTTGCGCCTGATCGCCATGTCGGCAACGCTGGATGGCGCGCGGCTCTCGGCAATCATGAAAGCGCCCATCGTGGAAAGCGAAGGGCGGATGTTCCCGGTCGATATCCGCTATGCCGCCCGCGATATTCAGCATCCGCGCGATCTGCCGGACACCATGGCGCGCGCGATCCGCTCTGCGCTGAACGAGGCTCCCGGCGATATTCTCGCTTTCCTGCCGGGTATGGCGGAGATCCGCCGCACCGAGACAGCTTTGGAAGGCGTGGATGCCCTGGTGCTGCCGCTGCATGGCGATCTGCCGCCCGCGGCGCAGGATATGGCGTTGAAGCCTGCCGAGCGCCGCCGTGTGGTGCTGGCGACCTCTATTGCGGAAACCTCGCTCACCGTGCCGGGCGTGCGCATTGTTATCGATAGCGGCTTTCGCCGCGCGCCACGTTTCGATCCTTCCAGCGGATTGACCCAGCTTGTCACCGAACGCGTCAGCCGCGCGGTCGCCGATCAGCGCTCTGGCCGTGCGGGGCGTGAGGCGCCGGGCATCGCCATGCGGCTTTGGAGCGAAGCGGCGCAGCGCTGGCTTCGCGCCTTCGATCGTCCCGAAATTCTGGATGCGGAGCTTTCCGGCCTGGTGCTGGATTGCGCCGCCTGGGGCACGCCGGTGAACGAGCTTGCTTTCCTCGATGCGCCGCCCAGCGGGGCTGTGGCCGCTGCGCGCGAATTGCTGGTGGAGCTTGGCGCGATGGAGGAGGGCGGTGCGATCACGCCGCTCGGCAAGCGCATGAACAGCATCGGTGCGCATCCAAGACTCTCCGCCATGATGCTGGCCGCCGAAACGCCGGAAGAAGCCGCACGCGCCTGCGATATCGCGGCCTTACTCGAAGCGCGCGATCCCTTGCGCGGCGGGCCGGAGGCGCCCGCGGATATTTCAGCACGGCTGGATGCGATTGAAGCGCCGTCTTCCGTGGCGGGGGCGGATCGCAGCGCTATCCACATGATCCGCCAAGCCACCAAGCAATATCGCGGCCGTCTCGGCATTGGCGCCGCCCGGGAGGCAAGCGGCAATCCCGCGCCGCTCATCGCAGCGGCCTTTCCCGATAGGCTGGCGCAGCGCCGCAATGAACCGGGCAGTTTCAGGCTTTCCGGCGGGGGCGGAGCGAAGCTTTCCGTCAGCGATCCCTTGGCGAAGGAACCGCTTCTCGCTGTCGCGGCGCTGGAAATGAAAACTTCGCCCCGTATCACCATGGCCGCGCCGCTTTCTCTCGCAGAACTGCCAGCCTCGCTTGCGGGGCGGATTGTCGAGCGGGTGGAAACCAGTCTTGATCCAGCTACCGGCAGTGTGATGGCGCGGCGGCGCAAATGCTTAGGCGTGCTGGTGCTGGAAGAACGCGCCGCGCCGCCTGAGCCGGAAGATGCTGCCCGAGCTCTGGTGGATGCGGTGCGTATTACGCCTGCGCATCTTCCCTGGACGGAGGCGGCGCGTAATCTGCAAGCGCGGCTGAAGCTGATGCATGGCATAGAGCCTGATATCTGGCCCGCCAGCGATGAGGCGAGCTTGATCGCCGATCTTGACGACTGGCTGCTGCCGCATCTGCACGGGCTGACGCGGCTTTCCGATGTTGCTGCGCTCGATCTCCATGCGATTTTGCTAGACCGGCTGGAATGGTCGCTGAAGGCGCGGTTGGAAAAGGAATTGCCGACCCATCTGGCGCTTCCCGGCGGGCGGGCGGCGGTGGATTACACCGAACCGGTTCCCATCGCCTCGGCGCGGGCGCAGTATTTCTATGGCCTTGCTGAGACGCCCAAGCTTGCGGGCGGGCGAGTGCCTTTGCGGCTGGCGCTGCTTTCACCGGCTGGGCGGCCGATTGCGCTCACTGCTGACATCGCGGGTTTCTGGAAAGGCGCTTGGGCGGATGCGCGGCGCGACATGCGTGGGCGTTATCCCAAGCATAATTGGCCGGAGAATCCGCTTTTGCGTTAAGCTGGCGATAGCGCGTAAGCTGGTTGGCAATCTGAGGGATCATCATTGGTGTGGACGCGTCTGACGAGTTTGTTCAAGCCGCAACCGGCGGAGCCGAAATTGGCACCGGGCGTCACGGTCTATGCCATCGGCGATATCCACGGCCGTGCTGATCTCTTGGAAGATCTGCTTGGGAAAATTCAGGCCGATGCCGCGCCGGAAAACGAGAATACACTCATCTTCGTGGGCGACTATATCGACCGCGGGCCGCACTCAGCCGCTGTGGTGGAGCGAGTCTCAGCTCTCGATTGGCCGGGGTGGACCATCATCCGCCTGAAGGGCAATCACGAGCAGGCGCTGCTCGACTTCCTCTCCAATCCCGAGACCTATCAGCAATGGCGCAATTTCGGTGCGCCCGAAACGCTGTGGAGCTATGGCGTCAAACCGCCGAGCTTTTCCAATGCGGCCTCGATCTATGAAGCGCAGGAGGCTTTTCGCGTCGCCTTCCCCCGCCATCATCTCGCGTTTTTTATGGACCTGAAGGAATCCTATAGCGTCGGAGGATATTTTTTCGCCCATGCAGGCGTTCGCCCGGGGATCGCGCTGGAGCGCCAAGTCGCGGGCGACCTTCTTTGGATACGCGATGAGTTTTTGTTGTCTGAAGAGGATTTCGGCAAGGTTGTCGTGCATGGCCACAGCCCTTCGGAACGGCCTATACGGCGTTCCAATCGCATCGGTATCGATACGGGGGCTTATGTCACCAATGTTCTGACCGCTGTGAAACTCAGCGGCGACGCCGTAAGCTTCTTATCCGCATCAATCGGGCAGTAACTTAATTCTGCGCGCCGGTCTCTGCGGTCGCCAGTCCAATTCCCTTCATAGAGGAATCCAGCGTGACCCAGCCCCAATCGTTGGCCGCGTCCTGGCGCGCGAGCCAGCGGTAGCCGGTCTTCTCCCAGCCGCGAATATCATCGGTGAGGTTATCGAGAACGAAATCGCCGTGATCCGTCGCAACCGTGAGAACGGCATGGCGGTCGTTCTGCGGCGTGATCGCCACCGCCATGCGCAGCGCCTTCATGGGCAGGCCGAGTTTGGCCAGTTGCTGCCTTTTCGTCAGGGCGTAGTCATCGCAATCGCCATAGCCGTCGGTCGGGATGGTCCAATATTCCGCACGACCATAATGGGTGCGATCCTCCTCCGGCCAGATGTCGGCGTTCACGTGTCTGTTGACTTGGGCGATCTCGGACCACACCGCGGGGGTGAGGGCCACGACCGGCGCTTCGTCTTTCGCCGAACTGCACTGATCCCCAAATCGCAGGCAGAAGCCGACAAAGCCGGGCGGCGGGTCTTTCTCGGGGGAGCCCGCAGGCATCATCGTGGTGATCGGCAAGTTTGCCTGTGATGCAACTTCAGTGGGAACAGTTTGGCAGGCCCCAAGTCCCAGGGCTGCGAAGCCGAGTACTGCCAACGCTCTAATGCGGACCATCTCTGCGCCACTCGTAAGTGCGCAGCTAAATTAGGCAGCTCCCATTTGAGGCCGCGTTAGGCCAAGCTGTTAGGTTTAAATCTCTTTTCGCTAAAATTTTACCGGTATTAGCAATGCTCTGTTCCGCCTTGGCGCGGTGCTGGCTCGAATGGCTGGCGCCGCGCTTTTGCTTTGGCTGGTCAGGCTTTCGGCTCGGCTTCCAGCCAATGCAGGCTGAAGCGCTGCTCCGCATCCGTCCAGCTTTTCACTGGCACAAAGCCGCAGGACATTGCGAGGGTCTGAAAACCATCCAATGTGTATTTATAGGAATTTTCCGTATGAATACTTTCTCCGCTGTGAAACCTGATATCCCGGCCGAGAACAAAGACGTTCTGCGCCTTGCGGCTGACAAGGTGCATTTCGATGCGCTGGTGGAAGGGGTGATAGAAGGCATAATGGTCAAACGCGGAGAGATCGAAGCTGGTCTCCAATTCGCGATTGGCTCGGGCGAGAATATTCTTATTGAAGGCGGCAGTGATATTCTGACTGTCATTATAGGCGGCGTGGAGCACGGCGGGGTTCTTTACCAGATCAACGCCGATGAGCAGCGCGGATAGATGCGGGCGTAGCCGCTTCAGGAAATGACTGGCTTCCTGCGGCGTGAAATTGCCGATGGTTGAGCCAGGGAAGAAGCCGATGCGCTCGGCGGCGGAGGAGGAGGCGGGCCAGAAAAATTCCGCCGTGAAATCGGCCTCCACCGGCTCAACCAATAGCGATGGTCTATTCTGCCGGAGCTGTCGCGCGCGATCGTGCAGGAACGGGCCTGAAATATCGACCGGAACATAGGCCCGTGGCGCCTCCAAGGCGTCGAGGAGTATCTCTACCTTTCGCAAGGCGCCGGCGCCAAGTTCCACCAGCACCGCGTTCGGCCCGGCCAATCGCGCCATCTCGGCGGCATGGGCCTTAAGCAGCGCAGTCTCGACGCGGGTGGGATAATATTCGGGTAGTCTGCAAATCTCCTCGAAGAGCTCGGAGCCCGCTTCGTCGTAGAAGTATTTTGCTGGAAGAGTCTTTGGCGTGCGCGATAAGCCCTCCAGGAAATCCTCTGCAAAATCGCTCAAGCGCCTTTGTGGCAATGCGATGGTCATGCATCCTCCGCCATGCGAATGCCGCTGAACTGCCAACGCGCAGCGGGAGGGAAAAAGTTACGATAACTGGCGCGGATATGGCCGGGCGGGGTTGCGCAGGAACCGCCGCGCAGCACCAATTGGCCGACCATGAACTTGCCATTATATTCGGAGGCCGCCCCCCCAAAGCTGCGAAAGCCAGGGTAGGGATCATAAGAGGAGCGCGTCCACTCCCAGGCATCGCCATAGAACTGCCGATCGGCGGCAGAGCGTGCCGGGCGCGGATGCAGAACGCTGCGGTCGAGCAATTGCCCCGTTACCGGAAGGTCCTTCACGGCGGCCTCCCATTCAAATTCGGTGGCAAGCCGCTTCCCGGCCCAGGCTGCATAAGCGGCAGCCTCATAGAAGCTCACATGTATAACCGGTTCTGCGGGGTCGCGCGGGCGCAAGCCGTGCAGCGTGAAATGCATTCCGTCGTCCTGCCAATATAGCGGCGCTTGCCAGCCTTGGCTTTTCGCGAGCGCCCAACCGTCGGACAACCAGAATTCCGGGCGCCGGTAGCCGCCGTCTTGAATGAAGTCTGCATATTCGGCGTTGGTGATAAGGCGCGAGGCGATGCGAAAGGGTGACAGCAAAATCTCGTGGCGGGGGCGCTCGTTATCGAAGGCAAAATCCTCGCCCGCATGCCCCACAGCAACGCGCCCGCCATCATGCGGGATAAAGCGCAAGGGGGGCGCTATGTGCTGGTGCGGCGGCGGGGGTGGCGCATAGGCGGGCAGAAGCGGATTGCGCGAAAAGGCGTGTTTGATGTCAGTGAGCAGCAATTCCTGATGTTGCTGTTCATGCTGCAAACCGAGCTCAATCAGCCCGGCCACCGCGGGATCATCCAGAACCGATTGCATCGCGGCATCGACATGGGCGCGATACTCCAGCACGTCGCGCGCGCTAGGGCGGCTTAAAAGTCCGCGTTCGGCCCGCAGCATGGGCGTGCCGAGGCCGAGGTAATAAGAATTGAAGATGGCATCAAAACGTGCATCGAAGCCGCGATAAGCCGAATCCCGCTGCAGCAGCATGCGTTCGAAGAACCAGCTTGTATGCCCAAGATGCCATTTCGTCGGGCTCGCGTCCGGCATCGATTGCAGCGATTGGTCTTCTGGCGACAGTGGACGCGCGAGCGCTTCGGTCTCGGCGCGGATCATCTCGTAACGGCGCCGCAAACTGTCGTGAGGGGAAGATGATGGCATCCGTACTCCTGTAGTGCGGTCGCGTTTCTAAGTGTTTTGTCGAATGCGTGGCGAGTGTTTCTAGCTACTGCACTCTCAAAATATAGGTATAGCGTTCTGTATGTGCCAGCTATGCAGCGCGTGCGGCTCTAAAGTCGACCTTACGGAAAACGGGGTTCTTCATGTGACCGGCTTAAGTTCGCCAAGAATAGTGGGGAGCAGCTCCGATACCGTGGGGTGGATATGCATGACATGTTGCAGAGTCTGCCACGGCGCCCGCGCCGCCATCATATCGAGGACGGAATGGATGGCTTCATCCGCCCCAGGGCCAATGATCACCGCGCCCAGGATTTCCGAACTATCGAGATCGACGGTGATGCGCATGAAACCCTGTTCTTCGCCTTTTTCGACCGCCCGGCTCACCCGGCTCATGGGGCGCATGCCGCTGGCAATGCGGCGGCCTGTGGCTTTGGCTTGCGCTTCGGTCAGGCCCGCCCGTCCCATTGGCGGGTCGATGTAGATCGCATAGGCGGTAATGCGGTCGCTGAGCTTGCGGCTCTCTCTATCCAGCACATTGGCCGCGATGATTTCGTAATCATTATAGGAGGTATGGGTGAAAGCCCCCTTGCCATTGCAATCGCCCATGGCCCAGATGTGCGGCACGCTGGTGCGAAGGCAATCGTCCACTTGAATGAAGCCGCGTTCGTCCGTCATGACGCCGGCAACGTCCAGCCCGAGATCCGCGGTGTTGGGGACACGCCCGACCGCGAGAAGCAGATGGCTTCCGCTGACCTTTTCGGTGCCGTTCAGATGGGCGGTGATATTTCCCGGCACGCCATCGATACCGATGCATGCCGCACCCGTTTTGATGAGGATGTCTTCGGTGCGCAGGATGTCTTCGATGCAGTGCGACGTGTCTGGATCCTCGCGGCTCACCAGCCGGTCTGACTTTTCGATGATGGTGACCTTGGCGCCGAAGCGTCGAAACATCTGTGCGAATTCCAGCGCCACATAGCTTCCGCCTATGATCAACAGGTGCTCGGGAATTTCCTCCAGTGCAAGAATGCTGGAATTGGTGAGATAAGGCACTTTTGCAAGGCCGGGCAGGGCCGGCGCCGCGGCACGGCAACCGACGTTAAGATAGATATTATCGGCCTCGATCTCTTCGCCGCCCACCGAAATCCCGTGTGGTCCAACAAGATGGGCGTGGCCGCGATACACCGTGCAGCCTTGCATATTGGCGAGCCAGCGATCGACGCCATCGCGCGAGGCGGCAACGATTCTGTCTTTGCGCGCCATCAGTGCGGCCCAATCGATACGTGCGGGCGCGTCCAGGGTCAGACCGTAATCGCTGGCGCGCGCGATCATGCGGGCGGCCTTGGCACTTGCGATCAAGGCCTTTGTGGGGGTGCAGCCGGTATTCACGCAGGTGCCGCCGAAGAGGTGGCGTTCGGCAAAGGCCACGCTTCGCCCGCTCGCGGTCAGTCTTGCGGCGAGGGCGGGGCCTGCCTGGCCAGCCCCGATAATGGCGGCATCAAAATGTCTGGTCATGACGTCTCGCGCAAAAGAGCTTAACGTCCATCATCAGAAAAAGTTGGCGCCCTGGCAAAGCCTTATCATTGGTTAGCGGGGCGTACGCATCGCCCTGGTCACTCCAAGGTTGGCAATCCGTAACGCAAAGCTTCCCTGTTGCATTCGTTTGCAAATAGGCATATCAAAATGCAAACGATTGCATAAGCAATCGATAAGAACATTCATGCGGGGAGAATGTCATGCGGATTAAATCAGCAATTTTGAGTTGTGTATCCGTGGCTGCGATGGCTGGGGCTGCGGTCGCGGATGACCAACTCGAAACGGTCTACGTCACGGCAACAAAGGGTGTGGCGCAGAGCTTGATCGCAGCACCTATGGCCGTGCAGGTGATTTCAGACATTGAGCTGAAAGCCAAGCGTATCAACGACATCCACGATCTTGTCACCACGGCCATTCCAGGCGCGTCGGAAGAAGAACAGATCGGCGTTTTCATTCGAGATTATGCCTTACGCGGGTCGGGCGCGGGCGGCGGCGTCGGCGATCCGATGATCGGCTATTACATTGACGACACGGCGTGGGCGATCCCCAACTCGCAAGTGGCGCCTTCGCTGCGCATTGTCGATATCGACCGGGTGGAAGTGCTGCGCGGGCCTTATGGCACGCTGTATGGCGCGGGTGCGATGGGCGGCACCATGATCTTCCACACCAAGAATCCCGATTTGCATAAGATGACGGTCAATGCCGACGCGACTTTTGCCGGGATGCAGAACGCCGATAACCTCGATTATACGGTGGAAGGAGCGATTTCGGTTCCACTGGTGGATGGCAAGCTCGGGCTGCGCGTGAGCGGTGGCTATAATTACCAGCCTGGCTATGCCAGCGTCTATGCCACGGACACTTCCGCGCCTCCGGTCGCCCGTCATGCCAATGATGTGCATCAGGAAGATATCCGCGCGGTGCTGCTTTATAAGCCGACGGAAGATTTCACTGCCCGATTCCAGTATTGGGCCTTCGGCGGCTATCAGAATTACTCGACCCAGGTGCAGTCAGTGAGCCCCGCGGCTTTGACTAATTGGGGCAACATCAAAGGCTTCGAGAATTCGCATAGCCATCTTTATTCGGCATCGCTGCAATATGATTTGGACGGGATTTCGCTGACCAGCGCGACCTCTTATTTCCGCACCGGCGGTGAAAGCCTTTATGCGCTGTTTCCGACTATCGCGCTGGATCAGGGCGGCGCTAACCAGCATGGCCGTTATCCTGGCACCTATAGTTTCCAGGAGGAGCTGCGTGCTTCTTCGACCACGCCTGGGCCGCTGCATTGGGTGGCGGGTCTTTATTATCAGGATGGAAGAAGCCTCTATTGGTACTCGATACCGGCTTTCAACATTGGCGCGGCAACCAATGTGAAGACCAAGAACTGGTCGACCTTTGGTGAAGTTAGCTATGACCTGTTCGGAGGCAAGCTGGTGCCGCTGGTGGGCTTGCGCTATTTCAATGATGACCGCAGCTTCAACAGCATCACCAATCCGGATAGTGCCACACCGACCACCGCCTCTGGTTCGGCTAAGCCGAGCGTGACGACCTGGCGCGCCAATTTGAGCTGGCACCCCAGTGACGACATGACGGTCTATGTCAATGCAGGCAACGGCTTCCGTAGTCCGATCATGCAGTCGGCACCGCAGGTGACCGCGCTGAACAAGGATGGCATCAACGGTCAGCTCACGCTCAAACCTGATACCGACATCAGCTATGAAGTTGGCCTAAAGGGCCGGCTGTCGAGCTTCAACATCGATTATTCGGTGAGCGGCTATTGGCTGGCTTATAAGAACTTCCAGACTGGCGTGAACACTTCCACCGGCATCTCGGCCTTCGCCAATCTTGGCACGGCGCGCACGGAGGGCATTGATCTCGAACTCCACTGGTTCCCGCTGGAAGGCCTGTCGCTCGGCTTCCTCGGCAATATCAACCGCTCCGTTTATGGCACGGTGGATCCCAGCGTGGCCGCGCTTTCCTCAAGCGGCTTCAATGTGCGCAAAGGCGGGCAGATGCTCAACACGCCCGGCTATACCGCACGCTTTGATGCCGGGTACGAATGGGCCATCGGCAACGACTACACCGCTTACGTGATCGCCGCCGCCATTCCGACAGCCAAGCGCATCAACCAGTATGGCGTCTATAGCGCCGCCTATACCCTCTACAACACCTCTCTGGGCGTGCGGTTCGGCAAGTACAATGTCGAGCTGTTTGGCGAAAACCTCGCTGATGCCAGGGGACCCTTCTACATCCGCGCGGTGGGCTCGCCGAAGAACATGCAAGTCGGCCCTAATCCTCGCACTATCGGTATCCGGGCCTCGCTCAACTTCGAATGACTACCCCATAAGAGCTAGGTCTGGCCTTGGCCCGGTGTGTCCCTCACACCGGGCCATTTTTCTTAAAAGAGGAGTACGTGTGCGGACTGCCACATTGACCTACTTTTAGTATAGGGTATTACGTTCTTCCCGGTTACCGGTTTGACCCATTTGCCCGCAAAGACCATGACCAGCCCCAGCAAGAACCGCCCCCCGAAAATGGCTGACATAGCTAAACTTGCGGGGGTTCACGCCTCCACGGTTTCGCGCGCTTTGGCAGGCAGTCCGCTGGTTGAGCAGAGCATGCGCGAGAAGATCCTCAAGATCGCCAAGGCGCAGGGTTATATCGTCAATTCCACGGCCCGCAGCCTGCGCCTGCAACGCACGCAGAGCATCAGCGTCGTCTTTCCCTTAGGCCATGAGGCCGAACAGCCGCTCACCGATCCCTTCTTCGTACAGATGATCGGTTATCTCGCCAATGAGATCACTCAGAGGGGCTACGGCCTGTTTCTGCAAAAAGTGCTGCCGCCCATGGAGGATTGGCTGTCCGATCTGGTGGCGTCCAAGCGCTCGGATGGGATCATCGTCATTGGGCAGAGTACGGAGCATAAGGCGCTTGAGGCGGTGGCCGGAAAGTATACGCCCTTGGTGGTGTGGGGTGGGCAGATCGACCGGCAATCCTATTGCACCGTAGGCTCGGACAATATCGCAGGCATGCGCCTTGCGACGGAGCATCTGTTGAGTTTGGGGCGGCGCAACGTGGTCTTTTTGGGTGACACCAAGGTGCCCGAACTGCGGTTGCGCTACAAAGGCTATACCCAGGCGATCGCGAATGCGCCACGCGGTACGGCTGAAAAGCGCAATGTCTCTACCCACATGACGGCCGATAAGGCCCATGAAGCCATGCGCGCTTTTCTGGCGACGGGAGAGAAATTCGATGGCGTGGTCTGCGCCACCGACGTCATTGCGATCAGCGCCATTCGGGCCATTGTGGCCGCCGGCAAGCGCGTGCCGGAGGACATTGCCGTCGTCGGCTATGACGATCTGGCGCTCGCGGCGCACACCAATCCATCATTGACGACAGTGCGCCAGAACATCGAAATGGGTGCCCGCCATCTGGTGGATTTGCTGTTCCGCCGGATGGAGGGCGAGGATACCGAATCCATCACGATGGCGCCCGAGCTGATCATTCGCGAATCCAGCGGCGGGCGCCGCCGTGTTAGTGGCTGACCGCGGCATCAAGCCGTTCGAATTCCTGAAGCCGCCGCTTGGCGGGATCCAGAAGCAGGTTGGCGAATAGCCCCGCAAACAGGAGCGCGGCAAATCCCGTCGCGAGCCAGAAGCCGTATTGCACCCCACCGAACGTGTCGCTGACCGCGCCCATGGCGAGCGGGCCCGCAGCCGCGGACACGGCCGTGAAGAACAGGATCAGCCCCGCGGCCGAGCCGTGCTCTGCTTTGCGGAAGCAGCTTATGCCCTTGGAGTTAAGCGTCGGATACATCACCGACATGAACAGGCCGGAGAGGGGGAGCAGCACAGCGCCCAAATTCGGGCCGCCCACCAAGGCGCCCGCGAAGCAGCCCAAAATAGCCGCCGAGAAGATCGCGAGCATCATCGTCCAGGGGACGAAGGTGATCAGCCAGGCTCCAAGGAAGCGCCCTACGGCGCGGAGCACAAAGAAGATGGTGAGAGCGTAGATCGGCAGCCAGGCAAGCCCGCCCTTATAGCCGTCCAGGTAGGTCGGCATCCAAACGTAGATTGCCACCTCAACCGCCACATACAGCATGATCAGCGCGGAAAAGGCGAGGGCATAGGGATCGCGCGCCATCTTGAGGGTGTGGGTGAAGGATGGCTGTTGCTGGCTAGCTGTCTTTTCCGGGTAGCGGACCAAAAGCGAGATCGCCATCAGCACCGCGCAGATCGCTGCCGCGGAAACATAAAGCCATTTCCAGGAAAAGCCTGCGGCGAGCAGTGTGGCGACGACGGCAGGGCCGATGATTGCGCCCGTGGCAAAGAAGCCCTCGACCGTGTTCATCAACGAGGCGTGCTCGTCTGCGGATTTGGTAACGTCACCGACCAGAGCCAGGGCGCCCGTCTTGAAGATGGCTACCCCGAGCCCGGAAAACGCGAGCAGCGCCACGAAATAGGAAAAGCCGCTGCCAAAGGCGAAAAGGGCCGAGCTGACACCATAGAGGATTAAGCCAATCACAATTGTGCGACGGCGCCCCAGCTTGTCGGCCATGAAACCGAGCACGATGGCGCCAAAAGCGATGGCGGCCATGGGAACGTAATGGAATGTTCCGGCTGCCGTCAGGCTAAGCCCGAATTCCTTGATCAGATGGGGTATAATGCTTCCTACCGCGTCGCTGGTCATGGCGAACATCATGAACATCAGGCAGGTGAGCCCTTTGAGCAGTGTGGTATTGCGTGCGTCACTTACGCCCGTGCCGCGCTCCATAGACATTCCCTTCCCAGGTTGCTTTACTTTATTACAATCGATTGTATTATGCGGCTCATGAAGAATAAAGTCCAGCTTATCACCTATGTGAACCGTTTCGGAGGGGGGGGCTTGCCGGAGCTGCAGGCGCTTCTGACCGGGCCCTTAAAAGATGTTTTTGGGGCGGTGCATATACTGCCGTTCTTTCTGCCCATCGACGGGGCGGATGCGGGCTTCGACCCCATAGACCACCGGCTGGTGGATCCCAAGGCGGGATGCTGGAACGACGTCAAATCCCTCTCGCAGGATATCGACGTCATGGCTGACGTCATTGTGAACCACATGTCGGCGGAATCTGAACAGTTCCGCGATGTGTTGGAGCGGGGCAGTCAGTCGCCTTTCGACAAGCTCTTCCTCACGCAGGAGGATGTCTTTCCAAGGGGCGCGACGCCGCAGGAACTGGCGGCTGTCTATCGTCCGCGCCCCGGCGTGCCATTCACGCCGATGACGCTGCGGACAGGTGAGACGCGACAATTCTGGACGACTTTCACGCCGCAGCAGCTCGATATCAATGTCGAGCGGCCTGAAGGCATCGCCTATCTCGATGGTATTCTGCAGCAGTTTCGCGCGGCCGGAATCCGCATGATCCGGCTCGATGCGGTGGGCTATGCCATCAAGCGGGCGGGCACGAGCTGCTTCATGCTGCCCGAGACATTCGCCTTTATCGACCGCTTGACGGCACGTGCCCGCGAGCTCGGCATGGAAGTGCTGGTGGAGGTGCATTCCTATTATCGCCAGCAGGTCGAAGTCGCAAAAATGGTAGACTGGGTTTACGATTTCGCACTGCCGCCTTTGCTTTTGCATGCCTTCGCCTTTGGCACCGCAAAATGTCTTGCCGAATGGGTCAAGGTGCGTCCCTCTAATGCTCTGACGGTGCTGGATACGCATGATGGCATCGGCATTATAGATATTGGCGCAGATGCGAGTGATCGCAAAGGCCGTCCGGGTTTGGTGCCGCCGGAACAATTGGCGGAGCTGGTTGAGATCATCCACCAGCGTACCAAAGGCGAGAGCCGCCAAGCCACGGGGGCTGCCGCCTCCAATCTCGACCTCTATCAGGTCAACAGTACCTTCTTTGACGCCATGGGGCGCGATGTGGAGCGCTATCTTCTGGCGCGCGCGGTCCAGTTTTTCCTGCCTGGCGTTCCGCAGGTCTATTATGTCGGCCTGATGTGCGGTGCCAATGATATGGCTCTGCTGCATGAAACCGGTGTGGGGCGTGACATCAACCGGCATTATTATTCCTTGGGCGAAGTGGAACTGCATCTGCAATCTTCGCCGGTTCAGCGTTTGCTTCAGCTTATCCGCTTGCGCAACAGCCATCCCGCCTTTGACGGCGCCTTGCAGATGGATTTGCCGCATGAAAACGTTCTGAGCTTGATTTGGCGCAAGGATACGGCCTTCGCTGAGTTGTCAGTTGATTTTGCGGCTGGTTCG
Organism: Rhizomicrobium palustre; assembly: GCF_011761565.1. NCBI lineage: Bacteria > Pseudomonadati > Pseudomonadota > Alphaproteobacteria > Micropepsales > Micropepsaceae > Rhizomicrobium > Rhizomicrobium palustre. The sequence continues at coordinate 99,612 of NZ_JAASRM010000001.1, read as the reverse complement.
GGAGCCCTGCGCTATAGTGATGGCGACGCCATATCGGAGCTGCGATTCCGCGCGGACGATGTGGTTCAAGGATAAAACATAAAGGCGAGGATTTGGGAATGGCTGCAAACCGGTTTGGAGCAATCGAGGCGGGCGGCACCAAATTTGTTTGCGCCGTCGGGTCTTCTCCCAACGATCTAAGCGCTGTGGAGCGCATTCCGACCACCACACCCGCCGAAACCATGGCCAGGGTGCGCGCCTATTTTGAAGCCCAGATCGCGCAAGGCGGCCCGTTGCAGGCCATCGGAATCGCAACCTTCGGCCCCGCCGGTGTGCATCCTGGCGCGCCGGAATGGGGCACGATTTTATCGACGCCCAAGCCGGGTTGGAGCAATACCAGCTTAGTCCAGCCTTTGGGCGACGCCTTTGGTGTTCCGGTCGGCTTTGATACCGATGTGAATGGTGCCGCGCTCGCAGAGCATCGCTGGGGCGCGGGTGCTGGGGCGAATGTCTCGACTTATGTCACCATCGGCACCGGCGTTGGCGGTGGAACGGTCGCGAATGGGCGGATCATCCACGGCTTGCGTCATCCCGAAGTCGGCCATTTCTATCCCCGGCGCCATGGCGAGGATGTACAGTTTTCGGGTATCTGCCCGTTTCATGGCGATTGTCTGGAAGGGCTTGCGAGCGGGCCTGCTATCGCGACACGCTGGGGCACTTCGCTTTCTCAGTTGCCGTCCAACCATATCGCGCATGAGGTGATCGCTTATTACCTCGGCCAGATGGTGGTGAATCTGCAAGCAGTGCTGGCGCCGCGCCGCATCATTCTCGGTGGCGGCGTAAGCCAGACACCCGGCTTGCTGGAGGAGGTGGCGCGTGCCGCCAAGCGTCTCGGCAATGGCTATTTCGCGCCCGCCAAAGACATGGAACGGCTGATTTCAGCGCCCGAATTGGGCGAACGGTCTGGGATTTTAGGCGCGGTGCTCCTGGCCGAACAAGCATTGCAAAAGCAGGCAAAAAACACATAGGGGGAAGCATGTCTTTCGACAGGCGAAAGTTACTGGGAGGTTTCGCGGCACTTGCTGGGGCGGCCTCGCTGCCATCTGTTGCCAAAGCGGAGGACGCGCCGTGCCGTCCTGCTTTTCCTCTGCCGCAAACCGCAAGCCCGGAGCTGCGCGCCCTTATTGTGGAGCGCAAGAACAATGTCGCGTGGAAGATAAAGCCGAGGACCGCGGAGGATTGGCGCGCCATCGTCAAAGCGAGCACGGAACAAATCATCAAGCGAGACGCTGCTTGGCCGGAGAAATTCGGTGTCGCCATTCGCGAAGACAAGATCGGCGGCGTGCCGGTATTCTGGATTACGCCCAACGCCCTGCCGCCCGAGAACCATGACAAGCTGCTGCTCAACTTCCATGGCGGGGCTTATGTCTATGCGCCGGGACGGGCCGGACTTGAAGATGCAATCCTGATGGCGAGCCGTGGCGGCTATCGCGTCGTCTCGGTGGATTATCGTATGGCGCCGGATTTTCCTTATCCCGCCGCCATCGACGATGCCGAAGCCGTCTGGTGCGAACTCATCAAGACCATGAACCCGAAGAAGATCGGCGTATTCGGCACTTCCACCGGCGGCGGCATTACCTTGGCGCTGATCCATCGCTGCAAGGCAAAGGGTATCAAGCTGCCCGGCGCGTTATGGGCTGGAACGCCTTGGTCTGATCTCGGCAAGGTCGGTGATAGCTATTTCACGAATGAATTCGTCGATACGGGTCTTGTCTCTTATGATGGTTCACTTGGCGCGGCGGCGGAGCTTTACGCTGGCGGCAAGAGCCTCACCGATCCGGAGATTTCGCCGGTCTATGGCGATTTCGCAGGCTTCCCGCCCACCCATTTGACCACCGGTACACGTGACCTGTTCCTGTCGCTCACCGTGCGCGTGCATCGCAAGCTGCGTGACGCAGGTGTGCTGACCGATCTGACGGTGATCGAAGCCTTGTCTCATGCCGATTATGCGGCGCTGCCGGATTCGCCGGAATCCAAACAGGTCTATGGCGACGCCAAGGCTTTCTTCGACAAGACGCTCGCTTCAAAGAAGAAAATAAAACACCCAGGGAAGGACAAATAAGATGCAAGCAAAATGGATTGCTTTGTCGGCCGCCGCGATGATATCGGCCGCCGCTGCTGCAGATGGGCCGCCGCCCAATCCTATCCAGGTGGATCCGGATGGCACCGTGCACGTGCCAGCGATGACCATTCCGGTGTCGGAATATCTCAGTCCTGAGGGTAAGGCCTATCTCGCCGAGCATCTCAATGTCATCCGCCGCCCTGAAATGCTGCTGCAGCCTGATGGCGTTCCGCCGTTCCTCGCGGGCTATCTCAAGCGCCAGCAAGAGCTTTTCCCGGTGGACCGCCAGGAAACCAGCATCGGCGGGGTGCATGCCTATGTCTATACGCCGAAGGGCGGGGTGGCGCCGAAGAATGCCAAGCGGGTGCTGATCAACCTGCATGGCGGCGGTTTTCATGAATGCTGGCCGGGCTGCGCGCAGCTCGAGTCCATCCCGCTCGCAGCGCTTAGCGGCACAAAAGTCGTCACCCTCGATTATCGCCAGGGTCCGAAATACGAGTTTCCTGCTGCGAGCGAAGACGTCGCCGCCGCTTACAAGGAACTTCTGAAAACCTATAAGCCGGAAAACATCGGTATTTACGGTTGCTCCGCGGGCGGCATGCTCACCGGTATGTCGCTGGCCTGGTTCCAAAGCCACGGCCTGCCGCGACCGGGTGCTGCCGGCATTTTCTGCGCGGGGCTGCGAATGTCCGCAGGTTTCGGCGGCGATGCCAATTACATTTCCATGCCCGCGGGCGAGGGCAATATGCCGTTCCCGCCGCCCAAGCCTGGTGCGCCGCGCAGCGCCTTGGGCTATTTCGCCCACGCGGATATCAACGATCCGCTGGTCTCACCGGCTGTGTCGCAAGATGTGCTGGCGAAATTCCCGCCGACCCTGATGATCACCGCGACACGCGGCTTTGAACTCAGCTCCGCGGTCTATACCCATTCGCGGCTGGTGAAGGCTGGGGTGGACGCCGATCTGCATGTCTATGAAGGGCTGTTCCACGGCTTCTTCTACAATCCCGACGTGCCGGAATCGCGCGACGCTTACGATGTGATGGTGAAATTCTTCGATCGCCATCTGGGCCGTTAATCCGTCCCAGGCGAGGTGGAAATGCCGCGGACTCGCTCCCCGCGGCATTTCTTTTTTTATAGGGCAGAGAGCGGAATGGCGGCGGCCATCGCGGCATAGCCTGCATCGTTGAGGTGGATGTGATCGCCGCTGTCGAAGGTGGCTTTCAGCTTGGTTGGGCTCGCGGCATCGCGCGTGACGGCATCGAAATCCACCACCGCGTCAAACGCTTTGCTAGAGCGGATCCACGCGTTGACGGCTTGGCGGACCGCTTCTTTTTCCGCCGTATAGGCTGGTGAACCTTCGAAAGCTGTCATGGTCACGCCAATGATCCGCACGCCTTTGGCATGGGCGCGCGCGATGAGCTGGCGATAGCCCTGGATGATTTCCTCCGCCTTGATCACATCCACCCGCGAAATGCCGGGTAGCATATTGCCGGAGAATCCAATGTCATTGATGCCTTCCAACAGGATGACCGTGGAAACGCCGGGCACGGCGAGGGCATCGCGGTCGAAACGGGCTAGAGCGCTGGCACCAAGGCCGTTGGCCAGAACCTGATTGCCACCTATGCCCTGATTGATCACGCTGAAGGGAAGCTTTGCCTGCACGATGCGGCGCGCCAGATCATCCGGCCAGCGTCGGCTCTGATTGGGCGTGGAGCCCATGCCGTCCGTAATCGAATCCCCGAACGCCACCACGGTCTTCAACTTTTTGGAGTTGGAGACATCGACCTCGCTCAAAAATGCCCGCGCGGGATAGCGATTGCCTGTGGCCTCCACATATTCAAAGGCTGTCGCGCCGGGCAGGGTGTCGGCAGCAACGTGATTGCCTGCCTGGGAAACGAAGCTCGGCTGCAAGCCCAAAAGATGAATGGTGGAAACCGGGGTGTTGTCGGGCAGGTAAAGGCTTACCTCGATCTCCGCGCCATCAGGCAAGGCTGCCGCGACCGGATCAGACACGACGGGTGCGCTGGCATAGGCGGTGATCGCCGTGGCGCCGCCGAAGGTCAATGGCACGTGGATTTTCTGTCCGCCGGAAACATAGGCGAGCGAAGCCGCCCCGATACGCAGAGGTCCAACGCCAAATTCGTTGGAAAAACGAATTCTTAGGGCGGTGCCGCCGCGGCTGAGGGTAATAGTTTGTCGGATTGTCTGATTTTCAAATGCCGCGATAGATGGTGTGAAAAACTTCGCGGGCAGTTTGGCGCCGTCAAAGGGGCTCGCGGTCCAACTGGCGGTCCAATATGTCTGGGCCGAACCTGCAAATGCTGGGGCCGCCAGCATAAAAGCCGCGAGCGCGACGGCTTGCCAATGTTTGTGGTTCATTCTTTTTCCTCCTCTGAGGACCTGAGACTATGGCAAACGATTGCAATGGGCAATTTCCCCTCTCCATCCCGAGCGTTGCCGGGAAAGCACCTCCGCTAAATTTTTGTCAGGCGGGACTAGAATATCCTGCAATCGATTGTAATTGAGCCGGAGGCGGATTAGGGTGTTTTCATAATTCGCGTCGGCTTGCCGGAAAATCCGGCCGCAAAGCAAAGGGCCAGGCGCGGTAAACAAAAAGCCAGGGATGATAAGATGAAGCGTTCACAAAGATTTATAGGCTCAGTCTCGCTGGCCGCCTTGGCCGCTTCGGCCTTTGGGGCCAGCGCCTTGGCTCAGACTTCGGACGACATGACACTTGAGACAGTGGTCGTGACGGCACAGAAGCACACCGAGCTGCTTTCGAAAGCGCCGGTTGCCATTTCCGCGGTGAGCCAGCAGGGGCTTGATAAGCTCAGCATCACCACGGCGCAGGATCTGGTTTCGACCGTTCCCAATCTTCAAACTTCCGTGAATGGCTATTCCACCCAGTTCCAGATTCGCGGCATCGGCAACAACAGCGGCTCTTATTCGGTGGTCGCCACCCAGGTGGACGGCGTCTATCAAGCCAATCCCGCCTCGCTGAATGCCGGACTTTACGACGTCTCCCGCATCGAGGTGGCGCGCGGTCCGCAAGGTACGGTCTATGGCCGAAACGCCACCGCGGGCGTGGTCAATATCCTTACCCATGATCCGGAAAAGGAATTCCAGCTTTTCGGCGATATTGCCTATGGCAATTATAATGACATCACCACGCGTGCGGTGATCAACGTCCCGGTCACGGACAAGCTGGCGATGCGCGCGTCGGTCGTGCGTCAATCCAATGACGGCTATTATCCGCGCGGCGCCGCACCCGACAAATACGATTCCAAGGATATTCTTTCGGGGCAGGTGACCTTCCTTGCTAACATCACCGATGACCTCACTTGGCGCGTGGCGGTGGAGCACAGCGAGAACACGGGTACGCTGCGCTATCTGCATGCCATCAATTATGTTTCTTACCCCAATGCCAATCTGGCGACCGGCCAGCTTGGGACCGGCGTGGTGCAAAAGGCGCGCAGCAACCTCTTCAATCAGGAAGCGGTGACGGATAATGCTCTGCGCATTCAAGAAAACGCGCTGCGCTCCAGGCTGACTTGGGCGGCGACGGACGAATTCTCCATCACCTATCTGGCGGGCGTCTCGTCGATGGTGAATAACGGCATGAACTCGGCGACGGGCGTGTTCTGGTCCTTCTCGAAGGGCACAGAAACCCAGTCCATGTCCCACGAAATCGACTTCAACTACGATACCAGCAAGGTCAAGGCGGTGCTGGGTCTCTATCACTATTGGGACAACACTTCCGGCTTTGGCGGGCTGCATATCGGCAATACCGTGCCCGCGCCGCTGGCGGGGTATGTGTCCGCAGCCCGCGTGCCACTGAATAACCCGGTGGGAAACGAGCCGTCCTCTTATGGTTTGATCGATATCGCACAGCAGACCAAGAAAAACGGCAACCAATCGGAAGCGATCTTCGGTCAAGTGACCTACAGCGTCTTGGAGGATTTGCGGCTGACCGCCGGCATGCGCTTCACCAAAGATTGGCACAATGTCGATACCTTGCAGACGGTCTGCCTCTTCAACTCGGTGAAAGTGACGTCCTCCAGCGCCACCTGCAGCGTGCCTTTCGGCCCGCCGGCGGAGACCTATCAGGCGAACAAATCGAGCAATGTGAGCTGGCGGTTTGGCGCCGATTACGACGTCTCAGAAAACCAGCTTCTCTATGCCTCGGTCTCCACCGGTTATCGCGCGGGCGGCGTCTCCGGCAATGCGCAATTGCCCAAAGCCTTCCTGACCTATCAGCCGGAACGCGTCACCAATTATGAGGCGGGCTGGAAAAGCGAGCTCTTGAACCGCTCGCTGGGCTTGTCCCTGGCCGTGTTCAACATGGACTACACCAATATGCAGGTGCAGGCCATTCAGCTCGATCTTAACGGCAATCCGACGCCGGTTACCATCAATGCTGCCAAGGCACGGATCAAGGGCGCGGAGTTTGAATGGAATTGGCGCATCACCAGCGCGGATACGATTACGGGCTATGCGACGTATCTTGATGCGCGTTTCTCTTCCTTCCCGAACGCGGTGAATTCCACGGTCAATCCCGATGGTGTCTACAACAGCACTGTAGCGGGTAAGCCGGGTTTTGCGCAGCTTGCAACCAATGTGCCCTATAACTTCACCGGCAATTACCTGCCCAACGCGCCGCAGGAAACCATCCGCATCGCCTATTCGCATGTCTTCGACCTGGGCGATGACGGCACCTTCACGCCGTCGCTGCAATTCTTCTGGCAGGATACTTCCTACAACGACTTCGCCAATAATCCGCAAGCCATCCGCAAGCCCTATACCAAGTCGGACCTCAATCTGACCTATCAATCGGCCAATGAGCGGCTGACGGTGGAAGGCTATATCCATAACCTGGAAAACCGCCCGGTTTGGCAGATCATGAATGCCAAATGGGACGATACCCAGGGCTATCTCTACCCGCCGCGGACCTACGGCATCCGACTGGGATATAAGCTCTACTAAAAGCGCAGCTCCTCTCTGCAGCAGGCCGGGTGCGCTAACCGCATCCGGCCATTTCTTTGGCAGTTTCACGCAGATGTGAACTCGACTTTAGTCGCGGCTGCCCTTGCGGGCGGTCTTGCGTAGCCTCGCCTGAAATTGGGGAGGTTGGATATGCATAGCAGAAGTGGAATTTCCCGCAGGGGCATGATGGCGAGCACGCTCGGCTATTCCCTGATCGCATCGCTGCCCGCCAAGGCCGCAGAGGCAGCGCTGGCCGCCACCATTCAGGCCGGAAACACGGGCCATCGCATTTCCGATTTCATGTTCGGCGGCTTTCTCGAACATGGCGGCAATCTCATCAATTTCAGCTTGTGGAGCGAAGTACTCGACGACCGAAAATTCTTTCACCCCGTCAATTCCACGCCGTTGCCGCCGATGAAATCGCGCCGCGGCCCGATGGTGAATACCGCGCGAAAATGGATGCCCGTAGGCCCCGATGAAGACGTCACCATGGATCGCGTCGCGCCTTATGTCGGCGCGCAAAGCCCGATGGTACATTTGAAAGGGGCTTCGCCGCGCGGCATCGCGCAGGATGGTCTGGCGCTCGCCAAGAAGGACTACACCGGTCGCATCGTCATCGCGGCGGAAGGCGCGGAGGACATCACCGCCACGCTGATCTGGGGCTCGGGGCGCCAAAGTGTGAAGATCGACGCCGGGCGGGAGTGGAAAACCGTGCCGCTGTCCTTCACCTGCAAGGGCGCCACGACCAATGGCCGGATTGAGATCACCGCGAAGGGAACGGGCACATTTCGTGTCGGGGCCGTGTCGCTGATGCCTGCGGATAATATTAACGGTTTCCGCGCTGACACCATTGCGCTGATGAAAGAGATGGATTGCAAAATCCTGCGCCTGCCTGGCGGCAATTTCATCTCAGCCTATGATTGGAAGAACACCATCGGCGATCCGGACAAGCGTCCGCCGATTGAAGACCCGGTGTGGTCGCAGCAGATGGGCCAAGTGGTGCAGCCCAACGATGCGGGTGTCGATGAGCTTTTGCAGATGTGCCGCCTGATCGGGGCCGAGCCCTATTGGTGCGTCAATACCGGATTTGGCGAGCCGCGCTCAGGCGCCGAGATTCTGGAATACGTCAATGGCGCCGCGACGACGGAATGGGGTGCCAAGCGCGCCGCCAATGGCCATCCGGAGCCCTGGAGGGTGCATTACTGGAATATCGGCAACGAGATGTATGGCCATTGGCAAATGGGCTTCATGGATCCCGAGCAGTATTTCATCAAGCACAAGCTCTTCGCGGCGGCGATGCGCAAGGTCGATCCCACCATCTTCATCGCCGCGCCGGGCGGCTTTGTTGACGAGATCACGACCGGGCAGGGCATCATGCCGGATTCCGGCGGCATCAAGGTGGAATATGGCTCCAAGCGCGATTGGGGCGGCGGCATGCTGAAAAATTGCTGGGGCACATTCGATGCCTTGCAGACCCACACTTATCCGCCGGAAGACACGCGCTTCGATCTTGCGCTCGGCAAGCGCGTGCCGGTGACGCGTACACTGGTGGAATGGGCCCGCATGCCCGCGCAACGCATCGCGACCATGGCCGATAGCTGGGAGGGCTATAAGGAGCGCTTCCCTGCGCTGAAAGACGGCAAGGTCAAGGTCTATTTCGATGAATGGGCCTATCATTTCCAGGCCGATTATAAGGGCTGCCTTGCCATCGCGCGGGCTTTTCACGAATTTTTCCGCCACAGCGATTTCATCGATATGGCGGGCTACACCATGGCGACAGCCTGGCTCAGCTTTGACCGCACCAATTCCGTGATCAGCACCACGGGCCGCATCTTCCAGCTTTATAATCGCCATTTCGGCCGCATTCCCGTGGCGGTGAGTGGCAATTCGCCGGTGCCGCCGGTGCAATATCCTATTGGGGGCGATCAGCCCAAGGTGAACACCGGCAGTCCGACTCATCCGCTCGATGTTTCGGCGGCGTTGATGCCAGACCGCAAAGCGTTGGTGGTGGCGGTCGTAAACGCAACCGACGCGGCGCATCCCTTAACGCTGAGCCTTGAAGGCTTCCGTCCCGCTGCGCAGGGGCGCTGCTTATGGCTGAAAAACAGCGGGCTTGCGGCGCAAAATGCGGTTGGCAAGGCGCCGGAGGTGACGATTGCGGAGCGCAGCTTTGACGCCACCGCGAAGAGTTTCACCATCGTGCCTTACGCGATCGAGCTCTATCGCTTCGAGGCTGCTTAAAGGCTTTACCTCTCTTAGGGCTGCGGGGATACTTCATTAGACCCGCCTTTCTGCCCTAAGGGAAATTTGCCTTGATCGAAACGCTCGTTGTTCTTCTGGCCGCGGCCATTATCGCGGTGCCGCTGTCGCGGCGTTTCGGGCTGGGCAGCATTCTTGGGTATCTGGTTGCCGGTATCGCCATTGGGCCTTCCGGCCTCCGGCTGGTGACCGATGTGGAGCAGATCGCCGGGGTATCCGAACTCGGCGTGATCATGCTGCTGTTTCTGATCGGGCTGGAGCTGCGTCCCCAACGTCTCAATGCTCTGCGCAAGGATATTATCGGTCTCGGCCTTGGCCAAATGGTGCCAACAACCTTGCTGCTGACCGGCCTCGCGCATCTCGCGGGTATCGCCTGGCCCGGTGCGATCGCTTTGGGGGCGGGGCTGGCGCTCTCTTCGACCGCAATCGTGCTGCCCATGCTAGGCGAGCGCGAGCTTCTGCCCTCCGCCGCGGGGCGTGACGCCTTTGTGGTGCTCTTGTTCCAGGATATGGCCTTCATTCCGCTGGTTGCGCTGGTGCCGCTTCTGGCGGGCGATCAGGTGACGACCCAAATCCCCTGGGTCTGGGTAGGCAAGAGCCTGCTCGCCATCGCAGTGATCCTGATTGGCGGCAGCTATCTTATTCGCCCGCTGTTCCGGCTGATCGGTGGGGCGAAAGTGCCGGAGATTTTCACCGCTACCGCACTGTTCCTGGTGGTGGGAACGGCAGCGCTGGCCCATTGGGCCGGGCTTTCGGTCTCACTCGGCGCTTTCATGGCAGGCGTGCTGCTCTCCAATTCCGAATACCGCCACGAGCTTCAGGCCGATATCAAACCGTTCGAAGGTTTGCTGCTGGGCTTTTTCTTCATCTCGGTCGGCATGTCGGCAAATCTCGGCTTGGCGATCGCCCATCCGCTGATCGTGATTTCAGGCCTGTTGGCGCTGATCATCGCCAAGGTCGTCATCGCCTTCGCGCTTTCCTGGTTCAAGCACCGCGATCCGGGGCAAGCCTTGCGCTTTGCCTTGGCCTTGCCAGAGGGCAGCGAATTCAGCTTCGTGCTGTTTGCCACGGCGGTTTCCGCGGGTGCCTTGGCACAGGCGCAGGCCGATCTCGCCACGGTGGTTGTCGCGCTATCGATGGTGACAACCCCGGCGCTGTTCGCCGCCTCTGAAAAGTTCATCGTACCGCGCCTGATCGGCAAAACGGCAGATCCCACGGCGGACAAGATCTATAATTCCGAACCGCCCGTCATCATTTGCGGCTTTGGCCGTGTCGGCCAGATCGTCGGCCGCGTGCTGCTCTTGCAGAAAATTCCCTTCACAGCATTGGATAAGGATATCGGGCAGGTCGATGTGGTGCGCCGCTTTGGCATGAAGGTCTATTTCGGCAATCCCGCGCGCGAGGAAGTGCTGCGCGCGGCGGGGGCGGAGACCGCGAAGATCATTGTGGTGGCACTTGATGACATGGAAGAGACGGTCGCGGCGGCCGAAACCATCAAGCGCCATTTCAGCAATGTGCGCGTTTACGCAAGGGCGCGAAACCGCCGCCATGCCCACCGGCTGATGGATGTCGGCGTCGCGGGAATTGTGCGCGAGACTTTTTATTCCAGCCTCAAGCTGACGGAACTGGTTCTGAAAGATCTCGATGTGCCGGAAGAACGGGCCAAGCGTGCGCTGGAACTTTTCGAGGAGCATGACGAGCGCAGCCTGATTGCGACCCAGCAAATATCAGGCGATGAAAAGCGTCTTATCCAAAGCCTGCAGGATGCGCGTGCCGAGCTCACGCAAGTTTTCGAAACTGACCAAGCGGGGCAGGACGCGGTCGCGCGCAGTTGAGCCCTCCGCAACCGTTACGGTTTTTATTCGAGGCATTCCACCTGAAATTTCCACTCCTCGCCGGAACCAATAGAAGCTAACGCGTTTACCCCTTGCGGTCGGTCTGAGGGGATCTGGTGGCCAGGTATTGGCGTATCGCGGGACTCATTTCGCTCAGCACATTCTTGTGCGGCTGTGAGCATGGCGTGCTCGCACCGGCCGGGCCTATTGGTGAGGCCGAACGCACCATTCTATTTGACGCCGTCGCCATCATGCTGGCGATCATCATCCCGGTCATGATCGCAACTGTTGCGGTGGCATGGTGGTTCCGCGCTTCCAATACCCGCGCCGTCTATCGCCCCGAATTTACCTATTCCGGCCGCATCGAGATGATCGTGTGGTCGATCCCGGCGCTGGTGATCATTTTCTTGGGCGGCATCGCCTGGATCGGCTCGCATGATCTTGACCCTGCCAAACCCATTGCACACGCCAAAGAGCCGCTGGAAATCGAGGTCGTGGCGCTCGATTGGAAATGGCTGTTCATCTATCCGGGGCAGGGCATCGCCAGCATCAATCGCTTGGTGGTGCCTGCGGATACACCGCTGAAGTTCCGTATCACCTCGGCCAGCGTCTTCAACGTCTTCTGGGTGCCGCGGCTGGGCAGCGAAATCTACGCCATGAACGGCATGGTCACGCAGCTCAATCTTCTGGCCTATCGCCCCGGTACCTATCCCGGCCTCTCGGCGCATTTCAGCGGCGACGGTTTTTCCGACATGCAATTCGATGTCGTGGCGGTGCCGCAATCTGATTTCACCGCCTGGGCTGATAAGACCCGCAGTCAGGGCCCCGCGCTGGATAAAGCTGCTTATCACCAGCTTCTCCAGCAAAGCCAAAATCATCCGCAGGTGACCTATCGCGCTGTTGAGGCAGGATTGTTCGACAAGGTGGCGATGCGTGATCTGCCCCCAGGTCCAGGGCCTGACGAGGGGCGCGGCGGGCCCCATCTTTCTCCAAAACCGGAGCGCTAGCATGTTCGGAAAACTGAGCTGGCAGGCCATTCCTTTCGATCAACCCATTCCTTTGGCCGCCGGAGCGGGGGTTATTCTAATCGCGCTGGCGGTGGTGGTTTGGGTGGTGGTGAAGGGTTACGTGCCCTATCTCTGGCGCGAATGGATCACCAGCGTGGATCATAAACGCATTGGCATCATGTATTGCCTGCTCGCGGTGCTGATGCTGCTGCGCGGCTTTGTTGATGCCATCATGATGCGCACTCAGCAGGCGGTCGCCTTTCATGCAGGCGGCTATCTGCCGCCAGAGCATTACGATCAGGTCTTCTCGGCCCATGGCACGATCATGATTTTCTTCGGCGCCATGCCGATTGTGATCGGGCTGATGAATTTCGTCGTGCCCTTGCAGCTTGGCGTGCGCGACGTGGCTTTTCCAACCTTGAACTCCGTAAGCTTCTGGCTCACCGCCTCTGGCGCTTTGCTGGTGAATGTCTCGCTGGTGGTGGGCGGAGTTTGCCCGTACTGGCTGGCTGCCATTCCCGCCGCTCTCCGAACTTCGCTACTCGCCAGGGGTGGGTGTTGATTATTATCTCTGGGCTTTGCAGATTTCCGGTGTCGGCACGCTGATGACAGGGGTGAATTTTGTCACCACCATCTTAAAAATGCGCGCGCCGGGCATGAATTATACCCGCATGCCGATGTTCTGCTGGACGGCGCTCGCCTCCAACCTTCTCATCGTGGCGGCCTTTCCCGTTCTGACCGCCACCCTCGCCATGTTGCTGCTCGACCGCTATCTCGGCTTTCACTTCTTCACCAACGAGGCCGGCGGCAATGCCATGATGTTCCAGAACCTGATCTGGATCTGGGGGCATCCTGAGGTTTACATTCTGGTGCTGCCTGCCTTCGGCATCTATTCGGAAGTCGCCTCCACCTTTTCCTCGAAGCCTTTGTTCGGCTATCGCTCCATGGTGGCGGCGACCATGGCGATCTGCATCATCTCTTTCTGCGTCTGGCTGCACCATTTCTTCACCATGGGCGCGGGCGGCGACGTCAACGGCGTCTTCGGCATCGCCACCATGATCATCGCGGTGCCTACAGGGGTGAAAGTCTTCAACTGGCTTTTCACCATGTATGGCGGGCGGGTGCGCTTTACCACGCCCATGCTCTGGCTGATCGGTTTTATGCTGACCTTCCTGGTCGGCGGCATGACGGGCGTGCTGCTCGCCATTCCACCAGCCGATTTCCAGCTCCACAATAGTCTCTTCCTGGTGGCGCATTTCCATAACGTGATCATCGGTGGTGTGGTCTTTGCCGCTTTCGCAGGCATCACCTATTGGTTTCCCAAGGCCTTTGGCTTCACGCTAGATGAGGGCTGGGGGAAGGCGGCGTTCTGGTTCGCCTTTATCGGGTTCTACGTCACCTTCATGCCGCTCTATATCACCGGTCTCGAAGGCATGACCCGGCGCTTGCAGCATTTCGATCGGCCGGAATGGTATCCTTGGATGCTGGTTTCGGCCTTCGGCGTGGTGCTGCTCGCCATCGGCGCCTTCTGCCAAGTGTGGCAGCTCTATATTTCGATCCGGACCCGCGATCAGCGCCGCGATGTGACCGGCGATCCATGGGGCGGGCGTAATCTCGAATGGTCCACGCCGTCACCGCCGCCGATGTTCAACTTCGCCGCCATCCCCGATGTGCATGGCGAGGAGCCCTATTGGGAGCGCAAGCAGCGCGCCATCGTGGTCAAGCGGCTGGTCCATGAAGAGCCCGAATACGAGCCCATCGAGATGCCGATCAACAGCGCCACGGGTTTCGTGACGGCCTTTTTCACCACCGTGATCGGCTTTGCCATGATCTGGCATATCTGGTGGATGGCCATTGTCGGATTGATCGGCGCTTATGCGACCTTCGTCGTTTTCGCGTGGCGCGATGTCCACCACATCGAAATCCCGGTGGAGGAGGTGGCGCGCATTGACCGCGCCAATCGTGCCGCCCGCGCCGAAGCCTTGCAGACCGGAGCGATTTCATGAGTTCGGCAGCAGAGCATGAATATCGCCATCTTCCCGTGATGGGCAGCGCAGAAGCCGTCGGCCATGGTGCGGGTGGGCCAGCGCCACAGCGCATTGTGGTCGGCTACGGCTTCTGGATTTTCCTTCTCTCCGATATCGTGATGTTTTCGGCCTTCTTCGCCACCTATGGGGTGCTGCTGCCGGAAACAGCGGGCGGTCCGGGGCCGCGCGATATTTTCGATCTCACCACGGCGGGATGGGAAACAGCCTTCCTGCTCGCCTCCAGCTTTGCCTGTACCATCGCGACCTTGGGGGTGGAGCAGAGAAGCCAGCGCTGGACGCAGATCGGGCTTCTGGTGGCAGGGCTTTTCGGGGTTGGGTTTCTAGCGCTAGAGTTTCGCGAATTCGCCGATCTGATTGAGAAAGGTTATGGGCCGGAACGCAGCGCCTTTCTGACATCTTTCTTCACCCTGGTCGGCTGTCACGGCGCCCATGTCTCGCTCGGGCTGTTATGGCTCGGCACCATGATGGCGCAGTTCTATGCCAAGGGTTTTCGCGAGACGATTGTGCATCGCTTTCTGTGTTTCAGCCTGTTCTGGCACGCCCTCGACATTATCTGGGTGGCGATTTTCACGGTCGTGTATCTGATGGGGGTACGCCTATGAGTTCCCATTCCGCCCAAGAAGACGAACTCACCGGGGATCGCGGACCGACCGATCCCGATATGCATGAGAGCCTGCCCAAGCGCTTGCAAGGCTATCTCTTGGGCTTGGCGCTGGCGGCGGGGCTGACCGTCGCTTCATTTTGGGCGGCGCAAACGCCATTAATTTATGGCCCGTCCATTCCCATGGCGCTGGTGGCACTCGCCATCGCGCAGATCGGCGTGCATCTCGTCTTCTTCCTGCACATCACCACCGGCCCGGATAACACCAACAATACCATGGCGCTGGCTTTCGGTATCTTGATCGTGTTTCTGGTCGTGGTCGGCTCGATCTGGATCATGTTCCATCTCGGCGAGAACCTGATGCCGCACATGAGCCATTCTGAGATGAAAATGTAGCCTCAGGGCGTCGGGGCGTTCTCGGCGAGAAGGCCTTGGCGCTTTAACGCCTGCCAAAGGGGGGCTGGCAGAGTGGCCTTGTACCAGTCCATGTTCTGGCGCACTGCTTTCAGCTTGCTCATTCCAACGAGCACGCATTTCACCGCCGGGTGGCCATAGGGGAAGTGCACCGCGGCGGCGGGCATCTCCACGCCGTATTCGGCACATACTTCGGCAATGGCGCGGGCACGCGCGATAATGGCCTCTGGCGCGGCGCCGTAATCATAATTGCCACCAGCCTCTGGCGGCTTCACCAGAATGCCGGAATTGAACACGCCCACCGCCACGACGGAGACCTTCTTCTCCACCGCTTTGGGCAGGAAGCTTTCGAGCGCGGGCTGTTCCAGAAGCGTATAGCGGCCGGCCAGCATGACGACATCGAGATCGCAATCGCTGATCAAGTCAGCCGCGACATCGGCTTCATTCAGCCCCACACCGATGGCCTTCACCTCGCCAGAGCGGCGCAGCTCATCCAGCGCCTTGTAGCCGCTTTCCACCGCGGTCTTGTAATGGCGGTTGAAATCTTCGCCGAGATTGCGCCGGTCGAGATCGTGGATATAGACGATATCGATGGCGCCTTGGCCCAGCCGGTTGACCGATTGCTCGAGAGACCGCATCACCCCGTCATAGCTATAATCCAGCACGGGTTTCAGCGGTTGCGGGCGCACCCAGCCGCCCCGATCCGGGATTTCACCACGCTTGGGCGCTACGAAATAACGCCCGACTTTGGTCGACAGCATATAGTCGCTGCGCGGAACATTGCGCAGGAAGCGCCCGAGCCTGAGCTCCGAAAGGCCGAAGCCATAAAGCGGGGAGCTGTCGAAATAGCGAAATCCCGCAGCCCAGGCCTCTTCCAAAATCGCCTGCGCCACATCATCGGGAATATCCCAGGTGAGGGTGCCAAGACCACTGGCGCCGAATCCAAAACGCATTTCAGGTGAGGAGAAAAGAGCGGCGGCATTCATTTGGCGATGTCCGAAAGAGAAAGACGGTAAAGCTCCTGCGCGGAGCCCCCAAGAATTTGTGCGTGCTCGATAGCGGTGCGTGCGGCGATGGCCTGCTTCAGGGCGGCAAGCCATTTTGTATAGCCGCCCGCAACGCGGCAGACCGGCCAATCCGAGCCATAAAGAACGCGCGAAGGCCCGAAGAGGCGCAGCACCTCATCGATATAGGGCTGCAAATCAACAAGGGTCCAATTTTCCCAATCGGCTTCGGTCACCATGCCGGAAAGCTTGCACCAGACATGGCCGCGCTCCGCCGCAAAAGGAGCCATCAGCTCCGCCCAAGCCGAAAAGCCATGCCCGCGAATATCCGGCTTGGCGATGTGATCGATGACAAAGCGCAAGTGCGGAAAGGCTTGCACAGTTTTCAGCGCTGCGGGCAATTCACGCGGTTTCAGCAAAAGATCATAGACAAGGCCGTGGTCCGCCACGGCTTGCAGGCCGCGCCGCACATCCGGACGCAGCAGCCAGTCCGCATCGGGCTCGTCATGCACCTGATGGCGGATACCGACGAGATATGTGCCGCCTTGACCTGCTTTCAGCTCCGCGATCACATCCGCCACATTCGCTGCTGTCAAATCTACCCAGCCCACAACGCCTGCGATGAACGGCGTCGCGCTCGCGAGGGTGAGGAATGCGCGTGTTTCGTCGACCGACGACCAAGTCTGCACCAACACCGTAGCATTGACGCCATTGGCGGCAAGCTCAGGGGAAAGATCGTCCGGCGTGAAGATCCGGCGGATCGGAGCGAAGGGGCCGCTCAGCCAGCCATAGTCGCCTCTGTCGGGATTCCAGAAATGCTGATGGGCGTCGATCAGCATGATGGCTCACCGTTCGATCAGGATTTTCAACGTGGAGGCGCGGGCGCCAGCCCAATAGGGAAGGGCCGCCGCTGCATCAGCAAAGGGGAAGATCTTCGAAATCAGATCATCCGGACTGTGATCCAGCTTTTCCAGATAAGAAATCACGGCGCTGAAATCGGCCTCGGTCGCGTTGCGCGAGCCGTGAATATCCAGCTCCTTCATATTGAAGAACTTGGTGTCATAGGTCACCGGCGCCTTCGAATAACCGATATAGACCACGCGTCCTGCAAAACAGGCGATATCGATTGCTTGGGTGAATGTGGCGGGCAGGCCGACGGCTTCGATCACCACATCGGCGCCATCACCGCCGGTAAGTTCGTTCACCTTGGCAACCACATCTTCACAACCCGCGTCGATGGCATGCTTGGCGCCATAGCGCAGCGCCATTTCGGTCTTGCTGCCCAGATCAATCGCGATGACCTCGGCCCCGGCGGCGACTGCACCCGCTACCGCACCCATGCCGATCATGCCGCAACCGATCACTGCGACACGGTCGCCTGGCTGAACTTGTCCACGCGCCACGGCATGAAAACCGACCGAAAGCGGCTCCACCAATGCCAAATGCCGGGCGGGCAAGGTGTCGTTCACGATCAGCTTGGAATAGGGAAGCACCAGCCGCTCGGCAAGGCCGCCGTTCTGTTGCACCCCCAGGGTGCGGTTGTAACGGCAGGCATTGACCCGTCCCTTGCGGCAGGAGGAGCACTGCCCACACGCCGTATACGGAATAACAATGACGCGCTTGCCCGGCGCATATTGGCTCGGCACATCGGGGGCTGCGTTAATGATCTCCGCCCCAATTTCGTGGCCGGGAATACGGGGCAGGGAGACCAGCGGGTTGAGGCCGGTGAAGGTCGCCAGATCGCTGCCGCAAAGCCCGACATGGCGCACATTGATGAGGACCTCGCCGGGGCCGGGGGTAGGATCACCCACCGTATGCAAGGCACAGCTCTCGACACCTTCGATCAAAAGGGCTTGCATCGCGGTCCTCCGCCAATTTTCTCTATATGTCGCTTAGCCAACTATCGCCCTGCCGCGCTAGAGCAAATTCTAGTCCTGACCCGACAATAATTGGCTTCGATTCAGGTTGTGGCGGTGTGGCAAACTCGACAGGGGAGTGCCATTTGGGCTAGGTTTCATCGGGATAATGGCGGGGCGGGCAGCATGGATAGAAATTCGCAGAATCCCGAATTCTTTTCCCGGCAAGTCGGGACGGCGCGACGCTTTTTCCTGGACCTCGATCCCTCCAAACGTAGCGCTTTGACGGTGGTGAGCGGCGGGCTGGAACATTGTGCGCCGGATTACGCCATCCATCGCACCGCTTTTCCCTATTTTGCCGTTGAATATGTAATCCGGGGGCGCGGCCAGCTTATTCTGGGGGAGGAGAGCTACACGTTGAAAGCCGGGGTGGTGTTCGCCTATACGCCGCGTACACCTCATCACATCACCACCGAGCCACGCGCGCCGCTGGTCAAATATTTCGTGGATTTCACGGGCACGCGGGCGGCGCGGCTGCTGGTCGATTGCGGCCTTAAGGGCGGGGCGGCGGCGCAGGTTTTCCCGCCGGATAGTGTGGCTATGCTGTTCGAGGAGCTTATCGAAAGCGGCACATCTACGCAGCGCGAAGCCTATTCGGTCAAATTGCTGGAGTGCCTGGCGCTGAAGATCGGGGCCAAGGCAACCGCGCCTAAGGAGGCGGAATCGCCCGCCTTCGCGGCTTATTTGCGCTGCCGCTCCCTGATTGAGCGCGATTTCCTGACCCTGAAATCGTTGGATCAGATTTCCGCCGCCTGCGGCATGAACAATGCCTATATCTGCCGCCTGTTCCGCCGCTTTGACCGTCAAAGCCCGTATCAATACCTCCTGCGGCTGAAGATAAATTATGCCGCGGCAGAGCTGCAAAAGCCCGGCCTGTTGATCAAGGACCTTGCCGCCTCGGTCGGCTTTAACGACAGTTTTCACTTTTCCAGAGTGTTCAACAACATCCTGGGCTTTTCACCGGCCCAATTCCGCAAATTGCGCTGAAGTCAAAAATCTACAGGTCCCGCAAGAATAACTATTCCTCGCAGCACCTTTTCCGCTTTAGCTCCTGAACAAAAGATCGCTTCGGGCAGGTCCACAAACGGGCCTGCAAAGGCAGATCATATAAAATTCAGGGGAGGGGCACGGGATGCCCAAACAGGGATTGTTCCGCGCGGCGGACGGCAAAAATATGCTGGCCACCTTTGTGCTGGTCACGCTTTTGTTTTTGCTTTGGGGCTTTTGCAACGGCCTCATCGATGTGCTGAACAAGCACTTCCAGACCACGCTGCACATCAGCCGCGCCCAATCGGGGCTGGTGCAGACAGCCAACTACATCGCCTATTTCCTGATGGCGATCCCCGCGGGATTGCTGGCACGCCGCTTCGGCTATAAAGGCGGCATTATCATCGGGCTGGTGCTGATCGCGGCAGGCGCGTTCTGGTTTGTTCCGGCGATCGAGATCGGCGCTTATTGGGCCTTCCTTTTGGGACTTTTCGTGCTCGCGGCGGGCCTGACCTGCCTCGAGACCATCGCCAACCCCTATACCACCGTGTTGGGGCCCGCAGAGACTGGCGCCATCCGCATCAATATCGCCCAGACCTTCAATGGCATCGGCTGGATATTGGGGCCGCTGGTCGGGGGCTATTTCATCTTCGGCCAGGAAGGGCAGAATTCAAACGCCGGGCTGTTTGTGCCGTATATCGGCGTTGGCATTGTTGTGGTGCTTTTGATCGCGGTTTTCGTTTTCGCCTATGTGCCGGATATTTCGGCAGAGGAAGAGGCGGCACAAGCGAGCGGGGCCGGAAAGCCATTATGGAAGCGCAGCCATTTTCTGTTCGGTGTGGTGGCGCAGTTTCTCTATGTCGCGGCACAATCGGGCATCTTCGGCTTCTTCATCAATTACGTGCTGGAGAATAAGCCGGGCATCACCTCGCAAGAGGCCGCGAATTGGCTTGGCATGTTCGGCTTCGGCCTGTTCCTGGTGGGCCGGATTTTCGGCAGCGTGGCGATCAGCCTCTCCAAGCCGCATCGTGTCCTGGCAATTTATGCGGTGATCAATGTGGTTGCCTGCCTTGCGGCGATGCTGGGTGGCATGCCGGGACTGATCGGGCTTTTCGCGAGCTTCTTCTTCATGTCGATCATGTTCCCGACAATCTTCGCGCTCGGCATCCATGGTTTGGGTGAGCATACCAAGCTCGGTTCGTCCTTGATCGTCATGGCCATTGTGGGGGGCGCCATCGCACCGCCCTTCATGGGCCATATCGCGGATGTCTATTCCATGCGGCTCGGTTTCGCCCTTCCTGCCTTGTGCTTCGGTTTGATCGCGGCTTACGGGGTATTCTGGCCGCGTCTCTCCAAGGCTGCGGTGTGACTGCGAAATAGGAACGGGGAAAATCATGCTGCGCGGTATTTCACATCTGTTATCGCCGGATCTCCTGTCGGTACTCTGCCGCATGGGGCACGGTGATGAGATTATCCTCGCGGATGCGCATTTTCCGGGTGAGCATTTCAACGCGCGGGTACTGCGTGCCGATGGGCATCGCATTGCTCCGCTCTTGGATGCGATATTGCCGCTGTTTGTGCTCGATACCTATGTTCCAGATCCGGTTGTGATGATGGCGGCCGTTGCCGGGGATGCGCTCGATGAGGATTTGGTGCGGTCTTACAAGAGCGTTATTTCCGCCTATGCGCCTGAATGTCCGGAGCCGATCTTCATTGACCGCTTTGCCTTTTATGAGCGTAGCCGCCGGGCCTTTGCCGTCGTGATGACCGGCGAGACGAAGAAGTACGGCAACATCATCCTCAAGAAAGGCGTCACGCCCTGCTAGCGGCTTTGTGTGGGCTGGGCGGCATCTTCAGCTATGGGCTTCTTGATCTCTCCTGGAAGAGAGGCTTTCTCCTTCAAAGTGTCGCGCACATAGAATTGCTTCACCGCGATGAAGCCGATGAGCGTCAAAGGGGAGGCGAGCAGCAGGCCGAGCGCGCCGAACACCTCGCCGATCGCGACAATCGAAAATAACGTCAGCACCGGTGGCAGATCGACGGCCCGCCGCTGGATCAGCGGAGAAAGCACGTTGCCCTCCACGGCTTGGATCGCGACATAGAGGATCAGCACACCGATCACTTCCTGCTGACCCATAGAGAGCGCGATCAGCAATGCGGGAATGGCGCCCAAAATGGGGCCGGCATAGGGAATGAACTCAGCCACTCCCGCGATGAAGCCGAGTGCCAGTGCTGAGGGAATGCCAAGCGCCAAAAGCCCAATGGCAAAAAGCAGCCCCACTGCCGCCATGGTCGCAAGCTGCCCTACCAACCACAGAGTCAGCGCGCGCGCACAGGTATCCATGAATTGAGCCGCTGAATCGCGTCCGCGCGGCGGCACCAGACGCAGTGCCCCGTCGCGATACATCTTGGGGCTGACGGCGAAATAAACGCCCGCCACCAGAACCAGCGCGGTACTGGCAATGCCGCTCACCACAAAAGAGGTTGTGGCGGTTATTTTGCCCATCAAACCGTCGCGGCTGGCAAAGCTCTGTGCCAATGCGGCGACACGGCGGTCCAAATGCTGAATGCCGAGTTCATCGCCGATCCCGGCCAGCAGTTTTGGAAGCTGCTTTTGGAGCTGCGCGCTCTCGGCGGCGAGCTGGGTGCCGAGGAGAAAACCGAGCAGGGCGACGAAGAAGAGGATTGTAAGGCACGCCAGAAGCAAGGCGCCGCCTTGGCTGATGGGCACATATTTCCGTATCAAGCCTGCAATCGCCAGCAGCATCACCGCGATCAGGATCGAGGCGAAGACAAGCAGTAGAACCCCGGCGAATTGCCACAAAAGAATAGCGCCTAGAACGGCGATGCCGGTCCAGCGCAGGAAAAGAGAATAGGGTGGTGTCACGGCATGGCTTTCAAAACGGCAAAATGATTACGGCGGTCATGGCGCTTTGTTCCCGCGCATGAAGCCGATGACTTCGCTTCGAATAAATAGCGCTTTTTCATTCCGCACCGCCCTGCTGTGCCGAGGCTTTCAACTTGCCGTCGGCGTAGCGTGCCTGTGGCAGAGGTGCCGCGGTTCATTGGCAAAGCGAGGCTTTCATGCAGCCGAGGCGAAACTTATGTTCCACATATCCTTGTCTGCCGCGTCTTACTTTTGATGCGAGGTCTAGATCGGCAGGCTATGAGACAGAAATCGGGCTATGTGGTGCTCGCCGACCATGGCGGGGGATATTGGGAGGTAGTCGGGCCGGTGGCGCCTGAGCATCCCACCTTGAAGGAGGCGGAAACCGCGGCGCGTGAACTATCGGCGCGTTACCCCAAGCGGGTGTTTGGTGTCTATGAGCTCCGGGCCATCTTCGCCATTCAGGAAAAGGTCGTAAAACATCGTGTGGAGATGCCGGTGCCCAGGCGCAAATCCGATGCGCGGCCTGCATTTGATGATGTAGACGACCGTGATGGCGGCAAGATCGTGCCGATCCGAGCGGCTGAAAACGGTTAGCTCTTGCAGGCGGGTAGATGGGCTGCATTCCGAAGCGGTTAGCGCTAAACTTGCCGGAACCGCTCCGGAGCCTTCAATGCGTCCCCCTGTCGAACCTTTCTATGCCATGGAAATCAGCCGTCTGGCGCATCGGCTCAAAGCGGAGGGGCGCTCGATCCTGCATATGGAATTTGGCCAGCCTTCCACCGGTGCACCCACCGGCGCCATAGAGGTGGCGCATCGGGTGTTAGATCGCGATCCCATGGGCTATTGGGACAGTCCCGATCTGCAAGCTGCACTGTCCGGGCTTTATAAACGTCGCTACGGCCTCGTCATCGATCCCAAACGCTTCATTCTGACCTGCGGTGCGAGTCCGGCGCTGGTTGCAGCATTGGCATCCAATTTCATGCCCAGGGATAAGGTGGTGACCGCGCGCCCCGGATATGTCGCCTATCGCAACACGTTAAAAGCGCTGCATCTCACCCCTGTCGAAATTCCGTGCGGACCTTCAACGCATTTCCAGCTCGCCGCAAAGCATCTGGAAGAGATGGAAGAGGCGCCTGCCGGGGTGATCGTGGCGAGCCCGGCCAATCCCACCGGCTCTATCATCGCGCGCGAAGAGCTTTCGCGTATTGCCGCGATCTGCCGCGAGCGCGAGATATTGCTGATCTCGGATGAAATCTATCACGGCCTTTCCTATGGCGAACCTGCCGAGACCATGCTGGCCTTCGCGCCCAAGAGCTATGTCATCGGCAGTTTCTCGAAATACTTCTCCATGGTGGCGTGGCGTCTTGGCTGGCTTTTGGTGCCGGAAGGCGAGATGGAGCGGGTGCGAGCCTTCTCGGCCAATATGTTTCTCACCGCGCCCTCGCTCAGCCAGCATGCCGGTGTTGCCGCGCTCGATAGCGAAGACGAGTTGGAAGGCCATGTCGCAGTGTATCGGCGTAATCGCGAGCTTCTGCTGGAGGCGCTGCCGAAGCTCGGCCTCACGAAATTCGCTCCGCCTGATGGGGCGTTTTATATCTATGCCGATGTTCGCCATCTCACGGATGACAGCATGGCGTTCTGCAAAGAGCTTCTCATCGCGACCGGCATCGCCGCGGCGCCTGGCATCGATTTCGATCCCATCGACGGGCGCTATTTCATCCGCCTGAGTTTCGCGGTTTCGACCGCGGAAGTAGAGGAAGCCATCACGCGGCTGAAGACGTGGTTCGCCAGCCGGACGGATTGAGGGCAGGGGATTCTTTCACGTTTCGAGAAAGTATCGCGGAGACTCCCGGATGGGTGGTGCTCCAGCGTCGCAGACATGTCTCAGGTATGCTGTATCGCAGCAACAGTATTTGAGAATTTGATACAATCATACGGTGATAATTACACCTGACATTGGAATTTTCGGACGGCTCTAAACCTGTGCGGCAAATCCATGAAATTGTTGTTCTATTTTGACGTGGTTGCGCTAACAAAATGTCGGTCATTTACAGCCGCAGCTTGAAATCTCCCGGATAGGGACGATTCCGTACAGTCATTGACCTTTTTTCACGTCCCGAAGAGAATGGATTTGACTTGCTACCGGTGTCAGACACCGGTGACAAGTTGCGGGGAGCTGAAATCACCGCGTCTCGAACAAGGCGAAAGCCGCCGGGGCGCGTCTATTCCGGGAGGGAGTACACGTGAGTTATCAATCATCTACGTCTATGCGCACGGTCGCATTGAAGCGCGTTTTGGCTTGTGGCGCAGCTATGAGCGCACTGCTCATCGGCTCGGCAGCCTTTGCTCAAGAAGAGGGCATCGAAACCGTCACCGTCACCGGTTATCGCGCCTCGTTGGAAAAGTCGCTCGACCTCAAGCGCTCCACCAATGAAATGATCGACGCCATCTCCGCGGAAGACGTCGGTAAATTCCCCGATTCCAACCTCGCGGAATCGTTGCAGCGCCTGCCGGGTGTCGCGGTGGACCGCGATAACGGCGAAGGCCGCTCGATCACCGTGCGTGGTCTTGGCTCCAACTTCACCCGCGTTACCCTGAATGGCTTGCAGGCCCTTTCGACCGCTGGTGCGTCGGATTCCGGCACTGCCCCGAACCGCGATCGCGGCTTCGACTTCAACACCTTCGCTTCCGAACTCTTCTCGAGCTTGAAAGTCCAGAAGTCCGCCTCCGCCGCGACGGAAGACGGATCGCTCGGCGCGACCGTTTCGCTCGAGACCCCGCATGCCTTCGACATGGGCGACAAGGCCATCCTCTCGATGCAGAACGCCTGGTACGAGAACGGCAAGCCGTTCAATCCGCGTTTCGCGGGGCTGGTGTCCCATAATTTCGGTGAGAAGTTCGGCGTTGTTCTCTCCGGCGCCTACACCATCAAGAACACCTTCATCGATTCCTATGGCCGCAACCCCGGCCAGTCCGATTTCACCTATCGCCAGGCGACTTTTACACCGGATTATAAATCGCTTCCGGCTGGCTCCTATTCCATTCGCCAGCGTTCCGGTTTCGCCGCTCCGACGGGCACGAGCTGCAATGGTGTTTCTGGCAACAAAATCCTTAATGGCATTATTCCGGGCAATAATATCTCCTATCAGCCATATTGCGATCTTCTCAGAGGGTCGGATTCGGCAGCCTACAATGCCGTTGAAAGCACGATCGGCACGCCGGTCACGGTGACAGCTAAGAACTCCACCTCGGGCGGCAAGGTCTCGACGTCCACCTCTTCGGCCTTTGATTATACGCAAGCGGGCGGCTCGCAGGTTATCATCCCCTCGTTGCCGACACTGAATCATCAGCAACTCTATGTGCAGCGCATCGGCCTCACCGGGGGCGCGCAGTATCAGGTGGATGACAACACACTGGTTTCGTTCGACGCGCTCTATTCGACCTCGTACCAGAACTCGATCAACTACCAGGTCTCGCCCATCGGCTTGAACCGCAACAATACGAAGAAAGAGCTGATCACCGCGAAGACCTCGACGAATGCAGCGGATATCGCGGCGCTTGGCGGCATGTTCACGACCTGCTCCGTCCCGACCGGCACGGCCGATCAGGCGCAGGTTTCCTGCTATGGGCCCAAGCAGCTGGCACCGATCGATTATTACACCAACCCGGCTTATGGCTTCCGTGCCAATGGCGCCGATGCCATCGCAGCCGCGATGTCCTTTGTTGGCCGTCCTTCCACCAAGCTGATCTCGGCCTCCACGGGAAGCAATGGCTTAGCCGCCAATAAGCTGGTGCTCGATAATGTCGACTTCCGCTCCGGCGCGGACCAGGCCTATTACACGGTCGAATTCACCCAGATGTCGCTCAACGCCACGCATAAGTTCTCGAGCCGCTTGCGTGCCGATGCGACATTGGGCTGGTCGCATTCGCGCAACCACCAGACCGGTTTACTGGCCGAAGTGAATCATATGGATAATTCCTATGCGCAGTCCGGTCAGTATTTCACCTGGGATGATACCCAGGGCGGTGACATGCCCACCATGCAGTTCGGCTTCGATGTCGCCAATCCGGCGAACTGGACCATGGTCAAGAACTACTCGGCCCTGCGCCATATGGAATACTACACCGACAACAAGTACCGCACGGCGTCCATCAACGGTGAATACGACATCACCGATTGGATGACCCTGCGTGCAGGCTTCCAGTCGCGCATCTTCGACTTCAACACCGCCTATTATCAGCGCGCCATGAAGGACGTGATCAACCCGAACTTCCAGGAAGCGGGCGTGACCACGGCGCAGATGACCCAGTCAATTGAATTCGGTTCGGGCCTCAGCCTGCCCACCGGCACGCCGACCTCGTTCATCGCGCCGAACCTGACCGCATTCCGCAATACCTTCGGCTTCGATTGCAATTGCATCAACGACTACGGTGACTGGCGCATCTGGAATAAGTTCAACGCAGCCTCCACCGGCACCGCGGGCCAGACCTATAACGTCTCCGAGCATGTCAAAGCCTATTACATGCAGGGCGATTTCCAGGAAATCCCGCTCTTCGGCAATACGCTGCGCGGCAATCTCGGTGCGCGTTTCGTGACCACGGAAATCAAGTCGCTCGGCCACGCCTTGCAGGGCCAGCCCCTCTCGGCCAATTCGAGCTACAACGACTTCCTGCCGTCGGTGAACTTGGCCTATTCCTTGGGTGACGACATGGTGATCCGTGCCGCCGCCTCCAAGGTGATCGCCCGTCCGTCGCTGCAGTACATGGCGCCGTCGATCACCGCGATGACCATCCCGACCTCGACCGGTGCCACGACCGGTGCCACCGTTTCGATCGGCAACCCGAACCTGAAGCCTTATCGCGCCAAGACCGCCGACCTCGGCTGGGAATGGTATTTCGGCAAGGGTGCGATGATCGCAGTCACCGGCTTTGCCAAGTGGGTTTCCGCGGCGCCGCAGGTGGTGGTGTCCTCGGGTGCCATCAGCGACTTCCTCACGCCGGATCAGATTGCCCTGGTGCAGCAGTACTACACGGATAACTCCGTGGTCGGCGGCGTGACCCAGGCCAACAACGTTGCTGCCGCGGCTTATATCGCGGGTAACGGCCAGATGGCTGCGACCCAGGCCCGCAATGGCGGTGGTGGCGTGCTGGAAGGCCTGGAAATCACCTACCAGCAGCCGCTCGACTTCGTGCCTGCTGTGTTCGGTGGCAAGGGCTTCGGCGTCAATGCCAACTACACCAAGCTCTATTCCAAGATGCACTACGTCGTGAACGCCACCCAGACCGCGACCCTTTATGGTGATGCGCCCTGGAACGGTGCCTCGCCGGATGCCTGGAACGCCACGCTGTATTACGACGGCCCGAACTGGTCGGCGCGTATCTCCGGCGCCTTCCGCTCCAAGTACCTGACGACCTATCCGGTCGCTGGTGGTTCGGATCAGCTCGGCTATGGCGACTCCCCGCTGGTGCAGGACTTCGGCTATTCGAAGAACACGCTCAATGTGGACTTCTCGGCCAATTACGACATCAGCGAGAACATGGACATGACCCTCGACGCGCTCAACCTGACCAATCAGGCTGACCGCCGCTGGGCCTATCAGAACAGCCCGCAGACGACCAAATATGCCTCTTCGGGCCGTCAGGTCTTCTTGGGCTTCCGCCTGAAATACTAAGCGGAACGCCCATCAGTTTCGCTCATTCCTGGGGCGCCGGTATCCGGCGCCCCTTTTTCTTGGGCGCCGCAGAACGTATGGTCACGCGCTCCTTATCGTGATCGTCATGGCTTCAGATTTTTCCTCTGCATTCTCTTTGCATCAATCCGGGCGGCTCGCCGAAGCCGAGGCGCAATATCGCGCGCTTCTTGCGGCTGCTCCAGATGATGGCCGCACGCTGGCCCATCTCGGATTGGTGCGGGCCCAGCGCGGCGCGCTGGAAGAGGGGCGCGATCTCCTCGATCAAGTCGTTCTCCGTGAGCCGGGTAATGCCATGGCTGCCTATCACCTCGGTACGGTACTTGCCGCGATGGGGCAAATGGAGGAGGCGCTGGCCCGTTTCATCGCGGGGCTTATTTCCAATCCCGGCGATATCGAACTTCTCTTCGCCAAAGCCAACACGGAATTTCAGCTAGGCCAGTACGCGGCGGCGGCGGCGAGCTACGCGGCGGTGGATGTGCTTACGCCCGACCGCGAGGATGTGCTGCTCAATTGGGGCAGCGCGTTGCAGGAAGAGGGCAAGGTGGAGGAGGCGCTCGCGCTCTGTGATCGTGTGCTCGCGCGTACCCCCAATCATGCGGGCGCGCACAACAATCGCGGCAATGCCTTGCGGCTGATGAACCGGCTTGAGGAGGCTTATGCGGCCTTCGATGCTGCGCTGAAATCCGCGCCGCAATATGATCTTGCCCGTTTCAACCGTGCCACTGTGCTGGAAATGCTTCGCCGTTATGACGAAGCCTTGCGCGATTGCGTGGCCGTTCTGACGCGCGCGCCGGACCATGCCGGTGCGCTTTCTCTGCGCGGTGCCATTCTGATGGGGCTGGATCGTTATGACGAAGCGCTTGCCGCTTTCGAACGGGCGCTGGCGATCGATCCAACTCTTGAGCGCGCCATTCACGGGCGCATCGCGGCATTATTATCAGTGAGCCGCTGGGAAGACGCTCTTGCGGCCAGCAATAGCGCGCTCGCGCGTCAGCCAAACTCGGCCACTGCGCATAACAATCGTGGTGCCGCCTTGATGAAGCTGCGGCGGGAAGAGGAGGCGGAAGCCGAATTCGCTGCGGCTTTGGCGCTCGATCCAGAAAGCGCGGAAGGCTATTTCAATCAAGCAGGGCTTCGTTATACGCAGGATCGGCTCGAAGACGCTTATGCCGATTGCAATCTGGCTCTGGAGAAGCGCCACGACTTCGTTCCGGCTAAAAGCTTTCGCTTTGCCCTGGCGGCGCATCTTTGCGATTGGCAGCGGCGTGGAGAGCTGGATACAGAAATGGCCGCGCTTACAGAGGCGGGCGAGAAGATCGATCCCTTTGTGCTCACCTATGCGTTCGATGATCCGGCGCTGCATTTGAAAGCAGCTAAGCGCATTGCCGATAAGGTGCAGCCTGCCTTATCGGCTGGGCGAGTTACCGAACGTGATCGCTTGCGGGTGGCCTATCTCTCCGCCGATTTTCGCAATCACCCTGTCACGCATCAAGCCATTGAACTCTTCGAATCTCACGATCGCGCTCGGATCGAGCCGATTGCGGTCGCGCTCTGGCCTTTGCCGGAAGGCGAACTTGGTGACCGGCTGCGGGGCGCCTTTTCCTCGGTCGTGGAAGCCTATGACCGTTCCGACCGGGATATCGCGCGCCGTCTTGCGGAATTAAAGATCGATATTGCGGTGGAGCTCGGCGGTTATACCGATAAGGCGCGCCCGGCGGTGCTTGCCTGGCGCCCGGCACCGATAAGTGTGAGCTATCTCGGCTATCCGTCCACTTTGGGCGCGGCCTATATCGATTACATCATCGCGGATGCGGTCACGATACCTTCGGAAGACGACGTTTATTACACCGAAAAGCCCGTCCGGCTGGGTACCTGCTTCATGCCTTTCGACAGCAGGTGCGAAAGCGTCGCCACGCCGCCGTCCCGTGCTACGGAAGGACTGCCCGAAGAGGCACTGGTCTTCTGCAATTTCAACAAGACCGACAAGCTGACACCGGAGATATTCGCGCTCTGGATGCGGCTTCTCAAAGCCGTGCCGGGCAGTATCTTCTGGCTCAATGTGCAGAACCAGACTGCGCGGCGCCATCTGCATGAAGAAGCCGTGCGCAACGGCATTGCGCGGGAGCGGATCATCTTTGCCGCCCGCACACCCTCCCGCGCCGATCACTTGGCGCGGCTTGCGCTGGCAGATCTCTTTCTGGACAGCTTTCCCTATAACGCGCACGCCACTGCCAGCGATTTTTTGGCGGCGGGTGTGCCCCTTCTTACGCTCAAGGGCAAAAGCTTTGCCTCGCGCGTGGCCGCCAGCTTGCTCACACAGGTGGGGGCGGAGGAACTGATAGTTTCCGATTTCTCCGCGTATGAAATGAAAGCGCTGGAACTCGCCCGCCACGCAGCGATGCGCGCGGAAATCAGAAATCGTGTCACCGCCAACCGGCGCACCGCGCACGACACGGAAAAACTCGCCCGCGCGCTGGAGGAGGCTTATTTCCGCATGTGGGATCGGCGAAAGCAGGGGCTTAAGCCCGAAGCCATCACGCTCTAACGGCCTTGCCGTTGATCTTCACATCGTGGAGTACAAGATTTCTCACAAGGCCTAGGGTGTTTTCCTTGGCGACGCCATTCAACTCGCAATGCGAGAGTGTGACGTCTTCGATTACGCCATTCGGCAAGCCGCGGATATCGAGCGCAGTCTCGCTTTTGCCGCTCACCACATTTTCAAGGCTGAGGTTGCGCAAGACCGGGCGATAGGGGCCATTGCCGGCCTCTTCATAATCGAAATGCACCGCCAGAACGGCATGGGCAATCTCGCCAATAACGATATTGCGGAAATGGATGTTTTCCAGCACGCCGCCGCGCACGGCATTGTTCTTTATGCGGATGGCGTTATCGAGGTGCGGGCTATCCATGCGGCAGTTCTCGACAAAAACATTGCGCACCCCGCCGGTGATCTCGCTGCCAATGGAAACGCCGCCATGGCCATTTTTCATATGGCAATTTCGTATCACTACATTTTCCGTTGGGGTGTG
Organism: Rhizomicrobium palustre; assembly: GCF_011761565.1. Lineage (NCBI taxonomy): Bacteria > Pseudomonadati > Pseudomonadota > Alphaproteobacteria > Micropepsales > Micropepsaceae > Rhizomicrobium > Rhizomicrobium palustre. The sequence goes on along the minus strand of NZ_JAASRM010000001.1, from coordinate 68,845 downwards.
TAGGCGGCGGCCATCACCATTGCGCCCGGACTTGATCGCGATACAGTCATCGCCGGTGTTAAAGGTGCAATCCTCAATCAACATATCCTGGCAGGATTCCGGATCGCAGCCATCGGTATTGGGGCCTGTGCTGTCGATGGTGAGCCCGCACACGATCACATCGCGGCATAGGACGGGATGCACTTCCCAGAACGGCGCGTTGCGGATGGTGACGCCTTCAATCATCACCTGCTGGCAGCGATAGGGTTCGAAAAAGCTCGGGCGCAGATAAAGGCCCGCACCAAAGCGCCGCTCTTCCACTGGCGTGTCGGCATCGCCCATTGCAAACAGCTTGTCGCGCGCGGCGGATTGATTGGGTCCAAGCCCTTTGCCTTTCCAGTTCCACCAGGCGGTGTCGCCCGCTTGCCCGTCCAGAACGCCTTTGCCTGTGACCGCGATATTCTTCTCTTCGAAAGCATAGATCAGCGGCGAATAATTCATGCATTCCACGCCCTCAAAGCGCGTCAGCACCAAAGGGAGATAATCCTCAGGGGCGGTGGAGAAGGCGAGGGTGGTTCCCTCGGCGAGGTGGAGGTTCACATGGGATTTGAGGTGAATGGGCCCGGTCAGCCAGTGTCCTGGGGGGGACCACCACGCGCCCGCCACCCGCCGCATTGCAGGCGGCAATCGCCCGCGCGATGGCGTCCGTTGCCTTTTCGCCCGCGCGTGCGCCATAGGCCGCAATTGAATAGTCGCGGGCCGGAAAATGAGGCTTGCGAATACGCGCCACAATGGCGTCTGCCTTCGCCCAAGTATCCGGCTCTGAACGCGCAGTGGTGGTGACACTGGCAGCTGCCAGACATTGCAGAAGGCGGCGGCGGGTTGGCATCGTAATTGGTCCCAAATCACAGCCCATTTTAGCGAAGTTGTGACATCTGTCATCGTGACGCTCTGTCTATGGAGCGGGTTCGGCAACAAAGCGTCGCTGCGGGCGTTGCCTTGTCGCAAATAGCGACCGGAACTCCTGTCATGAGTCTGCCCTATGAACGCGCCGCCCCATCCGATGCTGCTGTCATCACCGATCCGGCGGAGTTCACGTCGCTCAAACCCGAATGGCAAGCGCTCTGGCGAAGGAGCGCGCGGGCGACGCCGTTTCAATCTCCTGACTGGTTGATCGCGTGGTGGGATATTTTCGCGCCGGGCGAGCTTTTCATTCTTACCCTGCGCCAGGAGGGCCGGCTGGTTGCGCTCGCGCCGCTTTATCGCGAGGGGCGGCGGCTTCTGCCCATTGGGATTTCTTTATCGGACTATCAGGACATCCTTATAGATCCCGAGTTTTTGGATATCGCGTTGGAAGGTCTCGGCGATGCTTTGGCTGATCTGCGTGATGTAGACACGCTTGTCTTCGATGAGGTTAAGCCCGACGCTTTGGCTTTGGGGCTTTCGATTTCAAGCTGGCGGGAGCATCTGGGCAGCGCCAGCCCTTGCCCGATCCTGCCTCTGCCGGATCGCGTGGAGTCGTTGAAGCTCACCGTCCCCGTGATGCGGCTTCGTCATTTGCACACCGCAAGGCGGCGGGTCGCGCGACGGGGTGACAGTGCCATTCTGGAGGGCGATGTTGATAATGCTGGTGCTCTGCTTGCAGATCTAGCCCGGCTCAACGCCCTGCATTGGGACAGCAAGCAAAGTGTCTTTTCTGATCCGCGGGTAGCGGCGTTTCATGCCGCTGCGATGCCGGCCATGATGCAGGCAGGCGTGGTGCGGCTTTACGCGCTCACGATCAATGATGCGGTGGCGGGCGTCTATTACGGCTTTTGTCATAACGGCATCGCCTATGCCTATCTTGGCGGCTATGACCCGGAATATGCGTTTGAAAGTCCAGGCGCGGTGTTGATCGGCTACGCCATGGAAGCGGCCATCCGTGATGGCTGCGGCCAGTTTGATTTCTTGCGCGGAAATGAAGCCTATAAATATGAATGGGGCGCTGCCGACCGCTTCAATCTGCGCTTCACGCTGAGCCGCAATGGCTGATCTGGAACACCTCCTCGCCGCCTGCTGGGGCTTCGCCGTTTGTGCAATGGCACGCGAGACTTAAAACTATGGGGCGGCGAAGTCTTCGTGCTGCGCAAACCCCTTTCTTTTAAGAGGAGGGGGCATGGGTTGCGCCTTGGTTTAAGGCGGCGGCATGGCCCGAGCGAGAGATTTCCCGGCAATGTTCAGCGCAGCGCCGGCAAACCGAGACGCAATCCTCCATCTGGCCGAGTTTTTCGCAGTTTTCGCCACACGTCTCACAGATCCCGACGCACAGCGCGGCCATCTGCGTGTGAAATTGGCTTTTATGCGCGAGCAACTCTGCTGTCGTGGCGCAGACCGCGGCGCAGTCGAGCAGCAGGCGGATGTGCTGCGGGCGGGCGTGTTCGCCGCCCAGTTCCAAACAATGCACGAGCGCCATGGAATGACAGGTGAGGGAACAATGGGCGAGGGTCGCAAGCGCCTCATGCGCTTTGCTGTCGAGCTGATGCATGATTCATCCTTTGGCGGGTTTGGCGGATATGCCGGGGGTTGAAAGCCCATCGGCGCGTTCGAAGCCTGGGGTCGGGCTGGCGGAATCGGGACCGTGATGGATCGTGATATTGGCGGCGGGTACGTCGTTCTCCCCGCTCTGATGCGCGGCCAGTTCCGCCTCAATTTCCGCTGCTGCGCGCTGCCAATGTTCGCCATCACGGCCCAGAGGGCGCCCGTCGGTTTCCCAGAGTCGATAGGCCCTGGCGCGGATAAGCTCTTCCTTTTGCATGGTTTTCCTCCTTCGAGCGGAAGGAAAACGCGCCGCAAGAGGCGTTGTTCACATTCGCGCGCCGGTTCTGCAATTTCTCCAAACTGGACTTGAAACCGAGTACTCTGTGAAATAGAGTAATCTGGTTACGGGCGTGATGTGCCTGGCATTTCCGAGGCCGACTTTCCGGCCTGGACCTTTTGGGGAGGGTAACGTGGCTGAAGAATCCGTCGTCAGCTTGCGCGATGTGGTGAAGACTTATGATGACGAAGGGCTCTCTGTGCATGCCCTCAACGGGCTTTCCTTCGATATCCCCAAGCGCCGCTTTGCCATGATCGTGGGCCCGTCGGGTTCGGGTAAGACGACCTTGCTCAACCTCATCGGCTGCATCGATAAGCCGACCACCGGCGCCATTCATGTGGCGGGTGAGGATGTCGGCAAGATGGGCGATACCAAGGTGACGGATTTCCGCGCCAAGAACATCGCTTTCATCTTCCAGAATTTCAGCCTGTTCCCGGTTCTCTCCGCTTACGAGAATGTGGAATATCCGCTCCTCTTGATCGGCATGAGTGCCAAGGAACGGCGCGAGCGCACGCTCTCTATGTTGGAAGCGGTGGGGCTGGCCGACCAGGCGCGGCAAAGGCCGAACCAGCTTTCCGGCGGGCAGAAGCAGCGTGTCGCCATCGCGCGCGCCCTGGTGAAGCATCCCGAAATCGTGCTCGCCGATGAGCCGACCGCCAATCTCGACAGCGAGACAGGCCTGCAGATCATCGAGCTGATGCACAAGATGCAGCATGAGCAGGCGGTGAGCTTTATCTTCGCCAGCCACGATCCCCAGCTCATCAGCCATGCCGAGGAGACCTACATCATCCGTGACGGCAAGCTCCTGGAGCACCGTTCGGGAGCGGTGCAATGATGCTGTTCAAGATCGCGCTCAGGAATATCCTGCGCAACGGCCGGCGTTCTTTGATGACCGCCTCGGCCATCGCGGTGGGCGCCGTCGCGCTCACCTTGTTCGGGGAATATAATGACTTTGTCTTCCTCGGCCTCGAAACCCAAACCGTGATGCAGACGGGGCATCTCGCCGTCTATAAGCAAGGCTATTTCGATTTCGGCAGCGGTAATCCCGCGGGATATTCGATTTCGCGCTATGAAAAGGTGATGGAGACCATCAAGACCGATCCGGTCTTGAAGCCAATGCTCAGAGTGGTGACCCCTACGGTCAATCTCTTCGGCATCGCGGGCAACTTCTCCATCAACGCCTCCAAGACCTTTTTCGGCACCGGCTTTGTGCCCGCCGACCGCGAGCGTATGCGCCATTGGGACCCGTATCATCTCATCACCGCCGATTATCATTTCCCGCCGCTCGGCATTTCCGATGCCGATATCAATCGCGGTGTCATCGGTGTCGGCATGGCCCGCGTTTTGGGGCTTTGCGGTCCCTTGAAGGTCAAGAACTGTCCTGCTCAGCCGGTTGAGAAGCCAAAAGAGGCCGCATCCGTCCCCGCTTCAAGCGTGGATTTTGCAGAGCTTGCCGCACGTGATGTGCCCGCGGCAGAAAAATCCGGCACCACCGATATGCCGCGTCTCGACCTTTTAAGCGCCACCGCCTCCGGTGCGCCCAATGTGGTCAGCTTTTATGTGACGGGCGCGCAAAACCAGGGCGTCAAGGAACTCGACGATATGTTCGTCGGCATGAATCTGAAGCTGGCGCAGGAACTGCTCTATGGCCGCGGTGAGCACAAGGCCGTGTCGCTGATCCTACAGCTCAACCGGACCCAGGATATGTCTGCGGTGAAGGCGCGGCTGGCTCAGATTTTCGCCGAACAAAAGCTCGATCTTGAAGTGCATGACTTCACCGAGACGGCGGCGGGCTATACCCAGATCAAGAGTTTCCTCACCGTGCTCTTTGTCTTTCTCGCCGTCATCATGGGCGTGATCGTGATCTTCACCGTCATCAATACCATGAGCATGAGCGTGATGGAGCGGACCCAGGAAATCGGCACCGCCCGCGCCATGGGCGTGCGCCGGAGCGGCATCCGCGTGCAATTTTTGATCGAAGGGCTGTTGCTTGGCGCATTCGGGGCCACGGCGGGGCTGATCTTGGGCTCGGCGTTGGCGGTGTGGTTCAATCACGCCAATATCATGTACACCCCGCCGGGGCGCGCCCAGGCTGTCGCGATCCGCTTGCTGGTCAATGATTTCCCGCTTCTCGTGCGTATCTGGATCAGCCTTGTCATCATCGCCACCATCGGCTCGCTCGTTCCGGCCAATCGTGCCTCGCGCATGAAGGTCGTCGATGCGCTGCGTCACGTCTAAAGGGGATGACCATGTTGAAAATTGCTTTCCGCAATGTCCTGCGCAATGGCCGCCGCTCCTTGATGACGGCATCCGCCATCGCGGTTGGCGCCGCCGCGCTTATTCTCCTCGGCGAGTATAACGGCATGGCCATGGTGGGTATGCAGACCGGCATCATCCGCTCGGCAGGCCATCTCACCCTCTTCAAAACGGGGTATTTCGAGTTCGGAAGTGCCCAGCCCATGGCCTATGGCATCGGCGACTACCCAAAGATCATCGCCGCGATCAAGGCGGATCCTCAGGTGAAAGATAAGTTGCGCGTCGTTACGCCGACCGTGACCCTCGGCGGCATTGCGGGTAACACCACGGTGGATCGCTCCAAGACTTTCTTCGGTCAGGGCTTCGTGCCGTCTGACCGCGATAAGATGCAAAGCTGGGATGAATACCGCCTCAGCCCGCATGGCCGCTACGATACGACTGGCCTGAAAGATGCAGATATCGATCGTGGCGTGGTCGGGCAGGGGCTGGCGCGCATCTTGGGGCTCTGCCAACCGTTAAAGGTCAAGCATTGTCCGAAATCGGCTGAGCTGGATAGTGCGATGGCGGGAAAGACGCCTGAGCTTCAGCTTTTGAGCGGCGCGTCTGGCGCACCGAACATCGTCAATTTCCATCCCACCGAAGCCCAAGGCATGGGCGCCAAGGAGTTGGAGGATAGCTACATCGCCATGAACCTGCCGCTGGCGCAGCAGCTTCTCTATGGCGGCGGCGAAAAGAAGGTCACCGCGATTGTGGTACAGCTTAACCGCAGCGAAGACATGGCGGCGGTGCGCGCGCGGCTGAACGCGCTAGTGACGGAAAAGCATTTCGATCTTGAAATCCGCGACTATAAAGAAGTGCAGCCGTCCTTCCTTCAGATCATGGGCTTCCTGCAGGTGGTGTTCGCCTTCCTGACTGTCGTGCTTGGCATCATTGTGCTCTTCACCACCGCCAATACCATGGGCATGAGCATCATGGAGCGCACCGCCGAAATCGGCACGGCCCGAGCCATGGGCGTGCGCCGGGGCGGCATCCGCAGCCAGTTCCTTCTCGAAGGTGCCATCCTCGGCGTCTTTGGTGCGACGGGCGGGCTGCTGCTGGGACGTATCGCGACCTATTTCATCAACCGTGCCGATATCCAATACACGCCGCCCGGAAATTCCAGTCCCGTGCAGCTTTATCTTCTGGCCCACGGCATGGAAGGGCTGATGGCCACGATCTGGATTGTTCTGGTGATCATGGCGACGCTCGCCTCGATCGTTCCTGCTAACCGCGCGGCCCGCATGAATGTGGTCGACGCCCTGCGCCATGTTTGAGAGAGAGCCATGAGAAAACCGATGAAACATGTCCTGATTGGTCTCGCTATTGCGCTCACCCTGTTCGAAGGTGCCCGCGCTGCCGAGCCAACCGCACAGGAGATCATTGCGGGCGTGGATGCGGGCCGTAATCCCGGCCAGAGCTTCCGGGTGACGGATGTCCTCACCGAATATGTCAACGGCAAGCCGCAGGCCTCTAATCAGCTCGTCGTCTTCGTGCGTCAGAACAAGACCACCAAGCAATACGACAATCTCGTGCGCTATGTGCTGCCGGTGCGTGATGCGGGCAAGATGGTGCTGATGAACGGCTCCAATATGTGGTTCTATGATCCCTCGTCAAAGGCTTCGGTGCGCATCTCGCCACAACAGCGCCTCCTGGGGCAGGCCTCCAACGGCGATGTGGCGACGGTTAACCTTTCGCGGGATTACAACTCCACACTCCTCGGAGAGGAAAAGCTCAACGATGCCGATAAACAGCCCCGCGATTGCTGGCATCTGGAATTGAAAGCCGCCAATGACGAAGCGGTCTATTCCCGCATCGAGTTCTGGATCGAGAAGGGCACCAATCGCCAAATCAAGGGCAAGTTCTTTTCCGACAGCGGGCGGCTTCTGAAGATCGCCTATTATCATAAGTTCACGCCCATGATGGGCCGTATGATCCCGGCCGAAACCATTGTGATTGATGCGGTGAACCAAAATCTCATCACCACCATGGCCATGAGCGATATGCAGGCGCGCGATGTGCCGGATTCCTGGTTCCAGCGGGACTTCCTGCCCAGGTTGAAGATCGACTGATGAAAAAGGCGATACTGTTTCTGGCGGCGGCATTCTGCGTTCCGGCTGCCGCCCAAGAGGATAAAGACCTCGATCTCATCCCGGGCAGTGTCGCCAATGCGGCGGCGCCTTCGAGCGCGGCCAAGGATCAGGGCAAATATTCGCTAGATGATGCTTTCGGCTGGTATGGCTTTCGCGGCCAGCTCGCCGTACCGCTGTCGGGCGGCATGCCGTCGCGCTGGGCCAATCGCTTGAGCTTTGATGGGCTCGACACCTTTACGCTTTCGCCAGCGCTGAGCTTCACCGCCAGCGATCGGCTCAGCCTTGCTTCTGCGGATGGTATCGGCTTTCCCAATAAGGCGCTGCGCAATGATATCCGCGAGGCCTATTTCACCTATGAAGCCGCGCCGCAGACCTACCTCGAAGCGGGGCGGATCAATCTGCGCTATGGCGTGGCTTATGGCTATAACCCCACCGATTTTTTCCGATCGCGCACCAGCGTGGCGCAGTCCTCTTCCGATCCTGGCGCGCAGCGTCTGAACCGCCTCGGCACCGTTCTTTTACGGGGCCAGCATTTCTTCGACGGCGGGGCGGTGGAGCTTGTCTATGCCCCGAAGCTCCACAGTCCCGTGCCGCTGGGGCTGACGCCGGGGCCGTTTGATCCCAAGATCGATCAGACCAATGGATCAGACCGGCTTCTCGCGGCCTTCAGCTTCGAGCTGGAGGAATTCAGCCCGCAAATGCTGGTCTATTACGAAGGCGGGCGCACCAAATTCGGTCTCAACCTGTCCCATCCCATTGGCGCCAGCGTGATCGCTTATGCAAGCTGGGCCGGGGACATGGCGTCGTCCGCCACCGTCGATGCTTTCGCTTTTGCCAAGCGCACACGCACATTTCCGGCCACCTTGCCGGTTACCCCGACACAAAGCCTCTCGCGCGGCTTTAAGAACGATCTCTCCGTGGGCGCCAATTGGAGCGGTGAATATAAAGAGAGTATCACTATCGAATATAACTTCCATCAAGCAGGCTTTTCGCAAGCTGATTGGAAGGATTGGTTCGCCACCGGTGCTAACCCGGCCTTCTCGCAGGTGATGTGGTATCTGCGCGGCTATGCCAGCGATATCCAGCAGCCGATGAGCCGCCATCAGGCCTTTGTTCGTGCCGATTGGGCCGAGCCCTTCCACATCGAGCATGCGGATGTCGGGGCTTATGTGATGACGAACCTGTTGGATGGCTCTTCGATCGGGCAGATCTCGGCCTCTTATGATCTTTCCGATCAGTGGAGCCTCGGTATTTACGGCAGCGGCAGCATCGGCGGACGAAAGAGCGAATGGGGCTCGCTGCGCGGCTCATCCAGTGTGGTCGTACAGGCCGTGCGATATTTCTAAGCTCCATGCCTTTACGGCAGTTGGTCCCGATAGCGCCTCGCGGGCAGCATGATCTGCGCGTCAATTTCTATGGGAAGGGTCCGTGTGAACCACGGGCCTTTTTTTATTGCGCAACGCCAGCACCCAGCAAAGCCTGAAAAGTAGTAAGTACGCATACGGAATGTCGTAGCGTGACTGTGGCGCTGGAGTCATCGCCGCAGCTTGTTGCGCATGTTCAGGACGATTTCATCAGTGCGTCACGGGAATCCGACTTGATTTGCGGTGCATATTTTCGGATAGCGGAAGGCATCCAGAGACGTCTCCATGTCGATACGGAAAGTCCTCGCCGTCGTTGGTACGCGCCCTGAAGCCATTAAGATGGCTCCATTGATCGCGCGGTTGAAGCGGTGCGATGGAATTGACGTCAAGGTCTGCTCTACCGGCCAGCACCGTGAGATGATCCAGCAGGTGTTCGACCTCTTCGCACTCAAGCCCGATATCGATTTGGGTGTGATGCAGCCGAACCAGACCCTGGCCGCTTTAACGGCGCGCGTGCTCGAAGGTATGGAGGAGGTCCTTCAACGAACCCGTCCTGACCGGGTGCTGGTGCATGGCGATACCACGACCACCATGGCAGCAAGCCTTGCGGCTTATTACGGAAAAATTCCGGTCGGCCATGTGGAAGCGGGGCTTCGCACCCATGATATCTATGCGCCATGGCCTGAAGAGGTGAACCGGCGCATCTCCGATTCCATTGCCGACCGTCATTATGCGCCCACCTCGCGTGCGGCAGAAAATCTGCGTAATGAGAATATTCCCGAAAGCGGAATTGTGGTGACAGGGAATACCGTGATTGACGCGTTGTTTGATACAATGCGCGGCCCGCTGAAGGACGAAAACACCTTAGATCAATTGCGGACGCACTTTCCTTTCCTGGAGGCCGGGCGGCGGATAGTGCTTGTCACCTGTCATCGCCGCGAGAGCTATGGCACGGGGTTTCGCGATATCTGTGCCGCGCTGGAAAAACTTGCCCGCCGCAGTGATGTCTCCATTGTGTTTCCCATTCATCGAAATCCGAATGTGCGCGAGGTATTTTCGGTACTCTCCGACAAGGGTAATGTGCATCTGATCGAACCTTTGGATTACCTCTCCTTTGTCTATGTGATGTCCCGCGCCGATGTAGTGCTGACTGATAGTGGCGGCATCCAGGAAGAAGCGCCCTCACTCGGAAAGCCGGTGCTTGTGATGCGCAAGGTGACTGAGCGACCCGAAGCCGTTGCGGCCGGAACGGTGCGCCTTGTGGGTACCGATACGCATATAATTTTGGATGAGGTCGGCCGCCTGTTGGATGACGCGGCGGCCTATAGCGCCATGAGCGCGGTGCATAATCCTTATGGCGACGGCAAAGCCTCGGATCGCATCATCGCCTCCTTGCTGGAAGAGATGCCATGCCCAATCTCCTGATCTTGAGCTATGCCTTCCAGCCGGACAACACGCCTGCCGCGGCGCGGCCAAGCCAGTTGTTTCGCTATCTGGCCGAGGAGGGGGTGACCCCGTTTGTCCTGGCCTCTTCCAGCGATGGCGGGCGCAATGACGAGCCCCAGGTCATCCGCACGCCGGGGCTTCACGAGCCGTTATCGCGTCATGGCGCCGCTTTTGCTGCGCGCGGTTTCATGCGCTTTTTCGCGCCTTATAATGACCGCTTGCCTTGGGTGCCTTTCGCGGTTGCAGCCGCGAAAAAGATCATCCGGGAAAACGCTATTGATGCGATTTATTCGACATCGCCTTTCTTAGCCTCACATTTCGCGGCGGCTTGGTTGAAGCGTGAATTCGGCCTTCCCTGGATCGCGGATTTTCAGGACCCGGTCTGCGATAATCCGTTCCGCACAAGGCGCTGGATTTATCCTTATGACCGGCTGATCGAGCGCACCATTTTTCGCGAGGCGGATCGGTTGATCGCTAATACCGATGCTATCGCGCAGGTATGGCGCACGCGATACCCTGATCGCGCCAATGATATCGCGGTGATGTGGAACAGCTTTGATCCTGAAGAGCCGGTGGAGAGGGGACGCGCCACGCATGAAGGCGTGGCCACGAAAATTCTCGCCCATGTCGGCACGCTTTATGGCGGGCGCCATCCGGGACAGTTGCTGCAATCCTTGAAGCGGCTGGGAAGTAAAGAGGTACAGGTCCGCCTTACCGGCCCCATAGATGCGGCAGTGCTTCAGGCGCATGGGCCGATTTTTGCGGAGATGGAGCGCGAGGGTGCGCTTGCCGTAACCAACACGCTGGTACCGCGCGATGAGGCTTTGCGGCGCACGGCTGAAGCAGATTGCCTGTTGCTGCTTGATGTCAACGAGCGCAATGCCGCCTTTCAGGTGCCATCCAAGCTTCTCGATTATATCCGTATCGGCAAGCCGATCCTCGCCTATACCCCGGCTGCGTCGCCAGTGGATCGCATTCTGGCGCGCAGTGGCATCGCCTATGTGGCGATTGCGCCGGATATGAGCCCCGCGGAATCGGATGCGCGTCTGGCGCAATTCCTCGCCTTGCCGAATAGCCAGAACACGCCATCGCAATGGTTTTTGGAGAATTTCAGTGCCCGCACTCAAGCGCACAGCATCGCGGAGATGACGTGCGATATCTTGCAGCATCGCAGCAGCGTTACCTCCGGGCCAGTTGTAGTGGCGGAGCTCACGCGGCCGGAAGCGGCGCCTCCGGTGGGGCTCATGCCACGGTTGATGGACCAGCGGCCACTTTTGGTGACCACGGTTGATGCGGAAGAGGAGTTCGACTGGCAGCGGCCGTTAAGCCGCGACAACCGTGCCGTGACGGCCATGAGTTCGCAGGGTGTCCTGCAGCGTATTTTCGAACGCTATGGCATTACTCCGGTCTATTTCGTGACTTATCCCATCGTGACCCAGGCCGAAGGCTACCGGCTGCTGCAGGATCATGTGGTGGCGGGGCGGGCAGAGATTGGCGCCCAGCTTCATCCCTGGGTTACGCCGCCTTTTGAGGAAGAGGTCACACCCTTCAACAGCTTTGCGGGAAATCTGCCGCCGCAGCTAGAGTTTTCGAAAATCCGCGTGCTGACAGAAGCCATTGCCTCGCGCTTTGACCGCGCACCAAAAGCCTATCGTGCCGGGCGCTATGGCATCGGCCCTAACACGGTGATGGCGCTTTCTCGCCTGGGGTATGAGATCGACTCCAGCGTGGTCCCAGAATTTGGCTATCACGCCATTGGCGGGCCCGCATTCTTCGGCCGTCCAACCCGGCCCTATTGGCTGGATTCGGCAGGTGAGATACTCGAACTGCCTCTAACCTCCGCCTATATCGGCCGCCTCACGGGTGAAACCCCCTCCAGCCGCGCGCTTGCCAAAGGACTGTTCGAGGATGATGAGCGTCATGCCTTGTCGCGATCCTTGATGGCGCGATCCGGCCTGATGGAGCGCATCCGCCTCACGCCGGAAGGGACCAAAGTGTCCGATGCCAAGCGGCTGGTGCGCGCGCTTTTGAAGCGCGGCACGCGGATTTTCACTCTGTCCTTCCATTCGCCATCTCTAGTGCCGGGCAACACGCCTTATGTGCGTTCGGCCGCCGAACTCGAGAAATTTCTCGCCTGGTTCGAGGAGTTCTATGCGTTTTTCTTTGCTGAGATCGGCGGTGCGCCCGCCACGACCTCCCAGATTTATACCCTCGCCAAGCTCAATCGCAGTCAGAAGGCGGCTTTGCCATGACCATTCTGGCGACAGAGACACGGAACCTCTCGGCGCAGAACGATCTGCACCTGGTGATGTTGCCGTCCAATCGCCAAGCGGATCTTATCCGCAGTCAGGGCCTTGATCGCTTGGGGGTGCCAAACGCGCTTTCGCGATTGGGCGCGCGCGTGGCCTTTCTTGATGTCAATGCGTTTCCGAAAAATCCGCTCGCAAAAAAGCCGTCGCTGTATGCCAGCATAGATCCCTGGCGGGCGCTGCGCGTTCTCTTCACACAGCGCAATGCGAGCGTGGTCATCAGCTATTATCAATCGGGCGTGCTGGTTATCCTCGCTTTGCGCCATCTACTGGGCTTCAAACCCAAGGTCGTCATCATCGATATAGGGGATGATATCGGCTGGCGCATGCGGGCGCGGATCGTCGCGTTTTGTGTGAAGCGGGCGGATGCGGTTTTCACCTTTGCGCGCGGCCAAGCGGAATATTTGCGCGATAAATATCGCATAAAAAATGTTCATTTCTTGCGCCAGCAGGTGGACACGCGCTTTTTTACGCCTGCGGCAGAGGAGGGCGATTATCTTCTGGCAGTGGGCGGAGATGTCTCGCGCGATTACGCGCTGCTGGAGGAGGCCGTATTTCCCCTGGGCTGCAAGCTGGTGCTGAAAACCCATTTGAGGCCGCGCAATCCGCCAGCCCATGTCACGATAGTTGACGAGCGGATTTCAGATGCAGAGCTGCGTGCGCTTTACCGTGGCGCCAAGGCGGTGCTTCTACCGCTGAAAAATATGCGCCATCCCGGCGGAATCACCACGCTTTTGGAGGCCTTTGCCTGTGGTAAGCCCGTGGTGGCGAGCCTCTCGGATGGCATCAAGGATTATCTCAATCCGGGTGAGAACTGTTTAATCGTGCCTTGCGGTGATGCGGGTGCGTTTCGTTCCGCTGTTGAACGTTTGCTGGCAGATCAGGCTTTGTGCCTGCGCCTGGGGCAGGCGGCCCGGCAGTATGCGGAGGCCGAATTATCTCAAGATCGTCACGCCGCGCGTCTCATGGAGACTTTAAAGTGGCTCACATGTCAGGGGTGATGTTCCACCCGCGCCGCCAATTCCTTATGCGCCTTGCGTTGGGCCGCACGCTGAGGCGCGCCGGAGAGGTAATACCCAACCAGAGGCGTCACCGCGAAGGAGAGCGCGACCCAAATCCCCAAGATAAGCCACAGGGACATCAAAGAATTCCTTGCCGTTCCAAATCGCGCGATCGCGTGCCCGCAGTATAACCTGACTGGTCCGTCATCGCTACATGTAAGCTTTTAATACATTCCCCGAAGGAATGTGAGCCGATAGAGGACATTATGCGCATGAGCCGGATGGGAGACATTGCCGCTGCCCTTGCTCTTCTTCTCCTTTGTCTCCCAGCACTGGTTATCGTCTTCATAATGTTTGCACCGCTTCCTCTTGAAATAAGGGAAGAAATTTTGCCCGATGGTCGCCGGTTGCGGTTTTTCGCTTTGCGCGTGCGCCGGAATTCGCCTTGGGCGCAGCGTTGCGGAACTTTTCTCTGCCGCTTTCATGTCGATCGCGTGCCTATGCTGTTCAATGTCCTTAAGGGGGAGCTTTCGCTGCTGCCTCCCATGATCCGCCGCGAGCACTGACATGCTGCTGCATGTCTTTCCCAGTTTCGTCGTGGGCGGCTCGCAAATGCGCTTTGCAGCGCTGGCGAACCGCTTTGGGCGGGCTTTTCGCCATGTCGTGATCTCAATGGACGGGCGCACGGATTGCCGCGAGCGCTTGGCGCCAGGCCTGGATGTCAGCTTTCCTGTGCTCGGTTTCCGGCGGCGCGACACGCTTGGCAATATTCGCCTTTTCCGCAAACTTCTCAGCGAACTGAAGCCGCAGCGGCTGATCACCTATAATTGGGGTAGTATTGAATGCGCCATCGCTAACTGGCCGGGGCTCGCGCCTCATATCCATATCGAGGACGGGTTCGGTCCCGAGGAGGCGCAAGGCCAGCTTCGCCGCCGGGTGTTGACGCGGCGGTATGTGCTTGCGCGATCGACCGTGGTGTTGCCATCACAGACGCTTTTCCGCTTGGCTCGAGATGTCTGGCGCCTGCCGCGCCTGCGTTATGTTCCCAACGGGGTCGATTGCCGCCGCTTTGGGGCTCCCTCCATAAAGCCGCTCGCGATCCCGGGAGATGGTCCCCTGATCGGCACTGTCGCTGTGCTCCGGCCAGAGAAAAACCTTTCGCGCTTGATCGAAGCCGTGCGTCTGGTACGGCAGAAGCGCCCCTGCCGTTTGGTGATCGCGGGAGACGGTCCAGAGCGTGCCAAGCTTGAGCGTGAGGCTGCCCCGCTTGGAGAGGAAGTGTCTTTTCTCGGCCAAACGAGCGAGACCGACCGCGTTTACGCCGCGCTTTCCGTTCTGGCGCTGTCCTCCGACACCGAACAGATGCCCACGGCGGTTCTAGAGGCCATGGCGGCGGGGCTTCCCATCGCCGCGACTGATGTGGGGGATGTGCGCGAGATGGTATGCGCTGATAATCGTGCCTTTATCGTTCCCAAAAGTGCCGAAGCGCTCGCGGGCGCCTTGGAGGCGCTGCTCTCAGATAGCGAGCAGGCAAAATCCATCGGCGCGATGAACAAGGTAATGGCCGCGTCGCGCTATGACCAGGAACAGATGTTCGAAGCCTACGAGGCGCTCTTCTGCGGCACGAAGGTGATGGAGCCTGTGGCATGATCGGTGGATTGTTTTTCCTCGCCTCGATTATCGCGATCTTTATCGTCCTCATCTGGTTCACGCGGCAGGATGGGAGCGATGGCACCGGCGGTTTTCTGGCCATGCGGCCGCCCGATGCGGAGCCGCCGCGCGCAAAACCCAAACGCTGGTCACGGGAAGACGCGCTTCGGCGCTAGTCTACCGCTCCGCGCCCGACCAAGAGCCGCACTTTGCCTGTGATTTTGTTGCCCGATAAAAGCGCAGGAGATTTCGCATCGTTGCGCACAAAGATGGTCGGCGGGCCGTCATTGCGGAAGATGTTGTCAGAGATCGTCACCGGGCCAGCCGGGCGCTTGTCGCCTTCCTCGCCCAATATCACCGCCGCGGTTGGGTTCTCGGTTCGCGGTCCCTTCTGCAAGGTGTTGCCTGTCATTTCGAGGGCGCCGCCATTGGGAAGGTCGATGAGATAGCTTGACCGGCCACTGTCGCCGTCTTCGATCCGGTTGCCGATCACTTCCGTCCGTCGCGCCCGCGACTTTATATAATGGCCCGCAACGGCATCGCGAAAGTGCGACGTCTCAACCCTTAGCCTTGTGATGACCCCCGCGTAGATGCCGTGGGCGCAGCCTTTATTGGGCAGGCAGGCACCATTCTTCTCAAAACGGCTATCACGGACAATTAGCTCGGCCCCGCCATTATTCGCCGTCAGGATACCGTCTTGATTGTTCCGGAAACTGCAATGCTCCACCAAAAGACGCTGGCCATTGGCGCGAATGCCAGAGCCGTTACCTTCCGCTATGGAAGCGCCTTCAAAGCTGATGTTGCGGATGATGGCGTTGGGCGCGTTCACCACGAAAATCCCCGCGCCTTGGCAAATCGCCTCGCGCAGCACGGTCCCGTTTTCGCCCTCTATGGTGAGATCATCGACGGTCCAGGCTGCGCAATCGCGATAGCTCCCGGCGGCGATGTGGACCGTATCTCCTGGCTTGGCGGCGGCGATGGCCGCGCTCGGCAAGCTGAAAGCCGTTCCAGACCCGACCTCGAGTACCGCTGCCTGAGCGGGGACGACGAATGCAAATATCACCAGGGCGGCTTTCATGCGCTCTTGACCTCCGTGACGCGGGCTTCGCTACAAGGCGAGTGAGGAGATGGGGGAAGAAGATGCTCGCGCTGCCGGGAAAGATCGTGCACCCGCGCTTTGCTCGTTTCCGGGAGTATCGCATCGAGCTGGAGCAAGCCGGGCAGGGCGTGTGGAGTGCCTTTCGTGCTCTGGGCTTTTCTCTTGAGGAGGTACTCGCCATCGCGAAAGGCTGGGGCCGCGCGCTGAGCGGGATCGAGAAGCCTTGGCTGTGCTGGAACGTAGAGCATGAATGGTGTCTGGTGCAGCAAAAGCTCGTGACCGAAGCTGGCTGGACGCCGCTGGTAGGCTTTGATCCGCGCGTGGGTCCGCCGCGAAAAACAGTGTCCGGTGCGGTGGTGTTCGACTTTAACGCCGAACTTGGTCTGCCGTTGCTCTATCCGCACTTCCCGTTGGAATTTGCCTTTCTTTTCGCGCGGCGGCTCGCCTTCTGGCATTCCGATCTGCTTCTGCGGCGCGAGAAGATGGCCGAACTCGCGCGCATCTTCGCGGCCTTGCCTGATAGCGTAACGGCGGCATGTGAGGTCGATCCTGGGTTTCGCTATCGCTATTTGCCTTGGCGTCAGCGGTATTGGGAGCTTGTCGGCTGCACTACGGCTTCGGCGAGCCGGGACCAGTTCGAGAAAGGCTGCGGCTGGTGGATGGCCTTCTGGGCGCATCCCCATCAATCCCACCCCAAAACCATCCGGCGTTGGCGCTATTGGGATCATGGGGCGGGCATCCGCCATTGGCATCGCCATGAGGGTGGGCATTGTATGGTGCTTGATGGCCGCGATTATGAGGAAGGCCATTTCAGCAAAATCGGGCGGCTCGATTATCAGGGCGTGAAAGAGCCGAACGGCTCTGACGTTCGACGCAACATGTCCGAGGAGCTGGTGCGCCATTACGATCTTCGCACGGCATGTGGAAAGCTTGGGCTGGCGGACCTTCTCGATCACGGCGACCAAGGCAGAATATTCCATTTGGGATCAACCCCGCCGCGCGGCTGAACCGGGCGAGCTTGGAACTTCGCCCAGGCCTCGCGTGCGCCGGGCGCATTCAGATCGACCGCCGCTGCCAAGGCTGGCTGCAGCTGGGCGGGATAACCGTTGGGAGAGGAGGAATCTCCCATCATCTCGCCATCGCGATTGAGCTTGAAGGCCTTGGTCATATCCGGGCTGCCGCAGGCGATGGGCGGACCGCTGCGATACTCCTTGGGCAGGTTCGCGACGTAAAGCTTGGCCCAACTGTCGATGAAATGGCGGGGGCTGTCTTTCACCAGCATGTAGTATTTCGTCGCCATCACGGCGCAATAATCCGAATTGATCATGCGCTGAACCGGGAAGACGGCTTTCCAACGCGCGAAGGGCGTGAACTCATCAAAGCCAAGCTGCACCGCATAGCTGGCAGCCCAACTCAGATAATCATCCATCCACGGGGCCACGGAGTCGGCGGTATCACTGTCACGCAGAGCGGTATGGAAGATGTTCGCGGCACGGTTGTTGGAATATGCATTGTCATAGAACGCCGCATTGGCTTTCATTTGGCGCAGCAGAACCGGCTTTATCGGGTCACCATCCGGGGTGATGTAGGCGGCTTGCGCCATTGTGCGCAAGGACCAGCCTTGGCCGCGGATCTGATCCCAGCCGATCAGGCCTTTTTCAAAGCCATGATATTCCGGCGCCGTGCCCCAGCTATTCCATTGCGACCAGAATTGCAGCTCTTCGAGGTAGTAGCGCTCGCCGGTAAGAAGATACGGTACAAAAGCCAGCGAGGGTTCATGCGCGGGCTCGGCCGTGTAGGGCTTGGCCAATCCCGCCAAATCCGGCAGCGGAAGATTGGTTGGTCCGCGCCCCACAAAATTATAATGGGTGCTGATCTTGGGATAATCCTCCGACGTCGTTGGGCGGCCCGTTTTCTCATTGCGGTAGTGAGAGGGAAAGCTGCCGCTGAGATCGCCCGCGCTCAAGGTGAGTTCACGCGCTGCCGCGGAGCCACCGACAAGATAAGATACGGTCCAGCCGGGCAGAGGGCCAATATCCTGGCGCTGTCCTGTCACGGGCATGGCAGGATAGATAACGCCTGTTCCCATGGGCCCCCGATTGGCGGCGCGATAGAACCGCATCATGGCATCTGCCGGTGCATCGATCCCAGCCGCGTAGTTGGGGATGGCCCGCGCGCGCTTTAATTGCTCCAAGGGAGGGCGGATATAGCTTTCAGCGCTTTCGTCCCACCAAAACACTTGGCGCCAGCGCGTGTGAGATTGTTGAACAATCCTCTCTTGCGAGAATACCTGTTTTCCGCCGAGCATAATCGCAGCGGCATAGGCGACGGAGCGTGGGGCCGGCACATAGGTCCAGCCATTTTCCACCACCACCTCCACCCGCAATGGCTTACCCGGCCCATAGCTGCGCAAACCGAAACGCGCGGTGAGATGCACATCCGCGCGGCCTGAGGCATCACGCAAGGGGCCTGAAACCCACCATTCGGAAACCAGCGGTCCTTCCAGCCAGGTTTCCGCTTTAGTTTGAGCGAGGAGGGCGCGGGCAGATGCGCTCAGCCGTGTGGTACCGAGATCAAGGTTCACCACGGCGTCGAAATTGCCCGGCAGGGCCGCGCGGGTGACGGGAGCGCCTTGCGGCACCGCGCCGGGCGCGAGGATGAAGTTAATGGCCTGTCCATCGCGCGCGCGCGCCACAGTCGTGGTGATGATCGCATGGCGCAGCGAACCGTCTTTGTTGCGCGCCTTGGCATCCACTTGCAGCGGCAGTACCGCGCCGTTCTTGTCGCGTGCGGTGAGCGCGCCTTTTATCTCGCCTGGGGCGAAGACCATGCCGAAAGTGATGGGAACAGCGTTGCCTGCTGGCCCCACTGCTTCCAGCGAAAGGTCTGCCGCATAGGAGCTGCCGCAGAGGAAGAGAAATGCCGCCGCAAGATTTCGCTTCAAGCTTTTCTCCATGCTGCTGTCAAAGCTGCAAGAGCGTGGTATCAAAATGTAGCGGCACAAACAAATGCCGCGATGAGGCAGGCGTGAGGGATTCGCGCGAGATTTATTTCCGGTTGGAGAAGCTTCCGTCACGCGCGGCATTGGAGCGCGAATGGCGCGCGCTGGATGCTGCCGGTGCGCATTCCTTCTTTCTCTCCTGGTCCTGGATCAATGCCATGCTGTCGTCCTGGCCCGAGCGTTTTTCGCTTCTAAGGGCATCGCGCGGTGACAGCACGCATGCTCTGGCGCTGGTGACGTGGCGGCATGGCTGGCAAGCCCATCTTTTCCCTGTGCGGCAGGCTTTTCTAAACACCATCGGTGATCCGCAAGCCGATGGCGTGATGATCGAGCATAACGGCTTTGCGCTCGCGGGCGTTGAGGAGGGGGCGCTATGGCTCGGCCTTCTGGAGTTTTTCGCGGAAGGCGCGTTTGGCGCGCGAGAGCTGGTGGTGCCGGGCATGTCGCAGCATAAAGGCGCTTTGCCCCGGGAGATATCTTCGGCGGAGAATATACGCTTTGCCTATCGCACGGATCTGCGCAAAGTGGCCGAGACCGGCGTGGCGCAATGCGTCAGCCGTAACACCCGGCAGCAGCTCAGGCGGAACCTTCGCGACGCCGGCGGTAATGTCGCCATCACGGCTGCGAAAGACAAAGACGAGGCGCTCGCATATTTCGCTGAGCTCAAGGCTTTGCACATCCGCTCCTGGGAAAAGCGGCGCAAGCATCACGCTTTTGATAATCCGATTTTCGAGCCGTTTCATCATGCGGTGATATCCACGGGCATCGAAGATGGCAGTGTCGAGTTGCTGAGGCTCGAGGCTGGATCCCGGCTTTTAGGCTATCTCTATAATTTTCAGCGCAATGGTGTGGTGTCGAGCTATCAAAGCGGCTTTGCGGAGGAGGTGGCCCGCCCGGGCTATCTCTGTCACGCCGCCGCCATGGAGCACTACGCAGCACGGGGGCTGCTTACCTACGATTTTCTTGCCGGAACCAATCAATTGAAATCGTCGCTAGGCCTCGAACGCTATGAATTGTGCTGGCGGCGCTATCGGCGCCCAAGTCTCGGCGTGATCGCAGAGCAATTGGCCCATTGGGCGGTTCAGCGTGCCAAGCCCGCGATGTAAAGACGAAGCGCCGAAAGGCTTGGGTGCAGGAAGAAGGATTCGCGCGCGAAATGGCGGGAGAGCTGGAAACGGCCTTCCTTCAATGCGCTTTTGCCAAGATCGAGCATGTCCCAAGCCCTGACCGCGCGGCAGAGCCGCCGGAGAACCGGATTGCGCACCTGAAGTTCGCTATGCAGCGTGGCAAGATAAGACCACAGAGCTTTCTCGCGCTCCGCAAAGGTGCGGTAAAGGCTGGTATGCGGGCTTACTTCCAATTCGGCGGAAGGCGTCGCACGAAAGAGGATTTTCCGCGCCCGGTCGGTGAGGCGGAAGGAAAAGTCGCGGTCCTCCGCGAGATTTGTCTTCTCCCAATAGAGACCGGCCTCGATCAGAAGCGCCCGCGCGGCTACGATAGTGTCTGTGTGCAATGTTCTATGACGCAGCAACCTGGTCATGGAGGAAACGGGAACCTCGAAGAGATCCGCTTCGTCCTCGATCGGGTAGCGTTGCAGCGCGGGTCGCGCGGGAGCGTACAGATCGGGATCGATCACTTCGCCATTCGCACCTGTCTGCATCGCGGCGAAGAAGAGATCGGCGCCATACGTTTCCATGCCGCGCACTGCGGTGGAGAGGTGATCGCGGCATATCCAGCGATCATCATCATCGCAGAAAGCAACATAGGTACCGCGCGCCAAAGAAATGCCGCGGTTGCGCGCCTTCGAAGGGCCTCCCGTGTGGCGGTCTTCGCGCTTAACCAGCGTGAACCTGCCATCCAACTCGCGCCAGATCTCATCATAGGCTGCCAAGGTCGCTGCGTCGGAGCCATCGTCCAGCACGATGCATTCCAAATCAGTGAGGTCTTGATCCCGCACACAAAGGAGCAAGCGCTTGAGATAGGTGGGGCGATTCTTGGTGGCGATTACCACAGAGACGGCGGGCGGCATCAGCGTGCGCGCCCTTCCGCCAGGCGGGGAGCCCTATAAAGTCTCAAGGAGAGAAGCTGTTTCAGGGCGGCGAGGGTTGGGCGCAAGAGAACGGACTGCAACGCCAGTTCTCGCGCTTCCGCCTGGCGGCCTTCCTGGCGGGCGCTTTGCGCTAGTTCGTACAGCATCCAGGCGCGATAGCCGCGCGCGACGGCCAGCAGTTGTGTATCGTTCATCTGGGTTTCCGCGTGCAGCATGGCGAGGATCACGAAACTGCGGATTTCATCCTCGGTGTAGGATTTGCAGAGTCCTGCGATGGCCGTACGGTCGTAATCGGCCACCACCTCATCGCGATAGACGACACGTTTAGCGCGGTCGAGAAGGCGTAAAGCGAAATCGCGGTCCTCCGCCATAAACAGCTTTTCCCAGTAGAGTCCCGCGCTGTGCAAGAGGTGGCGTGACACCACCATGCTGTTGCAGTGAATGAAGATGTGCTGCATCGCCGCCGCGCGTTCTTTGGGGGCAACTTCGAAGACCCCATCGCTGAGTATCGTTCTGGTCAAGATGTGCCGGATGCGGCCATAGAAATCCGCGCCCAGTACTTCGCCATTCCGGCTGGTCCGCATATTTGCGAAAAAGAAATCCGCGCCATGTGCTATGAGCGCGTCAAGTGCGCAGGAAAGATGATCGCGGCGCGTCCACATATCGTCGTCATCGCAAAACGCCACAAAGGGCGCTAGCGCCGCGCGAATGCCTTTGTTACGGGAAAAGGACGGTCCCTTTGCGCCGCTTTCCTGCCGTAACAGGATGAAGCGCGCGTCAAGCTCGCGCCACAGCTCTTCATAAAGATGCAGGGTCTGATCACTGGACGCATCGTCCACCACGATGCATTCGAAATTGGAAAAGTCCTGGTCCTTGACGCAATGCAAGAGCCTTGCGAGTTGCGCGGGGCGGTCGCGCGTCGCAATGACAACGGAGATGGCAGGCGATTTCGTCATGTTGCGCATCTATACACGAGCTTTGCTGCAATGAGGCGATCAAATGACAAAGCTGTGTGAATTGTTCCGATTGTGACTCCAGTGGCACGTATTCCGCATCGTTAGCGTCATCTCATTTAGCCGACGCGATCTATACAAAAGCATGTCAGTCGGTATTGTGACGGCTTCTGGAGGCCCTCTTCAATGCCGCGTATCAGCGTCGTGATTCCGGCCTATAACGCCGCAGCAACCTTGCGGCGTGCGCTGGAGTCCGTCTTCCGGCAAACTGTTCCGCTTACGGAAATTATCGTGGTGGATGATGCAAGCCGAGATGCCGTCTCCCTTGGCAATGGCGTGCGCGTTCTGCGTCATGACCGGCAGATGGGCGCGGCGGCGGCGCGCAACACTGGCATTCGGGCAGCGGTTGGGGACTGGATCGCCTTTCTGGATGCAGATGATGAGTGGCTGCCGCAAAAGCTCGAGCGCCAATGTGCCCTCTGCGTACCCGGAACAAGCCTTGTCTTCTGCGCCTCGGAAGAATTCGCGAGCGACGGTTCTTCTATGGGCGATACGTTCCGGGGCCGCCCGACGCATGAGGGCGTTGACGCATGGAAAGCCCTGCTGCAACAGAATTTCGTCTCGACACCAACAGTGCTTGCCCCCCGCGAGCTGCTGTTGAAGCTTGGCGGGTTCGACGAACGTTTACGCGTGGGCGAGGATCAGGATCTTTGGGTCCGCCTGGCGCGGGCTGGGAGGCTTTCTTACGTTGCGCAAAGTCTCGCGCGCATTCACGTTCAGCCTGCCTCGCTCTCGGCGTATCGCGCAGAGGACCATGCGCGCTATGTGCTGCCAATGATTATGCGGCATGTGAAGGCTTTCGGCGCGGAACTTTCCGACGCGGAGCGCCGGGCGATATTGGGCGAAAGGCTTGGCAACGCGGGGCGGATCGCGCTTTGCCATGGAGCTCTTATAACTGGAAGCCGCTATCTCTTGCGCGCAGCGCTTCTTGGCCATCGACCGCTTCGAAATCTCGCCGCCATTGTGAAGACGCCGTTGTTCCATCGCCAAATGGCTTGATGTCTATCGTTCCAAAAGGTTCTCACCTTGCGCGAAATTCTACTTCTCATCGCAATCTTGGCCGGGCTCGGTATGACGCTGCGCTGGCCTTTTGTTGGGGTGCTGATCTGGGAGTGGTTCACGCTGCAGAACCCGCATCGCGAGACCTATGGCTTCATGAGCTCAACCAATATGCTCATTGCCGGGGTTACGCTTTTGGCTTGGCTCTTGTCGAAAGAGAAAAAGCTTCCGCCGAACGGTTTTATATTATGGGCCGTGCTGGGCTTTCTTCTCTGGACCACGCTCGGAACCTTCTTCGCTTATGATCCCGCATGGTCCTGGGGCTATTGGGACCGGACCTGGAAGACCTTTGCGCTCGGCATTCTTTTGGCCTCTGTCGTCACCAATCGCGTGCGGTTTCAGGCGGTCGTTTGGGTGGCGGTGATTTCGCTCTTTTACTACGGCGTCAAAGGCGGGCTTTTCACCATCATTACGGGTGGGAATAAC
Organism: Rhizomicrobium palustre; assembly: GCF_011761565.1. NCBI lineage: Bacteria > Pseudomonadati > Pseudomonadota > Alphaproteobacteria > Micropepsales > Micropepsaceae > Rhizomicrobium > Rhizomicrobium palustre. The sequence continues at coordinate 45,209 of NZ_JAASRM010000001.1, read as the reverse complement.
CACGTGCTGGGCCCTTCCGGCTCAATGATCAACGACAACAATCAGCTTGCGGTCGCTATGCTGATGAGCCTTCCCTTGGCGCAATATCTGCGTCAGCAAAGCAGCGACAGGCGGGTGCAGTTCGGGCTTCTTGCGGGCATGGTGCTGACGGTGATTGCAGTGATTGGCACCTATTCGCGTGGCGCGCTGATTGGGCTTGCGGTTCTGGGAGTGATGGGGCTGATGCGGATGAAGCATCGCTTCACCTATCTCGCTGTTGCTTCCGCCTTGATCGCCTTCACGCTGCATTTCATGCCCGCTGCCTATTTCGACCGCATGCGGACGATGAATTCGGTGGAGTCTGTCCAAAGTGATGAATCCGTGCACGGCCGCTTGGTCGCCTGGCAGGTGGCGATGCATACTGCCGAAGACTACTTCCCCTTCGGCGCGGGATTTTATGGTCCGCAACTGGCGCCCGTCTTTCACCGCTATTTCCCTGACGAGTTGAATCATGCCGCGCACAGCATCTATTTCCAGGTCTTGGGAGAGCACGGCTATATCGGCTTGATCCTCTATCTTCTCATTCTGGCTGGCGCGTTTTTGAAAACCACCGCGATTATCCGGACGGGACGGCGCTTGCCAGAATATCGCTGGGGTGGAGAGCTCGCCACAGCCCTGCAGGCGAGCCTGATTGTGTTCTGCGTTTCCGGCGCGGCTTTGAGCCTTGCCTATTATGACCTCTTTGTCATTGCGGTGTGTCTGCTGCTTCCCCTCTCGCGGCAGGTGTCGGCGCGGCGGGAGCGGGCTCAATTCCGACCGGCACCCTTGGCGGCAGCGGCGTGATGGCGGAGCTCTCTCCTGCATGGTTTGGCGCTCTCGCCGAAACCACCTTGGCGGCGGGGGAATGCGCTGAAATGGCACGCGAAGGCGATGCGATTTTACCGATCGCGGTGAGCATGCGTGGTGCGCGCGGGCTGACGGCGCCTTACACAACCCGTTATGCCCCTATGGCGGAGAATGTCGAAAGTGCCCGCGCGTTGGGCGCAAAGGCGAAAACCTATGTGCGGACGGTGCTGCGCCTTGATGCGATGGATGCGGAGGATCCGGTGACCGCCGCCTTTCTGGATGGGCTTGGCCAGTCCGGGCTGGCGCTGGCCTGCTATGGCCATTTCATCTGCCGTAGGGAGAAAGTTTCCGGATTCACTTCCTATTGGGCCGAGCGACCCTCTCGGTTGCGCAATACGTGGCGCCGCAAGGCGTCTGCGGCCGAGAAGGCGGGCGCGCAATTCACCGTGCTGCGCGATAATTTTTCCGAGGCGATGAAGCTTTACGAAGCAATCCGGGAAGCCTCTTGGAAGGGAGCCGAGCCGCATCCGGGCTTTCTGCCGCTCATGGTGGAACGTCTTGGTGCGGAGGGCATGGTGCGTATGGGCCTGATGCGCCTCGGCGGAGAGGCGGTAGCAGCGCAGATATGGCTGGTGGCACAGGGACGGGCAACGATCTTTAAACTCGTACACCGGCGCGATCACGATGCCTATTCGCCGGGAACGCTGCTTACCGCTGTGATGGCCGCCGCTGTGCTCGATAGCGATGCGATCGCCGAATTGGATTTCGGCCGGGGTGATGATCCCTATAAGCGCGATTGGGCGAAAGATTGCGTGCGGCGGATCGGCGTCATTGCCGCCAATGTTACAACTACGGCCGGCCTTTCGGTCTATTTGCGCGAAATCCTCCCTATGCGGATGATGCGTGCAATGCGGCGACAGGAAGGGGAAAATCGCGCAGCTTCCGTTGCGTTCCACGCTGCGCCTTTCTTGTCTGCCCCTGAGCGCGAAAGCAAACTGCGGCAGGAGGCGCGCGCATGAGCGAATTCTGGGCAACGCTTGGGAGCTGGTTTCAATTCTTCGGCCACACGGTATTGCCGGTGGCAGCACGCGAATTGCTGCGATGGCTCTATGATTGGCAAATTCTGATCAGCGGGATTCTGGCGCTGGTCGCCGCCCGCCTTTGGGGCAGAGCGGTGATCCGGGCCGCGCGCATCAACGCCCGGGCGCGAGAGGGCAAGCGGCCGAGCTTAGAGGTTGTCGCCTCTCGCACCATCACACCCGCGGTCCACGAACCCCTGCCGCAGCAGCTCCATGCCTTGCGCGAGTGCATCCGCAATACGCTGGGGCGGATGCCTTGCACGGATGAGACCCTCTCCCCTGAGCGCATTGCCGATTGCCGTAAGATCGCGGAGTTTCCGTTTCCCGATCTTCCGCATGCCGATAAGCTTTTTCTGCACCGCTATGAGGCACTGCGTGGCAAGCTCGCAGCGCTCAAATCGGTCCGCGATAGCGACACCTGCCGCAACGCCTGGGAGGCGCTGGTCAAGATCAGCATGGATGCGCGCGACCTCCTAGGCGAAGAGGTCAGCGCAGCGTCCCGCTAAGCGCCATCGCGTCGGCCCGTTCTGAGAATTGCTGGTTCGAGGCCATCACGGCGGCGAGAGTCTTTTTTGCATCGGCTTTGCGCCCAGTGGCATTCTGCACGACCGCGAGATGGTAGGCGATTTCGGCGTTCTGCGGCTCGGCATCATGGGCTTTCTGCAGCGTCGTGAGCGCGCCTTGCACATCTTTGGAAAGCCACTTCACCCAGCCGAGCGTATCGAGCACCGCTGGCGTTTGCGGCGCCAGTTTAGCGGCGCGTTCGGCAAAGGCGAGCGCCTGTTTTGTGTCGCGCTTCTGCAGCAGCCAGGAAAGATTGTTGAGCGCGATCATGTTGTTGGGGTCTGTCTTCAGCACGGTGCGAAACTGTGCCTCGGAGAGGGTAGGGTTGGTCTGCATAAGGCCTTGCGCCAATTCCAGACGCACGGCCATGTCAGCCGGATGTTTATCGGTCCATTCCGCTAACACCTGATCGGCCTCGCGCGCTTTCTTGGCCTGGCGCAGAAGCTGGCTGAGCACGATGACACTCGGCACGCTTGGATGTTTGGCAAAGCCCTGGCGCATAACCATGATGGCTTGGTCTCGCTTGCCTAGCCGCGCCAGCGTGGTGGCGTAAAGAATATCGCTGGTTGCGCTTGGGTCTTTCTGGGTTCCTTCCTCGGCTGTGGCGAGCGCGAGAGAGGTGTTGCCGGTGTCGCTCGCGAAGCGCACCAGCGCGGTGCGGGCAATGGTGAATTGCGGCGCGAGGGCGAGGCTGCGCTTGTAGGCAGCTTCGGCGCCTTTGTTATCCTTCTTCGCAACCAATGCACTTGCCAGAAGAAGCTGGATCTGTGGCGAGTTCGGTAGCGCCGCGGCAAGGGGCCTGAAGGTCGCCAGCGCAGCATCTGTCTGGCCGGAGGCGAGCTGAATTTCGCCCTGCAGCGCCGCCGCGTTGTTATCTTTTGGTGCCCGCTGGCGCGCTGCCGCGACCACGGCAGAAGCTTCCTTGATACGCTTGCGGCTGAGATAATAGCTCGCCAGCGCCAAAGATGGGGTAACGCTCTTCTGATCGCTCGCTGCCGCGCGTTTCAGATAGCCTTCCGCCTTGGCATCCTGACCCAGACGCAAGGAAAGTTCCGCGGCGCGGATCATCGCGGTGCTATTGCCGGGATCGCGGGCAAGGACAGCATCAAGGTCTTTTCCGGCACCCACGGCATCGCCCGCTCCGGCCCGTGCCAGGGCACGATCATAAAGCGCGATCTGAAGCTTAGGATCGAGCGCCAACGCCCGGTCGAAGCTTGCTATAGCGGCGTTGTAGTCCTTACGCGCGATGGCGATCTGGCCTTGATAGAGCGGGCCATAGGCGCTTTTTGGAGCAGCGGCCACCAAACGGCGCGCAATATCGTCAGCACCTTTCAAATCTTCACTGCGCACCAGTGCCGTGATCAGCATGCCGGCGGTGATCTGATCTGCGGGGTCTTTGGCGAAGACATCACGGAGTTGGCGCACCGCCGCCTCATTGTCGCCTGCGCGAATGCTGGCGATGGCGGCCTGGCGCTTAGTCAGATCGCTGCCATGATCGCCCGCTCGGTCGAAATACTCTGTCGCCTTGGCGGATTGGCCAAGGGCGGTATAAGTCTGGCCAAGCAGCATGGCCACGCGCGGGTCGGTGCTATCGTGCAAGGGTTGCAGTGTGTCGAGCGCGCGCTGGGCGTTCTTCTCGCGCAGATATTGGCTGGCCAGGAACAGACGAGGCTCGGCGACATTTGGAAAGCGCGACGCGGCCCCGGAAAGAATTGTCATAGCTACGTCATTATGTCCGGAGAGCGCCGCCATACGCGCAACCATCATCGCGTTTTCCGGTCGCGCATTGATGAACTCGGGCGGCAATGCCTGCGCGATCATCCATGCGCCTTTGGGGTCTTTGGCGCGGTCGAGCAGCATAGCTTTCAGATATTGCGCTTGGGGCAGGGTTTTCCAGCGCGCCAGCACCGCATCGACATCGCCGCGCGCCTTGGCGTCTTGTCCGATCTGCATCAGCACGCTCGCCCGCGCCAGTCGCGACACGGGGGTGTCGGGATACCGGTTCACCAGCGTATCAGCGGCCGGCAGGGCTTCGTTGGCGCGATTGGCCGATTGCAAGGCGCTGATCTTGGTCAGCAGCACGGATTGGTCATTGGGTGCCTTGGCTGCGGCTTCGTTGAGGAGTTTCAGCGTGGTGTCGGTGTCGTGGCGGTCTTTGGCGATGCGCGCGCGTGCGACCAGGGTCTGCACCTCGCGGTTGAAGGCGAGCGCGGTATCGAGATATTGCTGCGCCTCATCGATATGGCCAAGTTCATACTGCGCCAGGGCGCGGGCGCGCCAGGTCGCCGCCGCCAACGGGCTGCGGTCGTCATTGCCTGGGGCGGGGAATTGATCCAGGATCTGCTGGTTCTCGCGCCGCGCCAGCATGGCTTCAAAAAGGATCGGCAAGGCACGCGCGTCTTGCGCGCCAGAACTGCGCGCGGTGCGCAATTCGCGTTCGGCCGAGGCCGCATCCCCGGAGCGCAAATAGGCATAGCCAAGCTCCAGCCGCACATCGGCATTCTTGGGCGCCAAAGCCACGGCATTTTTCAAATACAACACCGCGACATTGGCGCGGCCTTGGCTCATGGCTTGGCGCGCTTGGCGCAAGAGATCACCTAAGCCGGAAGGGCTGTTGCTGGACTGCGGTGGCTGCGTGCCGATAGCGGCGTCAGCCGGCGCACACAGCACAAGAGCGGCGAGCGTCCCATAGAGGGGAAGTTTGGCCATGGCGTTCTCCCATTGATCAGGCGCGCCGCTTCTGGGCGCTCAAAAGGTTGTAGACTTGCGGGCGGCTGATCCCCATCAGCTTGGCGGCCTTGGAGACATTTCCGTCGGAAACGGCGAGGGCCTCGCGCAGCAAGGCGCCTTCGAGTTCGCGCATATGATCGCGCAGGTTAAGGTTGCGTGGCTTGCCGTCGGCGACAAGCTCGAGGTCCTCGGCGGTGATCAGCGGGCCATCGGTCATGATCACGGCACGCTTCACGCGGTTTTCGAGTTCGCGCACATTGCCGGGCCATTTATGGGCTTGCAGCGCCATCAGTGCGTCTTTGGTGAAGCCCTTCAGGTTGCGCCCATGCTCGCGCGCATAAAGACCCCTAAAATGCTGCGCTAGGATGATGGCGTCGCCATCGCGGTCGCGCAGGGCCGGCAGGTCGATGCGAATTTCATTCAGCCGGTAATAGAGATCTTCGCGGAAGCGGCCTTCTTTCACCAGAGCGGTGAGCGGCTGGTTGGTTGCGGAGATCACCCGCACATTGACCGATAATGTCTGACGCCCACCCACGCGCTCAAGCTGCTTGCTTTGCAGAAAGCGCAGAAGCTTGGCTTGCAGAGCCAGCGGCATGTCCCCGATCTCGTCCAGAAAGAGCGTGCCCTTATCGGCGATTTCGAACTTGCCGAGCGTCTGCTTCACGGCGCCGGTGAAGGCGCCGCGTTCGTGGCCGAAAAGCTCGCTCTCCAGAAGATTCTCCGGGATGGAGGCGCAATTTATCGCCACCAGCTTGGCGTTCGCGCGCGGAGAGGATTCATGCAGCGCCCGCGCGATCAGTTCCTTGCCCGTGCCGCTTTCACCCAACACCAGCACGCTTGCATCGGTGCGTGCCACGCGTTCGATGGTCTGGGCGACCTGCTGCATCTGTGATGAGCCATAGACAAAGCCGGGCATGCGCTTATCCGCATAGGCACGAAGGGTACGGTTTTCCTCTTCCAACTCGAACATGCGTTCCGCGCGCTGCACGATCAGCTTCAGGACCTCGATATCAACCGGCTTGGAGACAAAATCGAAGGCGCCACGCGCCACCGCCGCCACGGCCACTTCGCGGTTCGCATTGCCCGACAGGATGATCACCTTGGTTTGCGGCGCGCTCGACAGGATAGCATCAAGAATGCGCAAGCCCTCCGTGGCGCCATCCGGATCTGGCGGAAGTCCGAGATCGAGAATGACAAGGCGGATGTCGCCGTCCTCGAATGCCCGCAGCGCTTCGCTACGCGTGCCGGCCGTGACGACAGGGGCTGGGTGAAGCGCCCATTGCATCTGTTTTTGCAGACCCTGATCGTCTTCGACCAAAAGAATGCGTTGGATTTTGTTGCGCGGTTCCACATTGCGCATCATGACAGCGTCTCCGCATCTTGCGCCTGCGGCAGGATCAGCCACACGCTGGTGCCTTGTCCGACAATGCTTTCCACCTCTATATCTCCGCCCAATTCGCGCATCAGCGCGCGCGCCTGATATGCGCCAATGCCAAGCCCCTTCTTTTTTGTGGTGCGCAGGGGTCTAAAGAGTTCTCGCGCGAGAAATTCCTCGCTCATGCCTGGCCCCTGATCGCGTACGCAAACACATAGCCGCCCTTCGCGCGATACGAGCGACAGCGATACGCTGCCCGGCTCAGGGCTTGCCTCGGTCGCATTGGCGATAACGTGATCGAGCGCGCTTTCGAAGGTCGAAGGCTGGCTCAAAGCCAACGCCTGGGGGCTTTCTTCCGCCACAACCACGCCCGGCCGCTTTCGTGCGCACCGCGATAGAACTTCATTGAGGATAACGCTGCTTTTGGTTTTTGCGGGCCGTGGCGTATCGCCGTCGCGCAGCTTGCCGATCAGTTTTTGCAGATTATCGCCAGCATGGCGGATGGTATCCATCATGTCGGAGCGGAAGGCGGCGTCATCGCCGAACTTCTCCGCGTTCTGCACCAGAAGGTTTAACTGTCCGGCGGTATTTTTTAGATCGTGCAAAGCGAAGCTGACGCGGTTGTTGAACTCGGCAAGCTGCTGACTATCGGCGAGCGCCAGCGCAGTTTGCTCATGTACCAGCGCGGCGGCGAGCTGGCTGGCGATGAGTCCCACCAAGCTGCGATCTTCCCAATCAAGCCTTTTGGCTGCGCGCGGCTTACCTAGAAGGCAAAACGCGATCAGCGTGTTTTGGTGGAACAGCGGCACCACTAGCCAGGCTTCAGGAAAACGCGTTAGCCAGACGCTCTGCGTGCTGGCTTCGATAAAGGCGCAGCCAGGATCCGTCATTGTCGCCAGAAGCGGATCGCTCTCCTGGATTGGGCCCAGATTTTCCCCGAAGGTGGAATAGGCGAGCCGCGCGAATTGTTTCCAGCCTTGGCGACGCACGAAAATCGCGCCTCCTGGGCTATCCAAAAGATCGGACAGGGCGAACAGCGCGCGCTCCGGCCCGCCGCGATCTTCATAGCGGGTGAGCGATTGATTGAACTTCATCCATTCCTGGCGGTAATCGTATTTGTAGCTGTAGAAGTTCTCGTTGATGAAGGTACGGATTTGCGAGCGCACCGTTTCGGCAGAGAGCGCCACGATCAGCGCCACCAAAGACGAGAAGCCCAGCACGATGGCCAGTACCGTCGCGGGGGTGCCGCCGAAATGGCGCACATAAAGCGCGGCCGCGGCAGTGCCTTGAAGGATAATACCCGCTACGATCAGTGTGGCGGAATGAAAGACGACACGGCGCGAGGAATGAACCTTCAGCCGCAAGGATTGGCTACGCACCGCCGTCACCACAAACAACGGCAGGCAGACCAGATAAAGAAGTGGCTCGGCCAGAGCGAAAGGCACGATCATCTCGCCGCCAAGAAGGGGCGGAATTTCGCGCACGATGTGATAGCCGTAAAGGCTTGCCAGCCCCGCGATCAAGAGCTTCACCGACCACAGCCGGGAGCGGCTGGCGTTACGATAAAGGTTTTCGGTGAGGATCAGCCCCATTACCGCCACGGCGAAATGGGTGAGCGGCGGGCTAAGACGAAGACCAAGACCCGTATCGATGGTGCCGTCGCGCACCGTCAGGAAAATGTCAAAGCCAACCAGCAGGGCGGCGCATACCGCAAGTCTGCGCCACAGGCTGTGCTGCGGCGCGTCCTGGCGCAACAGCGCGATGGTAAGCGCGATCCAGCAGCCTTCACGCAAAGATGCCGCCGTACGCGCGATGGCGGGATTGGCGATGTCCGCTCCCACAAGGAGGATCGTAATGGCCCAGAGCGAGGTTGCCGCCGCCGCGATGGAAAGAAATGCATTTGGCCAAGTTCGCTTGCCCCACACGGGCAATGCAACGGAAAATCCGGCAAAGCCGAGCCCCGTCAGGAATCCTGCAAATAGGGAGAGTCCTTGACCCATGCGCCCGAGTTTTTGGTTTGTTGTACTTAAGCAGTAGCAAGGGGCGCGTGGCCACTCAACGAAACCGAGCAAGAAACGTAAGCAATAATTACAAGTGTGGATTTGACGCCAGTGTCGGGACGGAATGATGACGCGTGCGGCGTTCCAGGATCTCGCGGAATAAAGCGATCTGCCCTTGCGTTGTCGGCGCCCAGCCGAATTGTTCCGCGTAAAGACGGGTGTCGCCGCGGGTGGGGAGGCTTTTGAACAATCTTACGACAGCCTCGGCAACGCCCGCCGCATCAAGCTGCTTCATCAAGACTCCCGCGACCGGGCTTGCTACGACTTCGGGCGTGCCCCAAACATTGGAAGCCACCACCGGCGTGCCGCAGGCCATCGCCTCGAGCAGCACATTGGCCCAGCCTTCGCGCGAGGAGGCGAGCACGAGCGCGTCTGCTGCGCGATAGATCGCGGGAAGGTCTTTTTGCGCACGCATGCCAAGAAAGCGCACCCTGCCGCCAACGCCCAGTCGGGCGGCAAGGCGTTCAAGCGCGGCGCGTTCCGGGCCGTCGCCCACGATGAGAAGATCGGTGTCTGGCAATTCCGGCATCGCGGCAATCACGTGATGATGGCCTTTGCGCTCGATCAGCCAGCCCACACTCACAAGGGTGCGGCGGTGCAGCCCTAGTGCGGTGCGGTCCTTGTCGCGATCCTTGGGATGGAAAAGCTTAAGATCGACGCCGTTGCGCAATACGCGGATTTTCGAGCCTTGCGCGCCGAGCGCCACCATCTCGTCTTTCAGGGCCTGGCAGACCGTGATCACGCCATCGGCCTTGGCGGCAGCGTCAAGAATGGCGCGCCGCGGCCCGGAAAACCGGGGAATGAGATTGATATCCGTGCCACGGGCTGTGACCACGACGGGCAGGCCAAACTCCTTGGCCAGACGCACGGCAGCCACGCCATCTGGATAAAAATAATGCGCATCAATGAGGTCGAAGCGATGCCCCTCTGAAAGAAGCTGGCGAAGCGTAGTGTGCATCGCGTGATACAGCGTGAATGGGGTGAGGCGCATTCCTATTTTGGGAAGGACGAGATAGCGCGGGTGATAAACTGCCATGCCGCTATACTCCTCTCGATACGGAACACGATCGATGCGGCCGAGCTGCGGATGCCGGATGGGCAGGGGAAAAAACGGCACCGGCGCGATGACGGTCGCATGCAGCTTTCCTGACCCGACAAGCTCCCTCAACCGTGTCGCAACGAAAGCACCGAAGGCCGGTCTTGCACAGTTGGGGAACAGTGTTGTTGCCGTTAAGACAGAGGTCATTTGTGCTGTTTCCGCATCTTTGGTCTTTCGCTGATCAAAGCTTCATCTCTTATTGGTTGGCAATACTGATGATGTCTGCAATCTATTTGCGGGGCACTTCCTGGAAACCAACGCGGATGACATCATGAAGCTTTCCATCTTCGGTATGGGCTATGTCGGTGTTGTGTCGGGTGTTTGTCTGGCGCGGCTGGGGCATCAGGTGATCGGTGTTGACGTAAATGCCGATAAGGTGGGGATGATCAATCGCGGGCAATCGCCCATTGTCGAGCCCGGTGTGGCGCAAGCCATGGCGGAACTTGTCGCGGCGGGAAGGCTCAGTGCCACAACGGATGTTGAGAAAGCGATAGGCGAAAGCGATGTGTCCTTCATTTCGGTGGGCACGCCGTCCAGCCGCTCTGGGGCCGCTTCGCTCGAAAGCATAGATCATGTCACGGTCGAGATCGGTGCAGCGATTTCCGCCAAGACAACTCCGCATACGGTAGTGGTCCGCTCCACGGTTCCGCCAGGAACGGTGCGCGACCGCATCGCGCCGGCTTTGGCGCGCACCTCCGGGCGCAAGCTGGGCGAGGGCCTGCATATTGCCGATAACCCGGAATTCTTGCGCGAGGGGCGGGCCATCAAGGATTTCGCGAATCCGCCTTTCACCTTGATCGGGGCAAGCGATCCTGCCGCGATAGAAACCCTTAAGGCGCTCTATAAAGACATTGATGCGCCGTTTATCGAAACCGACGAATACACCGCGGAGAGCATCAAGTATCTCTGCAACATCTTCCATGCGGTGAAGATCGGCTTCGCCAATGAGGCGGGGGCGGTGCTGAAGGAGTTGGGGGTTGATGCGCGCGAGGCCTTGCGGGTGTTCTGTGAGGACCGTGTGCTGAATATCTCGCCCGCGTATCTGAAGCCGGGCTTCGCCTTTGGCGGATCCTGCTTGCCCAAGGATTTGCGCGGCTTTCTCTCCCTGGCGGACGCTCGCGGGGTGGAGACGCCATTTCTGTCCAGCTTGATGAGCTCTAATGAGCGCCACATCACCCGCGCCTTCGAGATGATCACAAGTGGCGGGCGCCAGAAGATCGCCTTCTTCGGCCTGTCCTTCAAGCCGGGTACGGATGACATGCGCGAATCCCCCCTGGTGGCCTTGGCGGAGAAGCTGATCGGCAAAGGCTATGGCCTTTCGATCTATGACAAGGATGTTGAGCTGGCGCGGCTCACAGGCGCCAACAAATCCTTTATCGAGCAGGAAATCCCCCATCTCGGCGCTTTGCTGAAAGACAGCGTGGAGGAAACGCTGGAGGGGGCTGGAGTGATTGTGATCGGCCATCTTGGCGCAGCCGAGGCGGAAACGGTGGCGCGCCTGCAGAAAGGGCGCCGCATCGTCGATCTGCAAGGTGTTGCGCGGCTGGAGAGGCTGGAAAGCTATCAGGGGATTTGCTGGTGAGGCGCCCGAGGCTGTTGTTCATTTCGCCGCGTTACCTGCTTCCGGCGGATATGGGCGGAAAAATCCGCACCGCGCATGTGCTGAAGGGGCTGAAGGGCGGGCATTTCGATGTCACGCTGATCTCGCCTGCGCCGCCGGTCATTCCGGATACAGAGCAATCCGAGCTCTTCGCACTCTGCGATCGGTTCCTGTCTTGGGCCCAGCTTCCGCGCGGGCCGCTGCACAATTATACGCGGCTGCGCTATCTCGTGGCGCGCGAGCCGGTTTCGGTGGTTACGGATTGGTCGGGCGCGGCGGCGAGAGCTGTAGCATCGGCTATCGCTGGGGCTGATCTGGTGGTGGCCGATTTCCTCCACGCCGCCATTCTGCTGCCAGAGAAGCTCGAAAAGCCCTCCGTGCTGTTCACCCATAATGTGGAGGCGGAAATCTTCGCCCGCCACGCCGAACTCGCAAAGAACCCGATTACCCGCCGCATCTGGCAAAGTCAGTGGCAAAAGATGCGCAGCTTCGAGGCGAAATCCTTGCGCCGCTTTGATGGGGTGGTGGCCGTATCGGAGCGCGACCGCGCCACTTTTCAGAAAGCCTATGGCGTCGCCGCAGCTGTTATTCCCACTGGTGTCGATCTTGATCACTTTGCCTTTCATCCGCCCAAGGAAGGTCCGCCGGTAGTCGCTTTCACCGCCTCCATGGATTCGCTCGCCAATATCGATGGCGTGCGCTGGTTCCTGGATAAGGTGTGGCCGCTGATTGTCGCGGAAGTGCCGGGCGCGCAAATGCGGGTGATTGGGCGAAATCCCGACCCCGGATTGGTGGCGGAGACCAAACGCCGGGGTCTTACCTGCCATTTCACCGGCTCTGTGAAGGATGTTTGCCCATATCTCGAAGATGTGCAGGCCTATGTTATCCCGCTGAGAGCTGGTGGGGGCACGCGCATCAAGGCCTTTGAAGCGATGGCTTATGGCCTGCCGGTGGTCTCGACATCGGTTGGGATTGAAGGGCTCGGTGTGACGCCAGAGCTGCATTATCTCAATGCTGACAGCCCGGAAGCCTTCGCGGCCTCTGTGCTGCGGCTGCTCCGCGATCCTGCTTTGCGCTGGCGCCTTTCGCTGGCAGCCCGGCAACTGGTCGAGGAGAACTACTCCTCACGCAAGGTTGGCCGGGTGTTCGAAGACATCTGCATCAATGCGATGCAAAAGCCGTTCAGCGAGAGCCTTGTGCAAACACCAGCACGCGGAAGGTCTGCAGCATGATCGAAAGATCCCGCAGCACGCTGAAGTTCTTCAGGTAATAAAGGTCGTATTCCAGCTTCTTCTCGGCATCTTCCACGGATGCGCCGTAGGGGTAGTTGATCTGCGCCCAGCCGGTGACGCCGGCCTTGATGGAATGGCGCAGGTGATAAAGCCGGATTTGCGCATTGAGCTGGTCCACGAATACCGGCCGTTCGGGCCGCGGCCCCACCATCGACATCTCGCCTAAGAGCACGTTGATGAGCTGTGGCACTTCATCGATGCGGCTGCGGCGCAGAAAGCGCCCGATGCGGGTGACGCGCGGATCGTTCTGGCTTGCCCATTGCGCGCCGAATTTTTCGGCATCCACGCGCATGGTGCGGAATTTGATGATCTTGAAGGTCTTGCCGTTCTGACTGACGCGTTCCTGGCGATAGAAGATCGGCCCGAAATCCTCGAACAGGATGGCAAAGGCGATCACTACCAGTGTCGGCAAGGTCAAGAGCAGCAGCCCCAGCGACACCGTAATATCCAGCACGCGCTTCAGCCCGCGATCCAAAAAGCCAAAGCGGAAGCCTTCGGAATAGACCAGCCAATGCGAGGCGGTCCAGGTGAGGTCGACGCGGCCGGTCTCGCGTTCCAGGAAGGTATTGAAATCGAACACCGGCACGCCATTGGCCTTCCAAGGCAAGAGATGGTCGAAATGCAGCCCGTTGAGGTCGTCCACCGCCACGACCACCTGATCGATATGAAGCTGATCTTCCAGCTCGGCGACGCTTTGCACTTCGGGAAGCGGGCGCACCGGTTCTCCGCCCACCATGGGGGGAGTGCCGCCAAGATAATCTTCGGTGACAAAATGCAGTTCTGCCAATCGGCGGTCGGAACGGCGGAAAAGATCGCGCAGATGCTGCGCCCGAATGCCGGTGCCGATGATGAGGATATGGCGGCGGAACCAATGCCGGCGTGCCATGGCCAGGAACAGCGGCCTTGTCGTCATGCCCGCGATCAGGCTGGCGCCCGTGCCGAGCAGCACGATAGTCAGGCTGCGGCTCGCACTCTGGAAGGCGAGGGCATCAAAGAGCTGCGCCAGAGCGAAATGGATGATCAGCATGGAGAGCGCCGCGCTCACCGCCAGCGCTACCACCAGCCGCGTGATCGAGGTCGAGAAATTCACCAGCGCATCGGGGCGATAGCACCCCGCGGCATAAGCAAAGGCCATCGACAGGCTCGCCATGGTGAGGATCACCGCGATGGTTTGCACCGGCGTGGCGAAGCCCAATCGCGCATGCACGGCATAGATCAGCGCCGCCATGAACCCGGCCATAAAGACGAGATCGAGCCCGGCCAAAGTGGTGCGGGAGCTCGGCAGGAAGCGGCGGCGCAGCCTATAATTCGGCGTGGTGGATGCAACCCATGGTAAGCGGGCGAGTGTGGCCGCTTGAGTTTGGGACAATTCTAGCGTGTTCTGCATTTGATAGGTCCCACCAGCTCCGCTCGCGCATCCTTAGCCAAATCAGGCGTCGGGCAAAAGACACTTTTAAATGCGAGTGAGTTGTAACTAATTCGGGGGAATGGGGGCCGCCGATCCCTGGCTTTGGTGTCATTGTTACGACCGTACGCCTTTATGCTTCTGGAAAGTCATTGATAATAAAAGATTAAAATGATCGCTCGGTCTCTTCCTGCCGCTGCGGAGGAGGGGCTGGAATTGGCCCAGCGGGTCGATTTTACGATTGTTGAGTCAGGCGTCAGTCAGTTTCCGCGAGCCTTACGATGCTTTGTCGTTCTGTTTGCGACCGGTGCAGGGATGTCACAGCTTTCGATGTCTAGCTGCGAGCGATTATTGGAAATAGTTTTGTTTCCTGGCTAAGTTGCAGACAGCGACTGCACACAGGGGCTCTTGATGCAACGTAAGGTTTTGGCCGGCCTCCCGGCCGTTATGCTCGTGATGGCGTTTACCTTGCTGGTTTCAGGCTGTGCTAGCCACTTACCTCCACCGCCCGCTGTACCTGAGAACGCCACCGCCTATCGCATCGGGCCGGGGGATTCGCTCGGCATTTTCGTCTGGCAGAATCGTGAGCTTTCCACCGAGGTGCCCGTTCGCCCGGATGGCAAGATCTCGCTGCCGCTGGTCAATGACATGACCGCCGCGGGCAAGACGCCGACCGAGCTTTCCACTGATATTCAGGATCAACTGAAGAAATACGTGAACAATCCGCTGGTCACGGTGATCGTGCATTCCTTTGTCGGCCCTTATGCGCAGCAGGTGCGTGTGGTCGGTGAGGCGCAGCGCCCGCAATCCTTGGCCTATCGTGATCGCATGACGGTGCTGGATGCCTTGATCGCGGTGGGCGGGCTTACACCTTTGGCTTCGGGGGATCGCGCGACTTTGGTACGTTCTGTCGACGGAAAACAGGTAAGCTATGGCCTGCGACTCGATGATCTCATCAAGGATGGCGATATGAGTGCGAATGCGCCTCTGGCGCCGGGTGATGTGATCATCATTCCTCAGACTTATTTCTAGAGGATATTGATCCAGAACGGGGGCTGGTGATCATGCAGTATGGCAGTACGGACCCTTCCGGTCCGGAAGGAAAAAATCGAAACCGGTATCGCTTCCTCGCAGCCGCGCTATTGGTTTCGGTTCTCCCCGCGATGGCGCAGGAAACTGCGCCCGCGGGACCTTCTTCTTCTGCTGCAACGCCAACTGGTGCGGATGCGATGAGTTCGGGGGGGGCTTTAGGCGATGCGGTTGCCGCCGCCTTGCCGCCGGTGGAGTTCAACGCGTTCGCCGATCTTGCTGAGGGCTACAGCACTAATGCGGGCGGCTTTTCCGGCGGTGGGCAGGGTGATGATACCTTCACCCGCGGTCGCATCGGGCTTGATCTGAATTACTTAAAGCCCCGCCTGCAGGCCAATGCCAGCTATCTTCTCACGGGGCAGTATTGGTCGACCTATCACCGCCTCAATCATCTTTCGCACCGGCTCAATCTCACCTCGCGCACTGTTCTGGTGCCCGAGATGCTGTTCCTCAACGCCAATGCCTTTGCCGCGCCCGCCGATCTTACGCGCGTCGGCGACCTCTCGGCGGGCGGCGAGCCGATCTCGCGCTATAACACGCGGGATACCTATGGCTATTCGGTCTCGCCGCAATTTATGTTGCGCTTTAAGGATTATCTCACCTCGAACCTCAGTGCTTCGCAGGGTGGGGTGTTCTTTGTGGAGCCTTCTGCGGGCAATACTGGCACGCCTGTCCCCATCGATCCGGCGCGCAATTCCTATTCCACCACCATCAGCGAACAGATCGCGAGCGGAAGCTGGTTCCAGCAGCTTTCCTGGAGTGCGCTGGGTTCTTATGGCCAATATTCGCAGACCACCCGCACCCAGCGCCAAATCGAAGGCATTGGCAATGTCACTTATGCGGCGACTCGCTATCTGAAGCTCTTTGTGGTGGGCGGCTACAGCGATTTTCATTCCACCGCCTCGCTGAATGAGGATCTCTCTGGTCCCACCGCGATGGGTGGTTTCACCTTCAGCCAGGGCCCTGCGCTCAGCTTCACGTTCCAGGCGGGCACGCAGCATAACTTCGCCACCTATACCGGCTCGGCGCAGTGGGAAATTTCGCCGTTGACGCGCTTCATTGCCCAGGCGACCGACGGCATTTCCACGCCGCAAGGCGATATCTTGAGCCGCCTCGGCAGCACGAGCTGGAACAATGGCAGCTTCAACAATGGCGGCTTTGGCGCGGGCTCGGGCACCGGCTATTCGCCGTTGAACCCAGGCGGGCTGGCGCTGGATAATTCCATCTACCGCATGCGCTCCATCGAGGCTTCGCTGATCCACAGCGAGGGCCAGATGAATTACAGCCTGACCGCCTTCGGTAACGAGCGTGATCGCCTCGATGCGTCTCCCATTACAGGGCTCAAGCTGAGAAGCTCCGTCTATGGGCTGCGTGGAACCGTAACGCGCCATCTCAATCCCAAAACCACGGCGACGCTCTCTGCGGCCTGGTCCCGCGGTAATGAGTTTGGCGGGCATGACAACATCGTCTCAGCCGACGCGGCGGTGAATTACCAGCTTTCCCGGCATCTGGAGCTTTATCTTACCAACCATCTCGTGCACCGAAGCTCGCAAGCCTTGATCAGCGTGCCCAACAGGCCGCTCACCGAGGATCAGGTGCTGATCGGTATCCGAGCGCGGCTCTGATGGATGCGCGTGATGCCATCTTGCTTTCTCAGCTCAAGGTCCGCGCTGCCGGGCCCGGGGATGGAGCAGGTTGGGATGGTTTTGTGCTCGCGCGCGCTGATGGCAGTTTCTTTCATCGTTTCGGCTGGCGCGAAGTTCTTTCGCGCAATTTCGGTCTCAAGCCGCACTATCTCATTGCCGAGCGCGGCGGCGAGATCGCAGGCGTGCTGCCGCTATTTCATCAGAAAAGCCGCCTTTTCGGGAATGGGTTGATCGCGGCGCCGTTTTGTGTCGAAGGCGGGCCCTTGGGCGATGCGGATGCGGTGGCGGCTCTGGATCACGCCGCGCTCGCCTTGATGGCGCAAACAAGGGCGCCCTTTCTCGAATATCGCAGCCGCAAGGCGGAGCGTGCCGGCTGGGTCGCCAAGCGCGATCTTTATGCCGGGTTTTGCCGCGCGCTCTCATCTAAGGAAGAGGAAAACCTCACCGCCATTCCGCGCAAGCAGCGCGCCGTGGTGCGCAAAGCCATCGCCTCGCCGCTAAAGGGCGGGGTGGAAGAAGGTGTGGAGGCGCTCTATCGTGTCTATGCCGAAAGCGTGCGTAATCTCGGCACGCCGGTTTTCCCGAAACGCTATTTCGCCGATTTACGGGCCGCCTTCGGGGCCGACTGCGATGTGATGGTGATCCGGGACAATGGTGAGCCTGTCAGTGCCGTCTTGAACTTTTATCACAACGGCACGGTGCTGCCGTATTACGGCGGCGGAAGCTCTGCTGCACGCAAGAGCGGCGCCAATGATCTTCTTTATTGGGAGGTGATGCGCCATGCCGTGGCGCGTGGCTGCACCCATTTTGATTTCGGCCGCAGCAAGGCCGGGACGGGCGCTTTCGCCTTCAAGAAGAATTGGGGTTTCGAGCCGGAGTGGCTGGAATACGAGTACTTCCTGAAGCCTGGCACCAGCCTGCCGGAAAAAAATCCGAACAATCCCAAATACGCAGCATTTATCTCGCTGTGGAAAAAGCTGCCGATGCCCGTGGCGAATTTCTTAGGCCCCTTCCTAATTCGCGGGCTGGGCTGAAAACCGCAAAACCTTGATCCGCGCATGTTCGAGCAAGGTGAGAATATCACCTTCCGCCGCGCGCGGGCGCCCCGACAATTCCCACAGCCCCAGCAGAAGCCCGGTGAAACTCAACGCGCCTACCAACACATCCACGGACAGGCGGATCAGTGGGCCGAAGGGGTTGATGCCGTGCACCCCCCAAATGGCGAGCGCCATCCCCGCCGCCGCCAGAGCAGGCCGCCACATCGCTGAAAGGTGATCGCGCGCGGAGACGCCGCTCGCATTGCGCACTGCGAAAATCACCGAGGGGATGAACAGCGCCGAGACGATGACACGCGTTTCCACCACCGCCATGACACTGCGGAAACTCCAAGCCACCGCGAAAATGACCGCCGTGAAAAGGGCAAAACGGGTCCATTGGATTTGTGCGCTGAGGCCGGGTTTGCCCAAGACGTCCAAAAGCGTGCCGGTGCCTGAAAGCAATGTTGCTGTAGCGGCATTCAGCGCCATGAACACGACCAGCGGCGTCGCATCGATCCATTTCGGGCCTAAAATAACCCGCACCATGTCGGGCGCGACCATGGCGACACCCACGCCGGTAGAAAGGCAGATGATTGCCGACCAGCCGAGCATGCGCAGGTAAAGCCGGTGCAGTTCTTCGGGATCATTCCGGCATTTCGACATCACCGGAAACAAGGCCGCGATCATCGGGGTCATGATTTCTTGCGTTGGGCTGGTGGCGATGTCTTTCGCGACTGTGTAGCGCCCCATCATGGCCGCGCCCGCGATACCGCCGATAGCGATGTTGTCGACCTGGGTCTGCAGATAGCCCGCCACCGAGCGCGCGAAGGTCCAGATGGAAAACGACCAGATCTCGCCGGTGCGCGCGAAGGAGAGGCGCGGGCGGAAAGGGCTCATCCAATAGGAGAGCGCCGTGCGCGAAGCCTGTCCCGCCAGAATGCCGACCACCAGCGCCCAGTAATTCCTCAGCACGACCGCCAAGGTTACCGTCAGCACGAATTGCAGCACCTTGGTAACGACATTGTAGACGAAGAAGCGGTCGAAGCGCAGCTCGCGGCTAAAATCTACCGTTCCGATATTTTCCAGCCCGCCCAGCACGGCGCGCACGGCAAGGCATTGCATCACCAAAATAGCGCGCGGCTCGTGGAAGTAGTGTTCTGTGAAAGGTGCTGCAATCAGAATGGCGGCGGCGATGAAGAGGCCTATGGCCACGGAAACCGTCCAAGCGGAATCGTAATGCTCGCGGGTGGGCGCTTCCAGACGCACGATGGCGGCGGCTTGTCCGGTCATGTTCAGCATTTCGAATAGCCCGACCAGGATCATCGCCACCGCGACGATGCCAAAATCCTGTGGCGTCAAGATGCGGGCGAGGATGATGGTGCTGACCACACCAATCAGGCGCATAGCCCAACGCAAGGAAATCATCCAGGCGGAGCCTTTCAACATATGCGCGCCGGAACCCTTCATCTTTACTCCGTGTCCTGATTGTCCGTGTCAAAAGTGAAACAGCGTCCAAGACAAAGTTTTGCTGCCCTTGCTGCCGTCTTCACGCGTGCCGGTACGTCTTCCCGCTAAAAATACCAGCGCATTTTTCGTGACAACAAACGCGCCTTCGCAGCGCTTCTTGAGAGTAGAGGTGAAACGGGATAAGGATCAAACGAAATAGAATGCAGCGCGTACGAACGCGAAGATGTGCTGAACAGCAAGGGAACTGGGGTAAATATGCAAAGCTGGAAGCTTCAGCTCCTCAGCCTGATCGGTGGCGGTTGGCAGTTCCGCTGGTGGGGGCTGGGGCTTGCATGGGCTGTGTGTCTCATCGGCTGGGTTGCCGTGGCGCTCATCCCCAACGCCTACCAATCTTCCGCAAAGGTATATATTGACACAGATACCATGATGCGCCCGCTTCTGAAGGGCATTGTCGTGTCCACCGACACCCAGCAACAGATCAATGTCATGTTGCGCACGCTGGTGACCGCCCCAAATATGGAGCGGGTGGTGCGGGTCACCAATCCCAAATCCAATGGCATGAGCCAGCCTCAGATGCAGGATGCCGTGGCGCGACTCACCAGCCATGTTTCATTAAAGGCGCTTGGCACCAAAAACCTCTATGAGGTCGGCTTCACCGATCCGAACCCCGCTTATGCGCAAAGCGTCGCGCAAACGCTGCTCTCTGTGATGGTGGATTCCAATGTCGGTGACCAGCGCCGTGAATCCGACGATGCGCGCAGCTTCATCGACAGCCAGATCGCGTCTTACGAGAAAAAGATTCAGGAAGCCGATAAGCGCAAGGCTGATTTCCGTGCCGCCCATCTCAACGTCTTCTTTGGCACCAGCGATATCGATGAAGCGCGCGGCGCCATTACCACGGCCAAGACGGCGGTGGAGGAAGCGGCGGCGAAGCGCAATTCCTTGCGGGCCCAGCTTGCCGCCACCCCCGCTACAATGGATATCAATGGTCCAGCACCCGTGCAGCTTGGTGGGGCTGGTACGGTGGACAATAAGCGCCAGCAATTGGGTCAGGCCCGCGCCAAGCTTGATGAGTTGCGTGCTCACTTCACGGAAGACTATCCCGATGTCGTTGCGCAGAAGCAGCTTGTTGCGCGCCTGAAATCTCAGCTCACCGAGAAGGTGAATCCGGCGGAAGATGGCGGGCTGCAATCGGTCGCCAATCCCACCTATCTGATGCTGCGCACCAAGCTTGCCGATGAGGAGGTCAATCTCGCGGTGGCCACCAGCCGTCTTGCCGAGGCGCAGAAGCGCTTGGACGACGCTGGAAAAACGGCTGGGGATTCTCTCAACATCAAACGCCAATACGACAACCTCGACCGCGATTATCAGGCGCTGAAGAAAAACTACGAAGCTCTGGTGGAGCGCCGTGAATCCGCCAACATCTCGCAGGCCGCGGGCGATCAGCAATCGAATATGGTCTTCCGTATTGTCGACCCGCCTTCGCTGCCCAACCGTCCAGCCTCGCCGAACCGGCTCTTGCTCAATCTTGCGGTGCTGCTTGCGGGTATTGCTGCCGGCCTCGCCGGCGCGGTCGGGCTGGGTGCGGTATCGGGCCGCTTCATGACCGTGGAGCAGCTTAGCGCCGCCTTCGCATTGCCGGTTTTGGGCGCCGTCACAGTGGCGCGCACCGCGAGTGACTTTATGCGTATCCGCCGCTCAGCCACCTATTTTGCGGCAGGCGGGGGTGCGCTGGTCGCTCTGTATCTCGTGGTGCTGGTCTTCTTTCACACCAATGTCGCCAATGGCGGGGGGCTGATATGACGGAAGCGCGCCTCAACTTAATTCAGCGCGCCATGCGTGAGGCGGCGCTGAAACGTCCGCCTGAAGAGGGAATGGATCGTACCGAGCCGCTTTTCGAACCTGTGCTGGAAGCCGCGGCGTCTGTTAGAGAGGCGCCTCCGCGCGAACCTCCGCCACGCGAGCCCATCCGGGAAGAACTTCGCCCGGCCTATGCGCAAACGCCGGATCGCACCGTCCGCTTGGCCGTGGGCAGGCTGAAAGAAGGCCGCATGATCACGCCGGATGCGCGCGGCACTGTCACCTATAACGAATTTCGCTCCATAAAGCGCAAGTTGTTGCCTTCGACGCGCGATCCCGCGACCAAAGCCACGACCAAGAATATCGTCATGATCACCAGCGCGCTCGCGGGTGAGGGCAAGACTTATACAGCGATGAATCTTGCCATCTGTCTTGCGGCTGAGAAAAATCTCGACGTTATTCTGGTTGATGGCGACGTCGTACGCGCTTCGGTCAGCCAGTATTTCGAAAACGCACCACGCGAGGGCTTGCTCGATCTCCTCACTGGCCGCCGCCAGAATCTGGATGAGGTGCTGACGCGCTGCGCTGACATTCCCAACCTGCATGTTCTGTTCTCGGGTTCGCGCGACGAAACCTCGCCGGAGCTGCTCGCCTCCCAGCGCATGGCCGATATTTGCACGCAGCTCTCGCGCCGATTCCGCGAAAGCATCGTGGTGATCGATGCGCCGCCGGTTCTGGCCACCGCGGAGCCCGCAGCCCTCGCCATGCACGTGCATCATCTCATTATGGTGGTCGCGGCAGGCCAAGTGGCGCGCCATCACGTCGAAGAGGCGCTGCAAGGCGTGGTCGCATGCCCTTCGATCAGCTTGATTTTCAATAAGGCGCCGGAATGGCAACGCGCCACGCCTTATTCCGATTATTACCGTTACGGCGAGGCGTAGCCACGCCATGTATACCGAATTCTATGGCCTTAAGGCCGAACCTTTCCTTCTCACGCCGGACCATCGCTTCTATTTCGAAAGCCAGGTCCATGAGCAGGCCATGGCGCATCTGATGTATGGGTTGTCGCGTGGCGAGGGCTTTATTGTCATCACCGGCGAGGTTGGGGCAGGAAAAACCACCATCGTGCAGCGGCTTTGCGCCACGGTGGATCGGGAGAAAGTCGTCGCTGCCCATGTCGTGACCACGCTGCTCACCGGTGTCGAACTTCTGCGCATGGTCTGCTTTGCCTTCAAGATCCGTGATGTGCCGGAGAAGAAAGACGCGGTACTGCTTTGCTTGCAGGATTTCTTCGAGGGGCTGGAGCGCGCGGGCCGCAAAGCACTGCTGATCGTCGATGAGGCGCAAAACCTTTCCGCCTCCGCATTGGAAGAGCTGCGCATGCTTTCCAATTTTCAGGTCGGCGTGCATTCGCCCTGTCAGATCTTTCTGGTTGGCCAGCCGCAATTTCGCGATACGCTGACCCACCCCAATCTTGAGCAGCTGCGCCAGCGCGTCATCGCCTCTTATCACCTGGGGCCCATGAGCCGTCATGAGGTCGGGCTCTATCTGCCGCATCGCTTGAAACATGCGGGCTGGACGGGCGATCCCGCATTCGAAGACGGGGCGGTGGATGCGATCTATGTCGCGACCGGTGGTGTGCCGCGCCAGATCAACACGCTGTGCAGCCGTCTTCTGCTCCTCGGCTTTCTCGACAACATGCATGTTTTCGCCGCGGGTGATGTAGAGCGCGTCGCCGCCGATCTGCGTGAGGAATATCGCGGTCAGGCAGTCACGCCTGCGCCGGCGATGGAAGAAAACTATCTCACCCGCATGGATCGCGCGCCTATCACCGCCAGGCTCGAGACCTTGGAAGGGCGGGTCAATCACCAGGAGAAGTCTTTGCGCAAGCTCGCGGTGGGCCTCGCCGAGATGATCGATCCGGCAGCGCGGGGTTAGGCCATGGATGCGAGAGTTGAGATGAACCCCCAGAGTGTGATCGAGGGATGGAATGCCCGCCCCGCCGCAGTTCCGGAAAAGCTGCGCAACGCCATCACGGTGGATGTGGAAGACTATTTCCAGGTGGAAGCGTTTTTCGATGTCATCCACCGCGATAGCTGGGCCAAGCGTACCAGCCGGATCGAACGCAATATGGAGCGCGTGCTCTCGCTGTTTGCCGAAGCCAAAGTGCACGGAACCTTCTTCACCTTGGCCTGGGTGGCGGAGCGTTTTCCCCAAGTCGTGAAAGCCATTGTGGCGGGCGGGCATGAGCTTGCCTCGCATGGCAGCGATCACAAACGTGCAGATTCCCAAAGCTTTTCGGAATTCCTTGGCGATGTCAGTCGCGCCAAATCGGTGCTGGAGGATATCAGCGGGGTGGCGGTGAAGGGCTATCGCGCGCCGAGCTTTTCGGTGATGAAGGAAAATCTCTGGGTGATGGAGGCGCTGGCCTTGGCGGGCTATCGCTATTCCTCCTCCACCAATCCCATCGCGCATGACAATTACGGCATTCCGGAAGCGCCACGCTTTGCCTTTCATCCGCTGGCCGAGGATGATTTCCTCGAAATCCCCGTCACCTCCTTGCGTTGGTTGGGCCGCAATTGGCCAAGCGGTGGCGGCGGCTATTTTCGACTTCTGCCGTTCGGCCTTTCGCGAAGGGCGATGGATAGCGTGCGCGCGCGGGATGATCAGCCGCTGGTGTTTTATTTTCATCCCTGGGAAATCGATGCGGGCCAGCCCCGCGTGCGCGGTGCGTCTCTCAAATCGCGCATCCGCCACTACACCAATCTTTCGCGCATGGAAGATAAGCTGAAGCGGCTGCTTGTCTCCTATCAATGGGGCCGCATGGATGAGATTTTCCTGGAGGCAGCGTGAACATATTGTTCCTCTGCCACCGCATTCCCTATCCGCCCGACAAGGGCGAGAAAATCCGCGCCTTCCACATTCTGCGTCACCTTTCTAAGTGTCATCGTGTCCATCTCGGCGCTTTTGTGGATGATGCTTCGGATTTGCAGCACGAAGCCGCCTTACGTCGCTATGTCAAAGGCGAGTGCTGTCTTGTACCCTTGAACAAGATGGTTTCCGGGGCACGCATGCTGGGCGCGCTGGTTGCGGGCGCACCGCTCACTACCTCTTATTTCGCCAGTACACGCCTGCGCCGCTGGGTCAATCATATGCTGCCGCGCGTCGATCGCGTGGTGGTGTTTAGCTCCGCCATGGCGCCCTTTGTGATGGGTCGTATCGCGCCAGATCGCGCGCTGCTCGATATGGTGGACGTCGATTCCGATAAATGGCGCCAATATGCTAACGCCGTGCGCGGGCCTAAGGCCTGGCTCTATGGCCGCGAGGCGCGCACACTTCTCACGCTGGAGCGGGATGCGGCGGTGCACTTTAGTGCCACGCTGCTGGTCTCCCCCTTCGAAGCTGATACCTTTCGCGCGTTCGCGCCTGAAAGCCGCCGCCACATTTTCAGCATGGCTAATGGCGTAGATCTTGAACGTTATAGTCCAAAGCAGAGTTTTCCAGCGCCCTACGGCGGCGATGAAATCCCGCTCGCCATGGTGGGCACAATGGATTACCGCCCCAATGTCGAAGGGGCCTTGTGGTTTGCTGAGCAGATATTTCCGCTGATCCGCCGCACGCTGCCGAAAGCCAAATTCTACATCGTTGGGGCAAAGCCCGCACCGGAACTGTTGAAGCCGCGTGAGGGTGTGGTGGTGACGGGCAGGGTGGAGGATGTTCGCCCCTATATCGCCCATGCGTCTTCGGTGGTGGCGCCGCTGCGCCTGGCGCGCGGGGTGCAGAATAAGGTGCTGGAAGGGCTCGCGCTGCAAAAGCCGGTGGTGGCTACCACGCCCGCCAGCCGTGGCCTCAGTGTTATCGCCGGGCGCGATCTTTGGGTGGCCGATAGCGCCGCTGAATTTGCCGAGGCGGTGATTGCCGCCGCGACGGGGCCGGATCGCGCGCGTATCGCGTCAAATGGCCGGCATTTGGTGGAGCGCCACTATAGCTGGGACACAAATCTCGCGCTGCTGGATGAATTGCTCGCCCCGGAATCGGATAGCTTGGAGGCCACTTTATGAGCAGCGCGACAGAATTTGCCCCCGCCGCCAAGCGCATTTCTACTTGGAGCCTGCATCTTTCTGCCCTGGTGCTCGCGCTGATCGCCTTGGGAATTTTCTATGCCCCTGCCATCGCGGCGGCGGTAACGGTGTGGTGGGTCTCTCCTACCTTCTCGCACTGCTTTCTCATCATTCCGGTTTCTGCCTATCTCATCTGGAATAAGCGTGATGAACTGGCGGTGCTCAGCCCCGCCGCTTATGCGCCTGCGCTGCTTCTGGCGCCGCTGGTGATCGTGGCCGCCTTTCTGGGAGAGCTCGCCTCGATCAATGAAATCGAACAGCTCGCGGTTGTGGCTTTTGCGCAAATCCTGATTTGGGCGCTTTTGGGCGGGGCGGTCTATCGCGCAATCCTTTTTCCTTGCCTTTATCTCTTTTTCCTGGTGCCGATGGGTGAGTATCTTATCGCGCCCCTGCAACACTTCACGACCTGGTTCATCGACCACGGCCTCAATATTCTCGGTATTCTGCACTACACCGAAGGCAATCTGATCGAGCTTGCCAATGGCAAGTTCCAGGTGGCCGAGGCCTGTGCGGGGCTGCGCTTTCTGATTGCCACCGTTGCGGTGGGCGCGCTGTTTTCCTATCTGACCTATAATACACCGCGCAAAATCTTTCTCTTTATGCTCGCGAGTGTGATCGTGCCCATCATCGGCAATGGCTTTCGCGCGCTCGGCATCGTCTTGCTCGCCCATTTTAGCGATAACCGCATCGCGGTTGGCGCGGATCATCTTGTCTATGGCTGGGGCTTCTCGGTCGCGATCCTGGCCGTCCTGATGTATGTCGGGCTGAAATTCGCCGATGAGATGCCGGGCGCAGCGCCCGTCTTGCCCTGCGCTCTAAAATCCTCGCCTCTGGTACCGGTGCTTCTCACCGCAGTACTCGCAATGGCACTGGTGCCGGGTTTTGCAGTTTGGCGGGCGGAAGCAGCCGTTCCGGTTAATACCAATGCTTTCGCTTTGCCGCCGTCTTTTGCGGAATGGCAGGTTTCAGCCGTCACCCGCGATTGGGCACCGCAATACCAATCGCCGGATGCGCGGCTCGAGTTCTCGCTATGGAAGCCCGAGACACCGCCCGTCTCGGTACATACCGAGTATTACGGCGATGGCGGGCGCCATCTCATCTCCTCTGCCAATAAGATGTGGGATGAAGAAATCTGGCACCCCATTTCCCAGTCAACGGCCAATGCCAGTATCGGCGGAAAACCTATCGAGTTCCGCGAGCTTGTTCTCGGCTCGGGCGGTGTCTCGCGGCTCATCTGGTGGAGCTATGTCAGCGGCGGTGATTACACCACCAGCGCTTTCGCCGTGAAGCTCAACCGCATGCGCAGCGCCATTTCGGGCGGCGAGGGCGCGGCGCTTCTGGCGCTTTCCACCCCTGTGGAGGGTGATCTCGATACGGCGCGCAAGCGTCTGAAAGATGTCGCCACCACGCTTTCTCCCATCAAGGCGCGGATTGATCACGCGCGATAGAGGCAGTCATGTGCGGAATCTCGGGATGGTTTGATATGGTGGGGCTCTTGCAGCCTGATCGCCTGCTGTCGAAAGCCATGAACGATGCCATTGCGCATCGCGGGCCCGACGGGGAGGGCTTTCATTTCGAACCCGGTCTCGCGCTTGGCCATCGCCGCCTGGCCATCATCGATCTTTCCACCGGTGAGCAGCCGATGTTCACCGAAGGCAGCCGCATCGCCATCGTCTTCAATGGTGAGATTTTCAATTACCGCCAGCTTCGCCGCCAATTGGAGCGGCAGGGCCATCCCTTCCGCACCAATTCCGACACCGAAGTGATCCTGCGCGCCTGGGTCGCCTGGGGCCATGATTGCGTCGATCATATCGAGGGACAATTTGCTTTCGCGCTGTGGGACAGGAGCGAGCAAACCCTGTTCCTGGCGCGCGACCGGTTGGGCGAGAAGCCGCTCTATTATGCTGTGCTGCCCGACAAGACCTTCGTCTTTGCTTCGGAGCTGAAGGCGCTGACGGTGCGTCCGGATTTCCCTCGCCGCATAGATCCGCGCGCGGTGGAGGATTTCTTTGCCTATGGTTATGTCACAGATCCGCGCACCATCTATGCCGGGGTGAAGAAGCTCGGCGCTGGCTGCGCCTTAAGCCTGCAACGCGGGCAGGAGCCTAAACTCAGGACCTATTGGCAGCCCAAGCCGATCTCGGATGCGCCTTGCGATGCGGCGACGGTGGCGGAGGAATTGCGCGCGCGGCTTGCGGCCTCGGTGAACGCGCAGCTTGTCGCCGACGTGCCGGTCGGCACCTTTTTGTCGGGCGGGGTGGATTCCAGCGCCATTACCGCCTTGATGGCGAAATCTCTGCCGCAAGGCCTTTCCGCTTTCACCATTGGTTTTAAAGAGGCTGCTTTCGATGAGCGCAGTCATGCCGAAGCGGTGGCCTCGCGCTATGGCGTCACCCAGCATGTCGAGGTGGTCTCGCCCGACGATATGGAAACGGTGGCGCGGCTGCCGGGCATTTATGATGAGCCTTTCGGGGATTCTTCGGCGATGCCGACCTATCGCTTATGCAAGCTGGCGCGCCGCCATGTCACCGTGGCGCTCTCAGGCGATGGCGGGGATGAATTGTTCGCAGGCTATCGCCGCTATCCCTTCCATGCCCGCGAAGAGGCGTTACGGGGTGTTTTTCCGGGCCTGATGCGCCGGTTGGTGTTTGGCACGCTGGGCGAGGTCTACCCGCAGCTTGATTGGGCGCCGCGGATGTTTCGTGCCCGCCAGACCTTTCGCGAATTGGCGGCGACCACCGCAGAGGGCTATTTCCATAATGTCTCGGTCACTAGTGATGAGTTGCGTTCGGCCTTGTTCGCGCCGGAGCTAAAGCGGGCACTCAAAGGCTATCGCGCCGCCGATGTGATCGCTCAGCACATGAAGAATGCGCCCTTCGATGATCCCGTCGCTATGGCGCAATATGTTGATCTCAAAACCTGGCTCCCCGGCGACATCCTCACCAAGGTCGATCGTGCTTCCATGGCGAACAGTCTGGAAGTGCGCGTGCCCATGCTGGATGCGAGCTTTGTCGAATGGGCACTCAGCCTGCCGCGCGATTTCAAGCTCAGGGGCGGCGAGGGCAAGTTCGTTCTAAAACGTGCGCTTGAACCCTTATTGCCGCATAAGGTGCTCTATCGCCCCAAACAGGGCTTCTCGGTGCCGCTGGCGCGCTGGTTCCGCGGCGAATTCGGCGAGGCTTTCAGCTTGCGCCTCAAGCGCGGTACGGCGCTGGATGAGTTTTTGGACTTGCCTTTTGCGGCACGCATGCTGGATGCGCACCGCAAAGGTTGGTCCGATAACAGCCGCACCTTATGGCTGATCTGGATGTTTGACGGCTTCTTGCAGCGCCACCTGACGCCGACGCCCGAACTGGTGTAGTCCGAAAGCCAAGCTCCACGCCAAAAGCACGGCATAGAGCATGCCGCCGCTTTCCGGCACGTTCACGCAATTCTCGCCGCAGCCGCCATTGTTATCCCCACCGCCGGGATGATCACCGCCGCCTGGCGTTGTGCCACCGCCATTGTCTCCGCCACCAGGCGTCGTGCCGCCACCACCACCCGGCGTGGTGCCGCCACCATTGCCTCCGTTATCGGGATGATCGCCGCCGCCAGGGTGATCGCCACCCGGTGTCGCGCCACCGCCATTGTCGCCGCCGCCAGGCGTTGTGCCGCCGCCATTGCCTCCGCCACCCGGATTAGAGCCGCCGCCGCCGCCTGGCGTGCCGCCGCCGTTACCGCCCGAATAGTACCCGCCGCCGATAAGACCTCCGCCGATCTCTATGAAGGCTGGCTGTGGTGCGACGCCGATCGAACCGGTTGGCGCCGCGGTGTTGCGCGGCCCCGTTTCTGTAAATTCGGCTGACACTTGCGGCTGGAGCGCGCGGGCAGGACGCGCAACGCTGCGCTGCAGGAAACCTGAAATCCCGCTCGAGAATCGTTTTCCCTGCCGCCACAATGCGGCGCTTGTCATGCTGGCCTGTGTCTCTGCCTTGGCTGCAATGCTGGTGAAATCGCCCGGATTCACCTGCAATCCCAGCACGCCGACCGTGCCCGTCGTGAAGATGAGGCTCGCCGCGAACCTTAAGACATGCCTTTTCATTTTCCCTCCCGCCCATACAGATGTTGCGGGAGCAAGCTTTGTGCCGCGGGAACTGACGCCGCGCCCATAAAGCGTTATGGACGAAGCCCTGCGATGGCGTAAAAGATATTTACGATCACGGGCAGTTTTGCCGAAGTTTCATAGGTGTCTTTTGAAGATCAAGCTCTACAAGAACGACCTCCCGGATGGGCTGGACCTCGGCCCCATTGTGGCCATCGATACCGAGACCTTGGGCCTCAACCCCTTCCGCGACCGCCTCTGCCTGGCGCAGCTTTCCTCTGGCGATGGGGTTTGCCATGCCGTGCAGTTCATGCCCGGCGGCTACAACGCGCCCAATCTGAAGAAGCTGCTCTCCGACCCCAACACCATCAAGCTCTTCCACTTCGCGCGCTTCGACGTCACCATGTTCCAGCGCCATCTCGAAGTAGTCACCGCGCCGATCTATTGCACCAAGATCGCTTCCAAGCTGGTGCGCACCTATACCGATAAGCACGGTTTGAAGGACTTGGTGCGCGAGCTCTTGGGTGTCGATCTCTCCAAGGAGCAGCAAAGCTCCGATTGGGGCGCGCCCGAGCTTTCCGAGCGCCAGCTTGCCTATGCGGGCAATGACGTCGCCTATCTCCACCGCCTGAAAGAGGTGCTCGACACCATGCTGGCGCGCGAGGGGCGGACCGAGCTCGCCGCCTCCTGCTTCAACTTCCTGCCCACCCGTACCGCGCTGGATCTGGCAGGCTGGGGCGAGGTGGATATCTTCGCGCATTGAGGGTGAGGCCCTCAGGGGCTGGAAATCTGGCCGTTGGTACAGATATTTACCCCAGTCAGAGAAGCCAGCTTGACCGCGGCGGGGTTTTGGCCACACTTGGCACGAATTTCGCTTAAGGCGGCTGCTTTTCGGTGGCCCGCTCGCGGCTTTCTGGCTCTGATGGGTGCCATCCTGTCAGGGCAGGGGCCAGTTTTCGACCTTCTTTCTTGGGTGTTTGATGCGTTCTGTGCCTACCAGCAGCCCGCCTGAACAGTCCGGGGACCTTTCGGTTGCCCGGCGAGTCATCGCGTCGGCGGGGGAGGCTGTCAGCCTGCTTGGTGATGCGCTTGGCCCGGCCTTCAGCCGCGCTGTGGATGTCCTTGTCGGTGTGAAAGGGCGGGTGATCGTCTCCGGTATCGGCAAATCCGGCCATATTGCCCGTAAAATCGCCGCTACCATGGCCTCCACGGGTACGCCCGCGCATTTCGTCCATCCTTCCGAGGCGAGCCATGGCGATCTTGGCGAGATCACGCTGCAGGACGTGCTGGTGATCCTGTCCTGGAGCGGGGAAACCTCCGAGCTTTCCGATTTCATCGTCTACGCTAAGCGTTTCGGGATTCCCTTGATTGGCATGGCCTGGAATCCCGAATCGACCTTGCTCAAGGCGTCCGATGTGGCGCTGGTGCTGCCGCATGTGCGCGAATCCTGCCCGCATGGCCTCGCACCGACCACCTCCACCACCATGATGCTGGTGATGGGCGATGCCCTCGCCATTGCCTTGATGGAACGGCGCGGGTTTTCGACCGAAGCCTATCGTAATCTGCATCCCGGTGGCTCTTTGGGGCGGGCGCTGACCAAGGTCGGCGATCTCATGCATAGCGCCGACGAGCTGCCGCTGGCGCGCCTTGATGCGCCGCTGCGCCAAGCCATCTCGGTGATGGAGAAGCGTAATTTCGGCTGTGTCGGGGTCGTAGATGCATCCGGCGCGCTGGTCGGGATCATCACCGATGGCGATTTGCGCCGCCGCTTTGACGAGAATCTGAAAGACGCCAAAGCCGGGGATGTGATGACCCGCTCGCCCAAGGTGGTGCGCGTTGATCAGCTCGCTGCCGAAGCGCTTGCCCTGATGAACGAGAAGAAAATCACCCAGCTGTTCGTACTCGAGGGCAAGCCCGTGGCCGCCAAGCCCGTCGGCTTGCTGCATATCCATGATTGTCTGCGCGCAGGTCTGCGATGACCCGCAGAGACGAGGTGAAGTCGGCTGTCGCACAGCCTTTGCCCGGACCTTCCGGCGAGGTTGAGGCGGAGAAGAAGCCCAAGACGGTCTTGCCGCCGGTGCTGCCGCGCATCGCGCCTGCGCGCGATTGGGCTCAGGGCCAGCGTCTGAAGGCGATGGACGCCTTGCGCTATTCGCGTTTTGTCAGCGTCATGAAAGGCATTTTGCCGATCGCGGCGGTGGTGCTGCTCGCCTCTGTGGTCGCCTATTCGGTGATGCCGCGCCAGAAGGATCGCACCATCGGCGTGCAGCAGCGCGGCAATCTCGCGCGCGACCTGACCATGACCAAATCGAGCTTCACCGGCGTCGATGATAAGGGCAATCCCTATAAGATCACCTTCGCCGAGCTGGTGCAGGATCCCACCGACAAGAACAAGAAGCGCGCCAGCTTGAAGCAGATCGATGCCGATATGCAGTTCGAGAACCAGAGCTGGGTCAACGCCACCGCCGCCCATGGCTGGATCGATGGCGAGGCGGGCATCCTGAAGCTTGATGGCGGGATTTCGATTTTCACTGACAATGGCTATCAGCTCCATACCACGGCCGCGACGGCCTATATCCATCAGAACGTGATCGAGAGCGATACGCCGGTGGAGGGGCATGGTCCTCTCGGGCGGTTCCGCGCCGATCGTTTCCACGCCGACCGGATAAAGAAAGAAGTCAAACTCAGCGGGCACGTCCATATGACGCTTATTCCGCAGAAGGCGAGCAAGAAATGAGGGGCTATCTTATCGCGGGTTTCGCTTTGGCTGCCCTGACAGGGGCGGGCGTTGCGCAGCAGGCCAGCTTCGGCAAGGGTATGCTCAATCCCAACGCGCCGATCGATATCTCGGCGGATAATTTCACCGCGGATGCCAACGCTAAGACCGGCCTTTATACCGGGAATGTCGTCGTGCATCAGGGCGAGGTGGCGCTTCGCGCGAACACCATGCGGGCGCAGTTCGTCAACGATAAGCCGAGCCGGATCAACGCCCAGGGCAAGGTGGTGATTGACGCGCCGTCCGGTATCGCGACCGGGGATAACGGGGTTTACGACGTCAACCCGCGTATCATTACCTTAACGGGCAACGTCGTGCTCACGAAGGACAAGAATGTCATGCGTGGCCGCCAGTTGGTGGTGAATTTGATTACGGGTCTCGCGACGCTTGACGGCGGCGAGGGCAAGGGCGGCAGAGTGCAGGCCTTGTTTTCGCCCTCCAGCGAGCCAAGTGACACACAAAAACCCTGAACTTCAATGTTCCTTAAGCATAGGTAGGCACAGTTCTCGCATGGAACCGACCGAGACCCTGGATCCCGAAGTGAACCGCCCCCGCGTGGTGGACGGCGGCAAGGGTTTGGTCGCGACCCGTCTCGCCAAAGCCTACAACAAGCGTCCCGTGGTGCGCTCCGTGAGTTTGTCGGTGAAGCGTGGCGAGGTCGTTGGTCTTCTCGGGCCGAACGGCGCAGGTAAGACGACCTGCTTCTACATGATCACCGGCCTCATTCCGGTCGATGCAGGCACGATCGAGGTGGACGGTTACGACGTCACCCGTCTGCCGATGTATCGCCGCGCCCGCATGGGCATTGGCTATCTGCCGCAGGAAGCTTCCATCTTCCGCGGTCTCACCGCTGAGCAGAATATCCGCGCCACCGCCGAGCTGGTGGAGCCCGATCCGGGTGCGCTGGAAGCGGCGGTGGAAGAACTGCTCGCCGAATTCGGCGTCACCCATGTGCGCAATACGCCCTCCATCGCTTTGTCGGGCGGCGAGCGCCGTCGCGTGGAAATCGCGCGCGCTTTGGCGACCCATCCCTCTTACATCCTGCTCGACGAGCCGCTCGCCGGCATCGATCCCATTGCCGTGGGCGAAATCCGCGCCCTGGTGAAGCATCTGAAGGATCGCGGCGTCGGCGTACTCATCACCGATCACAATGTGCGCGACGCGCTCGACATCATCGACCGCGCCTACATCCTGCATGATGGTGTTGTGCTGAGGGAAGGCACGCCCGACGATATCGTGGCCGACCGTGATGTTCGGCGTGTGTATTTGGGTGAAAAGTTCTCGCTATGATTGGCCGCTGGCATTCGTTGCGTAACGCCCGCGCGCGGGCAGGGGAGACACGCTGATGGCGATCTCCCAACGCCTCGAAATTCGCCAAGGCCAAAGCCTGGTCATGACCCCGCAATTGCAGCAGGCGATCAAGCTGCTGCAGTTGTCGAATGTGGAGCTGGCCGAATTCTGCGAGCAGGAGCTGGAGAAGAACCCGCTTCTCGAACGTGACGACAATCCCGCCCCCGTCGCTGGCGAGGCCGAGGCTCCGCCCCAAGCCGAGGCGGGCCCTGCGGAAGCTCTCGACCGCGAGCTCTCGCGCGAGGATTTCTCCAAATGCGCCGATATGGATGCCACTGGTGAGGACCGCTATTCCGACGGTGAGGAGCGTGGCGCCGTCAGTGCAGCGCCCAATGAACCTCTCACCGATTGGTCCACCGTCAAATCCGGCTCGCGCTATGAAGGCGACGAGGACCTTCTGGAAGCCACCGTCGCCGATGGCGGCACGCTCAAGGATCATCTGCTCGATCAGCTTGCGATTGCCGCGCTCGATCCTGAGAAGCGGCTCATCTGCGTCTCTTTGATCGATGCAGTGGACGAGGCGGGCTATATGCGGGGCGATCTGGCTGAAGTGGCCGAGCGCCTCGGGGCGGATATCACCACCGTCGAAGCGACCTTGAAGGTCCTGCAAGGCTTCGACCCTATCGGGGTGGCGGCGCGCGATCTCGCCGAATGCCTCGCCCTGCAGCTCAAGGAAAAAGACCGTTTCGATCCGGCCATGGAGGCGATGGTCGCCCATCTTGATCTTGTCGCGCGGCGCGATATGGCGGGGCTGGCCCAGATTTGCGGCGTCGATAGCGCTGACATCTCCGATATGCTGGCCGAAATCCGCGCCCTCTGCCCCAAACCGGGGATG
This sequence comes from Rhizomicrobium palustre, assembly GCF_011761565.1. Classification (NCBI taxonomy): domain Bacteria; kingdom Pseudomonadati; phylum Pseudomonadota; class Alphaproteobacteria; order Micropepsales; family Micropepsaceae; genus Rhizomicrobium; species Rhizomicrobium palustre. The sequence continues at coordinate 10,978 of NZ_JAASRM010000001.1, read as the reverse complement.
ATGTTCGCGACCGAGCCGGTGCAGCCCGTGGTGCCTGATGTGATGGTGCGAGAGGGGCCTGATGGCGGCTGGATGGTGGAACTGAACAGCGATACCTTGCCGCGTCTGCTCGTGAATGCGCGCTATTATGCGAATGTCTCGGTCAAGGCGCGCGACAAGGATGCCAAGACCTTTCTCACGGAATGCCTCAACAACGCCAATTGGCTGGTCAAAAGCCTCGATCAGCGCGCCCGCACCATTTTGAAGGTGGCGAGCGAGATCGTGCGCCAGCAGGATGGTTTCTTGACCTATGGCGTGCGGCACTTGCGGCCGCTCAATCTCAGGACCATCGCCGATGCCATCGGCATGCATGAATCGACGGTGAGCCGCGTCACATCGAACAAATACATCTCCACGCCGCGCGGGCTTTTCGAGCTGAAATACTTCTTCACCGCCGCAATTCAATCGATGGATGGCTCTGAATCGCACTCGGCCGAAGCTGTACGCGACCGTATCCGCGAGATGATCGAACGCGAGGAGCCGCGTGAAATTCTCTCTGATGACCGCATCGTCGCGCTTCTGACCGCCGATGGTGTGAATATCGCCCGCCGTACCGTGGCCAAGTATCGCGAATCGATGCGTATCCCGTCCTCGGTCGAACGCCGCCGCCTGAAATCCCCGGAAAACCGCGATTTAGCCCCGCACTGAAAGGGGGACGTTGACTTTGAAAATGGCCCGGACTAATGGGTCCGCGCCCTTCGAAAGAAGACCCGTCCAATACGGGCTTTTACGGATTAAAGCGGGTTAAGCCGCAAGACAGTTTGGCAACAAGCGTCCGGGTAGCGCGTTCGGTGTTGAGTGTTCTCTAGGTCAGAGAAGGTTACCGTAGGACCGTCATGCAAATCTCCGATCTGCTCAGTCCAGAGGGCGTGCTTCCTTCTTTGAAGTTCAAGGACAAGAAGCATCTTTTGCAACATCTCGCTGATAAGGCGTCTTTCCTCACGCGCGTGCCGTCGATCCGCATCCTCGAGACCTTGGTCGAGCGCGAGCGTCTTGGCACCACCGGTGTGGGGCAGGGCATCGCCATCCCGCATGGCCGTCTCGACGATATCTCCAAGATCACGGGCCTCTTTGCCAAGCTCGATAACGCGCTCGAATACGAGGCGGTGGATAATCAGCCGGTCGATCTCGTTTTCATGCTGCTCGCGCCCGAAGGCGCAGGTGCGGATCATCTGAAGGCACTGGCGCGCGTCTCGCGGCTTCTGCGCAATCAGGCGGTCTGTGAGAAGCTGCGCAAGGCGACCACGGCAGAGGCGCTCTACGCCATTCTGACCGAGCCGCAGAATAACGGCAGCGCCTCCGCCGCTGCTTAGCGGTTCCTGATTCCTCCGTACAACAAAGCTTGAACGGTCGGCGCCTTGTAGGGGCGTGGGGCGGGGTGTATCCCTTGCTGCGTGTATCCGCTTGGGCAGGATCGTGAGCGCCAACAATCGTTTTCTTCTTATCATTATCGGTGCGGCCATCGCCCTTCTGGTGGGGTTCCGCGTTCTGGCTGGCTTCCTGGTGGATTGGAGCTGGTTCTCCTCTCTTGGCCTTGCGGAGGTGTTCTGGACGCGGGTTTTGGCCCGGATCGCGCTCTTTACGGCGGTATTTGCGGTCAGCGCCGCGCTTCTCATCGTCAATGGTATTCTCGCCCAGCGCCGCGCGGGCCCGCGCCGTATGCTGCGCCCCGTCGCTTCACCCTGGAACAGCATTGAAGGGCTGAATCCGCCCGCCGCGCTGGAACAGCTTTATCGCAATTTTCCTTGGGGACCGGCGGTCATTGTGGCCGGGGCGGGGCTCGGCTTTCTGATAGCGTTATCGTCCTTTGGCGTCTGGGATCTGGTGCTGCGCTATCTCCATCAGGTTCCTTATGGCGAGAAGGATCCCCTGTTCGGTTTGGATATCGGTTTCTTCCTGTTCAGCCTGCCGGTCTATGAGGCGCTGAAGGATTGGCTGCTGTTCATTCTGGTCGTATCGGGCATTTTTGCCGCCGCGCTCTATTGGGTGCATGGCGCTATCATCGTGGATCAGCAGCGCCGCTATGTGGCGCCCGCCGCCGCGGCGCATATCTCGGTGATCGCTGGGCTCTATCTCGTCGCGAAGGCGGCCGATTTCTGGCTGCAGCGCTTTGGTCTTGTCTATGGCGATAACGGTGTCGTGGTGGGGGCGAGCTACACCGATGTCCATCTGCAGATGCCGCTCTTCTGGATCATGGCTTGCCTGTCGCTGGTTGCCGCGCTGGTGTGTTTTGCCAATGTCCGCGGCCAGAGCCTGAAGCTGCCGCTCTTCGCCTGTTTCGGCCTTGTGGTTTTCTCCATCGTCATCGCGCCGCTGGCCGCCGGGGTGTTCGAGCGTTTCGTGGTCAAACCGAGCCAGTTGCAGCTTGAAGCGCCCTATATTGCGCGCAACATCGCCATGACGCGCGAGGCCTATGACCTCAACCGCATCGAGGTGAAGCCTTTCGAGGGCGATGACGCGCTGAGCTATGCCTCGCTCAAGAACAACAGCGCCACCATCGATAATATCCGGCTGTGGGACTACAAGCCCTTGCTGTCGAGCTACGGCCAGCTCCAGGAAATCCGCACCTATTACAAATTCCACGACGCCGACGTAGACCGCTATTGGCTGGATGGGCGCTATCAGCAGGTGATGACCTCGGCGCGCGAGCTGAAATCGGATTTGTTGCCGTCGAACGTGCAGACCTGGCTCAATCTCCATGTGATCTTCACGCACGGCAACGGTGTGGCGATGTCGCCCGTCACCAAGGCGACCGAAGGGGGGCTGCCCGCGCTTTATGTGCAGGATATTCCGCCGATCTCCAATGGCGGTCCCAAAATCACCGAGCCGCGCATCTATTTCGGCGAAGAGCTGGAAAGCTATGTCATCGTCAAAAGCTCGACCCCGGAATTCGATTACCCCAAGGGCGATCAGAACGTTTACGCGGCCTATACCGGCAAGGATGGTGTGAAGATTGGCGGGCTTGCCAACCGCGCGCTCTATTCCTGGTATTTCGGCGATATCAACATCCTCTTGTCGTCTTATGTGACGCCGGAAAGCCGCATCGTCTTCCATCGCAACATCGCCTCCCGCGTCAAGAAGATCGCGCCTTTCCTCCGTCTGGACAAAGACCCCTATATCGTCGTCTCGGATGGCAAGCTCTTCTGGATTCAGGACGCCTATACCGTCTCCAGCGCCTTCCCCTATTCCAAGCGCATGGAGGATGGCACCGCCAATTACATCCGCAATTCGGTGAAGGTGGTGGTGGATGCCTATAACGGCACGGTGGATTTCTACATCGCCGATGCCGGCGATCCTCTTATCAAAACCTATGCGCGCATCTATCCGGGTCTGTTCCGGCCGATCGCGGCGATGCCCGCCGATCTTCGCCAGCATGTGCGCTACCCGGAGGACTTCTTCACCGTCCAGGCCGACATGTACCGCGCCTATCACATGCAGACGCCGGAGGTGTTCTATAACCGCGAGGATTTGTGGCAATTCCCCAAGCGCCCTGCGAGCGACGAGGGGGATGCCGAAGGCCGTATGGCGCCGTATTACCTCAACATGCGCCTGCCGGGGGAGAAAGAGACCGAGTTCGTGCTGATGCTGCCGATGGCGCCGAACCAGCGCGATAACATGATCGCGTGGCTTGCCGCGCGCTGCGATGGGCCAAGCTACGGTAAGCTGGTGGTGTACACCTTCCCGAAAGACAAGCTCGTCTACGGCCCCTTTCAGATCAATGCGCTGATCAGCCAGAACACCGAGGTGAGCCAGCAGATTTCGCTGTGGAACCAGATGGGTTCGCGCGTCATCCACGGCAATCTTCTGGTCGTGCCGATCGATGATTCCTTGCTTTATGTGATGCCGCTCTACTTGCGCGCCGCCTCCGGCCAGTTGCCCGAGTTGAAGCGTGTCATCGCGGTCTATAATGGCAAGGTGGTGATGGATGAGAGCTTGGCCAAGGTTCTTGCTACGCTCTTCCCCGCGCCGAATGGGGCTGCCGCGGACGCCGCAGCCGCAGCAGCAGGCGCGCAAAACCCGCTGCCCGCGTTGAAAGACGCCGCGCAAGGCAAGGGCCCGGCCTCCGACGCCGCGCGCGCCGCGCTCGACCACTACAACAAGGCGCTCGCCAAGCTGAAGGCTGGCGATTGGGCCGGCTTCGGCGCCGAACTCAACGCTATGAAGCCGCTGCTCGAGGAGATGAACGCGGGGAAGAAGTAGGGCTCAGCGCGGCCGCAAGACCACGCGCTGCACGAAGGCGGGTTTGTCGGCGCCCGCCTTGCGGCCCTGATAGGCGCGGGTGATGCATCCGTCTTCGCCGCGCGCGCCGTCTTCGCTTTCGATGAGAATGCGATCGCCGAGGCTGGTCTCGGCCAGGAAGTTCACGTCGTATTCTGTGATATCGAAACCGGCGAGATCACCGCTCGACATCGTATCGGTCAGCCAGGCGGCATAGCGCGTGTTGTTGACATGGCCGTTGACGTCGAGATCGCTGTGGCGGACATCGAACTCGGCTGCCAGCACAAGATCGCTGCGCGGCGTCAGGCGTTCGGCAGCGATGGCAAGGTTGCCTTCCTCGCGGCACATCAGATTGAACGAAACCCGGTCAAGCTTTTGCGGCTTGCGCGTTTCGTAGTCCAGCACCAGCCAGCTTGTGGTGGATTCCCCAATCTTCTTGTCGCCGGAAAAGATCTCGAATTCGCGCAGCGCCATCACACTGCCGCCAGCCCGCCCCCAGGTATGCAGGGTGATGCGGTCTTCCCACATCGGCCATGCCTGCATCACCAGCTTCTGACGCGCCAGCACCCAGATCGTGCCCTTGGCGATGAGGTCTTCAAACCCCCAGCCGCGATGTTTGGCGTGAATCCAGGCTGTGTCCTGCAGCATGTTGAGAAGGCCGACCAAGGACAGCCGCTTGTGATGGTCGAGCACCATGGTGTTGACGTCGTAGTGCTGAACCCAGATCGCGCTATCCATTGCCGCTCTCATCCCGCAAGCCGTCACCCTACTTGGACCCATCACTTGGGGCAGGCAAGGGCGCCGATCAGCGCAAAGAAAAACCGGGGCGCTTTCGCGTCCCGGTTCTCATTCTTAAGCGGCGCAAAACGCAGCGCAGTGTTCAGTGCAGCGAGACCGGTGTGAACTGGTTCTGCACCGCCGCGCCATAGGCCGTATCGTAATTGTCGGTGACGCCGAGGACGCTGCCATCGGCGGCATGCAAGACGAAAATCTTACTGTCCGGCGGAAGTTCGATGCCGGGGGGAATGAGGCCGAGCCGATGCGCTTCCGCGCTGCCGGTCGGTTTGATGTACGCAACCCGCTCCACATCATCTTCAACAGTGTCGAGCGGTTCGAATTCAACCTCTGTCATGGCTCGGACCTCCTCAGTGCCGGGCGCCCCGCCTGGATCTCTATGGTACGAACGATTGTGTTGCTCTTGGGGCGTTCGAGGTCGATGCTCAAAAGTCCGTGTTCCAGACTGGCAGCGGTCACTTCGATCCCCTCGGCGAGCACGAAGGCCCGCTGAAATTGACGTGCCGCAATCCCGCGATGCAGGAAATTGCGGTCTTCCCCTTCTGATTGCTTGCCGCGGATGAGGAGCTGGCGGTCTTCCACCGTCACTTGCAGATCCTCGCGCGAGAACCCGGCTACCGCCAGGGTAATGCGCAGCTTGTCCTCGCCTGCTTGTTCAATGTTGTAAGGGGGATAGCCATCGCCACTTTTGGCGGTGCGTTCGAGCAATTGTTCGAGGCGCTCGAAGCCCAAAAGGAACGGGCTGTTAAAAATCACGGTCCGGTTCATATCAAAGCCCTCCTTAAGCGGCTTTGGGGTCCGGCTTTCGCCGGCAGGAGCGGCCCGGAAATCGGCACCGCTTGATACAGAATGTGGGAGGAAATCCCTCCGGTTCAAGATATGGATGCGCCGTTGCTTACCGCTTGGTGCAGTTTATCCCATGACAAGGCCTGTCCTGCTTCTTGATGACGTTACGGAATGCTCGCTGCGCAGCTTTATTGCGCCCAAAGCCGTACTCCGGGCGGATCGGTCGGAAGAGGTCGCGCCGCTGCTTTTGGCACTCGAAGCGGCGCGCGCGGCGGGAAATTATGTTGCGGGATATTTTTCCTATGAGCTGGGCTATGTGCTCGAGCCCAAGCTTTTGGCGCGCTTGCCCGACGGTCGCCGTGGCCCGCTCGCCTGGTTCGGGGTCTTTGATGCCCCGGAGGTCCTCTCTGGCGAGGCTGCCAGCGGGGCGCTGATCGCCTGGCAGCAGGGCCGGGCCTATGCGGGGCCACTGACGCCCGAATGGGATGAAACCGCCTACCGGGCCCGCTTTGACCGTGTGAAGGCCTATATCGCGGCGGGGGACATCTATCAGGCCAATCTCAGCTTCCGGTCCCGCTTTGCCTTCCAGGGTGATCCTTTGGCGCTCTATGCCGGGCTTCGGCAGGCCGCAGGCGCCCGCTACGGCGCCTATGTCGAGGATGGAGAGCGTCACATCCTCAGCCTCTCGCCGGAGCTGTTCTTCGATCTTTCCGCCGATGGCGTTCTCACTGCCAAGCCGATGAAGGGCACCGCCGGGCGAGGTGCCGATCCGGCGGCAGATGCGCGCGCCCAAGAGGCCCTGGCCCAAAGCCCCAAGGACCGCGCCGAAAATCTGATGATCGTCGATCTTTTGCGCAACGATCTTGGCCGCATCGCCGAGACTGGCAGTGTTTCGGTGCCGAGCCTTTTTGCGGTGGAGACCTATCCCACCTTGCATCAGATGGTCTCCACCATCACCGCCAAGCTGAAACCGGAACAGGGCGCCGCCGAGGTCGTGAAGGCGCTGTTTCCTTGCGGCTCGATCACGGGCGCGCCGAAAATCCGCGCCCAGGAAGTTTTGGCCGAATTGGAGGAAAGCTCGCGCGGCGTCTATTGCGGTGCCATCGGCTATTTCGCCCCGGATGGTTCGGCCCGCTTCAATGTTGCCATCCGTACAATGACGATTTCAGGCGGGCGCGGCGAACTCGGTATCGGTGGCGGGGTAGTGCAGGATTCGCGGGGCGAGGACGAATATGCCGAAGCGCTGCTCAAGGCGCGCTATTTCACGCAAGGCCGAAAGCCGCTTGAATTGATCGAGACATTGCGCTGGTCGAAAGCGGAGGGCTTTGTGCGGCTGGAGCGCCATTTTGCCCGCATGGCCCGTTCGGCGGCGGCGCTGGGGCTTTCTTTTGATCCTTCGCGCGCCCAAGACGTGCTCGATGAGGCGACCTATGCGCTCGCGCTGCCGGAGCAGGATGCGGTGGCCCATCGCTTGCGCCTGACACTCGACGAAGCCGGCGAGATCGGCTGCACCACGGGACGCCTCGGCCCCGCCAAAGAGCATTGGCGCTGCACCATCTCTCCGACGCGTCTGCAAAGCACCGACTTGCTTGCCCGCCACAAAACCAATTGGCGTGCCCATTACGAAAGCGCATTTTCCGCCCAATGTCCGCCCTTTGATGAGGTGATCTTCCTCAATGAGAAAGGCGAGGTGGTGGAGGCGAGCCGCACCAACATCTTCGTCGAGCGCGACGGTGTGCTGCTCACCCCGCCGCTATCCTCCGGCTGCCTGCCGGGCATCTTGCGCGAAGAACTGCTCGACACCGACCGCGCGCGTGAGGCGTTGCTCACCCCCGAAGACCTCGAAGGCGGGTTCTATCTCGGCAATTCGTTGCGGGGGCTGATAAGGGCGAGTTTGTAATTACCCTGCCGCCTTGGCTGCCAGCGCGCAGATCACCGCTACGGATTTGGGCAGCACCCAGCCGCCGGCTTCTACCACCTCCGCGGCCTTGGCGTCCTCCACTGCGACCTCCGCCAGTGCACGTCCTCGCATATGCGACCGCAACGCCGCCGCCGCATCTTCTGGCTCAAAGGGCTCGATATGTGCCAGCACCGTTTCGCCGATTTGCGCGGCGGCATCGCGGTCCTTCGTCAGCGCCAGAAGATCGTCATAGGGCGTCGGGGCATAGCGCTTGCGCAGCAGCGCGCGCCCGCTGAGTACCGCGCCGGTCAGCCCGCCCATCCCGGCGATCGCCAGCACCACGTTTCGCCGCGAAAGGCTCATGCCAGGGCGCCTTTCAGGTGATCGGCCAGCCGTAGCACCAGCGCCAGCAAATTGATGGTGGGGTTCGCCGCGCCATAGGTCGGGAAAACAGAACTTCCCGCGACATAGAGATTGGCGACGTCATGCACTTTCAGATTGGCATCCACCACGCCGGTCTTGGGATTGGCGCTCATCCGCGTCGTGCCCATATGGTGGTTGCCCCAATCGAGATTGGCGAGCCACTCCGAACGGCTCGAAAGGTTCAGGCGGATCATGCCGGTACGCGCCGCCAGAAGCTGTCGCCCGAGTTCGGCAAGCGTCGCGCGATACTGTTCGAAATCTTCGTCGGCAATTTTCATCGTCAGCTTGATCTTGGGCAGGCCGAGCGCATCGCGCGCCGCTTCAAGTGTCAGGCGGCGATCGGGATCCGGCGTCACCTCCATGCCGCAGCCGAGCGAATAGGCCACCGCGTCGGAGGCATCCACGCCGAGCGCCCGCGCCGTTTCGGCGACCGCCGCTTTGCCCAGCGCATCGAGCTCGGCCTTGCTCTCCACCGTGGCGGAGGAGGCCATCACCTTGTGCTTTCGCCGATAGGCTTCGCTCGGAAAGAAGCCACCGCGGACGATGGCGCCCTTGATGGTCTGGATGGCGCCGTAATAGGGCGAGAGCTTGCCGTCGAACACCACCAGAGTTGCCGTGTCGCGCGGGGTAGGGTGATCGGCAAAGAACCGCCCCACCATATCGGTGCTGTTGCCCACGCCCGACGGACGGACATCGTTGGAGGCGAGCAAGAGCCGCGCCGATTCGATAGCGCCGGTGGCGAGCACAGCCGCACGCGGCTTCACCTTGAAATGCTTGCCCGTCAGCGTCGCGACATCGATCTCGGCAATCTTCGCGCCGCTCTTGTCCAACCCCAGCCGCGTGACATTGGCGTTCAGATACACCGAAAGCTTCGCCACCTTTTTCAGATCTGGGGCATAGCGCTCTCCGAAATGGGTGGGGAAGACGCTGTCGCGCATTTTGGAGAATTGGAAAAACCGCGTCCGCACCCCGCCTTCGGCAAGTTTCAGGATCGGGTCCTGGGTGAAATCCGCTGCGCGATCGTAGAGCAGCGTGCCCGCCTCGCAGAGCGAATGGGCCTTGACGAAATAACGGTCGACATCGGCCTTGGTGATGGGCCAGCCGGAGTGAGCCAGCCAATCGCGCTTTTCGAAATCGATGGCATCGAGCGGGCGGCACCAGCCACCCCAATGATTCGAGCTGCCGCCGAGAAAGCGCAAGCGCGAGGCTTCCAGCGTGAGATAGGGTGCGCCGGAGGTGTCGCCCTGATAGAGCGCCTGCGTCTTGGCGTCGAATTCCATGCCGCCGCTTTCCAAAAGCACGACATGAAGATTGGTCTTTGCCAAGGCGAGCGCGAGGCAAATCCCCGACGGTCCGCCGCCGATGATGCAAAGATCGGTTTCTAGAACGGTGCCCGATGGAACGGTGCGGGCATCAATGAAGGACCCCAAAATATGCGCCTTTCAAATCCGCGTCGGAATGTAGCGGGCGAGGCGGCGCAAGTCTTCTCCAAGATGTAATTTGTATCACGTCGCAAACACAAATCGCCGTGGGATCAGGGCTCTTCACGCGAAATGACCCGCAGGGTAAAGCTCTCGGCGAGGCGATCGAGCGCGGCTTTCGAATCAGCCAGCACCTCGCGCGCCTTGAGCGGAGTAAGACGTATCCCTTGCGTGGTGAGCCAGGCAGTGCGCGCTGCGTCGCTGTCTCCGGCGAGGCGGATATCGACGGCCAGCTTGGCGGCGGGACAATAGAAGTTCACGACATAAGGCCCGATCCGCTCATGCTCGCGGAAGATGAAGCCGTTGATACCGTTCTCGCGTAGCAAGGCCCAGAGCGCGCGATGGGCCCGCGCGTCGGTATCGTCTTCGGCAACGTCTTCCTCAAGCTCGCTGTCGCGGTTGGTGGAGGTGCCGTTGGGCTTCTTGCGCCAGCCCGACCGCGCCAGACTCTTCTTGCCCGGCCCCAAGGGCTTTCGGCGCTGCAAAGGTTTGTTGCGTGTGAACAAGGAGGCGTCGCCCCGAAGATTCCAAGAGAACCATAGCGGAAAATGGGGAAGAACCCAGAGGAGCTTCGCCTAGAGGTGCATCTTGGCGAATGCTCTGCCAGATCCCGATTTCAAATACTGCTCGAAAGCAGCGGCGCGGCCTGGATCGCTGAAGCCAATATAGGTCTTGATGTGCCAAGGACGATATTTCGAGGTGTGCGGCACTTCACCTGCGTTGTGCTTCGCTAGGCGAGCACGCAGATCGCCGGTAAGTCCGACATAGAAATGCTCTTCTGCGCTCTGGCTAGCGAGGATGTAAACGTATTTCATCGCCCCAACACCCAAAACTCTCGCCATGCGAGTGTATTCCGTAACGGAGGGCGAATCGAGATGGAACTATTGTTCGAGGGGAGGAGACTGGCTTGCCGAGCCGAAGCTGCGCGGTCCGAGGAGGCCCGCCTGCGTGCTATCGCACTTCGGCGCGGCATCCTCCGCTGCTGCGCAGCGTAGCCGTGAAAGAGAAAATCGATAAGAAAGACTGGCTTGCCGAGCCGAAGCTGCGCGGTCCGAGGAGGCCCGCCTGCGTGCTATCGCACTTCGGCGCGGCATCCTCCGCCGCTGCGCAGCGTAGCCGTGAAAGAGAAAATCGATAAGAAAGACTGGCTTGCCGAGCCGAAGCTGCGCGGTCCGAGGAGGCCCGCCTGCGTGCTATC